>CAVVSO010000009.1:0-213574 GCA_963750745.1 uncultured Alphaproteobacteria bacterium | reverse complement strand
GCGCGGCTAGAGGCGGGCACGATAGGGGTGGAACAGCGCCTTCAGCGGTCGACGCTCTGATCGGGCCATCGCTTCTCTGCAAGACGCGCAGCGAGATCGTCAAGAGTTGCCCGCTTAATGGCGATCGCAAAGGGGACGCATGGATTTTGCCTCCATCGGCCTGGGGCCAACAAGTATTGAGCGTCAGGCGGCCAGCTTCTCCTGCAAGCGGCGCTGCAGGAATGCGAGGACCAACGCCTCTTCCGGCCGCAAACCGGCGATGTCCTCGCGCAGTTCGCGCTCAACTTCCCGCTCGACCTCCAGGATCAGCGCGTGGGTCATGTAGCTGTCGATTATCTCGGGGTGGACGTAACAGCGTCGGCACACCGCGGGGGTGTTGCCGAGGCGCGCCGAGACTTGCTCGATCGCAGCCCGGACGTTCTTTTTGGCCGCAGCCTCGCTGTCGAACTTCGAGAACTCGGCGAGTGCCAGCGCCGCAAGGACGGTGCCGGTCCAGGTGCGGAAATCCTTTGCCGTGACGTCGCTACCGCCGACCTCGCGCAGATATTCGTTCACGTGGAAACGGCGGTGCAAAAGTCTGCCACGGTAGCGGCGGGATAGCCTCGCTGCGGGCGGCGTAAAAGTCGGCCACTTTGGCCCTTTCTGGCGACAGGGAGGGCGGGGGCATTTTCACCGTGGAGCTTTATCGGAAGGTTCGTCTGGCCTGTCGGGACGGGATGAGCGAGCGCGCGGCGGCGCGTCATTTCGGGATCTCGCGCGAGAGCGTGAAGAAGATGCTGAGCTTCTCGGTGCCGCCGGGGTATCGGCGGTCCGCACCCGTCAGGCGGCCGAAGCTGGACGGGTTCACCGAGATCATCGACCAGTGGCTGCGGGAGGATCTCGGCCAGCGCGCCAAGCAGCGCCACACCGCGAAGCGGGTGTTCGAGCGGCTGCGCGACGAGCATGCGTTTCACCGGCGGCTACACCATCGTGAAGGACTACATCCGCGAGCATCGCCGCCGCGGGCGGGAGATGTTCGTGCCGCTGCACCATCCGCCCGGCCATGCGCAGGCAGACTTCGGCGAGGCGACCGTGGTGATCGGCGGCGTCGAGCGGACGGCGCACTTCTTCGCCTTCGACCTGCCGCACAGCGACGCCAGCTTCGTCCGCGCCTATCCGGCGGCCACCGCCGAGGCCTGGGTGGACGGCCACGTCCATGCGTTCGCGTTCTTCGGACGGGTGCCGCAGTCGGTGCTCTACGACAACGACCGCTGCCTGGTGGCGCGCATCCTGCCCGACGGAACCCGCAAGCGGGCCATGCTCTTCAGCGGGTTCCTGTCGCACTACCTGATCCGCGACCGCTACGGCCGCCCCGGCAAGGGCAACGACAAGGGCGCCGTCGAGGGTCTGGTCGGATGGGCGCGGCGCAGCTTCATGGTGCCGCTGCCGCGCTTCGTCTCCTGGGAAGATTTGAACGTCTGGCTCGAGGCGCAATGCCGGCGCATGGGGTTTGTCGACCCGAACGGCAGGCAGTCGCGGTCACCGTTGCAGGGTCAAGCAACTTTCTATTTCGGTCCGACGTCGGCAGGTTCTGTGCCATTTTTGGCGGGATCGGCGAGACGTCGCCATGGTCCGCCTGGCAGGCCCGCGCGCCCGCGTAGGAGCAAGGGCACGAGCGACGCGGCACCGACACCTACGGCGCTCGCTCTCCGGACGCAGGGCGCCACCATCGCCCAGATCGTCGCGGCCACCGGCTGGCAGCCGCACACGGTGCGCGGCGCCTTCGCCGGCGCGCTGAAGAAGAAGCTCGGGCTCACCGTCACCTCCGAGAAGGTCGAGGGAACGCGGGTCTACCGGATCGAGGCCTGATCGTTGAAGCGCGGGCGCCGACTGCCGTTGGCGTCCGCAACGAACTTCATGTCGATTGCGGACCCGCCACTACTGCGCCACCGCCGCCGAGCGGCTGAACGTAATGGTAACGGTGGTGCCGGTATCGGGCTCGGAAGTCACATCGAGATGTGCATTGGCGTTCTGCTTCAAAGACTCGGCGATCAGCGCACCCAATCGCCCGCGCTTTGGCCACGTCTCGCCGGCGGGGAGCCCCACGCCGTCGTCAGCGACCATGACCCTGCACCCATTTCCGTCGACCACGCTGTGGAGCGTAATTGTCCCGCCGTCTCGGCCGCGAAATGCGTGCTTGAGCGCATTTGTCAGAAGCTCATTGACCACCAGGCCAGTCGGCATCGCCACGTTTATCGATACCGGGTAGGTGTCGACACGAAGATCGAGCCGAATGCCCTCCACCGCATGCGAGGCCATCACCGCAGTTGCGATCTGGCTGAGATACACCCCTAGATCGATCTCTTCCTCATGCTCGGACAAGGCGAGCGCGTCGTACAGCAACGCCAGAGAAGCCACCCGGCCCGCCAGTCGCTCATAGCCGGTTTGATCGGCGGCCGCGGCGTTCCGCGTCTCCATACGGATGAGCGCGGTAATCATCTGCAGATTGTTTTTTACCCGATGCTGCAATTCGCGCAGCTGCGTGTCCTTTTCTCGAACGCGGGCTTCGAGAGATTGCGGATCCAGTTCACTCGGCGCGGCGTTGACGAGCGCCACAAGCCTGTAGGTCGGGGTTCCAGCATCGTCTTCGATCACATTCGAATGCAAATCGACGATCACAGGGTCATCGGACCCCTGCATCTTGAATCTTCCGACACGGTCACTGCGCTCAAGGATCGCGGAAACTAGGGAAAGGCCATTCGGCTCATCGACCGCCTCTCCCTCAAGGATGTCCCAATATTGCCGCTCAAGCGCGGACACCCCTAGTCCCGAGACCCGCTCGAACTCGGGATTGGCGTAGACAATGACCTCCGGATCCCGAAGCTCTGAAACAGCAATCGCGATTGGCACGTGGTCGAGAAACGTCTTGAACCGTTCGCTTTCCAATGCCCCAGCGAGATCCGGGCTTTCGATCAGGCTCTCGACTTCTTCGGTTTCAGTGGAAGTGGATGTCACAGGCTCTTCCCCCAATGAGGCACGACCTAGCAGAGATGCGATCCAACCGCCACCGCACCGGGTCGGGCCACTCTCCGCATAGTGATGCCTTAAGGGCCCGCATCCCAACCGCCGCTCGGAGCCGACCGCGAGGCTTGCAGTCGCCTCGCGCGGGGCCATGCAGGGGCGTCATGCTTGTTCGCGCTTTGCCTTCAGTTCTCGAACGTCTGATCGTCCCGTCGAGCACTGCGGCCTTCCCTTTGAACCGCTGCCAACGCGCCACGGCATCGCAACGACATCAATGCCGGGGCGGACTCGGCCCGTAGCCTCGGCGGCCTTCAGCGTCGTGCCCGAGCTCATGAACGGCTCGGCTCGTAGACCGCCTGGCCGGGCTGGAGTTGCGGCAGCCGCGCGAGGGCCGCGCTCTTGAAATGGCGGTCCGCTAAACGTTGATCTCCAACTGCAACTGGCAGTTGGCTCCGGCATTTATTGGAGTGTTGAATCATGACCGGTGCGTCTCGCCAGAAGGGTGCCCATGTCGATTAACGCGCCATCCCGCCGCACTGACGTCTTTCTTATCTGGCGGCGGTGAGATGGGGAAGCTCATCCGCAGACACGATTGGGAAGCCACGTCGCTCGGTCGACCCGAAGGCTGGCCTCAGGCGCTTCGAACGGTACTCCGGCTGATCCTGAACACGGGCCACCCGATGTACATCTTCTGGGGGCCAGAACTCCTGTGTTTCTACAACGATGCCTATCGGCAATCGATTGGACCTGAGCGGCACCCTGCATCGCTGGGCCAGCCGGCACGTCAGGTGTGGGCCGAGATTTGGGAGATCATCGGGCCACAAATCGATCAGGTGATGGCCGGGCAAGGCGCGACCTGGCACGAGAACCAACTCGTGCCAATCACGCGCAACGGCCAGCTGGAAGAAGTGTACTGGACCTACAGCTACGGTCCGATCGACGACGACACAGCTGCGAACGCCATCGGCGGTGTGCTCGTCGTCTGTACCGAAACGACCAGCTCTGTGCTTGCCGAGCGTCATCAAGCGGCCGAAGCAGAGCGTCAACGCCGCCTCTTCGAGCAGGCGCCAAGCTTCGTCAGTGTCATGACTGGACCCGAGCACGTGGTTGATTTCGTCAACCAGGCCCATCTTCGCGCCTTCGGCAGCGAAGACTGGATCGGTAAACCGATCCGGCAAGCGTTCCCCGAGATCGCTGAACAGGGCTTTTTCGAGCGGCTCGATGGGGTTTACCTGACGGGCGAGGTCTACCGAGCCCAAGGAGCCGAGGTTCGCTACCAATATCCCCCGACCGGCCGGGAGGAGAAACGCTACCTGGACTTCATCTACGCCCCTCTGGTGGGCGAGGACGGCAGCGTGACTGGAGTGTTCTGCGAGGGCTACGACGTAACAGACCGCATCGCGGCCGAACAATTCCAGGCAACGCTCAACCGTGAGCTCGGTCATCGGATGAAGAACCAGCTTGCGATGGTGCAGGCGATCGTCGGGCAAACTCTTCGATCATCCCGAGCCCCCGATTCCCTCTCGAAAACCATTGCCGCCCGCATCCAGGTGCTTGCGCGCGCCCACGAGGCGCTCATTGCCGGCGAAACTGAGCTCTCCCTGGTTCGCGAGATCGTGCAGAGGTCTCTGCTTCCTTACGATGACGATCTTGCCGGGCACTATGTCTTCGAAGGCCCCGACCTTGCCTTGGCCTCCAGGCCGGCTCTTTCCATGGCTTTGATCCTGCACGAGCTGGCCACGAACGCGGTAAAGTACGGGGCGCTTTCGTCGCCGGAGGGGCGGGTGCTGGTGAGCTGGGATACGGTTGGCTTTGGGGACACGGCTCAGTTCGTCTTCCGCTGGAGCGAGGCAGGTGGGCCTCCCGTAGCACCGCCCGAAAGTCGTGGAGCCGGGGACCGCCTAATTAATGCCGGCTTGGCAGGATCGAGAGAGGGCTCTGTCGCATTGATCTACGCCACCGATGGAGTGCGTTGCGAGATCCGAGCGGACCTCGGGAGCGTGCAAGAGGAGCACTAGCTCGTGAGCAGACACGGTCCGCAGTCCCTCACCCTTCTTGTCGTCGAGGATGAACCTCTCATACGCATCGAGTTGGCGGACCACCTCTCCGACATGGGCTATCGGGTTCTCGAGGCCTCAAGCGCCGATGTTGCGATCGGGCTTCTCGAAACTCACGCCGAGATCGTCGCGGTCATCACCGACCTGAGCATGCCTGGGTCGATGGACGGGCTAGCCTTGGCGGGGATCGTTCGAGAACGCTGGCCGCCCTGCGCGCTCATCATGATTTCCGGTCACCATCGGCCGGCCCCATCTGAACTGCCGTCGGGACTTAGGTTCCTGCCAAAGCCAGTCGCCTCTCGGTCGCTCGAGCGGACGTTGGGGGAGCTAGGGCTGGGATCGCCTGATTAAGCGGATTTGGTTTGTCGAGGAGTTCAGGCAGCGGCGCCCAGTTGCTCGATTGGGTGAGCAGTGGGCCGGAGCAAGCCGGTGGTCCACCGGCGGTTGAGGCTGATCGATGCCGATAGCGAGGCGGCCGAGCGGCGGCGACTGATCCCTCGATCTGCTGACACGGCGCTGACACGGGCTTTGCGCCAATAATGGTGCCTAGCGTTTGCGTCTAAGTTCTCACCGTAATTTCAAGGGTTTAGTGGCGCGCCCGAAGGGATTCGAACCCCTGGCCTCTGCCTTCGGAGGGCAGCGCTCTATCCAGCTGAGCTACGGGCGCCTTCGGCGGCTTATAGGGCAGCGCTCCCGGCTTCGCAATCGGCGGAAAGCCGGCGGCTTGGCTTCCCGCGGCGTTGCAGCATATAGAGGGTCGCCGATCCGGCGCCGGCCCTCTTGGCCGGCCGTCGCGACCAAGGGGACGCGTGACCGCCATGGCGCCTGAAACCCGATCCGACGAGACGAGCCCGCTCGGCGCGCTGGTCGCCGCGGCGCGCGAGCGCATCCTGATCCTCGACGGCGCGATGGGCACCCAGATCCAGGGCCTCGGCCTCGACGAGGACGCACTTCCGCGGCGACCGGTTCCTGCGGCTGCGACTGCCACCAGCAGGGCAACAACGACCTCCTGATCCTGACCCAGCCGGCAGGCGGTCGAGGAGATCCACTACCGCTACGCCATCGCCGGCGCCGACATCATCGAGACCAACACCTTCTCCTCGACCGCGATCGCCCAGGCCGACTACGGCATGCAGGCATGGTCTACGAGCTCAACCGCGACGGCGCGCGCCTCGTGCGCAACGCCGCCCGCCGCGCCGAGGCCGAGGACGGCAAGCGCCGCTTCGTCGCCGGCGCGCTGGGGCCGACCAACCGCACCGCCTCGATCTCGCCGGACGTCAACGACCCGGGCTTCCGCGCGGTCAGCTTCGACGACCTGCGGCTCGCCTATGGCGAGCAGATCCGCGGGCTGATCGACGGCGGCGCCGACCTGATCCTGATCGAGACCATCTTCGACACGCTGAACGCCAAGGCCGCGATCTTCGCCTGCGAGCGAGATCTTCGCCGAGAAGCGCCGCGAGCTGCCGGTCATGATCTCCGGCACCATCACCGACCTCTCGGGCCGCACCCTCTCCGGCCAGACGCCCACCGCCTTCTGGCACTCGGTCCGCCACGCCCGGCCCTTCACCATCGGCCTCAACTGCGCGCTCGGCGCCGCGGCGATGCGCGCGCATCTCGCCGAGCTCTCCGAGGTCGCCGACACCTTCACCTGCGCCTATCCCAACGCCGGCCTGCCCAACGCCTTCGGCGGCTACGACGAGAGCCCGGAGTTCATGGCGGCGCAGATCGAGGAATTCGCCCGCGAAGGCCTCGTCAACATCGTCGGCGGCTGCTGCGGCTCGACCCCCGAGCATATCCGCGCCATCGCCGCGGCGGTGGCGAAATACCCGCCGCGCCGCGTCCCGGAGAAGCCGCCGCTGATGCGGCTCTCCGGCCTCGAGCCCTTCACGCTCACCAAGGAGATCCCCTTCGTCAACGTCGGCGAGCGCACCAACGTCACCGGCTCGGCGCGCTTCCGCAAGCTGGTCACCGCCGGCGACTATCCGGCCGCGCTCGCGGTCGCGCGCGACCAGGTCGAGAACGGCGCGCAGATCATCGACGTCAACATGGACGAGGGCCTGCTCGACAGCGTCCGCGGCGATGACCACCTTCCTCAACCTCGTCGCCGCCGAGCCCGACATCGCCAAGGTGCCGGTGATGATCGACTCCTCGAAATGGGAGGTGATCGAGGCCGGGCCTGAAATGCGTCCAGGGCAAGCCGATCGTCAACTCGATCTCGATGAAGGAGGGCGAGGAAGCCTTCCTGCACCACGCCCGGCTCTGCCGCGCGTACGGCGCCGCCGTGGTGGTGATGGCCTTCGACGAGCAGGGCCAGGCCGACACCGCTGGCGCGCAAGGTCGAGATCTGCACCCGCGCCTATCGCCTCCTGACCGAGGAGGTCGGCTTCCCGCCCGAGGACATCGTCTTCGACCCCAACATCTTCGCGGTCGCCACCGGCATCGAGGAGCATGACAACTACGGCGTCGACTTCATCGAGGCGACCCGCCGCATCATCGAGACCCTGCCGCACGTGCATGTCTCCGGCGGCGTCTCCAACCTCTCCTTCTCGTTCCGCGGCAACGAGCCGGTGCGCGAGGCGATGCACGCGGTCTTCCTCTACCACGCCATCCACGCCGGCATGGACATGGGCATCGTCAACGCCGGCCAGCTCGCGGTCTACGACTCGATCGAGCCCGAGCTGCGCGAGGCCTGCGAGGACGTGGTGCTCAACCGCCGCCCCGACGCCACCGAGCGCCTGCTCGACCTCGCCGAGCGCTTCAAGGGGACGGGCGGCCGCGAGGCCCGCGAGCGCGACCTCGCCTGGCGCGACTGGCCGGTCGAGAAGCGGCTCGAGCACGCGCTGGTCAACGGCATCACCGAGTTCATCGAGCGCCGACACCGAGGAGGCGCGGCTCGCCGCCGAGCGGCCGCTGCACGTCATCGAAGGCCCGCTGATGGCCGGCATGAACGTCGTCGGCGACCTCTTCGGCTCGGGCAAGATGTTCCTGCCGCAGGTGGTGAAATCCGCCCGCGTGATGAAGCAGGCGGTCGCCGTGCTCCTGCCCTACATGGAGGCCGAGAAGCTCGCCAACGGCGGCGGCGGCGGCCGGCAGAGCGCCGGCAAGATCCTGATGGCCACCGTCAAGGGCGACGTCCACGACATCGGCAAGAACATCGTCGGCGTCGTCCTCGCCTGCAACAACTACGAGATCATCGACCTCGGCGTCATGGTGCCGGCGACCAAGATCCTCGAGACCGCGAAGGCCGAGAGCGTCGACATCATCGGCCTCTCCGGCCTGATCACCCCCTCGCTCGACGAGATGGCGCATGTCGCCGCCGAGATGGAGCGCGACGGCTTCGAGATCCCGCTGCTGATCGGCGGCGCCACCACCAGCCGCATCCACACCGCGGTCAAGATCCACCCGCGCTACGAGCGCGGCCCAGACCGATCTACGTCGCCGACGCCAGCCGCGCCGTCGGCGTCGTCGGCCAGCTGCTCTCGCCCGAGGCCAAGGCGCCCTACGTCGCCGGCGTCCGCGAGGAATACCGCAAGCTCGCCGACGCCCACGCCCGCGCCGAGGCCGACAAGCAGCGCCTGCCGCTCGCCGCCGCCCGCGCCAACGGCCACAAGATCGACTGGTCCGCCTACACCCCGCCGCAGCCGAGCTTCCTCGGCACCCGCGCCTTCGACGACTGGGATCTCGCCGATCTCGCCCGCTACATCGACTGGACGCCGTTCTTCCAGACCTGGGAGCTCAAGGGCCGCTACCCGAAGATCCTCGAGGACGAGGCGCAGGGCGCCGCCGCCCGCGCCGCTCTTCGCCGACGCGCAAGCCATGCTGGCGCAGATCATCGCCGAGCGCTGGTTCACCCCGCGCGCCGCCATCGGCTTCTGGCCGGCCAACGCCGTCGGCGACGACATCCGCCTCTTCACCGACGAGAGCCGCAGCCAGGAGCTCGCCACCCTCTTCACCCTGCGCCAGCAGCGCGCCAAGCGCCTCGGCCAGGAGAACGTCGCGCTCGCCGACTTCGTCGCGCCCGAGGGCACCCCCGACTACGTCGGCGGCTTCGTCGTCACCGCCGGCATCGAGGACAGCGCCGATCGCCGAGCGCTTCGAGCGCGCCAACGACGACTATTCCGCGATCCTGGTCAAGGCGCTCGCCGACCGCTTCGCCGAGGCCTTCGCCGAGCGGCTGCACGAGCGCGTCCGCCGCGAGTTCTGGGGCTACGCCCCCGACGAGGCCTTCGCGCC
Organism: uncultured Alphaproteobacteria bacterium; assembly: GCA_963750745.1. GTDB lineage: Bacteria > Pseudomonadota > Alphaproteobacteria > Rhodobacterales > Rhodobacteraceae > Amaricoccus. Next base: position 204,284 of record CAVVSO010000009.1, on the reverse strand, counting down.
CGAGGAGCTGATCGGCGAGCCCTACCGCGGCATCCGCCCGGCGCCCGGCTACCCCGCCCAGCCCGACCACACCGAGAAGGCGACGCTCTTCCGCCTGCTCGACGCCGAGCGCGCCACCGGCGTCACCCTGACCGAGAGCTTCGCCATGTGGCCGGGCTCCTCGGTCTCCGGCCTCTACCTCGCCCACCCCGACAGCTACTATTTCGGCGTCGCCCAGGTCGAGCGCGACCAGGTCGAGGACTACGCCCGCCGCAAGGGCATGGCCGGTCGCCGAGGTCGAGCGCTGGCTGGCGCCGATCCTCAACTACGAGCCCGCGCCCCGCCTGGAAGCCGCCGAAGTAGCCCCGCCTCAGCGGACCCGCATCCCGGCCGCGTCGTCCCAGTGCAGCGGCTTGTCCAGCTTCGGCAGCGGCGCGTCCGCCGCCGAGATGCTGACCCCGTGCGGCCAGTCCGGCGGGCAGATCGCGACGTAGCGCGCCAAGCCGCCGAGCCCGCCGCCGATCTTGGCGTAGCCGATGGCGACCAGGCACCCGGTCTCCGCCACCTGGTCGAGGTTCGCCACCCCCTCGGCCTGGGTATAGCCGTTGTGCATGAGCCAGTATTCGCCTTCGAGCGTCGGCGTCGCGTCGGTGTCGAGCGGCTCGTGGCCGTGGAACAGGATGTGCCGCTCCTCGTGCAGGAACTTCAGCGCGTCGAGGCCGACGCCCGGGAAACGGGAACCGGGTCGAGAGCGCCGGATCCGGCCAGTCCTTCGACCAGCCCGAGCGCACGAACACCACCGAGCCCTCCGGGATCGTGCCGTGCGCCTTCTCCCACGCCTCGATGTCGGCGACCTGCAGCGCGTAGCCCGGGTCCTTGGCGACCTGCTCCTCGATCGAGATCACCACCAGCGGCCGGATGGCGTAGGTCGGCGGCAGCTCGTCGATCGCCGGATACTCCGGCGCCCAGTGCGCCGGCGGGTCGAGCTGGGTGCCGAGCTGGTCGGTGGTCAAGACGAAGGCCGTGGCCTCGAAGCCGCTCTTCTCCCAGGTGAAGACCTCGCCCTTGGTGGCGAAGCCCTCGACGTCGTTGCCCGCCTTGCTCGGCGCGAACTCCAGCGGCCCGAAGCCGAGCCAGAGCGGCATCTTCGGGGTGATCGCATGCGTCAGGTCGATGTATTTCGCGCCCTTCAGCGCGCTGTCATAGACCGACCAGAGCCCCGGCTCGTCGGCTGTCGCCGGAGCGAGCGGCCCTGCGATCGCCAGCGCCGCGATCGCGATGAAGGTTGCGTTGCGCATTTCGAGCCTCCTCCCATGTCCCCCGCGAACGGTAACAGGGGCAGGCACCGAAGCAACTCCGATAGAGACGCGAGGGCGCGTGCCGCACCGTCCGCCCGGGCCTCGGCGCGGGCAGGGTCGCGTGCGGAACGGTCGGGGCTTGCATGGGGCTGGTGAGCGCCGGGCTGGAAGTGCGCGATCGACGAGGGCGAGACGCTCGCGTGCGCACTGTGCTTGCCGGCCCTTGGCCGGGCGAGGCGGCGGGCGGAACGGTCGGGGCTCGGAGCTTGCAGGTGGGGCTGGTGAGCGCCGGGCTGGGACTGCGGGAGGGCCTGGGATCGACGCCAGCCCCGGCTCACGCCGCGGCCCAGACCAGCCCCCGGCGCAGGATCGTCGCCATCTCCGGCACGTCGAACTCCGAGGCCACATGCCCGAGCGCGCTGAAGAACACCCGCCCCTTGCCGTAGCGGGTCTTCCAGACCTGCGGCACCACCGCGCCGTCGATCCAGTCGGCATGCTCGCCGGTGAACCGCGTGGTCGCCAGCACCTCGACCCGCGGATCGACGTGCAGATAATACTGCTCCGACCGGTAGGGAAAGCTCGCGGGGATCCCCGCCATCACCGGATCGTCCGGCCGGGTCACCTCGACGGTGTAGTCGATGATGTTGCCGGGATGCGCCACCCACTGGCCGCCGACCATGAACTGATACTCGGTCTCCTGGCGGAAGGCGTCGGCCATGCCGCCGTGATAGCCGCCGAGCCCGACCCCGCCCTTCACCGCTTCGAGCAGGTTCGCAAGCTCCGGCTTCTCGATCTTCCACATGGTCATGATCGGCACGATCAGGCTGAGATCGCGGATCGCCGGATCGGCCAGCGCCGCGGTGCCCGGCTGCCGCTCGACCGCAAACCCCTCCTCCTCCAGGAGCGCCGCGACCCGCGCCGCCCCCGCCTCCGGGGTATGCCCTTCCCAGCCGCCCCAGACGATCAGCGCCTTCTTCATCGCGTCCCTACCCTTTCATTGCGGCTTCTGACTGATCCGCCTCGACCGCCAACTCGAACCGCCCGCGACTGTGTCCCCGGACCGGAAAGGCGACTGTCCCCCTTGGACGTCGCCCGGTCCGCTCGCCCGGAGCCCGCCGGCGGAGGGCGAGGGGCGCCCGCCCGGGGCAGGCAGGCGCAGGCTTGCGACAGGGCGCGCGCGTCGAACCCGGAAGGAATCTCCCCAGCTTCCCGCATCACGCCAGCGGCGCGTCGTCCGCCAGCGGCGCCGGCCGCTCCGGACGGGTGGCGATCTCGACGAAGGCCCGGGTCTCCGCCGACCGCGCGAAACCCTCCATCACCTCCAGCACATGCAGCGCCAGCGCGCCGGAGGCGCGGTGCGGCCGGGCCTCGCCGATCGCCGCCGCCATGTCGGCGAGCCCGAGCGAGCGCAGGTTGCCTTCGGTCCAGGGCAGCGCGACCGGCACCTCCGCCCACTCGCCGCCCTTCTCCAGGAACTCCACCGTGCCGCCGAACAAGTTCGGGTCCGGCACGACCAGGCTGCCCTCGGTGCCGTAGATCTCGATCGGCCGGTGCCGGTGCCCCGGCACGTCGAAGCTCACCGTCAGCGACACCACCGCGCCGCCGACGAACTCGAGGCTGCCGGTGACATGCGTCGGCACCTCGACCTTCATCGTCTGCCCGGCGCGCGGCTGGCTCAGGATCGGCCGCTCGGCGCGCGGCAGCGGCGCCATGCCGGCGACCCGCGCCACCGGCCCGAGCAGGTTGACGAGGTCGGTGATGTAATAGGGCCCCATGTCGAGCATCGGCCCGCCGCCCTTGAGATAGTAGAAATCCGGGTTCGGATGCCAGCGCTCGTGGCCGGGGCACATGAAGAAGGCGCTGCCGCCGACCGGCTCCCCGAGCCTGCCCGAATCGACGAAGGCCCGCGCCGTCTGATGCCCGCCGCCGAGGAAGGTGTCCGGCGCGCAGCCGACCCTGAGCCCGCGCGTCTCCGCCTCCGCCACCATCGCCGACGCCTCGGCGAAGCCGACCCCGAGCGGCTTCTCGGAATAGGCGTGCTTGCCGGCCTCGATGATCTGCCGGCTGACCGCGACGTGCGCGCCCGGCACCGTCAGGTTCAGCACGATCTCGATCGCGGGATCGGCGAGCAGCGCCTCGACCGAAACCGCCGGCACCCCGAATTCGGCACCCCGCGCCGCCGCCGCGGCCGGGTCCTGGTCGGCCACCGCCCTGACGTCGAGCACCGGAAACGACTTCGACGCGCCGAGATAGGTGCTGCTGATGTTGCCGCAGCCGATGATGCCGATTCCGACGCTTCGCATGGCTGATCTCCCCACTCGCCCCGGAACGGTCTTTGGGAGATTTGCAACGTTTACGCAAGCCGCTTCCGCCGCCCGGCAAGCCGCCGCCGAGCCCGGCGGCGCCGGGTCGGCCCGCCGCGCCCGGGCGCAAATCGGCAAGCCGGTTTCCAGCCGCTTTCAAGCCGGTTTCCGGCCCGTCCAAACCGTTGACAGGACTGCCGAAAATCGCCCCCGTCACGCCTCGACCGCATACCCCGCCGCCGCCATCACCCGCCCCGGCTGAGCGCCGCGAGGTCGTCGTTCCACCAGGCGATCGGGGCGATACCGAGCTTGGCCTTCATCCTGTTCCCACCCCGCAGGGTCAGCCCGCCGGCACCGGCCGTTCGGACGCAACCACGGCCCCCTCCAGCCGGACCGCCGTCCGCCGCAGGATATCGGCCGCCGAGAAACCGGCGTCGATCCCGTAGCTGCCGCCCGCCACCCGCCACTGCCCGCTGCCGAGGTCGTACTCGGCGAAGTCGCGCGCGCCAAGCTCGAGCGCCACGTCCCGGGTGACGCCGGGCGGCAGATGCACCTTGGCGAACGCCTTGAGCTCGCGCTCCGGCCGGACCTCGCCGGCCGCTTCCGGCCGGTGGACATAGACCTGCAGCACCGTTGATCCCTCCCGCGCGCCCACGTTGCGCACGCTCGCCCGCAGCTTGACCCGGCCGGTCACCGCGAAGTCGCCCGCATCCGCCTCGAAGCCGACGAGTTCGAAGCCGCGCATAGCTAAGCCCGTGCCCGAACGGGAACAGCGGCGCGATGCCGGCGCGGTCGTAGTGGCGGTAGCCGACGAAGAGCCCCTCCGCGTAGCGCACCTTGCCGTCGCGGCCCGGGTAGACCTCCGGATCGCGGCTCGCGGTCGGATTGTCGGCCCAGCGCACCGGGAAGCGTCTGCGGCAGGCGCCCGCCCGGCTCGGCGTCGCCGAAGAGCACGTCGGCGATGGCGTTGCCGGCCTCCTGGCCGGGATACCAGGCCTGCGAGCACCGCCGGCGACCTCGTCGAGCCACGGCATCTCGACCGGCCCGCCGGTCTGCAGCACCACGACCGTTCTGCGGGTTGGCCGCCGCGACCGCGGCGACGAGCTCGTCCTGGCGCCCCGGAAGCGCGATGTCGAGCAGATCGCTGCCCTCGGTGTCCCACTCGCCGTTGCGGCCGACGAAGACCAGCGCCACCTCGGCGCTCGGCCGCGGCGCGCGGCGGCGGCGGCGATCTCCGCGTCGCCGAGCGGCCGGCCGATGCCGACCCGGAATGCGGCGAAAGCCCAGGTTGCGCGACGGCCTTGGTGGCGAACTCGATCACCACCTCGTAGGCGCGGCCGGCCTCGAGCTCCGCCGTGCCCACCACCTCGTCGCAGCCCTCCTCGAAGAAGGTCCGGCCCGGCTTCCAGTCGGTCCAGGCGTCGGCCACCAGCCTGCCGTCGAGACGGACCCGCGCGCAGCCCCGCCGCGAAAACGCCGATGCGGTGCGGCCCGCTCGCCTTCGGCGACGAAGCGTGCCGGTCAGGCGGGCGGAATAGCTGCGACGGGTCGACCTTGCCGCCGCCGACGCGCGCCGAACCAGAAGGCCTGCGCCTCGTCCATCGCGCTCTCGATGCACCACCGGGCCGGAGAGGTCGTCCGAGGCGAAGAACGCGACCTTGAACCGGCCGGTCAGCAGCGGCTCGAAGCGGTGGTTGGTGCAGCCCTCGGCATAGCTCAGCCGGTCCGCCGCCGAGCGCCGCGACCAGCCCGTCCCAGGGCTGACGCGGTAGTGCGGGTTGAGCTGCGCCGAGCCGCCGCCCATGATCTGCGCCACCTTGGCGTTCGGCCCGATCACCGCGATCCGTCCCGTCGCCGCCGGGTCGAGCGGCAGGATGCCGTCGTTCTTCAGGAGCACCGCCGCCTTCCGCCCCGGCGCGGCGGATCAGCGCCCGGTGCGCCGGCCGGTCGTCGGCGCGCTCCGGCCGCGGCGCCGCGTCGTGCGAGCGCGCCGGTGCGCTGCATCAGCCGCAGCACGTTCAGGGCGGACGCGGCGCACGGCCGCGGCGTCGACCTCCCCGGCCTCGACCGCCGCGACCAGCTTCGCGCCCCGGTCGCGCGGCGGCCCCGGCATCTCCAGGTCGAGCCCGGCGTTGATCGTCGGCGCGGTCGAGCGCGAGCCGAACCAGTCCGACATCACCACGCCGTCGAAGCCCCACTCGCCGCGCAGCACCTCGGTCAGCAGCCAGCGGTTCTCGGCGGTATAGGTGCCGTTGAGCTTGTTGTAGGAGGACATCAGCGCCCAGGTGCCGCGCCCGCTTCACCACCGCCTCGAAGGGCAGCAGATAGACCTCGCGCAGGGTCCGCTCGTCGATCTCCGAGTTGATCGTCGTGCGCTGGATCTCGCTCTCGTTGCCGGCGAAATGCTTGGGCGTGGCGGCGACGCCGCCGGCCTGCAGCCCCTCGACATAGGCGACGGCGAGCGCGGCGGTCAGCACCGGATCCTCGGAATAGCACTCGAAGTTGCGGCCGTTGGTCACCGAGCGGTGGATGTTGATCGTCGGCCCGAGCAGCACGTGCGCGCCCTTGGACTTCGCCTCCTCGGCGAGCGCCCCGCCGATCTCGCGCACCAGATCCGGGTTCCAGGTCGCGCCGAGCGCGATGCCGACCGGGAAGCTCGCCGACTTCACGCCGCCGATCAGCGAGCCGCCGCCGCGGGCGCCGTTCGGCCCGTCGGTGACCCGCAGCTTGCCGATGCCGAGCCGCGGCGATGGCCGGCAGCGACCAGAAGTCCTCGCCGGAGAGCAGCGCGACCTGCTCCTCGAGCGTCATCGTCGTCGACGATCTGCTCGATGCTGCTGCCGGCCATGGCGACCCTCCCCAGGGCGTTATCCTATTCGGCCGCCGCGACCCGCGGCTTGCGACGGAAGAGCCGCGCGAGCCAACCCCGGCGCGGCCCCTCGCCCGCGGCGCGGCGCTCGCGGGTGAAGAGCATCAGCATCGCCGGCGTCACCACCAGCGTCAGGACCGTGGAGAAGGCGAGCCCGAAGACGATGGCGCTGGAGAGCGAAATCCACCATTGCGTCGAAGGCGCGCCGATCGTGGTCTCGCGGTTCAGAAGCTCGAGGTTCAGCCCGAAGGCGATCGGCAACACGCCGAGGATCGCCGTCGCCGCGGTCAGCACCACCGGCCGCGCCCGCTCGCGGCAGGTCTGCAGGATCGCGGGGATCTTGGTCGCCCCCTCGTGGCGCAGCTGATCGTAGGTGTCGATCAGCACGATGTTGTTGTTCACCACCACGCCCGCGAGCGCGATGATGCCGATCCCGGTCATCACGATGCCGAACGGCTGCCCCATGATCAGCAGCCCGAGGAACACTCCGATCGTCGACATGATCACCGCGGTCAGCACCAGGAACACCGACAGGAAATTGTTGAACTGCGCCAGCAGCACCACGAAGATCAGCACCACCGCCGCGCCGAAGGCGTTGGCGAGGAACGCCCCCGCCGCCTTCTGCTCCTCGTCCTCGCCCGCGAGCTTCCAGCGGATGCCCTGCGCGTCGAGATCCATCCCGTTCACCGCGGCGGTCACCTCCTGGCGCACCGGGTCGGCCTGCACCCCGGCGCGGATGCCGGCCTGCACGGTGATCGTGCGCTGGCCGTCGATCCGGGTCAGGATGCCGGTGGTCAGCGTCGGGCTGCGCGAGACGAAGTTCGCGATCGGGATCGACCCCGACGCGGTCTCGATGCGCAGCCCGTCGAGCGTCGCGAAGGTGCGGCGGTCCTCCGGCAGCCGCAGCCGGATATCGACGGTATCGTCGGCCCCCGCGGGTCGGAAGTCGGCGAGCTTCAGCCCGTTGGTCACCAGCTGCACCACGCTGCCGACCGCCGCGGTCGAGACGCCGTACTGCGCCGCGAGCGCGCGGTCGACCTCGAGCTCCCAGTCCACCCCGGGCGCCGGCAGCCCGTCCGACACGTCGATCACGTCGGGCATCGCCCGCAGCTTGTCGGCGACGCTGCGCGCCACGTCGTTGAGCCCGGCCGGATCGACCGCCGAGAGCTGCACCTGGATCGCCTTGCCGGTCGGCGGCCCGGCGTTCGGCACCGAGACCTCGACATCGGCGCCGGGGATGCCGGTCATCGCCTCGCGCAGCCGGTCGAGGATGGCGTCGGCACTGTCGCGCTCGCGCCAGTCGACGAATTCGTACTGGATGACCCCGACCACATCCTCGTCGACATCGCCGCCTTCCTGCCCGGCGCCGCTGCCGACCCGGGTATAGACCGACTTGATGCCCGGCCAGCCGAGGATGCGCGCCTCGGCCTGCCGCACCAGCGCGTCCTTCTCCTCGATCGAGAGGTTGCCGCGGGCGTGGACGTAGAGCAGGCCGTAGTCCGGCTCGACGTTGGGGAAGAACTCCACCCCCGCACCATAGCGGCCGTAGGCCAGCGGCACCGCGACCAGGAGCGCGATCGCGGCGAGCAGCACCAACAGCGGATGCCGCACCGCCCGCCCGACCAGCGCCATATAGAGGCCGTCGCGCGCCTCCTGGTGCGGCGCCGGCTTGGCGAAATGCGCGCCGAGCGTCGGGGTGAACACCAGCGCATAGAGCATCGACGCCGACAGCGTCGCGATCAGCGTGATCGGCATGTACTTCATGAACTCGCCGACGATCCCCGGCCAGAACAGCAGCGGCGAGAAGGCGGCGACCCGCGTCAGCGTCGCGGCGATCACCGGCCCCGCCATCCGCCGCGCCGCCAGCGCGAAGGCCTCCTCGCGCGGCAGGCCCTCGGCCATCCGCCGCTCGGCGAACTCGGTGACGATGATCGCATCGTCCACCAGCATCCCGACCGCGAGGATCAGGCTGAAGAGCACCACGATGTTGACGGTCAGCCCCGCCAGCGACAGCAGGAGGATGCCGATCAGGAACGACACCGGGATCGCGAGGCCGATCAGGATCGCCGCCCGCCCGGAGAGCGCGAACAGGATGACGATGAAGACCAGCACCACCGCGGTCAGCACGCTGTTCTGCAGATCGGAGAGGAGCTGGCGGATATCGGTCGACTTGTCCTGGGAGAAGCCGAGCACCGCGCCCTCGGGCATCACCGCACCAGCGGCTTCCGCGGCGGCCTTCACCCCGTCCACCGTCTGGATCAGGTTGGCCCCGGTGCGCTTGGAAACCTCGATCGCGATCGCCGGCTGGCCGTTCAGCCGGGTGATCGTCTCGGGGTCCTTGAAGGTCGCCCGCACCGTGGCGATGTCACGCGCCCGCACCACCGCATCGGGGCCCGCGACCACCGGCAGGTTCGCGACATCGTCGGCGGTCTCGATCAGCGACGGGATCTTGATGGCGTAGCGGCCCTCGGCGCCTTCCAGCGATCCGGCCGCGACCAGGCTGTTGTTGGCGCCCACCCCGGCGATCAGCTGGTCGAGCTGCAGCCCGTAGGACGAGAGCTTGACCGGATCGACGATCACCTCGACCAGATCGTCGCGCACCCCCTTCAGCGCCGCATCGAGCACCCCCGGCACTTCCTCGATCCGGTCGCGCAACTCGCGCGCCGCCTGGGTCAGATCCCGCTCCGGCACGTCGCCGGACAGCGTCACCACCAGCACCGGAAACTGCGAGAGGTTGACCTCGTTCACCGTCGGCTCGTCGGCGCCCTCGGGCAGGTCGGGCTTGGCGTCGGCGACCTTGTTCCTGACGTCATCGAGCGCCTTGTCGAGATCGGACCCGGCCTGGAACTCCACCACGACGTTGCCGCCGCCCTGATAGGCCTTCGCCGTCATCTCCTTGACGTTGGCGATGGTCTTCAGCCGCGTCTCCATCGGCCGCAGCAGCAGCCGCTCGGAATCCTCCGGCGAGATGCCCGAGAAGGACATGCTGACGTAGATGATCGGGATCTGGACGTCGGGCTCGGCCTCCTTCGGGATCGCCCGGTAGGCCAAGGCGCCGGCCAGCGTCAGGAACAGCATCAGCGACAGCGTCAGCCGCGAGTTCCGGATCGCGGTGCCGACGATATCCATCAGCGGCTCTCCGGGGCCTCAGTCCCCGGCGTGGTCGCCGCGTTGACCGAATCCGCGAGATCGGGCTCGACCGTCTCGCCGTCCCTGACCAGATCCTGGCCGGAGATGATGATCCGCGACCCCTCCGGCACCCCCTCCAGCACCAGCCCGCCGGGGGTGTCGTCGACCACCGCCACCGGCACGAAGCTGACCTTGCCATTGTCGCCGACGATCCGCACGCCGAGCGCGCCGCTGTCGGACATCGTCACCACCGACCGCGGCACCGTCACCGCGGAAACCGGGTCGGCGTGCAGCACGATCTCGGCGCTCATCCCGGCCGGCACGTCGCCGCCGCGATTGGGAATCTCCACCTCGACCTGAAAGGTGCGGGTCTGTTCCGAGGCCTGCCGGCGCACATGCCGGACCCGCCCCTCGAGCGAGACGCCGTTCGCCAGGTTGACCGTCGCCGCCGTCCCGATGCGCACGTCGGCGAGGTCGCGCTCGCTGACCTCGCCGCGGACCACGATCGGGTTCAGCGCCAGGATGGTCGCGACCGGTGTGCCCTCCTTGACCCAGCTGCCGCGCTCGACCTCCACATGGTCGATCAACCCGGCGAACGGGGCGACCACGTCGAGCCGCTCGACCGCAGACTGCGCCTCGCGGAGCTGCGCCGCGGCGGCGGCCAGCTCCGCCCGGGCGATGTCGGCGGCGATCTTGGCGCCCTCGCCGCGCTCCAGCAGCGATTCCGCCGCCATCGATTGTGCCTGGCGCTGGGCCAGCAGCGCCCTGGCGGTATCCACCGCCGCGAGCTTCTCCGGCCCCTCGAGGCTGAGCAGCACGGTTCCGGCGGAGACATACTGGCCGTCGACCGCCGGCAGGGTGCGGATAATGCCATCGTCGCGCGCGGCCAGAACCGAGGTCTTGTCGGGCTCGGTGCGCCCCGACACCCGGATCGCCCGCGAGTAGCGCACCCCCACCGGCTCCGCCACCAGCACCGTGCGCAGCGCGGCGGCCGTCGGCGGCTGGCTCGGGCGCCACCTCCTCGGCGCCGGCGCTCTCGCTGCCGATATGGGAGAACTTGCCGGTCAGCACCCAGGCCGCCGCCGCGAGCAGCACGAGAACCGCGAGGAGCTGATGCAGTCGAAATCCGGCCATGGCCCGCACTCTCTAGCCGTCCCGCCCGCCAAACGCCAGCGTCGAGCCACCGTCGCGGCGCAACGCGCCGCCTGCGCCGGACGGCGGTTCGGGCCGCCTGAGCGCACCGAGGCGGTGCGCCGCGGCGGGGTGGAGGCGATCAACCGGAGGTCGTATGACCCGGCCTACGATTGCCGGGAGGCTCCGCCCCAGGCGCCGCGATGCGGAAAATCATGCACCCGCCTTGTGCATGCGTCGTGCATGCGTTGTGCAACCCAAAACCGCCGCCATCTCAAGCCTTTGACGGCCCCATCCCTACCCGAGCACCCCGACCTCCCGCAGCCCGCTCAGGATCACCTCCCCCGCCGCCGCCCCCGTGCGCAGGAACACCGCCGGCCGCCCCAGCGGCGCCGGCATCTCGACCCATTCCCCCGGCGCGCCAGCCTCGCCCCCGCTCCACAGGTCCGTCCAGGCGCTGCCTTCCGGGAAATACACCTGCACCGTCGCCACCCCCGGATCGAGCACCGGCGCCACCATCAGATCCGGCCCGAGCAGGAACTGGTAGCGCAGCCCCCGGGTGTTGGCATCCTGCGGATAGTGCAGGAACAAATGCCGCACCACCGGATGCCCCCGCGCCGCCGCCTCGACCACCAGCCCCTTGCGGTACTCCGCCAACCCTTTGTAGATCCTGGCAAATCGCGCGAGATGCCCGAGCGTCGCCGCGTTGGTGTCGAACTGCGCCGACACCGCCGGGTCGAGCCCCTCGTGGGTGCGGAACACCGCGGTGAAGGCGTTGAGCTCCATCCAGCGCATCAAGAGCTCCGGCGTCCGCGCGATCACCGGCACCTGCCGCCCCTCGACGCTGAACTTCAGCACCACATAGCCGCCGGTGTCGCTGTGGAGCAGGCTGAACCCCGACACGCCCCCCGACAGCAGCCCCACCACCGCGGTCTTGATGCCGTCGTACTCGTCCCAGCTCTGCAGCTGATCGCCCAGCCAGAACAGCGTCGCGATCCCCGGGACTCCGCGTGAACCCCGACCGGTCGAAGAACACGATATCCTCCCCCCGCCCCGCCTCCTCGATCGCCTCCCGGCTGACCCGCGCCCATTCCTCCGGATAGCGGTTGTGCCAGACCGCCGGATCGGCGCCGCCGAAGAGCTTCGCGTCGAACATCAGCGCCTCGCCGAAGTCGTTCATCCACCCCGAGACCCCTGCCTGCCCGATCAGCCGGTCCTTGATGATCCCCTTGATCCAGACCCGCGCCGCGGGATTGCTGAGATCGACCAGCGCCGCGTCGAACGTGGTGTTGCGGATGAGATACGGCGTCCCGTCCTCCCGCTCGACCAGGTAGCCCGCCTCCCGCGCCGCGACGAAGAGCGCGTCGTGCCCGGGCTCGAGGCTCAGGAACGGGTTGATATAGCCGAGCACCCGCCCGCCCCCGGCCTCCACGTCGGCGACCAGCGCGCTCCAGTCCGGATAGTAGCCCTCGTCCAGCCGCCAGTCCCACCAGAGCTGCTGGCCCACCTCGGTGGTCCGCACCCCGGTCCAGTCCTGGATCCAGAGCCCGGCCAGCGGCACCCCCGCCTGGCGCAGCGTCGCGAGCTTCCGCCGCACCACCGCGCTGCCGCCCTGCACCCCGGCGATCACGCCGCCATGCACCCAGTCCGGCAGCGCCCGCATCCGCCCGGCATAGCTCGAGTAGCTCTCGATCAGCTCCAGCGGCGTCCGCCCATAGAGAATCCGGCCGACCATCCGCCCCGACCAGACCTTGACCTCGAACCCCTCCGCTTGCCGCAGGTCGAAGGTCGAATACTCCTCGTTCTCCAGGAACATCGACCGCAGCCGGCTGGTGATGAAATGCGGCGCCGGGCATTCGGTGACATAAGGGCTGCCGCCGGCGCGGCTCGCCAGCAGATCCACCAGCCGGGTGACGAACCGCCGGCCGCGGCCGACGCCGTGCTCCTGCACCAGGACCGGCAGGAGCTTGCCCTTCTGGTCGAAGAAGGTGAGCTGCTGGCCGAAGCCGAAGAAGCCCTCCTCCGCGCTGCTCGCGAGCCGCAGCGCCACCCGGTTGGCGCCGCGCCCCGCCCCGTCGAGCGTCACGGTGAAGCGCAGCTGGTCCGCCGCCACCGCCTCGAACGCCAGCGCATAGCTCAACCCGCGCCCCGCCCCGGCGAGCCGGCCGCGCAGGGTTACGCCCGCTGCCTCCGCCGCCACTGCCTCCACCGCGGGATGGCTCCAGCGCGCCGCGACCCGGTCGCCGATCGAGAAGGAGCCCTCCGGAATGCCGCGGACATGGTTGACCGCGCTCGCCCGCTCGGCGATCAGGAACTGCCCGTCCGGATCGGTCTCCCAGAGCACCCGCCCCGGCTCGGCGGCATGCGCGACCGTGATGACCCCGCCCGCGACCGTGATCCGGAAGTCCCCCGCCGCGAGCGTCCGCTCCGCCGCTGCCGCGCCGGCCGCGATCCCCGCCACCGCGGTCGCGGCAGCGCCGGACGCCAGGAATTCGCGCCGCTTCATCCGCCGACCCGCCTCCGCGTCCGAACCGCTGCCAGCCCCTCGGCCCCGGCTCGCGGCCGGCGCTCGTCCCCAGGATGGCGGCCCCGGCGGCCGATGTCATCACCCTCGATCTCGATGAGAGTAACGCGCTCTCCGCGACCTCGGCTGGGAAAAGCTCAGCGACAGAATGAAAGCAACGCCTGACGAGCGACGCCGCGCCGCGGCAGCTCGTTTGACGCGCCGCAGCAAGTCGGTCATCTTCGCAGTCCCGTCCGTGCCCGTTCCGAGCCCGAGGACCGCCCGATGAGCTTCTCGATTCCCCCGAGCCCGCCGGCCCGCCCCAACCGCTGCCAGCTGTTCGGCCCCGGGTCGCGGCCGGAGCTCTTCCCCAAGATGGCGGCCTCGGCGGCCGATGTCGTCAACCTCGATCTCGAGGACAGCGTCGCGCCCGCGGACAAGGCCGCGGCCCGCGGCAACGTCATCCGCGCCATCGACGGCATCGACTGGGGCAAGAAGACGCTCGCGGTCCGCATCAACGGCCTCGACACCGCCTTCTGGTACCGCGACGTCGTGGACATCCTCGAGCAGGCCGGCGAGCGCATCGACCTTCTGATGATCCCCAAGGCCGGCAACGCCCGCGACATCTACGCCGTGGACGCGCTGGTCAGCGCCATCGAAGCCGCCAAAGGCCGCAGCAAGCGCATCGGCTTCGAGGTCATCATCGAGACCGCGACCGGCTTCGCCAACGTCGGCGAGATCGCCACCGCCTCGCCGCGGCTGCAGGCGATGAGCCTCGGCGCCGCCGACTTCGCCGCCTCGATGGGGATGCAGACCACCGGCATCGGCGGCACCCAGGAGGGCTACTTCATGCTGCCGCCGCGCGACGGCGACGCGCCGCGGCCGCCGCACTATGCCGACCCCTGGCACGGCGTCACCACCGCGATCGTCGCCGCCTGCCGCGCGAACGGCCTCCTGCCGGTGGACGGCCCCTTCGGCGACTTCTCCGACCCGGACGGCTTCACCGCCCAGGCCCGCCGCGCCGCGACCCTCGGCATGGTCGGCAAATGGGCGATCCACCCGAGCCAGGTCGCGCTCGCCAACGCGGTCTTCACCCCGCCCGAGGCCCGCGTCGCCGAGGCCCGCGCGATCCTCGCGGCGATGACCGAGGCCGAGGCCAGGGGCCAGGGTGCGGTCACCTACAAGGGCCGCCTGATCGACCTCGCCTCCGCCCGCCAGGCAAGGGTGGTGGTCGAGATGGCCGAGCTGATCGCCGCCGGCTGAGGCCCCATGTCCGCCGAGCGCCCCGCGCTGATCGTCTCCGCGCTCGCCGCGGCCGCGCTCGGTGCGGTCGGCGTGGTCGCGGCGGTGGTCAGCGGCTCCGGCGCGATCCTGCTCGACGGCCTCTTCAACGTCTGCTTCTTCGCCACGGCGCTCTTGACGCTGCGGGTCGCGGCGCTGCTCGAGCGGCCCGACGATGAGCGCTATCCGTTCGGCTACCTGTTCTTCGAGCCGCTGATCAACACCGCCAAGGGCCTCCTGATCCTCGGCGTCTCGCTCTTCGCCCTCGTCGATGCCGCCATCGCCCTCGCCAGCGGCGGCCGCGAGGTCGTGCTCGGCCCGGCGATGGCCTACGCGGCCTTCGCCACCGTCACCTGCGTCGCCGTCGCGCTCTTCCTCCGCGCCCGCCGCGACGTGAGCCCGCTGGTCGCCGCCGACGTGGAGAACTGGACGGTCAACGCCGCGGTCTCCGGCGGCGTGCTCGCGGGCTTCGCCGGCGCCGCCATCCTCGAGCGCGCCGGCCTCACCGGCGCCGCCCGCCATGTCGATCCGGCGATGGTCGCACTCGTCGTCCTCGGCACCATCGCAGTGCCGCTGCGCATGGCCGGCGGCGGCCTCCGGGCGCTGCTCAACCGCGGCCCGGCCGCGCCGGTCGCCGCCGGCATGGAGGCCCTCGCCCGCGAGGCGCTCGGCGATCTGCCCATCCGGCGGCTCTACATCCGCGCCGTCCAGCCCGGCCGCACCGCCTATATCGCCGTCCACGTCCTCTTGCCGACCGACGCCGCGCTCGACCTCGCCGCCGCCGACCGCCTGCGCGGCCGCGTCATCACCGCACTCGCCGCCCGCCACGGCCCGGCCATCGTCGACGTCGTCTTCACCGCCGTCGAGGACTACGCCGCCCCCACCACCGGTTTTCGCACCGCAGCTCCGTCAGCGTGACAGCGCCGCCTCGAAGACGCGGCCGAAGGCCTCGACCAGCTCTGCGTCGGAGAAGACCAGCGGGTCGTCCTGCTGCTCGACCAGACCTTTCATCGTGAGAAGTCCGATCGCCGCGAGATGCGCCAGGAACGCCATCAGCCGCGGCTCGACCGGCGCGAGGCCCTCCTCGCGCAGCCGGCCGGCGGCGGCGCCGTAGCAGAGGTCGTTGAGCGGACGGATTCGCGCGAACTGCTCGGGGCTCCAACGCAGGCCGCCATCGCCGGCCACTTGCCCGAGCATGAAGACGAGGCGGAAGTCGTCGATGCGCGGGCCGAAGACGCCCACCGTTTCGCGGACGATGGCGCGGAGCGCGCCCGCCCCGTCCTCGGACCTGCGGACGCCGGCGTCCACCCTGCGCGCCATTCGCTCGAAGACGCCGTACACCAGCTCGAAGACCAGCGCGTCCTTCGACGCGAAATAGTAGTAGAGCCCGGCCTTCGACATGCCCGCCTCGGTCGCCACCGCGTCCAGCGTCATCGCCGCGAGGCCGCTTCTGAGCAGCACCGCGCGCGCCGCCTCGAGGATCTCCTCTCGCGAGCGGTCGCGCCGCCGGGCGCGCCGCGCCGCGCGCGGGTCGGCGCCGTCGGTGCCGTTCGATGGGGTATTCCCGGGAGCCATCGCGAAAAACTAACCAACGATCGTCCAAATGTCCATGGATTGACTTTTTCGACCTATGGTCGGAAAATGGAACGAAATTCGCACCGCCGAACCCTCGGCGCCCAGGGAGCTTGCGACGATGATGGAGCCCGGCCTCAGCGACCCGCTGTTCGCGACCTACGCAGCCGCGGCGGCGATCATGATCCTCAAGGCTGTAAGCATGTCCTGGCTGACCGTGGCGCGGATGGTCGGCGAGAGGGGCGGCTTTCGCGCGCCGGAGGACATCCGGAAGACGGCGATGAACCCGAACCCCGACCCTACGCAGCTCGCGCCCAACGAGCGCGTCGAGCGCATCCGCCGGATCCAGCTCAACGACCTCGAGAGCCTGCCCTATTTCCTGGTCGCCGGCCTCCTCTTCGTGCTGACCGGGCCGTCGCTGCTCCTGGCGCAGGTCCTGCTCTACGGCTACGTTCTGACCCGCCTCCTGCACTTCGCCGCCTACCTGACGGCGCAGACCCACGACATGCGGGCGATGCTGTGGACCCCGGGCTCGCTGATCATCGTCTTCATGACGCTCTGGGCGCTGGTCCAGGCCGTCGCCTAGCGCCGCCGGACCCTGGGCTCACGCCACCGGCAGGCAGATGTCGGTGAGCAGCTCCGCCTCCGGCACCTCTCCCGGCGCATTGCGGTAGATCTCGCAGCTGGCATCGGGCCGCGGCGTCAGCCCCGACGCCGGCAGCCAGGTCTCCATCAGCCAGCCCCAGGCGGCCGGAAGGCCCTCGTATGGCCCCTTATGGTGCAGCACCGCGAAACGTCCGGCCGCCAGCCGCGCCTGCTCGAAGCCCGCCGGCATCGCCAGGTCGTCGCGCACCGCGATCGCCGCCAGCGACCGCAGATCCTCCTCCGGCACCGAGCCCGGATCGTCGAAGAAGACCCCGAGGAACTCGATCGCCTCCGGCCAGAGGTTCTGCGCGCCCACCGCGTCGGACAGCCGGCGGAACGCCTCGCCGATCCGGTTGTAGGCGCCCCGATGCGGCAGGCCGATCACCCGCCGCGCCGGCCGCTCGAGCACCTCGACCGCATACATCGCCGGCTCAGCCATCCCGGCCACCGCGCCGCCGTGCGACCAGGCCGAGCGCGGCGAAGGCGCCTGCCACCAGTCCCGACGCCGCTGAGGTGAAGGCGAAGCCGGGCTCGATCACCCCGGTCGGCCCCGGCCCGATCTCCGCCGCCGCGGTGTCGAACGACTGGTTCGGCCCGAAGTTGTCGAAAATGGCAGCCGCCCCGGCGGCCGCGCCCCAGGCGGCGAGGCAAAGGGTGGGCAAGCTCTGCATCGGCGGCCTCCGGCGCTGTCAGGCGCCGGAGTGTCAGCCGAGCCCGCAATTCGCACAAGCGCGCCGGCAAGCGGCGCCGCCCGCGGGCTGTTGCAATCCCGGGACCCCCGATCAATATTCCACGCCAGCCGCAGGAGTGCTGGATGCAGACCTATCTCGACTTCGAAAAGGGCCTCGCCGAGATCGAGGGCAAGGCCGAAGAGCTGCGCACGCTGGCCCGCAAGAACGCCGAGATGAACGTCGAGGACGAGGCCGCCGGCCTCGACAAGAAGGCAGCGACCCTGCTCGACGACCTCTACCGGGGACTCGATCCCTGGCGGAAGACCCTGGTCGCCCGCCACCCCGACCGGCCGCACTGCAAGGACTACGTCGAGGCGCTCTTCCGCGAGTGGACCCCGCTCGCCGGCGACCGCAACTTCGCCGACGACCATGCGGTGATGGGCGGCCTCGCCCGCTTCAACGACCGGCCGGTGGTGGTGATCGGCCACGAGAAGGGCAACGACACCCGCTCCCGGCTCGCCCGCAACTTCGGCATGGCGCGGCCCGAGGGCTACCGCAAGGCGATCCGGCTGATGGATCTCGCCGACCGCTTCTCGCTGCCGGTGATCACCCTGGTCGACACCCCCGGCGCCTATCCCGGCAAGGGTGCGGAGGAGCGCGGCCAGGCCGAGGCGATCGCGCGCTCCACCGAGAAGTGTCTGCAGCTCGGCGTGCCGATCGTTTCCGTCATCATCGGCGAGGGCGGCTCCGGGGGTGCTGTCGCCTTCGCCACCGCCGACCGCATCGCCATGCTCGAGCATTCGATCTACTCGGTGATCTCGCCCGAGGGCTGCGCCTCGATCCTGTGGAAGGACCCCGACAAGATGAAGGAGGCCGCCGAGGCGCTGCGGCTCACCGCGCAGGATCTGCTGGCACTCGGGGTTATCGACCGCATCGTGCCCGAGCCCAAGGGCGGCGCCCAGCGCGACAAGCCCGGGGCGATCGCCCGGGTCGGTACCGCGCTCGCCGAGCTCCTCGGCGAGCTCGACGGCAAGAAGCCCGCCGAGATCCGCAAGGCCCGTCGCCGCAAGTTCCTCGACATGGGCACCAAGTCGCTGGTCGCCTGAGCCATCGCGAGCGCGCTCACTGCGCGCTCCGGGCCTCACCCCGCCCGCCGCCCCGCCCCGTCAAGGGCGCGGCCGACCCGCCGGCCGAAGCGGCCGCCGGGCGGGTCGGCCACGCCGCACCCGCGACAGTGCCGCACGCGACCCTCAGGCGTCACCGGAAACGAACCCCGCCTCTCGCATCAGCCGGTTCGACGCTCCCTCAATCTCCGCCTCGACCCGCGCCATGAACGCCGGGACCGCCAGCCCCGGCGGGATCGGCGCGAGGAACTCGACCACCGCGAGGCCCGGCCGCCGATACGGGCTGCGCCGCCCCCAGAACACCCCGGCATTGGTCGCCGCCGGCACGCAGTCGCTGCCGAACCGGTCGTAGAGCACCCCGGCGCCGATCTTGAACGGCAGCCGCGCCCCCGGCGCCACCCGGGTGCCCTGCGGATAGATCACCAGCTGGCGCGGCTCGGTGGTGCGCCCGGCATGCTCGACCATGTCCTTCATCGCCTTCGAGCGCGCGCCGCGCGCCACCGGCGTCGAGCCGATCCTGAGCGCATAGAGCCCGAGGATCGGCGCCCAGCGCAGCTCCTTCTTCATCACGAACTTCGCCCGCGGCAGCGCGGAGGCGATCATCATGATGTCGAGAAACGACTGGTGCTTGGCGCAGACCAGCACCTCGCCCCGGGGCACGACGCCGCGGACCTCGACCCGAAGCCCGCAGATCACCCGCAGCAGCCAGAAGACCACGCTGCAATAGTCCTTGACCACCTTGTAGGCGCCATCGACCGACCAGAGCGCCAGCGGCGCCCCGAGGATGCCCATCACCGCCATCAGGAGATAGAGCAGCGCATCGAAGACCAGCGAGCGGACGAGGAGCACCGCCGCCCCTCCCTCAGCTCCAGCGCCGCAAGCCGCGGCGCGCGGCCTGCCGCATCGCCAGCCAGCCGAGCCCGCCTGCCGCCGGCGGGATCAGGAGCGGCAAGAGCCAGTGCCAGCCGGCCAGCCCGATCCCCACCAGCAGGAAGCCCTGCTCGCTCGCGTGCGGCAGCAGGCCCAGCAGCAGCATCGCCGCCGCGGTGCCGAACGCCGCCGCGAGCGTGGCGCGCAGCACCAGCCGCCGGACGAACACCCGGGCGACGAAGTCGTCGCGCGCGCCGACCAGCCGCAGCGTGCGGATCACCGGTCCGCCGGCGGCGATCGCCGCCTGCGCCGCGAGGCCCAGCGCCGCGAGCAGCGCCAGCGCCAGCAGCCCGAGGCCGCCGAGCGCGGAGAGCCGCACCCGCTCGGCGGTGGCGACCAGCGGCCGCCGCCAGGCGGCATGGTCGTCGAAGACCGCGCCCGGCGCCTCGGCCTGAAGCCTCAGCTCCAGGCTCTGCGGGTTCAGCGCGTCGCGGTCGGTCGCCACCTCGATCAGCAGCGGCAGCGGCAGACTCTCCATCGGGACGTCGGCGCCGAGCCACGGCTCCAGGAGCTTCTCCTGCTCGGCGAGATCGACCATCCGCACCGAGCGCACCCCGGGCGTAGTCCTCAGCACGTTCAGCGCCGCCCGCGCCTGTTCCTCGATCTCATCCTCCGGGGCGATCACCTGCAGCGTCGCGGTGTCGGCGATCTCGCCGGCCCAGGTGGTGGCGAGCCGGCCGGCCGCCAGGGCCAGCGCCAGCGCCAGCGCCGCGAAGAAGGCCATCACCGCCACCACGAGGCCGGCCGACGCCGCCGAGAGCGTGCCGCGCGGCAAGAGCCGGTCCGTCGCCGGATCGGGACGCAGCCAGCCGATCACCGCCCCGCCTCTCACCGCACCGCCTCGATCGCCCGGACCCGGCCGCCCGCGACCTCGAGCACCGTCGCCTCGACCCGGTCCTCCGCCGCCTCGATCAGCTCGGGGTCGTGGGTGGCGATCAACACCGCCTTGCCCATCCGGTTGAGCTCGATCAGCAGCGCCAAGAGGCCCAGCGCCGTCTCCCGGTCGATATGGCCGGTCGGCTCGTCGGCGAGGATCACCTCCGGGCTGAGGATCACCGCCCGCGCCAGCGCCGCCCGCTGACGCTCGCCGCCGGAGAGCTCCGCCGGCCGCGCCGCCGCCCGGCCGCCCAGATCGACCCATTCGAGCAGCGCCTCCAGATCGCCGGCCCGCGCCTCCGGCCCGACCCCGCTGACCCAGAGCGGCAGCGCGATGTTCTCGGCGACCGTCAGATGCTCGAGAAACGGCGGGTCCGGCTGCACCACGCCGACCGCGCGGCGCAGGCTTGCAATCGCATTGCGATCATTGCGCGCGAGCGGGCGGCCGAAGAAGCGGATGCTCCCCGCACTCGGCGCCAGATCGCCGTGGCAGAGCCGGACGAAGGTGGTCTTGCCGGCGCCGGACGGCCCCATCAGGAAATGGAAGGAACCGGGGGCGAGGGTCAGGCTCAGGTCATGCAGGACCGCGCTCGCGCCATAGCTGAAACCCGCTTCCTCAAATTCGATCACGCGGAGCCTCACTGTCGCCTGTCGGGCGAGTTATACAGCCCCCGACGCCCGGCGCAACGTGCGCCGCGCCGCACCGCGCGGGCCGCACCGCTTGGATTGGCCGAATCCCCTCGCTAGAACAAAGGGCGAGTGATTCGGCCGTCCCGGCCGGCCCGCGATCCGAGGTGGCGATGCGCCTGACCTGCCCGAACTGCGCCGCCGAATACGACATCGCCGACGGCATGGTTCCGGCCGCCGGCCGCCACGTGCAATGCACGGTCTGCCACACCCGCTGGTTCGTCGCCGGCCCGCCGCGGCCGGCGCTGTCGGAGGAGCAGATGCTGCGCCGACTCGAGACGCGGTCGCAGCACCCGCGGCCGGTCGTGGTCGCCGACCCCGCGCAAGCCGCGCCCGCAGAAGCCGCGCCCACACCCGCCGCGCCCACACCCGCCGCGCCAACCCCCGCAACCGAGCCCACACCCGCCGAGGCCGCCCCGCCCGTTGCCACCGCCGCCGCGCCGCCGATCGCCCCCGAGCCGGAACCCGAGCCCGAGCCCACGCCGCCGCCGGTGGAGCTGGCGCCGCCGCCCCGGCAGGTGGACCCGGCCAAGCCCGGCGAACGCCCGACGGTGGCCCGCCCGGCGCCGCTGAGCGAACTCGCCGCGCCACCGCCGCGCGCCGCCTTGCGGCTCGAGCTCGTCGGCGAGACCGCCGCGCTGCCCGAGCCGCCGGCCCGCAACCGCTTCGGCAGCGGCCTCCTGCTCATGCTGCTCCTCGCCGCACTGGCGCTCGCGGCCTACCGCTACCGCGCGCCGATCGCGGCCGAGGTCCCCGCCACCGCCCCCGCGCTCGCCGCCTATGGCGACGCCGTCGACGACCTGCGCACCGAGCTCGAGGCCCGGCTCACCCCGCTCCGCCGCGCCGTTGCCGGCGCCCAGGACGCGCCTTAATCTTCTGCCGCCGGCGCGAAATCGTCTGGATGGTTTCAAGATGGATTCCAGACGCGTTCCAGATCGCGCAAACCCCGGTTAACACAGGAAAATTCCGCCTTAGAACAGATCGAGCAGCCGATGCAGGTAATCGAGCTCGATCTGCGGCCGCCCCAGCTCGCCCGACCGCCGCCGGATCTCGTCGAGCAACGCCCGCGCCCGCCCGGCGCTGTCACCCTCGGGCAACATGTCCTGGTTGGTGCCGACGCTGCCACGCGACCCGATCGGCCGCCCGAGCGGGTCGTTGCCGGTCTCGTTGGTCGCCTCGCTGCCGACCTGCCCCTGCTGGCCGTCGCGCCCGCCTTCGGCCCGGCGCAGGTCGTCGCCCATCTGGCGCATGCCATCGCGCAGCTTGTCGATCGCCTCGGCCTGCCGGTCGAGCGCTCCCGAGGTATCGCCCTCGCGCAGCCCGTCGCGCGCCGCGCCCATGTTTCGCTCCGCCTCGCGCAGCGCCTCGCGGGCCGCCTCGCCGGCGGCGCCGGGCAAGCCGCGCTCGAGGTTCTCCATCAGCTGGCGCAGCGCCTCCTGCCGGTCAGCCAGCGCCTGGCGGTCGTCAGCGCCGCCGCCGTTCCGGCCCTGGTTCTGCCCCTGGCCGTCGCCGGGCTGGCCGCCCTGCCGCCCGTTCTGGAACTCGCGCTGGAGCTGCTGGAAGCTGTCGTCGGCCAGCCCCTGCTGCTCGCGCAGCGCATCGGACAGCCCCTGCATCGACTGCTGGCCCTGGCCGCTCTGGCCCTGCTGGCCCTCGCCGCCCTTGCCGATCATCATCTGCATATTCTCGAGCAGCTGCTGCAGCTGCTCGAGCAGCGCCTCCGCCTCGGCCTTGCGACCCTGCTCGGAGAGCTGCTGGATCTGGTCCATCAGTTGCTGGATCTGGTCCTGGGTCATGGTCTGGCCCGGCGGGATCTCCGCCTGCTGCTGCTCGCCGCGCTTCAGCGCGTCCTGGGCCATCTGGTTCATATAGTCCTGCGTCGCCTGCCGCAGCTCGTCCATCAGCCGGGCGATCTCCTCGTCCGAGGCATCGCCGCGCAGCGCCTCCTGCAGCCGCTCCTTGGCCTTGGCCAGCCGCTGCGCGGCATCGCCGAGATTACCGTCCTCGATCTGCACCGCCGCCTGCCACAGCGCCTCGGCCACCCCGTCGCGGACCGCCTCGACCTTGCCGTCCTTCTGCGCCTCAGCCAGCTCGCGGATCGCAGTCCGCACCACCAGATAAGCCCGCGGGCTGTCGAAGGCCTGGTCGGGGTGGTTGGTCACCGCCCTGAGCACCTGGGTCACCCGCCGGCCGTTCGCCGCCGACCAGAGCAGGTCGCGCCGCTGCTCGATCAGCGCCTGCGCCATCGGATCGTAGAAGCCCCGCATCGGCAGCTCCGCCGCCACCGGCGCGCTGGCGCCGGTCTGGCCGGTCGCGTCCTCGGCCGTCAGGCGAACCGTCACCGGCAGCCCGGCGAACGGATGCTTGGAGAAGTCCTCGACCAGGGTCTCCTCGAGCTCGCGGCTGTTGCCGTTGAGCGGCATCGGCAGGTCCGCGATCAGGGCCGGCCGCGGCTGCGGGTCCACCGCGAGGCCGTACCGCCGGTCGACCTTGCCGAGGTCGAGCGCGATCTCGGCCCGCGCCCCGACGATACCGTGATCGTCGTGCGCGGTATAGGCGAGCTTAGTCTCGCCGGTCGGGGCGCGCTCCAGCGTGCCGGACATCGCGATCTCCGGCGCCTGGTCGGGCTCCATGGTGAAGCTCCAGGAGCCAAGCGTCGCCGACCCCTGCCGCAACGTCACCGAGCCGTTGGCCCCGACCGGAAACTCCGCCGAAGCGATGCCCGGCGCCGCCTCGACCAACGCGGCCGACTCGCCGCCCGACACCGTCTCGCTGAGCGCGAACCGCTCCGGCGCGCCATAGACCCGCAGCGTCACCTTGGTGCCTTCGGGCACCGAAACCGGCTTGTCACCCGGCATTTCCGGCAGATAGAGCGTCGGGCGCCCGGTATAGGCCGGCGGCTCGGCCCAGCCTTCAAAGCTCGGCCCGGTCGCGACCGCGGCGCCCGGCGCCGGCTGCAGCGCCGCGGCGACCGACCCGACCCCGGGATCGCGCGCGAAGACGCCTGCGGCGATCAGCGCCACCAGCGCCACCAGCCGCAGCGCCCACGGATCGCGGCTCGCGAGGCGAAGATCGGCGCGCGCCGGTAGCGCGGTGGCCGCCAGCCGCCGCATCCGCGCGAGATGCGCCGCCCAGACCGCCTGCGCCCCCGGATCGTCGAGCCCCAGCGCCGGCGTGTCGCGCAGCGTGGCGAGCGGCTGCCCCGGCAGCGTCGCGTCGATCCGCGACCGCACCGCCGCCGCGGTCGGCCAGCGAAAGCGGAGGATCCCCAAGACAAGCAGCGCGAGCAGCAACAGGCCCGCCGCACCGGAGAAAGCGAGGAACTGCGTCCGCGTGGTGATCTCGGCGAGCCCGAAGGCCAGGGCCGACCAGAGCAGCGCAACGGCGGAGGCGAGCGGCCAGAAGGCCCGGGTGAACGATTCGAGCGCCATCGCGGCGCGGCTCCGCAGAATGACCCGCGCCAGCGGGTCGGGTCCGCGGCCGGCCCGCCGCTCACCCCTCATCCGCTTAGCCTCCCCGGTCCCGCCATGCCATCTCCCTGACCTCAGGACACCGTTCCGATCCAGTCCGGAATGGTATCGCGGTTCAGCATTTCGTCAAAGTCCGGTCGCGCCCGGACCACGTCCGCGTGATCGCCGTGCACCAGCACCTCCGGCACCAGCGGCCGCGAGTTGTATTCCGAGGCCATCACCGCGCCGTACGCCCCCGCCGAGCGGAAGGCCACGAGGTCGCCCGCGCCGAGTGCCGGCAGCTCCCGCGCCTGGGCGAAGGTGTCGCCGGTCTCGCAGACCGGCCCCACCACGTCGTAAGGCGCCGTCTCCGCGCCCGCAGCCGGCTCGACCACCGGCACGATGTCGTGCCAGGCCTCGTACATCGCCGGCCGGATCAGGTCGTTCATCGCCGCATCGAGGATCAGGAAGTCCCGCCCCTCGCCGCGCTTGAGATAGATCACCCGGCTGAGCAGCACCCCGGCGTTGCCGGCAATCAGCCGCCCCGGCTCGATCTCGATCTCGCAGCCGAGATGCCCGACCGTGCGCCGCACCACCTCGCCGTAGTCGAACGGCAGCGGCGGCGCCATGTTGCTGCGACGGTACGGGATGCCGAGGCCGCCCCCGAGGTCCAGCCGCCGGATAGCATGGCCGTCGGCGCGCAGCACCGCCGTCAGCTCCGCCACCTTGGTGAAGGCCGCGTCATAGGGCGCGAGCTCGGTGAGCTGGCTGCCGATATGCACGTCGATGCCGACCACTTCGATCCCCGGCAGCCGCGCCGCCTCGGCATAGACCGCGCGCGCCCGCCCGATCGGCACGCCGAACTTGTTCTCCGCCTTGCCGGTCGCGATCTTGGCGTGCGTCCGCGCATCGACATCGGGATTGACCCGGATCGCGATCGGCGCGACCGCGCCCATCGCGCTCGCCACCTCGCTGAGCGCCCGCAGCTCGGGCTCGGATTCGACGTTGAACTGCCGGATGCCGCCTTCGAGCGCCAGCCGCATCTCGTCCCGGGTCTTGCCGACCCCGGAGAAGACGATGCGCGCGCCCGGCACCCCCGCCGCCTTCGCCCGCCGGTACTCGCCTTCGCTGACCACGTCCATGCCGGCGCCGAGCGCGCCGATCAGCGCCAGCACCGCGAGGTTGGAATTGGCCTTCACCGCGTAGCAGATCAGGTGGTCCATCCCGGCCAGCGCCTCCTGGAACACCCGGTAGTGCCGGGTCAGCGTCGCGGCCGAATAGACGTAGACCGGCGTCCCGACCGCCGCCGCGATCTCCGGCAGCGGCACGTCCTCGGCATGCAGCACGCCGCCGCGATAGGTGAAATGGTCCATCTTCCTCGCCGCGGTCCGCTGCTGAGCTATCCCGGCGCCGGGTCCGGGTTCAAGAGCTGCGCTTGCGCGGGTCAGGGCAACCCCAGCCTCTTCGGCTGCTCCGCGTTGCCCGGAGCGACCGGATCGCCCTTGATCCCGCAGGCCGCCAGCGCCAGCGCAAGCACCAGCAGACAGACCCCGAGCCGCAACCGCGCCGTCATGCCAGCGCCTCGCGCCAGCGCTGTGACCTGGCGCGCACCCGGTCCGGCGCGGTGCCACCATAGCTTGTGCGGCTCGCCACCGAATTATCCACCCCCAGCACCTGAAAAACCTCCGGCAGATCCCCGGATGCACCGCCCGCATCTCCTCCAGCGTCAGCTCCGGCAGATCCACGCCCCTCGCCTCGGCCAGCTTCACCAGCGCGCCGGTGACGTGGTGCGCCTCGCGGAACGGCAGGCCCAGCCCGCGCACCAGCCAGTCGGCCAGATCGGTCGCGGTCGAGAAACCCGCCCCCGCCGCCGCCCGCAGCCGCTCGCGGCGCGGGTCATGTCCGCGACCATCCCGGCCATCGCGGCCAGCGCCAGCATCAGCGCGTCGGCGGCGTCGAAGACCTGCTCCTTGTCCTCCTGCATGTCCTTGGAATAGGCCAGCGGCAGCCCCTTCATCACCGTGAGCAGCGCCACCAGCGCCCCGGTGATCCGCCCGACCTTGGCGCGCACCAGCTCGGCCGCGTCGGGGTTGCGCTTCTGCGGCATGATCGACGACCCGGTCGAGAACCGGTCGACTCAGCCGCACGAAGCGGAACTGCGCGGACGACCAGATCACCAGCTCCTCGGCGAAGCGGCTGAGATGCGTGGCGCAGATCGCCGCCGCGCCGAGGAACTCCAGCGCGAAGTCGCGGTCGCTGACCGCGTCCAGCGAATTCGCCATCGGCCGGTCGAACCCCAGCGCCGCCGCCGTCATCTCCCGGTCGATCGGAAAGCTCGTCCCCGCCAGCGCCGCCGCCCCGAGCGGGCTCTCGTTCATCCGCGCCCGGGCGTCGCGGAACCGGCCGCGGTCGCGGTCGAGCATCTCGACATAGGCCAGCATGTGATGGCCCCAGGTCACCGGCTGCGCCATCTGCAGATGGGTGAAGCCCGGCATCACCATGTCCGGCGCCCGCCTCGGCCTGCGCGACCAGCGCCCGCATCAGCGCGGTCAGCCCCTCGACCGCCGCGTCGCACTGGCCGCGCACCCAGAGCCGGAAGTCGGTCGCCACCTGGTCGTTGCGCGACCGCGCGGTATGCAGCCGCCCCGCCGGCTCGCCGATCAGCTCCTTCAGCCGGCTCTCCACGTTCATGTGGATGTCCTCGAGCTCGGTGCGAGAAGGCGAAGCCGCCCGCCTCGATCTCTGACAACACCGTGAGCAGGCCTTCCCGGATCGCCGCGGCGTCGCTATCACTGACGATGCCCGTGGCGCCGAGCATGGCGGCATGGGCGCGGCTCGCCTCGATGTCCTGGGCGGCACAGGCGCCTGTCGAAGTCGATCGAGGCATTGATCGCCTGCATGACGGCGTCCGGCCCGGCAGCGAAGCGGCCGCCCCACATCGCATTGGATTCGCTCTTGTCGTTCATCCCGCCCATCCGGATCGCCGCGCCGGCCCTGCTATACGCCGCGCTCTCGGCTTCGCAAACCCGGCCCCGGCCGCCGCCGCTCGCCCCGCGCCGCGATCGAGGCGCTCAAGGCCGGCGAGATGCGCAAGCTCGTGGTCATCGACCCGCCGGTGCCGGCGTCCGACGCTCGCCTTCACCGACCTGCGCGGCCAGCCGGCCACGCTCGCCGACATGCGACGGCCGGATCCGGCTGGTCAATTTCTGGGCCACCTGGTGCGCCCCCTGCCGCCAGGAGATGCCCGCGCTCGACGCGCTGGCGCGCGAGCGCGGCGGCGCCGACTTCGAGGTGATCCCGATCGCCACCGGCCGCAACAGCACCGACGCCATCGCCGCCTTCACCGCCGAGGCCGGCATCACCGACCTGCCGACCTTCCTCGACCCCAAGGGCAAGCTCGCGGCCGAGATGAACGTCCCCGGCCTGCCGGTCACCGTCATCCTCGACCGCGACGGCAACGAGATCGCCCGCCTCCTCGGCGGCGCCGACTGGAACGGCCCCGACGCCCGCGCCGTCATCGACGCCCTGATCGCGGCCAAGCCGTAGGCCGTCTCCCTGACCGGGCGACCGCTCGTCCGATCCCGCTGCCGCTCGTCCCTGCGACCGAAGCGGGCCTCGGCCCGCAGAGTCCCGGCCCGACGATCCGAAGCTCCCGTGGAGCTTCGGCCGGGCCGTTCGCCGGAGCCAGCTGGCGGAGGCGAAGGGGGGGCGCCGGCCGGGACCGCCGGCTCCAATCCGGCGCGGGCGCCCTGGGTGGCCGCGGAATCGCGGCCGCCCGTCGCGCCGCAGGCGTGCCTCCGGTGCGACGCAGGGGCGTC
Source organism: uncultured Alphaproteobacteria bacterium (assembly GCA_963750745.1). GTDB lineage: Bacteria > Pseudomonadota > Alphaproteobacteria > Rhodobacterales > Rhodobacteraceae > Amaricoccus. The sequence goes on along the minus strand of CAVVSO010000009.1, from coordinate 176,019 downwards.
CGCGGCCGGATTTGTCGACGGCCAAATCCGGCAGGCGGCACCCTCACCTCGACAGATCAAGCGGGATGCGCGCGGAGCCGCCGCAACGGGTCACGGTAAGCGGCCGTTGGTATCGTCTCCCTCTCGTCACTCACCACCCCGGGCGCCGGCCCGTGGCTGCCGCGCAGCACCAGCCGCGGGCGGAGCAGCCGGGTCTCCGGCACCGCTGCTTCAGGCTCGGCGATCGCCCGCGCCAGCATCCCGGCTATCTCGACCGCGCTGCGCTTGATCTCGGCGTCGAAGGTGGTCAGCCCCGGCGGCGCCAGCGCCGCAGCCGGCACGTCGTCGAAGCCGATGACCGAGAGATCGCGCGGCATCGCGAGGCCGAGGCGCGCCGCCACCTCCATCACCGTCGAGCGCCAGGCTGTCGAAGAGCGCGATCACCGCGGTCGGACGATCCGGCCGGCTCAGCGTCCGCCGGATTCGGGCGGCGCGGCCCTCGCGGTCGAGTCGCTTCGAAGCGATGGTGTCGAGCCGCACCGCGGGATCGCCGCGCCGGGCGATGGCATCGAGGAGGCCCGCGGTGCGCAATCTGCGATAGTTCCTCGGCTCCTCGGTGGAGGCGAGCGCGAAGTGGCGATGGCCGAGCCGGTAGAGAAGCTCGAAGGCCCGGCGAAGGCGGCCGCGCCGTCCGTGTCGTGCCAGCGGTACGGATGCCCGGCGTTGACGACCCGCCCGTGCGAGACGAAGGGGAAGCCGCGCCGCGCCAGGTAGCGCCACCCGCGGGTCGTCCTCGGTGCCCCAGGTCAGCACCAGCCCCTCGGCGTGGCGGGCCTCGACGATTCGCTCGATCACCGCGAGTTCGGACTGGCCGTCGGGCGACCGCGGCCAGGAAGAGGTCGATGCCGTGCTCGGCGAGGCCGCTGGCCGAGCCCGCCGACCAGCTCGCCGAGGAAGGCGTCCTCGACGCCGTGGCCCGCGGCGGCAGCACCAGCCCGGCGAAGTCGCTCCGCCCGAGACCAGCGCCCGCGCCGCCCGGTTCGGCACGTAGCCGATCGCGCGCGCCGCCTCCTCCACCCGCTGCCGGGTCGACTCGCGCGATCCGGCTCGCTGCCGGCGAGCGCCCGCGACACCGTCGCGACCGATACGCCGAGCGACGCGGCGAGATCCTTGAGCGTCCTCGCCCTTGCCCGGCACCGTCCCTCCCGTCGCGGATTTGCGCGACAGCTATAGAGCACGCATTCGGCGGCTGCTGGCGCGAGCGTGCGCCGGCACGACATAAATGACCCAGCCGACCTCCGGTCGGCTGGGCCTCGGCCTTGCGGCCGTGCGAACCGTCGTCATTCGCGCTGGCCGAAGAGCTGCAGCAGCATCATGAACATGTTGATGAAGTTCAGGTAGAGCGACAGCGCGCCCATGATCGCCGCCTTGCCGAGATAGGCCTCGCCCTCGGCGGCGCGCATCTGCAGGTAGGTGTTCTTGATGTTCTGCGTGTCGTAGGCGGTCAGGCCGGCGAAGATCAGCACGCCGAGCGCCGAGACCGCGAAGGTCAGCGCCGACGAGGCGAGGAAGATGTTGACGACCGAGGCCACGATCAGGCCGATCACGCCCATGATCAGGAACGACCCCCAGCCGGAGATGTCCTTCTTGGTGGTGTAGCCCCAGAGGCTGAGGCCCGCGAAGGCGATCGCGGTGACGAAGAAGACCTGGGCGATCGAGATGCCGGTGAAGACCGCGAAGATCCACGAGATCGACAGGCCCATCAGCGCGGCGAACAGCCAGAAGACGCCCTGCGCCGCCGCCTCGGACATGCCGGTTGAGCCCGGCGCGAGAAGGCGAAGACCACCGCCAGCGGCGCGAACATGATCACCCACTTGAGCGGCGAGGAGAACATCGCCTGCAGCACGCCGGCCGGGATGAGCGGTCGGCTCGCCGGCTGACGGCGCGCGCGAAATCGGTGCCCGACCACCCAGGCGACGAGCCCGGTGATCACCATCGCCACGGCCATCAGGCCGTAGACCTTGTTCATGTGGGCGCGCAGACCTTCGTCGATCTGCGCGGTGCGTACGCCGGCACCAGCCCGACGAACAGTCCCGAATTCGGCCATCAATTCCCTCCGTTAGGCCGACCCCCTCGGACGGCGCCCGCGGGGTTCGCTTCGCAATATCGGTGGCGCAGCGCCGGCTTTCAACCGGTGCCGCGGCCGGATGCGGTCAATATGACTGATAATACCGGCGCCGCCTGTCACCCGCGCGATCGCCCGAGGCAGGTCCGGCCGGTCACTCCCGCGCGCGCAGCACCCGCGCCGGCCGCGCCGCGAGCGGCCGCAGCGCGAAGCCGAGGCCGGCGAGCAGGCTCGCGAGCGCGCCGCCGGCGACGATGCGCGAGCGCGCGTGACCGGCTCGAAGCGGAAGCTGCCCTCCATGACGAAGGTCGGTCACCCACCAGCCGGCGACTGCCGCCGGCCACGATCGCGACGAGCCCGGCGGCCGCGCCGATCAGCGCCGACGCGCAGCGCGAAGCTCGCGAGGATGCGCCCGCGGCCGGCGCCGAGGGTCTTCAGCACCGCCGCCTCGAAGACCCGGCGGCGCTCGCCGGCGGCGGCGGCGCCGATCAGCACCGACGAAGCCGGTGAGGAGCGTCGCCGCCGCCGCCCAGCGGCTGGCGGCGCCGATGCCGTCGAGCGCCGTGGCGACCGCGGTCGATGGCCTCGCGGACGCCGACCGCGGTGATGTTCGGGTAGGCGTCGGCGACGGCGCGCAGCAGCGGCGCCTCGGCCTCCGGCTCGGCATAGACGGTGGCGATGTGGGTGTGCGGCGCGCCGGCGAGCGCCGCCGGGTCGAGCATGATCAGGAAGTTGATCCCCATCGTCTCGAAGCGCACCTCGCGGAAGCTCGCGATCGTCGCGGTCAGGTCGCGGCCGAGGATGTTGAGCGTCAGCGTGTCGCCGAGCTTCAGCCCCATCTCGCGCGCCCTCCTCGGCGGCGAAGCTCATCAGCGGCGGCCCGGCGTAGTCCTCGCGGCCACCAGTCGCCCTCGGTGATCACCGTGCCCTCCGGCGGCGCGGCGGCGTAGGTGATGCCGCGGTCGCCGCTCAGCGCCCAGTGCGCGCCCGGCGACCTCGCGCGCCGGGCGGCCGTTGATCCGGGTGATGATGCCGCGCAGCATCGGCGCGGTCTCGACCGCGCTCGACGCCGGGATGGCGTGGGCGCGCTCGAGGAAGCCGTCGAGCTGGTCGTTCTGGATGTCGACGAAGAAGTAGGCCGGGGCGCGCGCCGGCAGGTCGCGGGTGACAGGCTGCGCAGGTTCCAGTCGATCTGGCCGATCGCGGCCAGCACGCTGAGGCCGAGCCCGAGCGCCAGCACCACCGAGGCCGTCTCGCCCGACGGCCCGCCGAGCGCGGCCAGCGCCCAGCGCAGCGCCGGGCGGCCGCGCGCCAGCCGCCCGCGCCCGAGCCGGCGCGCCAGCCGGCGCAGGCCCCAGGCCGCGGCGAGCAGGACGAGGAGCGCGCCGGCGACGCCGCCGGCGGTGCCGAGCGCGAGCCCGGTCGCGCCGGAGAGCAGCGTCGCGCTCGCGACCAGCGCCGCGAGCGAGCGCCGCGGTCGCCGCGACATAGGCCGGGCGCGGCCAGGTCGCGCGCGCGGCGGTCAGGTCGCGGAAGAGCTCGGCCGCGCGGATGTCGCGGGCGCGCGCCAGCGGCCAGACGGTGAAGAGCAGCGCGGTCAGGCCGCCGTAGAGCGCCGCCTCGGCCAGCGGGCGCGGGTAGAGGCCGAACTCCGCCGGCACCGGCAGCCGCGTCGGCGACGAACGGCGCCGCGAGCGAGCGGCAGCGCCGCGCCGAGCACGAGGCCGAGCGCGATGCCGACGAGCGGCGAGCAGGCCGATCTGGATCAGATAGACCGCGAAGACCGTGCCGCCGGTGGCGCCGAGCGTCTTCAGCGTCGCGATGGTCGCGGTCTTGCCTCGAGGTGCGCCCTGACCGCCGCCGCGACCCCGACGCCGCCGACCGCGAGCCCGGCGAGCCCGACCAGCACCAGGAACGAGCCGAGCCGGTCGACGAAGCGGCCGACGCCCGGCGGCCCGCTGCGCCGGTCGCGCCATTGCAGCCCGGTGTCGCCGAAGCGCGCCAGCGCCTCGGCGCGCAGGCGCCGCGAGGTCGGCGTCGGGCGCGAGCCGCAGCCGGTAGGAGGAATCGAACATCGCGCCTTCCGCCAGCAGGCCGCTCGCGGCGAGATCGGCGCGCCGCACGATCACCCGCGGCCCGAAGCGAGAAGCCGGCCGCAGCGCGTCGGGCGCGGAGACCAGCGTGTCGGCCAGGCGGAAATCCTGGGTGCCGAGCCGGACCACCGCGCCGGGCGCGAGGCCGAGCCGGTCGACCAGCGCCTTCTCGGCGACCAGCCCGGGCAGCCCGTCGCGCGGCGCGAGCGCGTCGCCGAGGCTGCCGCCGCCGGCGAGCACCACGCTGCCGTACAGCGGATAGGCGTCGTCGACCGCCTTGACCTGGACCAGCGTGCGCCCGGGCTCGGCGTCGGCGCCGCGGCACCGCGAGGAGCGAGCGGAAGTCGACGATCTCGGAGACCGCCGCGGCCTTCGCCGCCATCCAGGCGCGCTCCTCCGGCGCCGGCGAAGCGATAGGTGAACTCGATCTCGGCGTCGCCGCCGAGCAGCGCCGCCGCCTCGCGCGCCAGGCCGCGGTCGATCGCCGCCCGCACCGAGCCGACCGCGGCGATCGCGGCGACCCCGAGCGCGAGGCAGGCGAGGAAGATGCGGAACCCGGCGAGCCCGCCGCGCAGCTCGCGCAGCGCCAGCGGGCGGCCAGCGGTAGCCGGAATGTCGTCACCGGGGGAAGCGCCGGCCGCGGACGGCACGCGGCGCGTCATTCGGCGGCCTCGGCGAGCCGGTCGAGCGCGCCGTCGCGCAGGCGGACCACCCGGTCGCAGCGGGCGGCGAGCTCGGGGGCGTGGGTGACGAGCACCAGCGTCGCGCCGTGCCGGTCGCGCAGGTCGAAGAGCAGGCGGATGATCGCCTCGCCGGTGGCGCCGTCGAGATTGCCGGTCGGCTCGTCGGCGAGCAGGATCTCCGGGCGGGCCACCGCGGCGCGGGCGAGCGCGACCCGCTGCTGCTCGCCGCCCGAGAGCTGCGCCGGATAATGGTCGCGGCGCGAGTACCGAGGCCCATGGCGTCGAGCTCGGCCGCGGCCTTTGCGAAGGCGTCGCGGTCGCCGGCGAGCTCGAGCGGCGTCGCGACGTTCTCGAGCGCGGTCATCGTCGGGATCAGGTGGAACGACTGGAAGACCACGCCCATGTGCGCCGCGGCGGAAGCGGGCGAGCGCGTCCTCGCCCATCGCGGTCAGGTCCTGGCCGAGCGCGGTGACCCGCCCGCCGGTCGCGGTCTCGAGCCCGCCCATCAGCATCAGCAGCGACGACTTGCCCGAGCCCGACGGGCCGACGAGGCCGAGCGTCTCGCCGCGGCGCGACCTCGAGCGTGACGCCGCGCAGGATATTGACCGGCCCGGCATTGCCCATGAGGGTGAGCGCCACATCCTCGAGCGCGATGACGGGAGACGACATATGAACCCTTCCTCGGCCGGCCGCGGCGCCGTCTCGGGCATATGGGGCCCGGAGCGCGATGCGCAACCTCGCGCTGGCGCTGGCGGCTGGTGCTGGCGCTGGCCGGCCCGGCGGCGGCGGAGGTGCGCATCCTCGCCTTCGGCGATTCGCTGACCGCCGGCGCCGGCCTGCCCGAGGCGCAAGGGCTTCGTGCCGCAGCTCCAGGCCTGGCTGCACGCGCAACGGCGCGCCGGACGTCACGGTGATCAACGGCGGCGTCTCCGGCGACACCACCGCCGGCGGGCTCGCCCGCATCGGCTGGGCGCTCGGCGACGACGTCGACGGGGTGATCGTCGAGCTCGGCGCCAACGACATGCTGCGCGGCCTCGACATGGGCGCAGATGCGCCAGAACCTCGACGGCATCCTCGACGCGATCGACGCCAAGGGCCTGCCGGTGCTGCTCGCCGGCCTGCCGGCGCCGCCGAACTATCCGGCCGACTACCGCAAGGCGTTCAAGGCCGCCTTCCGCGACCTCGCCGAGCAGCATGGCGCGATCTACGTGAGCTCGTTCTTCGCCGGCATGGCCGAGGGCGAGCATGCGCGAGGTGATGCGGATGATGCAGCCCGACGGCATCCACCCCAACGCCGCGGGGCGTCGAGGCCAACGTCGAGGCGATCGGGCCGGCGGTGCTGGAGCTGGTCGCCCGGGCGCGGGCCGCACCGTGATCCGCGCCTTCGCGGCGCTGGCGCTGCCCGAGTCGGTGCGCTTCGAGCTGATGCTGATCGGCCTCGGCCTGCCGGTGCCGCGGCCGGTGCCGTCGGAGAACCTGCACCTGACGCTGGTCTTTCTCGGCGAGATCGCCGAGCCGCTGCTCGAGGACGTCGACCTCGCCTTCCGCCCGCTCCGCGCGCCCGGCTTCGAGCTGACGCTCGCCGGGCTCGGGCTCTTCGGCGGCAGCCGGCCGCGGGCCGCCTACGTCGGCGCCGCCGAGAACCCGGCGCTGCGCCACCTGCAGGCCAAGGTCGAGACCGCGGCCCGCGCGGCGGGGGTCGCGCTGCCGGCGCGGCGCTTCGTGCCGCACGTCACGCTGGCCCGGCTGCCGGAGCGGCTGGCCGGGCGGGCGCGGCTGGAGGCGGAGGTGGCGGCGCGCGCCGGCTATGCCGGCTGCCGGCCTTCCGGTCGAGGACTTCCGCCTCTACCGCTCGCGCCTCGCCGCGTCCGGCGCGAGCTACGAGGAGCTCGCGCGCTATCCGCTGGGCTGAGGCCTCAGCGCAGGCGGCGGAGCTCCTCCGCGACGCCGGCGCGGCGTCAGGCCCATGTCGCGCAAGCAGATGGTCGTCGAGCCGGCCGAGCTGCTGCCGCAGGCGATAGCGGCGGTCGGCGGCGGCGAGGGCCTCCAGGATGCCGCGCACCGTCAGGCGCGGCCGGGCAAAGCGGACAGAGCGCAGGGCTGAGGTCGTGAGCATCGGAATCTCCATCATCGAATCTTGACTATTCGCGGCGATTGCATCACCGTGCTTGATATGTAGCCCGCACCGTCGTATGAGTGAAACGAATATTTGTGCCCTTAAGCATCAAGGATCGTGATATGCCCCGCAACCTCGACCTGACCGCGCTGCGCTCCTTCACCGCGGTTGCCGACGCCGGCGGCGTGACCAAGGCGGCCGCGCAGCTGAACCTCACCCAGTCGGCGGTCTCGATGCAGCTCAAGCGGCTCGAGGAGAGCCTCGGGCTGCCGCTCCTCGACCGCTCGGCGCGGACCGATCGCGCTGACCGCGCAGGGCGAGCAGCTGCTCGGCTACGCCCGGCGGCTGCTGGCGCTCAACGACGAGGCCTGGGGCCGGCTGACCCATCCCGCCTTCGAGGGCGCGATCGACTTCGGCGTGCCGCACGACATCATCTACCCGCACGTGCCGATGGTGCTGCAGCGCTTCGCGGCCGACTATCCGCGGGTCAAGCTGCGGCTGCACTCGCTCTACAGCAGCGGGCTCAAGGAGCTCTTCGCCCGCGGCGAGATGGACCTGATCCTGACCACCGAGATCGGCACCGATCCCGGCGGCGAGATGCTGACCCGCGAGCCGCTGGTCTGGGCCGGGGCTCCCGGCGGCCAGGCCTGGCGCGACCGGCCGCTGCGCTACGCCTCCTGCACCAACTGCGTCTTCAAGCGGCCGGCGCTGGAAGCGCTCGACGCGGCGGGGATCCCCTGGGAGCTCGCGGTCGAATTCGATCTCGCCGGCCGCGGTCGACGCCAGCGTCGCCGCCGATCTCGCGGTCAGCGTACAGATGCAGAGCGGCGTGCCGGCGCGCTGCGAGACGATCCGGCACGGCGGCGCGCTGCCCGAGCTGCCGGACCACCGGATCAACATGTACGTGGCGGCCGGGCCCGCGGCGGCGCTCGCCGACCGGCTCGCCGCGCTGCTGCGCCAGGCCTACGGCGTGGCCGACTCGCTCGCGGCGGAATAGCCCGTCCGCCGCGCGCCCCTGAGCCGGCTCCCGGACCGGCCCCATCTTTCCGGCTTGGACGAAACCCCGGGGGCGCCTGTGGCCGAAGACCAGATGACCGACGCCGCCGATCCTCGACCGCTGCGAGGCCGACGCCATCGTCGACGAAGCCGCCGCAGGCGCTATTTCGCCGGCTGCCGCGCGCGGATCGAGCCCGTTCGTCGACCGCAACTTCTCGCTCGTCGGCTCGGCCCGGCTGCACCGCCACGCGATCGGCTGGGACCTGCTCAAGGCGCCGGCCAACGTCGCGCTGGCGCTGCCGCAGGTGGCGCTGAAGCTCGGCGCCGGCGCCGCCCGGCGGCTCGGCCGGCCGGAGACCGCCGCGGCGCTCGACCGCGACCTCTTCCTCGAGACCGCGGTCGCCCGCGAGCTGCGCTGGCGGATCATGACCGAGCTCCTGCGAGCTGCCCTTGCCGCGACGGCGACGCGGGTCGTCGGAGACCGACGGGCTCGCCGAGGCCATCCTCGCGCATCCGCGCGTCCAGGCGATCCTCGTCGAGGCCGGCAAGGCCGCGGCCGCGCACCAGGACGACCCGGCGTTCCGCGCCCGGCTCGACGGCGGCGCTCACCGGCTACGCCGGCACCCGCGCCGCCGCGGCCGAGATCACCACCGGCCTGATCGCGCTCGGCACCGGCGCGCTCGCCTTCCAGAAGGCGACCCCCGGGGCGATCGCGCTCGGGCCGGTGCATCGCCGGCACCCTCGCCCAGAGCTCGGCGATCGCCGGCTTCCCGCTCGGCGCCACCGCCGGCGGCCTCTGGTACGGCCTCTTCCCGGCGCAGGCCTCGCCGTTCCTCGTCGCCGGCGCCACCGCCGGCGTGCTCGGCGTCGCGGCGCTCGCCACCGCCTTCGCCGGCATCGTCTCCGACCCGGTGCAGCGCGCCACCGGCCTGCACCGCCGCCGGCTGAACGCGCTGGTCGACGAGCCTCGAGCCGCGCTTCCGCCAGCGCGACGCCGCCGGCTTCGTCGCCTACGACCTCTACGTCGCCCGGCTGCTCGACCTCGGCGACGTGCTGATCGGCATCGCCCGCGACCTTCCGCGCCGGCTGAGCGCCTCACGGCCAGGCCGCGCCCGCCGCCAGCGCCGCGCGGATCGCCGGCCCGTGCTCGTCGAGCCGCGGCGGCGGCAGGTCCGCGCGCCACCTCCGCGGCGGAGAAGCGCATCGGGCTCCGCGGCGCTGCGCGAGCCCGCCGACCTCCTGCACCGCGCCCCGGGCCACCGCCTGCGGCTCGGCGAAGGCCTCGGCGACGGTGTTGATCGGCCCCGCCGGCACGCCGCCCGCCGCCATCGCCGCCAGCACCTCGGCGCGCGGCATCGCGGCGATCCGCGCCGCGAGCGCCGCGACCACCGTCTCCCGGTGGGCGAGCCGGTCGCGGTTGCTGCGGAACCGCGGGTCGCGGTGCAGCGCGAGCCCGAGCGCCTCCGCAGAGCCGCGCGAACTGGCCGTCGTTGCCGCAGGCGATCACCAGCGGGCCGTCGGCCGCCTCGAACACCTGGTAGGGCACGATGTTCGGATGCGCGTTGCCCATCCGCCGCGGCGTGACGCCGCCGATCAGCGCAGTTCGCGGCCTGGTTCGCCAGCACCGCGAGCTGGACGTCGAAGAGCCCGAGGTCGATCCACTGACCCGCGCCGGTACGCTCGCGCAGCCGCAGCGCCGCCAGCACGGCGACCGTGCCGTAGAGGCCGGTGAAGAGGTCGGCATAGGCCACCCCGGGCTTCTGCGGCGGCCCGTCCGGCTCGCCGGTCAGGTCCATGATCCCGCCCATCGCCTGGATGATGAAGTCGTAGCCCGCCCGCGCGGCCAGCGGCCCGTCCTGGCCGAAGCCGGTCACCGAGGCATAGATCACCCCGGGGTTCGCCGCCGCGACCGCCGCATAGTCGAGCCCGAACCGGACCAGCCCGCCGACCTTGAAGTTCTCCACCACCACGTCCGCGCCGGCGGCGAGCGCCCGGGCGCAGGCGAGGTCGTCCGCGTCGGCGAAGTCGAGCGCGATGCCGCGCTTGCCGCGGTTGCAGGCGTGGAAGTAGGCCGCCGCGCCGTCGGCGGCGAACGGCGGCCCCCAGCCGCGGGTCTCGTCGCCGCCGGGCGACTCGACCTTGATCACGTCGGCGCCGAGGTCGGCGAGGGTCTGGCCGATCCAAGGCCCGGCGAGCACCCGCGCGAGCTCCAGCACCCGCAGCCCGGCCAGCGGTCGTTCCGGCATCTCGCCTCCCTGCCCGCAGGAATTGGGCAGGCCCGCCGCCCGAGGTCAAGGGGAGGCGGAGCCGCGAGCAATGCGCTATCTCGGCCGAGACGGCGCTCATTGGCGTCAACCGGTCGCTCACGACCATGCATACGCGTTGTGCATGGGTCGTGCATGGGTTGTGCATGCCTTGTACATGAGGCCTGACGGCTTGCGAGCCCGACGCCGCCGGCCTACATCGGGGCGATGGACAATCCGCTCGATCTCTTCCGCCGCCGCCGGCCGCGGGTCTCGGTGCTGCGGCTCGAAGGCGTGATCGGCAGCGGCGTGCGCTTCGGCGCGCCGGCGCTGACCGACGCCGGCCTCGCGCCGCTGATCGAGGCGGCGTTCCGGCGCGGCAAGCCGAAGGCGGTGGCGCTGGCGATCAACTCGCCCGGCGGCAGCCCGGCGCAGTCGAGCCTGATCGCCGCGCGCATCCGCCGGCTCGCCGACGAGAAGCAGGTGCCGGTGCATGCCTTCGTCGAGGACGTGGCGGCCTCGGGCGGCTACTGGCTGGCGACCGCCGCCGACCGCATCCATCTCGATCCGAACAGCATCGTCGGCTCGATCGGGGTGATCTCGGCCTCCTTCGGCTTCCAGGAGCTGATCGCCCGCCACGGCATCGAGCGGCGCGTGCATACCGCCGGCGAGGACAAGAGCCTGCTCGACCCGTTCCGCCCCGAGCGGCCGGAGGACGTCGAGCGGCTGAAGCGGCTGCAGGCGCAGATCCACGACAACTTCATCGCCCAGGTCAAGGCCCGCCGCGGCGACCGGCTGAGCGGCGGCGACCTCTTCACCGGCGACATCTGGGTCGGGCAGGCCGGGGTCGACGCCGGGCTCGCCGACGCGGTCGGGCATCTGGTGCCGACCATGCGCGCGCTCTTCGGCGACAAGGTCGCCTTCAGCGTGATCGCGCCGCGCCGGCCGCTGATCCGGCGGCTCGGCCTCTTCGGCGTCGGCGAGGCGCTGGACGCGGTCGAGACGCATGCGCTCTGGGCGCGCTACGGGCTGCCGGCGCGATGATCGGCCGCGCGGTCATGCTGCTGCTGGCGGTGGTGCTGCTCCTCGCCATGATCGGCAAATGGACCACGCCGCGGGTGCCGCCGCGGCCGCTCCGGGCCGACGGTGGAATCGGCGCGCAAGTGCCCCGACTGCGGCGCCTACGTGCTCGGTAGCCGCCCCACGCCTGCGAGCGCGCCGACTGCCGCTTCGCGGCTGACGATGGCCTGCGACGGTTACGGACTGTCGTTCTGGCTGATCCGGCTGGAAAGTGGCTGAAAATGGCTGGCACCCATGAGCCGCTGATCGCTACCTGCCAGCCTTCACGCGGATGAGCCCGCGTTCAGGCGGCGGGCGCCGCCGCCACCGTCTCCTGCGCGAGCACCCGGCTCGCGTCGGCATCGAGCGTGAAGCGCACGCCTTCGACCGGAAACCGCAGCTCGGCCTTGCCGGCGAGCTCGCTCGCGAGCGCGCTGCGGATCAGCTGCGAGCCGAAGCCCTTGCGCTCGGGCGCCGAGACCGGCGGCCCGCCGGTCTCGGTCCAGCTCAGCCGGAACCGCCGGCCGCCCTCGCCCGGCACCAGCCGCCAGCGGACCGCGACCCGGCCTTCCGGCGCCGACAGCGCGCCGTATTTCGCGGCGTTGGTGCAAAGCTCGTGCAGCGCCATCGACAGCGCCAGCGCGGCGCGGGCGCTGATCCGAAGCGCCGGCCCGTCCAGGACGAAGCGGTGCTCGCGGCCGAACGGCACCAGCGCCGCCTCCACCGCCTGCCTGAGCTCGACGCTCCGCCAGTTCTCGGCGAGCAGCAGATCGTGGGTCGCCGCCATCGCCCGCAGCCGGCTGCCGAACGCTTCGAGGCTTTCCCGCGACGCCGTGCTCTTGAAGGTCTGGTTGGCCACCGCCTGCACCGCGGCGAGGATGTTCTTGATGCGGTGGTTCATCTCGTGCAGCACCAGCGTCCGCCGCTCCTCGGCGACGGCTGCGCTCGGCGCGGGCAGCGACCAACCCGTCCATATATTCGTCGATCGCTCGCGCGAGCTCGCTCAGCTCGCTGCCGCCGGGGGCGATGCCAGTGCGCGCCGATTCGTCGCCGGCGCGCCAGCTGGCGATCGTGGCGAGGATGCGCCGGATCGGCTTGCGGAACAGCCGGTCGCCGACGTACCAGGCGACGGCGCAGGCGGCCAGCGCGCCGGCGGCGGCCAGCGCGATGCTGCGCAGCGTCGAGGCGTAGACCGGCCCGAACACCGTCCGGCTCGAGAAGCTCGCGCCGACGTAGAGCCCGGTCTCGGTGGCCGAGGCCGGCTGGTAGCCGAGGATGCGCCGCGTCCCGTCCGAACCGGCGATCTCGAGGGTGCCGGGACGGTCGGCGTGGACCAGCGGCAGGAACGGCGCGCTGATCTTCTGGCCGACGTAGCGCTCGGGGTCGGGCTCGCGCGCGAGAATGGTGCCGTCGCCGTCGGCGACGGCCAGCGCGCTGCCCTGCGCGAGGTTGCGCTCACGCAGCCGGGCGCCGAGCCAGGCGACATCGATGCCGCCGACCACCACCGCGGCGATCTCGCCGGGCTCGCCCACCGGAAGCGCCACCGGCAGATAGGCCGGCTCGTCCGGCCGCGAGCCGGCGTAGCGGCCGACCACGAAGGCGCCCTTCGTCATCGCCTCGGCGAACCAGGCGGCGGAGGCGACCCCCTCCGGCCCCGAAGCTGAGCCCGGCCGCGCAGCGCACCCGGCCCTCGGGATCGGCCACCGCCAGGCCGCTGAGCTGCGGCAGCCGGTTGACGACCTCGGCGAGATAGGCGCTGCAGGCGGGGGCCTCGAACGCGCGGATCGGCGGCGCGAGCGCCAGCGTCTGGAGCACGCCCTCGGCCCCGGTCACGATCCGCTCCATCTCCAGCGCGGCGATCTGGCTGGTCCGCAGCGCGAGGTCGCTCATCTCGCGCTCGCGCTCCTGATGGATCGAGACGATGAAGAACGGCAGCGCGGCGCTGGCCGGGACGATGGCCACCGCGACGATGGCCATGACCCGCTGCGTCAGCGACAATCGGCGCGCTGCTCCCCACATCTCCACACCTGCTGACGCCCCGGAAACCGGCAGGCGCCCGTCCCGCCCTGGGCCATTGGTTAGCATGACGCTTCGGGCGACGCCAACCGACTGAAAGTGGTAGGAGTATCCGCCGGAGCTAGCTGCGCGTGATCGCCCGGATGCCGCCATGGCGCGACAGAACGCGAACCGCCACCTGCGCGTTCGCCCGCGACATCTCCACGTCGATGCCGCCGTTGCCGAGGCCGAGCTGGCGCAGCGTCACGTCCTCGGCGAAGTCCGGCAGCACCGGCTGGTCGAAGATGACGTAGCCGTTCTCCGGATCGAAGCCGAGCCCGAGGCAGGAGCGCAGGAGCGACAGCGTCGCGGCCGCGGCCCAGGCCTGCGGCGAGCAGGCGACCGGATAGAAGGTCGGCCCGTGGCTGCGCACCCGCGGGAAGCCGCAGAAGAGCTCGGGCAGCCGCTTGAGGTCGATGTAGGTCGAGGCCTCGAACAGCCCCTTGAAGATCGCCGCCGCCTCGGCGCGGAAGCCGTAGCGCGCCATGCCCTGCGCGATCAGCGAGTTGTCGTGCGGCCAGACCGAGCCGTTGTGATAGCTCATCGGGTTGTAGCGCGCCTCGGTGCTCGCCACCGTGCGGATGCCCCAGCCGGAGAAGGACGAGGGCGTCATCAGCCCCTCGACCACCCGGCCGGCGCGGGACGGGCGGGCGATCCCGGTCAAGAGCGCATGGCCGGCGTTGGAGGTGCGCACCCGGCAGGGCCGCTTGTCGCCGTCGAGCGCCAGCACGTAGGTGCCGAGCTCCTCGTCCCAGAACGCCTGGTCGAAGCGCGCCCGCAGCTCCGCGGCGCGCTGGGTGAACGCCGCGACCTCGTCCTCGCGCCGCTTCAGCCGGCGGGCGATCGCGGCGCCCGCGCGCCAGGCGCCGTAGGCGTAGGCCTGCACCTCGACCAGCGCCATCGGCCCCTTCGCCAGCGTGCCGTCGGCATGGAAGATCGAATCGTGGCTGTCCTTCCAGCCCTGGTTGATCAGGCCGTCGGCGTTGCGCCGCCCGTATTCGACGAAGCCGTCGCCGTCGCGATCGCCGTAGGCATCGATCCAGCCCAGCGCCGCCTCGATGTGCGGCCAGAGCTCCAGCACGGTGGCGACGTCGCCGGTGCGGTCGAGATAGGCGCCGGCCAGCATCACGAACAGCGGCGTCGAATTCGACGCTGCCGTAGTAGCAGCCGAACGGCACCTCGCGCAGCGCCGCCATCTCGCCGAAGCGCATCTCGTGCAGGATCTTGCCCGGCTCGGCATCCGCGCCGGCGTCGAGCTCGGTCGCCTGCACTTCCGCGAGGCGCCGGAGCACGGCGCGGGCGATCGTCGGGTCGAGCCACAGCGTCTGCAGCGCGGTGATCAGCGCATCGCGGCCGAAAACGGTGCTGAACCACGGGATGCCGGCATAGGGATACGGCCCGTTCGGCGTGTCGGTGGCCAGCATGTAGAGATCGCTGACCGAGCGGCGCACCGTCTCGTTGAAGACCTCGTTCGACGAGGAGACCGACGCCGCCCGCGAGGCGGTCCGGCGCAGCGCCCGGCGGGCCTCGCGGAAGCAGGCGAAGAACGCCGCCCGCGGCGCCCGGATGCCGTAGCCCGGCCCGCAGCGGATCTCGAGGAAGAAGGTCTTGCGCTCGTAGGGCGCCAGATCGACCTCGAAGACGGCGCTGTCGGCGGTGATCCGCGTCGGCGCCGGCTCGAAATGCAGCCGGGTCTCCCGGCGCAGCCCGTCGAGCCCGGTGTAGGACAGGGTCACCGCGTCCGGCTCGACCGCCGCCGGATGCGCCTCGCCGCGCTTCGGCGCGCTCGGCGCCGCGCACCTCGAAGATGTCGGCGAAGTCGGCGGCGAAATCGATCTGGAGCTCGATCCGCCGCGGCTGGATGTCGTAGTTGCTGAGCGCCATGCGCTCGAAGGCGCGGGCGTTCCACAGGAAGCGGTTGCGGCGGATGTGGATCAGGTCCTGGGCGACGATGCGCCGGCCCTCGGCATCGGCGAGCTCGGCATTGGTCAGGTCGCAGATCAGCATCGCGTTGTCGTCGCGGATCGTCGAGCTGAGCAGCAGCGGCCGGCTCCGCTCCACCGTCAGGTAGAGATGCGACAGATGCCGGGTGTCGCGGTGGTAGATGCCTTCCGGGCTCCCCGGTCCCGCCAGCGCGTCGCCGTTGTGGTCGAAGACCGCGAAGGTGTCGCCATACTTCAGCGTCCGCGGCCGCCGCTCCTGCAGCGACGCGGTGATCGGCACGAAGAACTGCGCCATCGTGCGCGGGGTTCCGGGGGGATCATCCGGCTCCGGAGCCGCGGCCTTGGTCGGAGCCTCCATCATGCAGTCAGCGGCAAGGCCTCGGACCGGGCGACGGCCCGCCGCCGGCCGCACAGCGCCTCATAGACCCGCAGGTAGTCGGCCGCGAGCCGCTCGACGCTGAACCGCCGCTCGAAGGTCGCCCGGACCTCGCGCCGATCGAGCTCGGTCGCGGCTTCGACCGCCGCCACCGCCGCCTCGATGCTGTCGACCAGGAACCCGGTGACCCCGGGATCGATCACCTCCGGCGCCGCGCCACAGGGGAAGGCTATCACCGGCGTGCCGCAGGCCATCGCCTCGATCATCACTAGGCCGAATGGCTCCGGCCAGTCGATCGGGAAGACCAGCGCCGTTGCGCCGCCGAGAAACGCCGCCTTGTCGGCCTCGCCGATCTCGCCGACGAACTCGACCAGCGGGTTGCCGCGCACCAGTGGCTCGATTTCGGCCTTCCAGTACTCGAAATCCGCATTGTCCACCTTGGCGGCCACCCTCAGCGTGCGTCCGGTCCGCTGCGCGATCTCGATCGCCCGGTCGGGCCGCTTTTCCGGCGAGATGCGGCCGAGGAACGCCAGGTGGCCGTCCGCCGCGGGCTCGGGGGAGAACTGGTAGAGCCGGCGCGGCAGCCCGTGGTGGATCGTGCTCACCCAGCGCACCGGCGGCATCGGCGCGCGCTGCGCGTCCGAGATCGACACCAAGCGGCACGTCCGGGAACGCCCGGTAGAAGGGCCGCAGATCCGGCAGATCCAGCCGGCCGTGCAGCGTGGTCACCGATGGCGTCGTGATCGTGCGCAAGAGCGAGAACTGCATCAGGTCGATGTGGAAATGCAGGATGTCGAACTCGTGCGCCCGCTGGCGGACCCGCTCGATCATCATCAGGAGGTGCGGCAGCGGATCGCGCACCGCCGGGTTCAGCCGGAGCGCCGCCGGAGCGCAGTTGGCGAGCCGGGCCGAGGTCACCGAATCGCCGCTGGCGAACAGCGTCACGTCGTGGCCCTGGCGCACCAGCTCCTCGGTCAGGTAGGACACGATGCGTTCGGTGCCGCCGTAGAGCCGGGGCGGAACGCTTTCGGCGAGCGGCGCAATCTGGGCGATCTTCATCTGCGGAGGGGTCCTCGGGGGGATGCGGACCGACTGCCGCTTCGGCTCAAACCCCGGCGCAAGGCAAAGGTTCCGCCAGCCCACAAAAATAAGCGCGCCGCCTCGGCGTCAGCGGTCGCCGGGGAGCGGCTCTGCGGCGGCGCGGAAGTCCGCCCAGGGGTCTGCGCTGCCCGCGAGCCGCTCCGGCGCGTTGGCGACGGTGAAATGCGCCGGCCCGATCTCGGGGCCGAGCTCGTCCCAGGCGAGCGGCATCGACACCGGCGCGCCGCTGCGCGCCCGGGTGGAGTAAGGCGCGATGGCGGTGTTGTTGCGGCCGTTCCGCAGATAGTCGATCAGGATCCGCCCGCTGCGCTTCGACTTGGTGATGGTGGCGACGTAGCGTTCCGGCGCGTCGGCCGCCATCGCTCGGGCCATCTCGGCGGCGAAGTCCTTCACCGCATCCCAGCCCGCGGCGGGCCTGAGCGGCGCGACCACGTGCAGCCCCTTGCCACCCGAGGACTTGACGAAGGCCGCGAGCCCCGCGGCCTCCAGCCGCTCCCGCACCTCGCGCGCGGCGGCGATGATATCCTCCCAGACGATGCCCTCGCCGGGATCGAGGTCCATCACGATCTGGTCGGGATGCTCGAGGTCGGCCAGCGTCGACTGCCAGGTATGGATCTCGAGCGCGCCGCCCTGGACCATGCCGATCAGCCCCGGCAGCCCGTCGACCGCGATCAGCGGATCGTCTGCCGCGTCCTGGGGGTCGGTGAAGGTCATGATCTCGCGCGCCTGCCCCTTCCAGGCGTGCTTCTGGAAGAAGCACTGCGCCTTCCAGCCGCCGGGGCAGCGCAAGCAGCGCCACCGGCCGGTTGACCAGATGCGGCGCCATCCGCGGCCAGGCCTCGGCGTACCAGTCCGCAAGCCCCTGCTTGGTGACGCCGGCCTCCGGCCAGTACACCCGTTCGGGATGGCTGAGCCGCACCTGCGCCGGCGGCTTGGCCGGAACCGCCGCCTCGCGCACCACCTCCGCGCGCCGGCTTGTCCTCGCGCAGCCCACGGAAGCTCGCGTGGCGCAGCAGGCCGTCGGCGGTCCAGGCGCGGAACTCGACCTCGGCGACCAGCTCGGGCTTCACCCAGCGCACGCCCCGCACCGCGTCGGCGGAAAGCTTCTCCGCGAAAGGCGCGCTCTTCCTCGCAAGCGGCGCCAGACGCTCCGCGACGTCGCGCGCCACTGTGCGCGAGAAGCCGGTGCCGACCCGGCCGACGTGGGCGAGCTTGCCGTCGCGCCAGACCCCGAGCACCAGCGACCCGACGAGGCTCGCATCCGCGGTCGAGGGCACCCAGCCCGCGATCACGAACTCCTGCCGGTCGGCGCATTTCGACTTGATCCAGGCGCCGGTCCGCCCGGCGGGATAGGTCCCGTCCAGCCGCTTGGAGACGATGCCCTCGAGGCTGAGCCGGCAGGCATGGTCGAGCATCATCTCGCCGTCCTCGGCGAACTGCTCGCTGAAGCGCAGCGGCTCGGCCGCGCCGTCGAGCAGTGCCGGCCAGCCGCTCCTTCCGCTGCGACAGCGGCTTGCGGCGCAGATCCGCCCCGTCGAGATAGAGTGCATCGAACAGATAGAGCCGGAACCGGTCGCTGCGCCCGGCGCGAGAGATCGGCCTGCAGCGCCGAGAAGTCCGACGCGCCGCCCGCGCCCTCGACCACCAGCTCGCCGTCGAGGATCGCCGTCTTGGCCGGAAGCGCCGCAAGCGCCGCCGGGATCGCCGCGCCGAAGCGCTCGCTCCAGTCCTGCCCGCTCCGCGTCAGGAGCTTCGCCTTGCCGCCGCGGATCTGCGCCTGCAGCCGATACCCGTCGAACTTGATCTCGTGCACCCAGGCGCCGCCCTGCGGCGGCTTCGGCTTCAGCGTCGCGAGCGCCGGCGGAATGAAGCCCGGAAACGCATCCTTCCCCATCCGCTTCGCCGCCGCCTTGCGCGCCCGCTCCGGCTTCGGCGCGGGCTTGCCCGCGGCGATGTCCTCGACCCTGCGCCCGGAGATCACCGAGCCCGGCGCCTCCTCCAGGATGTCGGGATCGGCCTCGCCGCGGGCCTCGGCGTCGCTGCCCTTGATCAGGAGCCAGTTCTCGCGCTTCTCGCCGGGCTTGGCCGCCATCCGCACCAGATGCCAGCGCCCCTTCAGCTTCGCGCCTTCCAGCGTGAAGTCGAGCCTCCCGCGCTTCAGCCCCCGCGCCGGATCGCCCTCCGGCTCCCAGCGGCCGCGGTCCCAGACGATGACCTCGCCGCCGCCATATTCGCCCCGGGCGATCCGCCCCTCGAAGTCGGCATAATCGAGCGGATGGTCCTCGACATGCACCGCGAGCCGCTTCTCGCCCGGCACCAGGCTCGGTCCGCGGGTCACCGCCCAGCTCGCCAGCGCGTCGCCGATCTCCAGCCGCAGGTCGTAGTGCAGCCGGCGCGCGGCATGCTTCTGCACGACGAAGGCGTCGCCGCTGCCGCGCCGGTCGGTGCCGGCCGGCTCGTCGGTGACGCCGAAGTCGCGCTTGGCACGGTAAGTCTCGAGCGCCATCAGCCTCGCCTCTCGGCACACCGTCGCCGGAACGCCGCGACGCGGCGCCGGTTCCCCGATCATGGCGGGTGCGGCTCCTGCGCGCAACGTCGCCGATCGAACCAACCGCGCCGTTCGCCGTTGTCGGCGAAGGAGCGCAGAGCCGCGCCCCGATACAGGAGATCCCGAAGATGCCTGCAAAATCGAAGGCTCAGCAGAAGGCTGCCGGCGCGGCGCTGTCCGCCAAGCGTGGCGAAACCCCGAAGTCCGAGCTCAAGGGCGCGTCGAAATCGATGGAGAAATCGATGACCGAGGCCGAGCTCGAGGAGCTCGCGCACAGCAAGCGCAAGGGCAAGCCCGAGCACGTCGCCAAGTCCTGACCTCAATTCTGACCCGGGGGAACCGACCCGCCGACCCGACGTTTCTCCCCCAGAGCGATCCACCAAACCGGAGGAGCACCCACGCGATGCAGGAACACTCGATGCAGCAAACACTCACCCACGATCACATCCGGGCGACGACCGTGAAGGGCACTGACGTCTACAACGGCAACGGCGAGCGCCTCGGCACGATCGACGACATCGTCCTCGGCAAGCGCGACGGCCATGCCGAGTATGCGATCATGTCCTTCGGCGGGTTCCTCGGGATGGGCGAGCAGTATCATCCGCTGCCGTGGCAGAGCCTGACCTACGACCCCAAGCTCGGCGGCTACGTCGTCAACCTGACCCGCGAGCAGCTCGAAGGCGCCCCGGCCTATGAGCTGGCCGACGAGCCCGACTGGAACGATCCGGACACCGGCCGCCGCATCCGCGACTACTACGGCTACCCGCTGATCTGATCGTGAGTGCCGGTGCCCCGCCCGGGCACCGGCGACCGGCTACGGCGCTGGCGGCTGGCGGACGAAGTCAACGGTCTGGCCGTCGGCCTCCATGGTAAAGGTGAAGCCCTTCCACTTGCCTTGGGCATCTACCAGGAACTGGGCGAGGCCCAAGGGATCGGGGCCGAGGTTCGCGGCGACCGCTACGAACCGGCCCTCCGGCACCAGCGCGACGCTGAAGGTATCGCCGTTCCACGCCGCCAGCCGCAGCCTGGCGCCGCTCGTCAGCGTCAGCATCAGCGCGTCGCCGTCCACCTCCAGCTTCGCGGTCCCCAGCTTGCCGCTGGTATAGTCGCCCGCCAGCGCGGTGAGCGGCGGCGGCGCCGCCGGAACCGTCGGAGCGGCGGGGGCGCCATTGGCGAACAATGCCTTGGCCGAGGCGAGCTTCAGCGCGACGTGGTCGACCTCGGGATTGCCGATCAGGCGGTCGAAGGTCCACTCGCCGATCGCATCGGGCAGGCCGACGTTGACGAGGTTGGTCAGCACGATCACCCCGACGTCCTGGTCGAGCAGCGTCCCGATGTAGGCGCCGTAGGAGGTGGTGCCGCCGTTGTGCCAGGTGATCTGGCCGTTCGGCGTCGATTGCAAGAGCCAGCCCATCGCATAGGCCCAGCGGTCGTTGATGACCGACCCGGGCGGTCTTGGTCACCGCGAGATTCTCCGGCGAGACCAGCTTGTCGCCGTCGTGCATGCCGTGGTTCAGCTGCAGCTGCACCCAGGGCACCAGGTCGTCCACCGTCGAGTTGATCGCGCCGGCGCCGCTGAACTCGTAGGGGAAGACCGGGGTGAACGGCACCTCGACCGAGCCGTCCGGGGTGTAGCGGTGTCCGACCGTGGCGTTGTCCGCGCTCTCGATCGCCTCGGCGGTGAAGGAGGTCCGCTTCATGCCGAGCGGATCGATGATGGTCTGCTTGGCCACCACCTCCCAGTCCGCCGCGCCGAATGCCTTGGCCACGATATGCCCGGCGACCATGTGGGTGATGTTGGTATAGGCGAAGCTGGAGCGGAAGCTCGACACCGGCTCGACGTAGCGCAGGGAACGGATCATCGCCGGCTGATCGAAGCCGAGGAGGCCGACGAAGTCGTTGACGTAGGGCGGCAGCCCGGACCGCTGCGCCAGGAGGTCGAAGAGCCGGAACTCCTGGGTGGCCCAAGGGTCCTTGAGCTGGAACTCCGGATAGCGATCGACCACCCGGTCGTCCCACTTGAAGAGCTTCTTGTCCACACCCATCGCCAGCGTCGTCCCGAGGAACGCCTTGGTGGTCGAGCCGATCTGGAAGATCGTGTCGGGATTGACCGGCGCGCCGCCCTTGCGGCCGAAGCCGAACCCCTTGGCATAGACCAGCTTGTCGCCGGTGACGATGCCGATGGCGAGGCCGGGATCGTCGAAGGCCTTCATCCCGCTCGCGATATAGGCCTCGAGCTTGGGCTCCAGCGCGTGGATCCGCGCCTCCATCGTCTCCTCGGCGGCCGCCAGGCTGGCCGGGATCATCGCAAGCGCAAGGACGCCCGCGGCCAGGCACTCCCGTTTCGTCATCGGACCCTCCCCCTCGTTTAGCCGAGTGCCCACACCTAGCGAAGCGCGCGCCGCCTGTCGCTGCCCGTTTCACGCGAGGCGCCCAGCCGCTTGGCGACCGCCCGCCCGCCGCGGCTAACCTCGCTCGCATGGGGAACCGGCCGCAGATCGACTACGAGGCCGCGCTTCTGGCCGCGGGCCTGCGCATCACCCGCCAGCGGCGCGCGATCCTCGCCATCCTGCGCCGCTCGCCAGATTGGCCGGATGCCGGCGAGATCCTGCGCCGCACCCGCGAGATCGACGGCCGTGTCTCGCTCGCCACCGTCTACCGCACGCTGAACTGCCTCGCGCCGCTCACCCGCCGCGCGCCCGAAGTGCGGCGCTGAGCCCGACGAGCGAGACCGGCAGCCGCACCGGCACTCCCTCGACCAGCGTGAAGGTGACGCTCGCCGCCCGCTCCTTGCGCAGCGCCGCCATCAGCTCCGGATCGACCGGCAGCACCGCCTCGCAGCCGGCCTTGCCGCAGGTCCGCCACGGCAGCCGGCCGCGCCGGGGCCGCTCCGACCGCGAGCCTGATCCCGTCGGGCAGGAACAGCGGCAGCGGCGTCGAGACCGTCAGCGCCGGCGCCGCGCCGGCGCCCAGCGCCACCCGCAGCACCTCGCTGCCGTCCGCGCCGGCGACCGCGGTATGCACCGACGCAGCCGGCGCCCGGGCAGTCGAGGCGCCAGTCCCGGAACGCCTCCCCCGACCGCCAGGCGCCCGGCGGATCGGCGAGCGTCGGCGCCCCCAGCAGCAGGATCGCAACAAGTGTCTGCTTTAACAGCGCTTTGTTAAGCATGATCTCCGCGGGCCTTCACCCTTGCTTCACGCTGTCCGGGGAATGTGCCTCCACGCGGTCGAAGGGCCGGCGCGGCTGGACCGAAACGGACCGGGGCCGCAGCAGTCAGAAGGGCGTTCGTCGGTTTCCGCATGCGCGGGGCCATCCATGACACCGGCGGCGTCGAAAGCGTCGCACGCCACTTGAGGAACCTACCGATGTCCAGCATTCTGACCAACACCAGCGCGCTCGTCGCCCTGCAGACCCTGAAGAGCTCCAGCGCCGGCCTCGCCAAGGCGCAGAACGAAATCTCGACCGGCATGAAGGTCGCCACCGCCAAGGACAACAGCTCGTCCTGGGCGATCGCCGCCACCATGGGCTCCGACGTCGCCAGCTACAAGAAGCTCGGCGAATCGCTGACTTCCGCCTCGGCGATGGTCGGCACCGCCCGGACCGCCTCCGAGCAGATCTCCGGCATCCTGAAGCAGATCCAGGTGAAGGTCGTCCAGGCCGACGGCGCCGACACCGACTTGCTGGCCAAGCTCCAGGCCGACGTCGACGCGCTGACCGACACGATCACCTCGATCGCCACCTCGGCGCAGTATAACGGCATCAACCTCGTCAGCTCGTCCGCGAGCGACCAGGACGTGATGGTGTCGGTGATCCGCGACAGCTCGGGCGCGCTCTCGGCCGAGAAGGCGACGGTCACCGCGCAGGACCTCGAAGCGCTCGGCGCGTCGATCACCCTGACCAACGACGCCGACGACAACCTCGACGCCGTCGACTCGCTGCTCGACACCGCCAACACCGCCGCGGCGGCCTTCGGTGCGGCGCAGATCCGCATCGACGCGCAGAACGACTTCCTCGCCAAGCAGGCCGACGCGCTGAAGGCCGGTGTCGGCGCGCTGGTCGATGCCGACATGGAGGAAGCCTCGGCGCGCCTTTCCGCGCTGCAGGTCCAGCAGCAGCTCGGCATCCAGGCGCTCTCGATCGCCAACCAGGCGCCGCAGAACGTGCTGGCGCTCTTCCGCTGAGCCTCGGGATCGGGGCGGGCTCCGGCCCGCCCCGGCCTCTCTCCTCCCAGCCTCCCGGCCGGTCGCTCCACCGGCCTGATCCCCAGAAGGTTATCCGATGAGCCCGAACGCTCAGGCCCGCTCCGGCTACGCCGCCTCCGCCCGGCCGATCCGCACCCCCCGCGGCACCGAATACGCGCTTTTCGCCAAGGTCACCCACGCGCTCACGGCCGTGGACGAGGCCGACAAGGCCGCCTACCCCGCGCTCGCCCACGCCGTCCTGGAAAACCAGCGGGTCTGGGGCACGCTCAGCGAGGATTCGATGCTCGAGGCCAACGCCCTGCCGGTGGCGCTGCGCGCGCAGCTTATCTCGCTCGCCGAGTTCGTCCGCCGCCACAGCCTCGCGGTCCTCGGCGGCCGCGCGCGGCTCGCGCCGCTGATCGACATCAATACCGCGATCATGAAGGGCCTGCGCGGCGAAGTGGAGGCCGCGGCATGACCGGCCTCGTGCTCAAGCTCGGCCCGCACGAGCGCATCATGATCAACGGCGTCGTCATGGAGAACGGCGACCGCCGCGCCCGGCTCAACGTGCTGACGCCCGACGCCAACGTCCTGCGCCTGCGCGACGCCATCCATCCCGACGAGGCCAACACCCCGGTCAGGCGCGTCTGCTACATCGCCCAGCTCGTCCTCGCCGGCGAGGCCGACCCCGAGGAGGCGAGCCGCCAGCTCAACCGCGGCATCGAGCAGCTCTCCCAGGTCTTCCAGGACCCCGACAGCCGCGCCCACCTCGCCGCCGCCACCGCTGCCGTCGCCGAGCGCCGCTTCTACCAGGCGATGCGCGCGCTGCGCGGCCTGATGCCGCGCGAGGCGCGGCTCCTCGGCCTCGGCCAGGGCGCCTGAGCCGATGAGCTTCCAGCCGATGATCCCGCTCGGCGGCATCGCCGGCTGGCGCTTTCTCCAGCGCACCCAGGCCGCGCAGCAGGCCGCCTTCGAGAAAGGCCCCGAGCTGCAGAAGGACATCGCCTACTTCGCCGAGAAGATCGGCTCCATCACTCCGCCGCCGACCTCGTCGCCGACCGCCGCCTGCTCAAGGTGGCGCTCGGCGCCTTCGGCCTCGAAGCGAGATCGACAAGAAGGCCTTCATCCGCAAGGCGCTCGAGGAAGGCACCACCGATCCCAAGGCGCTCGCCAGCCGGCTGACCGACAAGTCCTTCGCCAGGCTCTCCGACGCCTTCGGCTTCGGCGACGCCGGCGGCCCGAACACCGCCGACGCCGGCTTCGCCGCGACGATCACCGCCGCCTACAAGACCCGCGCCTTCGAGGTCGCCGTCGGCGATGCCGACAACGACATGCGGCTCGCGATGAACTTCCGCCGCGAGGTCGCAGCCCTCGCCGCCCAGGGCGAGGACGGCGCGAGCTGGTACAACGTCCTCGGCTCCAAGCCGCTGCGCCAGGTCTTCGAGAAGGCCTTCGGCCTGCCCGCGTCCTTCGCCCGGATCGACATCGACCGCCAGCGCGACATCCTCGCCGACAAGGCCGGCGCCCTCTTCGGCGCCGACACGCTGGCCGCCTTCCGCGACCCCGCCGCGATCGAGAAGGTGCTCAACCGCTTCCTCGCCCGCGCCCAGATCGAGGCCGGCCCGAGCGGCAACAGCCCCGCCTCGCTGGCGCTCTCGCTCCTGCAGAACAGTTCCGCCTCCGGCTCGAACGGCATCCTCAGCCTCCTCGCCTCGAAGAGCTGACCGCGACGCGGCCCGGCCCGCACGCCCGCCTCAGCCCTTCGGCGGTATCCCGAGGAACTCCCGCATCCAGCGCACCACCTCCGCCTCGTGGTTGATGTAGACGTAGTGCGGCGCGCCCGGCAGCGTGTAGGTGTATTTCTGGTTGCCGTCGGCGAACTTCGCAACCACCTGCTTGAACCAGACCGCGATCGGCCGGCCAGGCGGCGTCGAATTCCTTCTGCTTCGGCCGGGCTCAGGTACCAGTACCAGGCCTGCCGCGCCTCCAGGGTGAAGGTGGCGAAGATCCCGAGCCGCGGCGCCTTGACCGCCGCCCAGTTCGTCGGCGGATTGGCCGATGCGCGGACCCCGGCTTGAAGCTTCTCGGTGATCCAGTCCGGCGAGGTGGAAATCGACGATCTCGCCCTTGGCGTTGAAGACCAGGTTGAGACAGACCGCCGGGTTCGGCTCGCGGATCGCCATGATGCGCGCCGAAGCCGCCTGATAGTCCTCGAGCGACTTCAAGGTCGCCGGCGTGAACAGTGGCTGGGCGCCCGGCGGCTCGGTGCGCGACGGCTTGAAGCGCTCCGCGAGATCGGAGGCATCGAGATAGACCAGCTTGTCGACGCGCTCCTTGTAGTCGGCGCCGAGCCGGCTCAGCTCCGACCCCGCGAGCGAATGCCCGGCGAAGACCGCCTTCTTGATGCCGAGCGCGTCCAGCACCGCGATATCGTCCCTCACCCGGGTCGGAACGTCGTAGCCGTCCCTGGGCTGGCTCGAGGGCAGGAACCCGCGCCGGGTGATGCCGTAGACATGGAAATAGTCGGTGAACTGGTAGGCGAACTGGTCATAGACGTGGGCGTTGTCGCCGAGCCCGGTCAGGAGCACCATCGGCTTGCCGGTGCCGCCCCAGTCGATCACCTCGAGCTCGACGCCGGGCGCCACCCTCACCATGCGGACCTTGTGCGGCGTGGTGTCCACGCATCCCGCCGGCTTGAAGTCCGCCGCCCGTGGCGCCGACGGCGCCGCGAGCGCCATCAGCGCCGCCACGCCGAGCGTGAAGAGTTGCATTGATCGCTTCGTCATTGCCGATATCCCCCTGATGAACGGCTTCTGAACGTTGATTGCGTCGCCGTCGCGGGTCACGGCCATTCGGCGGTATCTTCAGGAACTCCCGCATCCAGCGCACGACCTCGGCCTCGTTGTTGATGTAGACGTAATGCGGCGCGCCGGGCAGCGTGTGGGTATTGGCCTCGTTGTTCTCGGCGAACCGCGCGATCGTTCGCAGGTACCAGTCGCGGATGCCGGGCAAGACCCGGTCGAACTCGGCTTGCTTGGCCGGGGCTCAGATACCAGTACCAGGCCTGCCGGTCGGTCGCCGTGTATGGCGCGTAGATGCCGAGGCGCGGCGCGGTGATCCGCGACCAGTCCTGCAGCGGCTGGGCCCTGACGCTGGCATCGATCTTCTTCGGCGATCCAGTCCGGCGTGGTGGAATCCGACGATTGCGCCCTTGGTCGAAGCTCACCCCCAGACAGACCGACGCGACCGGCGGGCGGATCGCCTGCAACCGCGCCTGGGCCGCGCCGTAGGCCCCGAGCGACGCCAGATCCGCGTCGGTATAGGTCCGGCCAGGGCGGCTCGACGCCGCGTCGCCGCAGCGCGTCGCGACAGATCGGCAGCGTCGAGATAGACCAGCTTCTCGACCCGCGCCCGTGAAGGCCTGGCCCAGCCGGCTCAGCTCCATGCCGGCGGCGGAATGCCCGACGAACACCGCCTTCCTGATGCCGAAGGCATCGAGCACCGCGATATCGTCCTTGGCCCGGGTCGGGATGTCGTAGCCGTCCCGCGGCTGGCTCGACGGCAGATAGCCGCGGCGGGTGATGCCGATGACATGAAAATAGTCGGTGAACTGGTAGGCGAACTGGTCGTAGACGTGCGCGTTGTCGCCGCCTCCGGTCAGAAACACCATCCAGGGCCCCTTGCCGCCCCAGTCCAGCACCTGCAGCTCGACGCCGGGCGCCACCCTCACCATCCGGATCTTGTGCGGCGTGGTGTCCACGCAGGCCGCCGGCTTGAAATCCGACGCCGGCGACACCGTCGGTGTCCCGAGCGCCAGGAGCGCGGCCGCACAACCAAAGAACAATCGCCACTTACGCTTCGCCATTCGCGAAATTCCCCCCTGCTGTTATTTTCGTCTGGATCATGCTCCCGGCGGTATCTCCGAGAAACTCCCGCATCCAGCGCACGACCTCCGCCTCGTTGTTGATGTAGACATAGTGCGGAGCGCCGGGCAGCCTGTGCGTGTTGTCCGCATTTCCCTCGGCAAACTGTCCGATGGTCCGGCGATGCCAGGCGGCGATCGCCGGCCAGACCTTGTCGAATTGGGCTTGCGCGGCGGGGCTCAGGTACCAGTACCAGGCTTGCCTGCCGGAAACCGTATGTGGCGCGAAGATGCCGAGGCGCGGCGCCTTGACGCGCGACCAGTCCTGCTGCGGAGCGGCGTCCATGCCCGCGACGAACTTCTCCAGGACCCAGTCCGGCGTCGTAGAGTCCACGAGCGCGCCGCCGGCGTCGAACTTCAGCCGCGGACAGACCGAAGGCACCGGCTCGCGGATTTCCTGCAACCGCGCCTGCGCCGCCTGATACGCCTCCAGCGACTTCAGGTCAGCCTCGGTATAGGCGGCCAGGGGCAAATCGAGGCCCGACACCGAGCTGCGTTGCGACAGGTCGACCGCGTCGAGGTAGACGAGCTTCTCGACCCGCGACGGGAAGGCCTGTCCCAGCCGGCTCAATTCCATGCCGCCGGCCGAATGCCCGACGAACACCGCCTTCCTGATGCCCAAGGCATCGATCACCGCGATATCGTCCTTTGCCCGGGTCGGGACGTCGTAGCCGTCCCGCGGCTGGCTCGACGGCAGGTAGCCGCGGCGGGTGATCCCGATGACATGGAAATAGTCGGTGAACTGATAGGCGAACTGGTCATAGACGTGCGCGTTGTCCCCGGTCCCCGTGATCAGCACCATCGCCGGTCCCTTGCCGCCCCAGTCCAGCACCTCCAGCTCGACCCCGGGCGCCACCTTCACCATCCGGATCTTGTGCGGCGTGGTGTCCACGCAGGCCGCCGGCTTGTAGTCCGGCCCCGGCGACGCCGGCGACGCCGTCGGCGCCACGACCGGCAGCAGCGCCGCCGCACACCCGAAGAACAATCGCCACATGTGCTTCGCCATTGCCGAACCCCCCGAATTTTCGCTTCCGTCTAAATCGTCGTGAGGCGATCTCCCGAGAAACTCCCGCTTCCGCCGGCAAGCGTTGCGATCGCCGACTTGCGCCGGGCGATGATCGGACCCCGGGCCGCCGGCCTGAAATTCGATGCGCGCGACACGCTCGGCGCCACGAGCGCAGCGCAGGAGACGAACAGCCGCAACGAAGGCTTCGTTGTCACCAGCGGTCCCCGGGGGAGGCGGCTCGAGAATGCCACCCTGCACCGTTGCACTCCGTACGGCAACAGCGGGACCGTGAGAGCGCCGGATTGGCAAGCCACTTTCCAGCCGCTTTCCAGCCGCTTTCGCAGCCACTTCGAGCGGGTCGGGCGAGCGCTATGCCGGACGACCTCCTGGCGCAGGCGCCACGGCGAAAGCCTGCGAATTCCTTGCATTAACGCGGGCGAAACCTTACCGCCGCGTTACTTACCCAGCGCATCCGCCAGCCGCGCGAAGCTCGCCGCCGGCCCCTCCGGCGCCGTCTCGGTGAAAAAGGCGTCGAGCTTCGGCCAGAGCCGGATCGCCTCGTCGATCGCCGGATCGCTGCCCGGCGCATAGAGCCCGGTCTGGATCATCAGCGCCGCGTTCTCATAGGCGGTCAGCACCCGCCGGGTATGCGCGAGCTGCGCGTTCTCCTCGGCGCTGGCGATGCCGGGCAGGCTGCGCGACACGCTGCGCCGCACGTCGATCGCCGGAAACCGGCCGCGCTCGGCGATGCCGCGGTCGAGCACCACGTGGCCGTCGAGCACGCCGCGGGTGATGTCGGCGATCGGCTCGTCCATGTCGGAGGCCGCGACCAGCACGCTGAAGATGCCGGTGATGTCGCCCTTGCCGAACGGCCCCGGCCCCGCCCGCTCGCAGAGCGCCGCGATCAGGTTGGCGGTGGACGGCGGGAAGCCGCGCAGGGACGGCGCCTCGCCGGCGGTCAGCGCGATCTCGCGGTGCGCCTCGGCGAAGCGGGTCAGCGAATCGAGCAGGAGCAGCACGTGCCGGCCCTGGTCGCGGAACACCTCCGCCGTCGCCATCGCCATCCAGGCGGCGCGGCGCTTGATCAGCGGCGCCTGGTCGGAGGTCGCGGCCACCACCACGGCCCGCTTCATCCCCTCCGGCCCCAGCACGTTGTCCACGAAGTCGCGCAACTCGCGCCCGCGCTCGCCGATCAGCGCAAAGACGACGATCTCGGCCTCGATGCCGCGCGCGAGATCGCCGAGCAGCGTCGACTTGCCGATGCCGGAGCCGGCGAAGACGCCGATCCGCTGGCCGCGGGCGACCGGCAGCAGGGTGTCCATCACCGCGAGCCCGGTGGCGAGCCGCGGCCCGAGGCCCTTGCGCGTCGCCGGCGGCGGCGGCGCGCGGCGCAGCGTCGCGCTGGCGGCGCCCGGCGCCAGCGGCCGGCCGTCGAGCGGCTGGCCGAAGGCATCGACGATCCGCCCCATCCAGTCCTCCGCCGGATGCACCCCCGCGGGCCCGAGCAGCGTCGCCGCATCGCCGACCGCCGCGCCGTCGAGCGGCGCATAGGTCATCGCCCGGACCAGCGCCTCGGAGATGCCGACGACCTCGCCGCCGAGCGCATCGCCGCCGCCGAGCCCGATCGCCACCTGGTCGCCGATCCGCGCGTGGTTGGAGAGCCCGGCGATCTCCAGCGCCGCGGTGCCGACCGCCGTGACCCGCCCGACCCGGCGCCGGTTCGACACCCGCGCCGAGCTCCGCCCCCAGCGCCGCGAAGTCCGTGAGCATGGCCAGATCCCTCCTCCGCCGCGCCAGAGCTCGGCAACCCTTTGTCAACCATCAAGGGTTAAGCCGCCGTTGACGCCACCGTGGGAACCCCGCCGATGCCTCTCGAAATCCTTAACCTCGCCAGCGCCCTGGCCGCCCACGCCACCGCCCGCCAGCAGCTCATCTCCGAAAACATCGCCCAGGCCGACACCCCCGGCTACCGCGCCCGCGACATCGCGGATTTCGCCGCGATCGTGGACGAAGGGCCGGCCTTCGCCGCGCGGCTGACGCGGACCGGGCACATGGCGTTCGGCGCCGATCCTGGCGGCTTCGAGCCGCGGGAGGCCGCGGTCTTCGGCGCCGAGACGCCCAACGGCAACTCGGTGTCGCTCGAGGACCAGATGATCCGGGCCGCCGAGGTGCGCCAGGAGCACGACATGGCGCTCGGCGTCTATGCCAAGGCGCTGGAAGTGCTGCGCGCCGTCGTCGTCCGGCGCTGAGGAGCATCCCGATGAACGAGATGATGAAGACGATGGCGGCCTCGGCCAGCGGCATGGCCGCCCAGGCCGCGCGGCTGCGGCTCAGCACCGAGAATATCGCCAACGCCGACACCCCCGGCTACCACCGCAAGACCGTCTCCTTCGAGCAGGCCTTCTTCGCCGGCGAGGACGCCCGCGCGGTCAGGACCGGCCCGGTCCGGCTCGACGACAGCGAGCTCATCCGCGTCTACGACCCGACCAACCCCCTCGCCGGCAAGGACGGCTACTTCGAGGGCTCGAACGTCAACCTGGTGGTCGAGATCGCCGACGCCCGCGAGGCCAACCGCTCCTACGAGGCCAACCTGCGCATGTTCGACCAGGCCCGGCAGATGGCGAGCGCGCTCCTCGACCTGCTCCGCCGCTAAAAAGAAGGATCCACCCGATGGACATCAAGGCAACCCTCGCCTCCCAGCTCTATTCCCAGGTCCAGGCCGCGGCGAGACCCGCGCCGCAGGACGCCCCGGTCCGCACCGCCGGCCAGGCTTTCGCGACCGCCTCGGCGGACTTCATGGAGACGATGCGCGCCGGCGAGGCGACGGTGAAGGCCGGTCTCGCCGGCCGCGCCGACCCGCAGGCGGTGGTCGAGGCGCTGGCCGCCACCGAGCTCGCGGTGCAGACCGCGGTCGCGGTGCGCGACAAGGTGATCGAGGCCTATCAGGAAATCCTCAGGATGCCGGTCTGAGCCATGGCCCCCGCATCATGACCGAGGCGGTCCTGCTCGACATCCTGCGCCAGGCGCTCTGGACCGCGCTGATCGTCTCCACCCCGATCCTCGCCGTGGCGCTGGTGGTCGGCCTCGCCATCGGGCTGGTGCAGGCGCTGACCTCGGTGCAGGAGATGACCCTGACCTTCGTGCCCAAGCTCGGCGCCATCCTCGCGGTCTTCTGGGTGACGATGAGCTTCTCCGGGCACACGCTGGTCCGCTTCTACCAGGACCAGATCATCCCGCTGGTGATCGGGCGCTGAGCCGCCGCGGCTCCCGCCCCGGTGCCTTTGCTCACCGGGACGCGCGTGCTAGTTGAGCGGAGTGAAGCTCGGAGTGAGTGGCAGACCATGATCCATTTCGTCACGGGATTTCGCGACCGCATGCTCGGGGCGCTGGCCCTGGCGACGCTCGCTGCCGGGTTCGCTGCGGCGGCGGACAATGTCCGCCAGGAGCGCATCGAGTTCGCGGCCGGCGCCACCGAGGCGACGATCGAGGGCGCCGTCGTCGGCTACGACAGCGTCGAGTATCAGGTGGCGGCGGAAATCGGGCAGACGATGACGGTGGCGCTCAAGGCCGACAACCCCTCGACCTACTTCAACGTTTACCGTCCGGGTGATTTCCCGGGGCTGAGCACGGCGCTCCATGTCGGCCCGCGCGACGGCAACGCCTGGCACGCGACGCTGCGCAAGTCCGGCGACTATACCGTCCAGGTCTTCCTGATCCGCGCCGCCGCGCGCCGCGCCGAGACCGCGGCGTTCACCCTTACCGTCGGCGTCACCGGCACCGCTGCGGAGACCACGCCGGCCGCGCCCGCTGCCGATGCCGCGCCGGCCCCGGACTTCGCCGACGGTCTGGCCGGCGGGCCGGACTTCTGGCAGGTGGCGGGCCTCGACCCCGGCGACAAGCTGAACCTGCGCGCCGGTCCCTCGACCGACGCGGCGGTGCTCGCCCGGTTCCCGGAAGGCACCATCCTGCGCAACCGCGGCTGCAAGATGACCGGCACCCGGCGCTGGTGCGACGTCGAGGCCAGGGACGACGCCACCGTCCGCGGCTGGGTCTCCGGCCGCTACCTGCACGAGGCGCCCGCGCCGGCCGGCTAGCCGGCCCTCACCGATAGATGACGGCCCGCCGGTAGGCGCGCCGGTCGACGCCGGCGAAGGAGACCGGCGTCAGCGGCATGCCGATCACGTCGATGAAGACCGACACGTCCTCCCCGAGCACCGGCATGTCGCCGCTGATGATCCTGACGGTATAGATCAGAATCCTCGCCCTCGAGCTTGGGGTCCTGCAGCACCGCCACGGTCTGGCGCAGCTTGCCGTCCTCGAGGATCGAGATATCGGCGTTGGGCGGGTCGGAGAGGAAGCTGTCCTTGCCGTCGCTCCAGAACGGCACGAAGTCGGCGGTCTTCATGTTGCCGGCGACCCGCTCCGGCCGGTCCGAGAAGAACAGCGTCACCGGGCTCACCTGCCGCAGCGTCAGCCGGTTCTGGTCGGTGTCGTAGGCCATGCCCTTCGCGGTCTGCACGAACAGGAAGTCGGCGCTCTTCTCGTCGGCCGCCGCCGCGCCGCGCGGCAGCGCTCATCGCCGAGGCCAGCGCCACCGCGCCGGCCAGCACGCCGCGCCGCGAGGCGCGCGCCGCGCCGGACCCCTCGCTCCCGGCCTCGAAGTCGTCGTCAGACATCGGTCGTCTCCTCGCCTGCCGGCCCGCGCCCATCGCGACCGGGCTCCCCTAGTTCTACCAGTTCGATCTCGCCGGCCCGCCACTCCTTGGTGAAGAACGACGGCAGCGGGCTGTAGAGCCTGAGGAGGGTGAACCAGCCCTTCTCCGGGTCGGTCTGGATCCAGTTGCCGCGCGCGACGCCCTCGGGCTGCTCGGGCCGAACCAGACCGTAGTCGAGCCGTCCTCGGCCGCTTCGGCGGCGGGCGAGGGATAGCTCTGGCTGCCGGCGCGCGGGTATTTCTGCGGCGTCTGCAGCATCGAGCGGGTCTGGTTGTCGTAGAGCGTGAACGACCAGAAGGCGCGCGCCGGGATGTCCTTGGGCAGCGTCACCTTGTAGGTCTTGGCGCCGTCGAACGGATTGCCGTCGGGATCGAGGAAGCCCATCAGGTACTGCGAGCCGACGTCGGGGATGTTCATGATCATGCCCGGCGAGTCGAGCGTGTAGCCGTAGTAGAACGCCGTGCGCGAATCCAGCGTGCGGGCGCCGGTCGGGGGCAGCGGCTTGAACACGCCGTCCTCGAAGGCCGGCGGCGGGGTCTCGAAGAAGGCGCCGCCCTGCCAGAGCATGTTGCCCCACTGCGAGCCGGGATAGTAGGCCCAGTCGGGATGCGCTTGCGCGAAGCGCCAGTTGAGCGCCCGGCCGGCGGCGTTGCCGACCGCGGCGGCGTCGGTCAGGATCTTCTTCATCCGTTCATCGGGGGCGAAAGGCTTGCCCTTGACGATGCCGATGGCGGCGAGCTGGCCCGCGAGCTCCGGATCGTAGCTGGTGGCGGGCTCCTCCTGGACGTTGGCGTTCAGCATCTCGAAGAAGCCGTAGTCGCTGGGCGGGATAGTGTTGACCGATGCGCCGGTGCCCTCGATGAACTTCATCTCCGGGACCTTCGGCTCGCCGGCAAGCCGCACCTTCCCCTCCAGCGCCTGGGCGATGCTGGTGCCGTAGCTGCCCGGCACATACGGGTAGATCTTCATGCTGGCCTTGACGTTCTCGACCGCCGGCTTCGGGTCGTTGTCGACCAGGTAGGCGCGGGAGGCATAGAGCACGCGGTTGGTCTTGGAATGGGCGACGAAGTAGCCGCCCTCGGGCAGCGGCCCGTCATAGCCCGGCGGCACGATCAGGTACTTGCCGCCCAGCCCGCGGTCGGGACCGGGGCCGCCGATGTCGATGATCCAGGAGAACCACATGTCGTTGATGGTGCCGACGGCGTTGGACGGCTGCTCGATCACCATCGGCCCGTGGGTGAGGTCGATGGCCGCCATGTAATACACCGTGTCGGCGTTCGCGGTCAGGAACAGCGAGCTCGCGTCCATCAGCTCCGAGAAGATGACGACGTCGTTGTCCTTGGCGCCGAGGGCCCCGAGGCCCGCAGGGATCGCGTAGGCCGAGGCGCCGCGGAAGCTGTTGTTGTAGACCGCGAGCGCGTTGGCGAAATCCATCGCGTCGTAGACCTTCGCGGCGGTGTCCGCATCCGGCACGCCGTCCTTGAAAGTCAGCGTGCCGATCGCGGTCTCGACGCGGTCGGGCGCGCCGAGCGACGTCACGGTCGCTTCCGGAACCTCCGCCCTGGCGGCGGCGACGAAGCACAGCGCGGCGGCGCTGGCGAGGACGGTTCGCATCATTACGGCGCACTCCGGATCTGCGGTTCCCCCAGGCACCGATCGCGCGTCGGGAGGCATCGCTGATACCACGCGGCCGGCCATGCGCGGAAGCGAATTCCCGTTTCGCGCCAGCCGCCGTCAGACGCGGGCGGCAGGTCCTGATGCCGGAAGCGCCAAGTTTCAAGGCCTTGACCAATTCTTTACCAAAGCGGCGCAGGTTCCCCCCGAGCGCGGCCACCCGCGCGGGTTTCGCAGAAGGCGGGAGTGGAGCATGGATCTTGCCGGCTACGTGGCCCTGACGCGTCAGTCGGGCCTCGCCAAGGAGCTCCAGTCGGTCGCGAACAATATCGCCAACCTCTCCACCACCGGCTACCGCCGTGAAGGCGTGATCTTCGCCGAGGCGGTCGAGGCGCTGCCGGTCGAGGGTGGCAGCGTGGCGATGACCGAGGCCCGCGCCCGCTACACCGACACGCTGCAGGGATCGCTCGATCAGACCGGCGGCAAGCTCGACCTCGCGATCGAAGGCAACGGCTACTTCACGGTGATGACGCCGCAGGGCGAGCGGCTGACCCGCGCCGGCGCCTTCACCCGCAACGCCGACGGCGTCGTCGTCAACATGGACGGCCATCCGCTGCTCGACGAGGGCGGCGGCGAGATCACCATTCCCTTCGAGGCGAAGAGCGTCGGCGTCGCCGCCGACGGCACCCTATCGGTCGACGGCGCCCCGGCGGCGCGCATCGGCCTCGTCGACGTCGCCGACCAGACCAGCCTCTTCCGCGAGGCGGGCGTGCTCTTCCGCGCCGACGCCGGCACCGAGCCGGTCGAGGACGGCCGCATCGTCCAGGGCTTTCTCGAACAATCCAACGTCAACCCGGTCGCCGAGATGGCGCGCATGGTCGAGGTCCAGCGCGCCTACGAATACGGCCAGAAGCTGATGGACCAGGAAGACGACCGCATCCGGCTGGTGGTGCGCACCCTCGGCCAGCAGGCCTGAGCCGGCGAACAGAAGGACCGATCATGCGTGCACTGAACATCGCGGCGACCGGCATGGCGGCGCAGAACATGCGGGTCGAGGTGATCTCCAACAACCTCGCCAACATGAGCACCACCGCCTACAACGCCCGCCGCGCCGAATTCTCCGACCTGCACTACCAGCAGGTGCAGCGGCCGGGCACCATCAACTCCGCCGACGGCACCGTGCTGCCGGCGGGCGTCCAGCTCGGCCTCGGCGTGCGGCCGGCGGCGGTCTCGATGCAGGTGCAGCAGGGCGCGCTGACCGAGACCGGCGGCTCGCTCGACCTCGCCATCGACGGCCAAGGCTACCTCGAGGTGACCCTGCCCTCGGGCGACCCGGCCTATACCCGCGACGGCGCGCTGAAACGCAACGGCGACGGGCTGATCGTCACCTCCGACGGCTACCCGGTGGTGCCCGATGTCACCATCCCCGAGGACGCCCGCCAGATCACCATCAACGCCGACGGCGAGGTCTACGCCTATTTCGACGGCCAGACCGACGCCCAGCTCCTCGGCCAGTTCACCCTGACCAGCTTCTCCAACGAGAAGGGCCTCGAGGCGATGGGCTCGAACCTCTACCGCGAGACCGAGGCCTCGGGCGCCGCCAACACCGGCGGCGCCGGCGAGGACGGCCGCGGCACCTTTCGCCAGGGCTACCTCGAGAACTCCAGCGTCGACGCCGTGCACGAGATCACCGGGCTGATCGAGGCGCAGCGCGGCTACGAGCTCAACGCCAAGGTCATCACCGCCGCCGACCAGATGCTGGCGGCCACCGTGCAGATCCGCTGACCCCATGGCCCGCGCCACCGCGCTCTTTCTCCTCTTCGTGGCGGTGCTGAGCGCCGGGGCGGTGCTCGCGCAGTCGGTGACCCCGGTCCGCACCATCCGCAGCCACAGCCTGCTCGCCGCCGAGGATCTGACGCTTTCCGAGGAGGCTGTGCCGGGCGGCGTCGCCTCGATCGACGAGGCGGTCGGCAAGGAGGCCAAGGTCGCGCTCTACCCCGGCCGCGCCGTCCTTTCGAGCCAGCTCGCCGCGCCGGCGCTGGTCGAGCGCAACGCCATGGTGCGGATGTCCTATTCCAGCGGCCCGCTCCAGATCGTCACTGAGGGCCGCGCGCTCGACCGCGCCGCCGCCGGCGAGCCGGTGCGGGTGATGAACCTCGCCTCGCGCCAGACCGTGACCGGCACGGTGGCGCCGGACGGCAGCATCGAGGTCGGCCGATGAAGCCGCTGCTCTGCCTCGCCTGCGCCGTCTCGCTCGCCGCCTGCGGCCTCGGCGAGATCGGCCAGCCGCCGGAGATGACCTCGATCGGCCGCGCCGAGGACAACGCCCCGCCGATCCTGACCGCCGAGCGGGCGGCGCTGGCGGTGCCGCCGCCGCAGCCGGCGCGCTACGCCTACCAGCAGGCCTCGCTCTGGGACACCGCGCCGACCGGCCTCTGGGGCGACCGCCGGGCGAGGAACCTCGGCGACATCCTGACGATCACCATCGAGATCGACGACCAGGCCGAGATGAAGAACACCACCACCCGCACCCGCTCGGGCAGCGAGAGCGCCGAGGTCGGCGGCTTTCTCGGCGCCGCCAACGTGCTGCCGCCGGGCATGATGAAGCTGAACCCGAACCTCGAGATCGGCTCGCAGTCCGACTACAGCGGCGACGGCTCGGTCAAGCGCAACGAGAAGCTGACGCTGCGCGTCGCCGCCACGGTGGTCCAGGTGCTGCCGAACGGCCACCTCGTCATCCAGGGCGACCAGGAGGTGCGGGTCAACTTCGAGCTCCGCGACCTGCAGGTCACCGGCATCGTCCGCCCCGAGGATATCTCGCGCTACAACGAGGTGCCCTACGACCGCATCGCCGGCGCCCGCATCTCCTACGGCGGCCGCGGCCAGCTCTCGAGCGCCCAGCAGCCGCGCTACGGCCAGCAGGCCGTCGACCGCCTGATGCCCTACTGAGGCGCGGGAATGCGCAAGCTCCTGCCGCTGGTGATCGGGCTCCTCGGCCTCGCGACCGGCGTCGGCGCCGGCATCGCTCTGAAGCCCGCGCCGGCGCCGATCGAGGCCGCCGGCTGCCCCGCGCCGACGTCAGCGACCGCGGAAGCCACCGCTCCCGAGGCCGCAGCACCCTGCGAGTCCGCCGCGGCCGACCCCTTCGCCCCGGTGGCCGAAGCGGAGAAGAAGCCCGCGGCCGAGCTCACCTACGTCACGATGGACAAGCCCTTCGTGGTCCCGGTGTTCGCCGGCGAGAAGGTGGTCGCGATGGTCGTCCTCTCGCTTTCGGTCGAGACCGACGCCGAGGCCGCGCATACCGTCGAGGCGGTCAAGCCGCGCCTGCGCGACAGCTTTCTCAAGGTGATGTTCCGCCACGCCAACTCCGGCGGCTTCAACGGCAGCTTCACCACCGGCCGCAAGATGGACGACCTGAAGTCGGCGCTGCTCCAGGCCGCCCGCGCAGTGATGGCCGATACCCCGGTCGAGGAGATCCTGATCACCGAGATCGCCCGCCAGGACAGCTAGGCAGGCGGTCAGAAGCCGCCGCGGATCGCTTCGATCACCAGAAGCGCGCCGGTCGAGTTGGCGATGGCAGTCTTTTCCTCCTCGCTCAGCGCGAGCTCCCAGGGAGCCTGACCGGAGCGGCCCTTGCGGGTGAAGGCTTCGGTCCCGGCAGCGATGATCGCATCCCGATAGGTGTCGAGCATCGCGGCCGTCGCTTCCAGCCGGTCGCCGAGCGGCAGGCCCGCGGCGCGGCGGCGGGCGATCTCGTCACAGGACCAGAGCATGTCCTGGGAATAGTGCGCCAGCGACGCGTTGGAGGCCTGGATACGAAAGAACTGGCAGGGATCGCGCGGATCGCGCACGCTCAGCGCCAAGGTCGGGCCATCGCGGTCAAATCCGGGGATCGGCGACCCCCCGGCCCGCGCCGCGGCGCCGAGGCCGGCAAGCAACAGAACGCCGGCGGCGAGCGCGGTGATGACGCGGAAAGCTTCGGTCGTCAGCGGGGCCTCCTCGATAGGTTCAAGCCACCCCTCGTTTGTCATATAACTGTTACATGAGATACATGAGAATTTCAACTCTCCTTATGCGCGAGTAGCCGGCATCGCCGGCCCGTTGGCTTGCGGTTCTCTGCGGCGGGGCGCACTATCGCTGCGGAGCGACCGGGGGCGCCGATGGACGCGCAATCGCAGAGCGAGCGGATCGCGTCGCAACTTCTGGCGCTGCTCGGGACCGGCCGCCAATCCGGGCGTTACCCCGATCTCGACCTCGCCAAGGCCTATGCCGTGGCGGCGCGGATCCGCGACCTGCGCCAGGCACGCGGCGAGCGCCCGGTCGGCCGCAAGATCGGCTTCACCAACACCACGATCTGGGAACGCTACGGCGTGACCGGCCCGATGTGGAACTTCATCTACGACAGCACCGTCCACGAACTCGCCGACGTCCCGGCGTTCGACCTCACCGGCCTGCCGGAGCCGCGCGTCGAGCCGGAGATCGTCCTGCACCTCGCCGAAGCGCCGCGACCCGGGCATGGACGAGCGCGCGCTCCTCGGCTGCATCGACTGGATCGCGCACGGCTTCGAGATCGTGCAGTCGGTCTACCCGAACTGGATCCTCACCGGCCCCGAGTCCGCCGCCGCCTTCGGCCTGCACGGCGCCCTCTTCATCGGCGAGCGCCACCCGGTCGCCGCCGACCGCGACCGCTGGGAGGCCCAGCTCCGCAGCTTCGCCATCCGCCTCAGCAACCGCGGCGCCCCGGTCGCCGAAGGCCACGCCAGCCACGTCCTCGGCGGACCGCTCAGCGCGCTGCGCTTCCTGATCGCCGAGATCGGCCGCTTTCCCATCAACGCCCCGCTCGGCGCCGGCGAGATCATCACCACCGGCACCCTGACCGACGCGCAGCCGATCCGTCCCGGCGACACCTGGTCGACCGAGCTCGAAGGAATTCCGATCAAGGGAATTGAACTGAGGTTCACCGGCGAGGCCTGAGGCGACGCGGACACGGGTGGAGCCGCCCGCCGCCAGTGCGGTCACAGCGCCACCCGTCGCACTCCGCACCCGAAACCGCCGCCCGCGTTACCCGTTCACTCGCTACTCGACGCCGGGGCAGCCACCCCTCACCCACGCAGGAGATCTAGGCGATTTTCCGCCGACTGCATAGCGGTCGCCGCAAAAACACTGGATCTGTTGCCCAAGCGCAACGCTTTGGCCTAGCCCGCCGCATCGAAGCCCTTGCCCGCCGGCACCGGCCCCTCCCGTTCCGCCCGCGCGATTCGGAGCTGCGCCGCCGCCCGGTCCGCGCGCGCCACCAGCGCCTCCAGCGCCTCGTGCTTGCCGAGGCTCTGCACCGCCTCGGCCCGCGCCGCCCCGATCCGCGCGGCGAGCTCGCCCCGCCGCCGCCGGGCCGCCCGCACCGCCTGATCCGCCCAGGCCTGCCGCAGACCCTGCCGCGCCAGCGGCAGCGCCACCCCTTCCGCCAAATCCCGCGCCGCGGTACCCGCGAGCCACGCGATCTCCGCCACCAGCCGCCGGTCCTCCGCCAGCAGCCCCTCCAGCCGCGCCAGATCCCGCGCCCGCCGCGCCTCGGCCAGCGCCGCGAGCCGCCGAAGCGCCGCCGGCGTCACGTCCGCCCCCGCGCGCGCGCCACCCGGCGCATCCGGTCGGCGAAGCGGATCGCCGCGGCGACCGCGCGGTAATGCTCCGGCGCGATCTCGCGGCCGATCTCGACGGTGGCGTGCAGCGCCCGCGCCGCCGGCGGGTCGCTGTGCAGCGGCACCCCGGCGATCGCCGCCACCTCGCGGATCCGGAGCGCCACCTCGCCCTCGCCCTTGGCGACGCAGACCGGCGCGCTGCCCCGCGCCCGCGACCATTTCAGCGCCACCGCGTAATGCGTCGGGTTGACGATGATCACGTCCGCGGTCGGCACGTCGAGCAGCATCCGGTTGGTGGCGATCGCCTCGGCCCGGCCGCGCCGCTGCGCCTTGACGTGCGGATCGCCCTCCGACTGCCGCGCCTCCTCCCTGAGGTCCTGGTAGGACATCCTGAGCCGCCGCGCGTGGTCGAAGCGCTGCCAGACCAGGTCGATCCCGGCGATGGTCACCGCGATCACGCAGGTGATCGTGAGCAGCACCACCAGCGACTGCATCATCATGCCGCCGAGCACCTGCGCCTCGGCGGTCGCGGCGCCGATCATCCGGTCGAGATCGCGCGCGAGATAGTAGAAGAGCGCCGCGCCGATCGCCGCCAGCTTGATCGCGCCCTTGGCGAACTCGACCAGCCCGGCCGCACCGAACTTGCGCTTGGCATTGCCGATCAGCGACAGCCGCGACAGCTTCGGCTGCAGCTTGTCGCCGGAGAAGGTGATCGCCTGCTGCGCGAACAGGCTGACCAGCACCGCGCCGATCGGCACCAGGAATATCGGCGCCAGCGCCGACAGCGCCTCGAGCATGATCCGGCCCGAGAGCCCGGGCCCGCCCGGCCCGAGGATCACGCCGCTGAGCCGGTCCGGCTGGGCGATGAAGATCATCAGCACCGAGGCGGCATGGCTGAGCCCGAAAGCGCCGGCGGTCGCCACCACCGCGAGGAACCCCAGATAGGTCGCCGCCGCGGTCACGTCGCCCGAGCGCGGGATGTCGCCCTTCTTCCGGGCCTCGGCCAGCTTCTGCGGCGTCGGGTCGAAGACCTTCTCGCCGCCGCCGTCCTCCTCGCTCACCGCGGCAGCGCCAAGGGATCGGCCAGCGCCAGATCCATCCGCCCGATCCAGAAGTGCAGGATCACCGGCGCCGCCAGCATCAGGATCAGGAGGCCCCCGGCGGTGATCGCCGGCGCGCCGATGAAGGCCACCATCAGCTGCGGCATCGCCCGGTTGATGGCACCCAGCGCCAGGTTGTAGGCGAAGGCCGCGATCACGAACGGCGCCGCCAGCGAGAAGCCGAGCGCGAAGGCCTGCGCCACCCGCGCCGTGCCCCAGGCCGCCACGTCCGCCGCCGGCACCGGCAGCCCCATCGGCAGGATCTCGTAGGACCGCGCCATCGCGATCGCCACCTTGACGTGCAGCCCCGAGGCGACCGCCAGCGTTACGCCGGCCAGCATCAGGATATTGCCGATCGCCGGCATCGGATCGGGCGCCACGCCCGCGCCGAAGATCTGCGCCAGCGCCGTCGACTGCGCCGCGATCGAGCCCGCGAGCTGCAGCGCCACCACCATCAGCCGGATGGCGATGCCGAGCAGCAGCCCGATCGAGATCTCGACGATCAGCATCCCGAGGACCGGCCGCGCCGGATCGGTGGCGATCAGCTCCGGCGCCAGCATCGGCCAGACCACCAGCGTGAAGGCGACGGTCACCCCCAGTCGCACCCGCGCCGGGATCACCCGCTCGCCGAACCCGGGCAGCAGCAACATCACCCCGCTGATCCGGGCGAAAACCAGCATGAACCCGACGAGCCCGGCCTGCGTCAGATCGAGGAGCCGCGCCATCCCCTCGAACATCAGGCGAGCCCCAGCACCGCCGGCCGCGTGCCGGCGCCGATCTCCTCGAAGCTCAGCACCGGGTTGCGGATGCCCTTGGCCGTCAGCACCGTGTGCAGGAAACGCCGGCGCTTGGTCGAGGTCACCACCGCCGGATAGCGCCCCTGCGCCCCGGCGTGGGCGATCTTCTCGGCGATCGAATTGGCCAGCCGGTTGAACTCCTGGGGCGGCAGCGCGACATCGACGATCCCCGACCCCTCCGGCAGCTGGTAGCTCTGGAAGAGCTCCTCCCACGAGGGGCTGAGCTGGATCAGCGGCAGCGCCCCGTCCGCCTCCTGCAGCCCGGCAGTGAGCTGGAAGCCGAGCCGGTGGCGAACGTGCTCGCAGATCACCTCGACGCTCACCTGCGGGGCGTAGGCCTCGGCCACCGCCTCGAGGATCAGCGGCAGGTTGCGGATCGACACCCGCTCCTCGAGCAGCAGCCTGAGCACCGATTGCAGCGTGTCGATCGGCACCTTGTCCGGCACGAACTCGTCCAGCATCTTGCGGTTGGCCTCGGCCCGCCTGCCGTCGGTCAGCGAGGTGAACTCGTCGAGGAGCTTGCGCAAGGAGCGCCGGGTGAAGAGCCGCCCGAAGTTCGCCTTGACGATCTCCAGAAGATGCGTCGCCACCACTTCGGTCGGCGTCACGACCGAGAGCCCCATCAGCACCGCCTCCTCCTGCAGCGCCGGTGCGATCCAGCGCGCCGGCGCGCCGTAGACCGGCTCCGCCACCGACCGCCCCGGCGGCGCCGCCGCCGCCTCGTCGGGCAAGAGCACCAGCACCTTGTCGGTCTCGATCGCGCTCCGCGCCACCTCGACCCCCTGCACCCGGATCGCGTAGCTGCCCGGCGGCAGCCCCGGATTGTCGGTCAGCCGGATCTCCGGCAGGATCAGCCCGAACTCGGTGGCGATGTGGTTCCGCATATTGAGGATGCGCGCGTCGAGCCCGGTCGCCTCGTCCATCACCACCGGCACCAGGTTCGGCGCGAACTCCATGTGGATCTCGTCGATGTCGAGGAGATCCCCCAGCGACTTCTTCGACGGCGTCCGCG
Organism: uncultured Alphaproteobacteria bacterium; assembly: GCA_963750745.1. Classification (GTDB taxonomy): domain Bacteria; phylum Pseudomonadota; class Alphaproteobacteria; order Rhodobacterales; family Rhodobacteraceae; genus Amaricoccus. Next base: position 132,718 of record CAVVSO010000009.1, on the reverse strand, counting down.
CCTCGGGCGGCGCCGCGGCCGCCGCCGCCTCGCGCAGCTTGGTCTGCCGCGCCACCCAGGCAGCACCGGCGAGGCAGCCGGCGCCCATCAGGAACGGCACGAACGGCAGCCCCGGAATGAAGGCGAAGAGCGCCATCAGCACCGCCACGGTCCCGAGCGCCGTCGGATACGCCCCGAGCTGGCGGATCAGCGCCCGGTCGGTCGATCCGACCAGCCCGCCCTTCGAGAGCAGCATCGCCGAAGCGATCGAGATGATCACCGCCGGGATCTGCGTGACCAGCCCGTCGCCGACGGTCAGGATCGAATAGGTCTCGAAGGCGTCGCGGATCGGCATGTCGTGCACCAGCACGCCCATCGCGAGGCCCATGACGAGGTTGAGCAGCGTGATCAGGAGCCCCGCCACCGCGTCGCCCTTGACGAACTTCGACGCGCCGTCGAGCGAGCCGAAAAACGTGGTCTCCTCCTGCTCGATCCGCCGCCGCTCCCGCGCCTCGGCATGGCTGATCGCCCCCGCCGCCATGTCGCTGTCGATCGCGAGCTGCTTGCCCGGCATGCCGTCGAGCGCGAACCGCGCCCCGACCTCGGCCATCCGTCCCGCGCCCTTGGTGATGACGATGAAGTTGACGATGAGAAGCACGCCGAAGACCACGAGCCCGAGGAAGACCGATCCCCCCATGATGAACATGGCGAAGCCCTCGATCACATGCCCCGCCGCCTTGGTGCCGGTATGCCCCTGGCCGATGATCAGCTTGGTCGAGGAGACGTTGAGCGAGAGCCGCAGCATCAGGCTCGCCAAGAGCACCGTCGGAAACGCCGAGAAATCCAGCGGCCGCTGGATGAAGAGGGTGATGGTGAAGATCAGGATCGCGATCGCGAAGGACGCCGCCAGCCCCATGTCGAGGATCCAGGCCGGCATCGGCAGCACCATCATGGCGATGACCGCCATCAGCGCCATCGCCAGCAGCACCGTCGGCTGGTAGAGGCCCCTGAGGCTCAGCGCCATCAGAAGAGCCCGCCGCGAGGTGCTGTGATCAGCGGCTGCCCCTGGCTCAAGAGCGGCGTCCCCTGCACCAAGAGCGATCCCGCCGCCGGCACGAACAGCGCCCCGGCGATGCCGCCCGCCATCGGCTCCGGCGGCGGCCCGGCGGCGCGGATGCGCTCGGCCATCGCCCGCCGCTGCGCCTCCCGCCGCGTCTGCCGCGTGGTGAAGCGGCCCTCCGGCACCGCCGCCGCGACCAGCGCCTCGGCGTCGGTCAGCGCCCCCGGCTCGAGGTTCGCCAAGAGCCGGTCGAACCGCTGGCGGTAGACATCGGCGAGTTCCGGGCTCAGCGAATGGTAAGCCCCCGCCGCCGCCGACCAGCTCCCCCGCTCCTCGTAGAGCGTGCGCAGGAACTGCGCCGCATAGGTCGCGGTATACTCCGGGTCGAACATCGCATCGACCGACGGAAACGCCCGCCCGTGCCAGCGGTAGTTGATCTGCACGCAGCCGACGTCGAAGCTCGTCCGCCCCTCGGCGAGGCTCTGCCGCGCGAAGGCCAGCGCCTCCGCGCGGTTCTGAAACCAGTAGCCCTTGCCCTCGCGGTTCACCGCCCACGGCCAGGCCCGCATCCGCCCGTCGAGGTGCCGCCCGGTCTCGGTCAGCGCCACCGCATGCAGCACCTCCGGCGGCACCCCGCCGCGCCGCGCGCCGTTGACGATCGCCCGCTCGCAGAGCGCCGCTGGATCCGCGCCCGGATTCCCGTCCGTCCCGGCAGGGGCGGCGGGCACCGAGATGAAGCCCGCGAGCGCGAACGCGAGGCACAGCCGCAGGCCGGACCGGGGCGACATTCCGGGCTTCTCCTCAGACCGCCAATGCGCCCGGTCTAGGGGCGGCTGGTTACCAAGGGGTTAGCGGCGCCGCCCCGCCCTGCCGCCCGCCGCCGCCGGCCCTGCGGCCGACACCGCCGGTTGGCGGCAAGCGCCGCGTCAGCCGCCCGCGTGCCAGGCCCTCCCGCCCGCGGCGCGCCTCGCCTCCGGCGCAGGCGACACCGTCTCCCCCGCGCGACGTCAGGAGGGATCGCAACCGTCTCCGAAAACTCTTCTGAGGATTTCATATGGGCAGAAACCCTATCGGGCAGTCGCAGGGGCCCCGGCAACAGCCGGGGAGAAAATCTCAACCCAGCGGGCGAAGCCCGCTTCCGCCGGAGGGAGGCCGCAAAGGCGGCCGACCGCCAAGCGCCGGCCGAGCGGGAGCCCTCGTGGCTCCCCGAGGACGGCGCTCCCCGCGAAAAGCACGCCAGGAGCATGACGCGCCCGGCGGCGTCCCGCCGCGGGCATCACCGGGGCCTCAGGCGTGCGCGCTGCGCACCGCCAACGCGGCAGGCGGCCACCGCTCGCTGACCCAGGCCGCGAAGATGCTGGTCGCCACCAGCGCGGTCGAACCGCTGATGCTGCTGACGAAGCAGGCGGCGATCAGCCCGGTCCCGGCCGAGACGGCGACGATCGCCACCGCAAACCCGATCAGCATCGAGCCCATGAGGCAAATGACAAGGCGTGGATGCATCTCGTTACCCCCCGGTCGCCAGGAGTTCAGCACGGTCCGGTGACCAAATCGTAAAAACCCGCCGCGGTAAACTCACATTCTCGCGCTGGTTGTTTTGATCACAATTTGGACACTTTTTGCGCGAGCGCGCGGCATCGGGTCCCGGGCGCGCGGACGAAACTGCCGCCGCCTTGGGCATTCTGCCGGCGACGCTTCCCGATTGACCACCCCGGCCGCAGGATCCCGACGGCGGCGGCCCGAATCGCCTCACAGCTTCGGCAGCAGCCGCCGCAGCACCGCCGCGATCTGCGCACCCGCCGACTCGGCTTCGACCAGCACCGCCTCGATGGTGTCGGGCGCCTGGTCCGGCCCGCCGTTGGCATCGTTGCAGATCGCCGAGAAGCCGAGCACCCGCATGCCGCAATGCACGGCGGCGATCACTTCGAGCACCGTCGACATGCCGACCGCATCCGCCCCCGCCGAGCGCAGGAACCGCCGCTCCGCCGAGGTCTCGAGCGACGGGCCCGCGACGCCGGCGTAGATCCCGTAGCGCAGCGCCACCCCGGCCGCCTCCGCCGCCCGCCGCGCCGCGGCGCGCAGGTCCGGATCGTAGGCCCGCGACATGTCGGGAAAGCGCAGGCCGATGCCGTCGTCGTTGGCGCCGGTCAAGGGATTGACCCCGGTGAAGTTCAGATGGTCCTCGATCAGCATGACCTCGCCCGGGGCGAAATCCGGCTCCAGCGCCCCGGCGGCGTTGGTGACGACCAGCCGGTCCGCCCCAAGCCGCCTGAGCAGCCGCACCGCCAGCGCGATATCGCCGGGCGCCCAGCCCTCGTAGAGATGCAGCCGCCCCTGCATCAGCGCCACCCGGCGGCCGTGCAGCGCGCCGATCACCAGCCGCCCGGCGTGCCCGGGCGCGGTAGACACCGGGAAGCCCGCGATCTCGGCATAGGGGATCGCCACCGCCGGCTCGACCTCGGCCGCGAGCCCGCCGAGCCCCGAGCCGAGGATCAGCGCGATCTCCACCGGCCCGCCCGCCCGGTCCGCGACCGAGCCCAGCGCCGCGGCGACCCGCTCGCCCGCGTTCACGCGACGCTCGCGGCGATGCGCGGCACCAGCGCCTCGACCTCGGCCAAGAGGTCGCCGAGCGCCAGCCCGGTCAGTGCCCCGTCCCGGACCACCTGCCGCCCGCCGACGAAGACGTGCCGCACGTCGGACTTGGCGCAGGAGAAGACCAGATGCGTCAGCGGATCGAACAGCGGCACCGCATGCGGGCGCTTGAGATCGATCAGGATCATGTCCGCGAGCTTGCCCGGCTCCAGCGACCCCAGCCGGTCCGCCGCCCCGAGCGCCGCCGCGGCGTCGAGCGTCACCATCCTGAGCGCCTGCGCCGTCGTCACCGCCGCGGCGTCGAGCCGGGCCGCCCGGTGCAGCGTCGCGGCCAGCCGCAGCGCCATCCACATGTCGAGGTCGTTGCCCGAGATCGCCCCGTCGGTGCCGACCGTCACCCGCACCCCGGCCGCCAGCATGTCCGGGATCCGGGCGATGCCGCTCGCGAGCTTGAGGTTCGACACCGGGTTGTGCGCCACCGTAGCACCTGTCCGCGCCAGGATCGCGATCTCCGCGTCGTCGAGCCAGACGCAATGCGCCAGCACCGTCCGCTCGTCGAGCAGCCCGAGGTGATCGAGATGCCTGACCACCGGCCGCCCGTAGCGCGCCTCGACGTCCGCCCGCTCCGCCCGGGTCTCGGCGGCATGGGTCGAGAAGAGGCCGCCCCGCTCCGCCGCCAGCCGGTGCGCCGCGCGCAGATTGTCCGGCCCGACCGTATAGGCGCCATGCGGAAAGCTGCCCGGCAGCACGTCCTCGGCACCCGCGAACTCCTCGAAGAACGCCTCGGCGTCCGCCAGCCGGTCCGCGCCGCGCCGCCCGTCCACCCCGGGCGGATCGAAGAAAATGCCGCCGGTGGAGACCCTGAGCCCGACCGCCCGCGCCGCGGCGACGGTCTCGCGCGGGTGCCAGAACATGTCCATCACCGTGGTGACCCCGCCGAGCACGAGCTCGGCGAAGCCGAGCGTCGCCCCGAGCCGCACCGTCTCGCGCGACAGGATCGCGCCCTCCGCCTTCCAGACGGTCTGGAGCCACGGCTCCAGCGGCAGATCCTCGACCAGCCCGCGGAAGAGGCTGTCCCCGGCATGGCAATGCATGTTGATCAGCCCCGGCATCAGCAGCATGCCGCGCGCATCGATGACCTCCGCCGCCGCCGCGCCGACCGCCGCCGCCGGCCCGATCCGGGTGATCCGCCCGCCGCGCACCGCGACCGCACCGTCGCGGAGCACCGTGCCGGCGGCATCGGCGGTGACGATCAGCGCATGGGTGATGATAAGATCGGGCCTCACGCGGCTCAGGGGTGCACGCCCGTCCCCCGCCTGTCAACGCGGAGCGGCGGCCCCTTCCGGCGGCGATCAGCCGGCCCAGGAGATGCGACAGCCCGTCGGCCTCTTCCGACGACAGCCGCGCGCCCACCGCCTGCTGCACCGCTCCCGCATAGACCGGCCACATGCGCCGCTGCATCTCCCGGCCGGCGTCGGTGATCGCGACGATCTGGCCGCGCCCGTCGCCCGGGCAGGTCCCGCGCAGCACCAGCCCCGCCACCTCCATCCGCGCCAGCAGCCGCGACAGGCCGTACTGCGGCAGCTGCAGCGCCTCCTCGAGCGTGAACGGCCGCACGCCGCACGCGCCGGCGCGGTCGAGCTCGACCAGCGCCTCGTACCAGGCCAGCGGCGGCAGGTCCGCGGCCTTCAGCGCGCTCTCGACTTGCGACATCGCAGCCTGGTGGGCGCGGACGAGACGCGCCCAGGCACGAACGGCGGACTGGCAGGGTTCCTGGCTCATGCTCGCAATATAGCGATTAATGCACCTGCATCAAGCTTGACATCGATGCGTCTGCATCTATCTAGATGCACGTGCATGAAGGCACGCACAGAAGGAAGCAGACAATGACCAACCTGAAAACCCTTGCTGTCGCCGCCGCCCTCGTCGGTGCCGCAGCTCCCGCCTTCGCCCAGTCGCAGCTGGTCGCGAACGCCGGATTGACCCCCGCCCAGGCGCAGGGTCTCAGCCTGAACGAGATCGCGGTCGCCAAGTTCAACCGCGGCTCGGATTCGAGCGAACGCCAGGTGATCTTCACCCCCGGCTCCGGCGGCAACTCCGCACAGCTCGCGGCCAACGCCGGCCTCGCGCCGGATCAGGCGCAGGCTCTGACGCTGACCGAGATCGCCGCGGCAAAGTTCAACCGCGACAGCGACCCCGACAACGCCCAGCGCGTCCAGCGTCCCGGCGGCGTGACCGCGATGAGCCGCTCGGTGGGCAATGTCGATCACGCGCAGCTCATCGCTGCCGCCGGCCTGACCCAAGACCAGGCCACCGGCCTCTCGCTGAGCGAAATCGCGCGGGCGAAGTTCGACCGCGACACCGACAACTGAGCGGTGCCGGCCTCGAAGCGTCCGCCCCGGCTTCAAAAGGCCGGGGCGGGCGCCGAAGTCTAAGCCGCAACGACCTGATTGCGCTACCGCCCGGATCGGGCATACCATTACGGGTCCGCCACCCCGACAAGTGACCACCATGCCGCCCGACTGGCTTATCCCGGGACCTTTCCCGGCAGAATTCCTCGCCGACGAGCGCTGCTTCATCACCGAGCAGCTCAACCTCCCCGAAAGCCCCGCAGCCTCGCTTGCGCACGTCCGGGTCGGGCCCGGCGTCACCACCCGGCTTCACGCGGTCACCGGCATCGTCGAGCGCTACATCATCCTCTCTGGCCATGGACTGGTCGAAGTCGGCGGCGAGACCGCGCCGGTCGGACCTGGCGACCGCGTGGTGATTCCCGCAGGCGTCGCCCAGCGCATCGCCAACACCGGGACCTCGGATCTGCTGTTCTACGAGCTCTGCACGCCGCGCTTCCGCCAGGAGGCCTACCGCGACCTCGAGCCGTGACGCGCGGTTGCCCTTAGCCCAGGCCAGGCGCCGAGCGCGACTAGAAACCAGGCGGCCAGAAGCATAAGGACATGAGCGGTCATCAGCACCTCCCCTTGCTCTTCGGCTCCAATGCACCGCACCCGCCGCGGTTCCACTAAGGCACCGTGCCGCCGATCGCCCGGGTGATCCGGTCGGCGGCCGCCCGCACCCTGCGCGCCGAGCGCGTCGCTTCCGGCCCGCGCCATCCGCACCGTCGGGCCGGAGATCGACACCCCCGCGGTCGCCTCCCGGAACTCGTTGAAGATCGGCGCCGCGATGCAGCGCATGCCCTCGGTCCGCTCCTCGTCGTCCATCGCCCAGCCGCGCGCCCGGATCGCCTCGAGCTCGGCGCCGAGCGCCTCCGGGTCGGTGATCGTCCGCGCGGTGAAGGCGGCGAGCCCCTGCTCGCGCACGATCCGCGCCACCGCCTCCGGCGCATGGTAGGCGAGCAGCGCCTTGCCGATGCCGCTGGCATGGATCGGCCCCCGCGTCCCGGGCCGGAAGAAGGCGCGGATCGGCTCGTGGGTCTCGACCTGGCTGATGAAGACCACCTGCCCGCCATCGGCGATCGCGAGGTTCGCGGTCTCGCCGGTCTCCGCCATCAGCGCGTGCATCACCCCCCGCGCCTGCTCGACGAGGCTGGTCCGCCCGAGAAAGGCGCTGCCGATCCGGAACGCCTCCTGCCCGATGAACCAGAGCTGCGTTGCCGGCTGCACCTCGACCATGCCGTGCGCCTCGAAGGTCGAGAGCACCCGATAGACGGTCGCCGGCGCCTGCCCCGACGCCTCGGCGAGCTCGGTCAGCGACAGCCCGCCCTCGGCACCGGCCAGCACCTTCAGGATCGCCACCGCCCGGTCGAGCGCCTGGATCGTCGTCTGCTCCGGCACGGCGTTGAAGGCGCGCGGCCGCCCGCGCAGGCGCTTGGTTTCCCGTTCCATCCCGTGTCTTACCCCGGTCGCGCTTCCGGGGCGAGGCAGAAGGCGCGCCAACGCCCATCCGCGTCGGCGCGCGTCGCCGGTCAGTCGTCGCGGCCGTGCCCGCCGCGCCCGCGGTCGTCGGGCTTGCGGTCGTCGCCGCCGCGACCGTGGCGCTCGTGGCGGTTCCTGTCATCGGCGCCATGCTTGGCCAGCGCCGCCGCCGGCGCGAGGCTGAGCTTGCCCGAGGAGACGCTGACGCCGATCGGCGCAGCGGCCAGCAGCGCGCCGGCGGCTTACGGCCTGCCGACCCGCCGCCACATCGGACGAAGGTCGCACGAAGCCTCGGCCCTAAGGCCCCGCACCTTGCACCGCCCCGCCGCTTGATTTTCGTCCTTCGCGCGGCATCGCTGCGCCGCTTGAAAAACCGAAAACCCTTGCAAACCATTGCCTAAAGCGGAGCGAACTCTTCGTGAAAAACTATTTCAAAAAAATTGCCAGATTTCCGACCCGCTGGTATACCGTCGGCACCAAACGGAGGGAGCCCCCATGTCCAGCCAGAATCCGGTCTTCATTCCCGGCCCGACCAACATCCCCGAGCGGCTGCGGCATGCCTGCAACGTGCCGACGATCGACCACCGCTCGGCGAGCTTCGGCACCATGTTCAAGCCGCTCTTCGCCGGCGTGAAGACCGTCCTCAAGACCAGGGACGGCGAGGTCGTCATCTTCCCGGCCACCGGCACCGCCGGCTGGGAAGCCGCGATCTCCAATACGCTCTCGCCGGGCGACAAGATCCTCGCCTGCCGCCACGGCATGTTCTCGCACCGCTGGATCGACATGTGCCAGCGCCACGGCCTGAACGTCCAGCAGCTCAACGCCCCCTGGGGCGCCGGCGTCCCCGCGGCCGAGTTCCAGGCGGCGCTCGAAGCCGACAAGGCCCACGAGATCAAGGCCGTGCTCGTCACCCACAACGAGACCGCGACCGGCGTCAAATCCGACGTCGCCGCCGTCCGCCGCGCCATGGACGCCGCCGAGCACCCGGCGCTGCTGCTCGTCGACGGCGTCAGCTCGATCGGCTCGATGGACTTCCGCATGGACGAGTGGGGCGTCGATGTCGCCGTCACCGGCAGCCAGAAGGGCTTCATGCTGCCCACCGGCCTCGCCATCGTCGGCGTCAGCCCCAAGGCGCTGAAGGCGATGGAGACAGCGTCGCTGCCGCGCTGCTTTCTCGACTTCCGCGACATGCTGAACACCAACCCCAAGGGCGGCTTCCCCTACACCCCGCCGGTCAACCTGCTCTACGGCCTCGGCGAGTCGCTGAAGATGCTCGAGGAGGAAGGGCTCGACAACGTCTTCGCCCGGCATCACCGGCTGGCCGAGGGCATCCGCCGCGCCGCCGACGCCTGGGGCCTCAAGCTCTGCGCCCGCTCGCCCGAGCTCTACTCCGACACGGTCAGCGCCATCGTCGTCCCCGAGGGCTTCGACAGCACCAGGCTCGTCGTCCATGCCGCCGACAAATACGGCGTCGCCTTCGGCGTCGGCCTCGGCGAGGTCGCCGGCAAGGTGTTCCGCATCGGCCACCTCGGCTCGCTCACCGACGTCATGGCGCTCTCCGGCATCGCCTGCGCCGAGATGGTCATGGCCGACCTCAACCTGCCGATCAAGCTTGGCAGCGGCGTCGCCGCGGCGCAGGAATACTACCGCGGCACCGCCGGCGCCGCGTTGCAGAAGGTCGCGTGAGCCATGGCCGTCGCCACCGCCGAGGATCTCACCATCCCCACCTGGGACGACGTGCTGGCCGCGCACGAGCGCGTCCGGCCCTGGATCCACCGCACCCCGATCCTGACCTCGCGCTTCCTCAACGAGCTCGACCGGCGCCGAGCTCTTCTTCAAGTGCGAGAACCTGCAGAAGGCCGGCGCCTTCAAGGTCCGCGGCGCCTCGAACGCCGTCTTCGGCCTCTCCGAGGAGAAGGCGAAGAAGGGCGTCGCCACCCACTCCTCCGGCAACCACGCCCTCTCGCTCTCCTACGCCGCCGGCCGCCGCGGCATCCCCTGCCACGTGGTGATGCCGCGCACCGCGCCGCAGGCGAAGAAGGACGCCGTGCGCGGCTACGGCGGCGTCATCACCGAATGCGAGCCCTCGACCTCCTCGCGCGAGGAGGTCTTCGCCCGGGTCCAGGCCGAGACCGGCGCCGACTTCGTCCACCCCTACAACGACGAGCGGGTGATCGCCGGCCAGGGCACCTGCTCCAAGGAGATCATCGAGGATCTGGGCCAGCTCGACGCGGTGATCGCCCCGATCGGCGGCGGCGGCATGATCTCCGGCACCTGCCTGACGCTCTCCACCATCGCGCCCCAGACCAAGATCTACGCCGCCGAGCCGCAGGAGGCCGACGACGCCTACCAGTCCTTCAAGCAGGGCAAGATCATCGCCTACGACGCGCCGGACACCGTCGCCGACGGCCTCAAGGTGCCGCTCAAGGACCGCACCTGGCACTTCGTCTCCCGCTACGTCACCGACGTGCTGACCGCGACCGAGGAGGAGATCGTCGACGCCATGCGCCTGACCTGGGCGCGGATGAAGATCGTCATGGAGCCGCTCTTCGGCGGTGCCGCTCGCCACCATCCTGAAGAACCGCGACATCTTCGCCGGCAAGCGCGTCGGCGTCATCATCACCGGCGGCAATGTCGATCTCGACAAGCTGCCCTGGCTCAAGTGAACGGAGGGGATCCATGACCAAGCAGGAAGACATCGCCGGCCTCGAGGTCGGCTACGACATCCCCGCCTCGATCGGCATGGCCTACGAGGACATCCAGACCCCCTGCCTGATCCTCGACCTCGACGCGCTCGAGCGCAACGTCAGGAAGATGGGCGACTACGCCAGCGCGCACAACATGCGCCACCGCGCCCACGGCAAGATGCACAAGTCCGTCGACGTGCTGAAGCTGCAGATGGAGCAGGGCGGCGCCATCGGCGTCTGCTGCCAGAAGGTCTCCGAGGCCGAGGTCTTCGCCCGCGCCGGCATCAAGGATATCCTGGTCTCCAACGAGGTCCGCGACCCGGCCAAGATCGACATGCTCGCCCGGATGCCGAAGCACGGCGGCCGGGTCATCGTCTGCGTCGACGACGTCGCCAACGTCGCCGACCTCTCGAAGGCGGCGCAGAAGCACGGCACCACGCTCGATGTCTTCGTCGAGATCGACTGCGGCGCCGGCCGCTGCGGCGTCACCACCACCGAGGCCGTGGTCGAGATCGCCAAGGCGGTCGCCGCGGCGCCCGGCCTGCGCTTCCTCGGCATCCAGGCCTACCAGGGCGCGATGCAGCACCTCGACGACTACGAGGCGCGCAAGGCCAAGCTCGACGCCGCCATCGCCCAGGTCAAGGACGCGGTCGAGGCGCTGAAAAAGGAGGGCCTCGCGCCCGAGCTCGTCTCCGGCGGCGGCACCGGCAGCTACTATTTCGAGAGCGGCTCGGGCGTCTACAACGAGCTGCAGTGCGGCAGCTACGCCTTCATGGACGCCGACTACGGCCGCATCCAGGACAAGGACGGCAACCGCATCGACCAGGGCGAGTGGGAGAACGCGCTCTTCATCCTGACCAGCGTGATGAGCCACGCCAAGCCCCAGCTCGCGGTCTGCGACGCCGGCCTCAAGGCGCAGTCGGTCGACAGCGGCCTCCCCGTTCGTCTACGGCCGCGACGACGTGAAATACATCAAATGCTCCGACGAGCACGGCGTGATCGAGGACAAGGGCGGCGTCCTGAAGGTCAACGAGAAGCTCAAGCTCGTCCCCGGCCACTGCGACCCGACCTGCAACGTCCACGACTGGTACGTCGGCGTCCGCAACGGCAAGGTCGAGGCGCTCTGGCCGGTCAGCGCCCGCGGCAAGGCCTACTGACCCCGCCCGCGGCCTCCGTCTCCGGCGGGGCCGCCTTCCAGGCTTTCATACGGCCTTGAAACCTGGAGAGCAGTCGTTTTTCCGTCAACAGACGGAAAAACCACCAAAGAAAACCATGCGCGCACCTGCGCGCACCTTATGGCCGCAACTGCGGCCCGCGGCGCCAGCCGCGCCCGCCAGGAGCCCGGACCCGCCCATGATCATCGTTCCCGAAGCCGCCTGCCCGGATCTCCTCGACATGGACGCCGCCTTCGAGGCCGTCGAGCAGGTCTTCGCCGCCATGGCCCGCGGCGACGCCTATAACTTCCCCGTGGTCCGCGAGGCGATCGGCCACGCCGACGCGCTCTACGGCTTCAAGGGCGGCTTCGACCGCGCCGGCGCGACCCTCGGCGTCAAGGCCGGCGGCTACTGGCCGCACAACCTCGAAACCAGGACCTCACCAACCACCAGTCCACGGTCTATCTCTTCGATCCCGACACCGGCCGCCCGACCGCCTGCGTCGGCGGCAACTATCTGACCGCCGCCCGCACCGCCGCCGCCTCCGCCGTCTCGATCAAGCACCTCGCCCGTCCCGACGCCAAGGTCCTCGGCATGATCGGCGCCGGCCACCAGTCCGCCTTCCAGATCCGCGCCGCGCTCAGCCAGCGCGGCTTCGAGCGGGTGATCGGCTGGAACCTCCACCCCGAGATGCTCTCCCGCCTCGCCGACACCGCCGCCGAGGCCGGCCTGCCCTTCGAGGTCGGTCGACCTCGACCGCCTCGGGGCCGAGGCCGACGTCATCATCACCATCACCTCCTCCTTCGCGCCGATCCTGATGGCCGCCCAGGTGAAGCCCGGCACGCATCTCGCCTGCATGGGCACCGACACCAAGGGCAAGCAGGAGGTCGAGGCCGCGCTCGCTCGCCGAAGGCCACCGTCTTCACCGACGAGGTCGCCCAGTCGGTGACCATCGGCGAGGCCCAGCACGCCGTCGCGGCCGGCCTGATCCCGGAGACCGCGATCACCCAGATCGGCGCCGTCATCACCGGCACCCACCCCGGCCGCCGCTCGGCGCGAGGAGATCACCCTCTTCGACGGCACCGGCGTCGGCCTGCAGGATCTCGCGGTCGCCGCCGCGGTCGTCCGCCTCGCCCAGGCCGCCGGCAAGGCGACCGAGGTCGCGATCTGACGGTTCCGAAAGCCGCCGCGGCTCAGGGAGGCCGTGCCTCGACGGCTGGGCGCCCTGCGGCCGGGAGCATCGTGGCGCTTGCACAAGATAGCTAAGCCCGGTCGCCCTATCGCGGCCGGGAGGAACCGCACCGCTGACCCAGTCGCTCGACATCGCCGCCGCCGGCCCCGTGCCGGCTTCCCGCGCCGCGCACGGCTACCGCCGCGAGATCGACGGCCTGCGCGCGGTCGCCGTGATCCCGGTGATGCTGTTCCACGCCGGCTTCGCCGCCTTCGCCGGCGGCTGGCTCGGGGTCGACGTCTTCTTCGTGATCTCCGGCTACCTGATCACCGGCATCCTCTCTGCGCGATCTCGCACGGGACCGCTTCTCGCTCGCCCGCTTCTACGAGCGCCGCGCCCGCCGCATCCTGCCGGCGCTCGTCGTCGTGCTCCTCGCCTGCATCCCCTTCGCCATCGCCTGGATGTCGCCGCTCGAGCTGCGCGGCTTCGCCGACGGCTTCCTCGCCACCGTGCTCTCGGTCTCCAACGTCTTCTTCTGGCAGCGTGCTCGACTATTTCGGCCCCGACGCGCCGACACCTGCCGCTGCTGCACACCTGGAGCCTCGGCATCGAGGAGCAGTTCTACCTGCTCTTCCCGCTCGCGCTCGCCGGCCTCTGGCGCTGGCATCCCGGCCGCCTCCTCGCGCCGCTCCTCCTCGCCGCCGCGGCCAGCCTCGCCCTCGCCGCCTGGGCCGCCGCCGGCCAGCCCTCGGCCGGCTTCTTCCTGCTGCCGTTCCGCGCCTGGGAGCTCGCTGCTCGGCGCCGCGCTCGCCCTGGCGCCGGCGCGCGCCGCCCGCGCCGCACGGCCGCGCTCGCGCTCGCCGGCCTCGCTCACTGATCGTCCGTCGCGATCGCCGCCGCCCCGCAGCCTGCCCGAACGTCCTGCCGATCGTGCTCGCCGCCGCCGGCGCCGCGCCTCGTCATCCGCTACGCCGGCCCCGGCACCGCCGCGACCCGCCTGCTCGCCACCCCGCCGCCGGTCGGCATCGGCCTCGATCAGCTACAGCGCCTATCTCTGGCACCAGCCGATCCTCGCCTTCGCCCGCATCCGCTTCGGCGACGCCCTGCCGCCGGCGGCGCTGCTGGCGCTCGGCGGCCTCGCGCTCCTCCTCGCCTGGCCGACCTGGGCCTTCGTCGAGCGGCCGTTCCGCCGCCGCGGCGCCGGCTCGCCGCGCCGCCCGCTCGCCATCGCCGCCGCGACCCTCGCCGCGATGGCTCGCGATCGGCGTCGCCGGCCTCTGCGACCGACGGCCTCGCCACAGCCAAGCCCGCCGCCGTCCGCGCCATCCTCGCCTCGGTCACCGACACCAACCCGCATCGCGACGCCTGCAAGACCGATCTCGACCAGCCGAACCCGGTGCACCCGGTCGCCGCCTGCCTCGTCGACGGCACGCTCCCGGCCGTCGCCTTCATCGGCGACAGCCACGCCGACGCGCTGCAGGGCGCCTTCTGGACCGAGGCCGAGGCCGCCGGCTTCCGCTTCTACACCGTCACCCGCAGCGCCTGCCCGCCGATCCCCGGCCTCGACCGCACCGGCGCCGCCGCCTCCCCCGCCTGCGACGCCTTTGTCCGCGACGCCCTCGCCTACCTCGACAGCGCCCATTTCGACGTCGTCGTCCTCGCCGCCCGCTGGATCTCCGGCGTCGCGCCCGACGCCTTCGACAACGGCGAAGGCGGCGCCGACGGCCCCCCCGGCGACTTCCTCACCCCGCTCGGCGCCGCCCCCGCCACCGCCGAGGCCCGCGCCGCCGCCGTGGTCGCCACCTACGTCGCGCGGCATCGAGGCGCTCCTCGCCCGCGGCCACCGCGTCGTCCTGGTCTACCCGATCCCGGAGGCCGGCTGGAACGTCCCCGAGGAGCTCGCCCGCCGCCGCGAGCCCTCGCCGGTCCCGGTCACGCTCTCCACCGCCTGCGCCGTCTACGACCGCCGCCAGGCCCCGATCATCGCCGCCTTCGACGCCATCGCGAGCCCCGACCTCTTCCGCGTCCGCCCGGCCGAGATCCTCTGCGACCGCGACCTCCCCGGCCGCTGCATCAACAACATCGGCGACCGCCCGCTCTATTTCGACAGCAACCACCTCAACGGCTTCGGCGCCGGCCTGATCGCCAAGGCCATCACCGCCACGGTCGCCGAGGCCCGCGCCGAGGAGTCCGCGCCATGATCGAAGCCCTCGACCGCATCGAGGTCATCACCCTCTTCGCCGAGGATCTCGCCGCCACCCGCGCCTTCTACGCCCGCGTTTTCGGCCGCGAGGTCGTCTACGAGGACGATGTCTCCACGGTGATGACCCTCGGTCCGCTGATGATCAACCTGCTCCGGGCCGACCAGGCGCCGCCGCTGGTCGCCCCGTCGCCGGTCGCCCCGCCAACGGCCGGCGCCCGCGCGCTCCTCACCATCCGCGTCGCCGACGCCGACGCCACCGTCGCCGAGCTCATCCGCCATGGCGTGACGCTCCTCAACGGCCCGATCGACCGCCCCTGGGGCCGCCGCACCGCCGCCTTCGCCGACCCCGCCGGCAACGTCTGGGAGATCGCCGAGGAGCTCGCCCCCGGATCCTGACCTTTTCCCTCCGGCGGCTTCGTCCTAAGCTTGCCACAAAGCACGTTCAGGGGAGACGAACGCCATGCTGGACCAGAACCTCCACCAGCCCTCGCCCGAGACCGTGGCCCATGCGCTGATCGACGCCGAGGGCTACGCCCGGATGTACGCCGCCTCGATCGCCGACCCCGACGCCTTCTGGGGCGAGCAGGCCCAGCGCCTCGACTGGATCAAGCCCTTCACGCGGGTCAAGAACGCCTCCTTCGCCTACCCCGACGTCTCGATCAAATGGTTCGAGGACGGCGTGCTCAACGTCGCCGCCAACTGCATCGACCGCCACCTCGCCGGCCGCGGCGAGCAGACCGCGATCCTCTGGCAGTCCGACGATCCCGCCGTCTCCGAGACGATCACCTACCGCCAGCTCCACGAGGAGGTCTGCCGCTTCGCCAACGTGCTGCTCGAGCTCGGCGTCGCCAAGGGCGACCGGGTGGTGCTCTACCTGCCGATGATCCCGCAGGCCGCCTACGCCATGCTCGCCTGCGCCCGCATCGGCGCCGTCCACTCGGTGGTCTTCGCCGGCTTCTCCGCCGAGGCGCTGCGCTCGCGCATCGAGGATAGCGGCGCCAAGCTCGTCGTCACCGCCGACGAGGCGCCGCGCGGCGGCCGCCGCACCCCGCTCAAGGCCAATGCCGACAAGGCGCTCGCCGGCCTCGCCGGCGTCCGCGAGCTGGTGGTCAGGCGCACCGGCGGCGACGTGCCCTGGAACCCCGCCCGCGACACCTGGCTGCACGAGGCCGCCGCCCGCGTCGCCCCCGACTGCCCGCCCGAGCCGATGTCCGCCGAGGACCCGCTCTTCATCCTCTACACCTCGGGCTCGACCGGCCAGCCCAAGGGCGTGCTGCACACCACCGCCGGCTACCTGCTCTACGCCTCGCTCACCCACCAGTACGTCTTCGACTACCACGAGGGCGACATCTACTGGTGCACCGCCGACGTCGGCTGGGTCACCGGCCACAGCTACATCGTCTACGGCCCGCTGGCCAACGGCGCCACCACGCTGATGTTCGAGGGCGTCCCGACCTGGCCCGACGCCGGCCGCTTCTGGCAGGTCTGCGCCCAGCACAAGGTCAATATCTTCTACACCGCGCCCACCGCGATCCGCGCGCTGATGGGCCAGGGCCGCGAATGGGTGGACAAGCACGACCTCTCCAGCTTGCGCATCCTCGGCTCGGTCGGCGAACCGATCAACCCGGAGGCCTGGAACTGGTACGACGAGGTGGTCGGCAAGGGCCGCTGCCCGATCGTCGACACCTGGTGGCAGACCGAGACCGGCGGCATCCTGATCACCCCCCTCCCCGGCGCCATCCCGACCAAGCCCGGCTCGGCGACCCTGCCCTTCTTCGGCATCCAGCCCGTGGTCCTCGACCCGCACACCGGCGCCGAGCTCGCCGAGACCGAGGCCGCCGGCGTCCTCGCGATCAATGGCAGCTGGCCCGGCCAGATGCGCACCATCTTCGGCGACCACGACCGCTTCGTGGCGACCTACTTCACCCAGTACAAGGGCCACTATTTCACCGGCGACGGCTGCCGCCGCGACGCCGACGGCTACTGGTGGATCACCGGCCGGGTCGACGACGTGATCAACGTCGCCGGCCACCGCATGGGCACCGCGGAAGTCGAATCCGCCCTCGTCGCCCACCCCAAGGTCGCCGAGGCCGCCGTGGTCGGCTACCCGCACCCGATCAAGGGCCAGGGCATCTACGCCTACGTCACGCTTATGGCCGGCGAGGCATACACCGACGCCCTGAAGAAGGAGCTCGTCGCCTGGGTCCGCCAGGAGATCGGCCCGATCGCCAGCCCCGACCTTATCCAGTGGGCGCCCGGCCTGCCCAAGACCCGCTCCGGCAAGATCATGCGCCGCATCCTGCGCAAGATCGCCGAGAACGACTACGGCGCCCTCGGCGACACCTCGACCCTGGCCGACCCCGGCGTGGTCGAGGAGCTGATCGACAACCGGATGAACCACGGCTAGGCCGCTCCGAACGGAACACCGTGACGTCGCTTGGTCGCGCGGCCCGACAGGCGTAAAGTCCGCCCGCGGACTCATCCGCCCGGGGGCTGGAGATGAACGACGACGATATCGCCAAATTTCAGCAAGGACTGCGCGGCCGGCTGGTCACGCGCAGCGACGCCGACTACGACGCGGCGCGCGCGCTCTACAACGGCATGATCGACAAGCGGCCGCTGCTGATCGCGCAATGCGTCGATGCCGCCGACGTGGTGGCGGCGGTGAACTTCGGCCGCGACAACGGCCTCGCCCTGGCGATCCGCGGCGGCGGCCACAACGGCCCGGGCCTCGGCAGCGTCGACGACGGGCTGGTCATCGACCTCGCGCGGATGAAAGGCGTCCGGGTCGACCCGGCGAGCCGCAGCGTCCGGGTCGAGCCCGGCTGCACCTCCGGCGACGTCGACCACGCCACCCACGCCTTCGGCCTCGCGGTGCCGTTCGGCATCGTTTCGACCACCGGCGTGGCCGGCCTGACCCTCGGCGGCGGCTCGGGCTACCTGACGCGCAAGTTCGGCCTGACCATCGACAACCTGCTCGAGGCCGACGTGGTGCTCGCCGACGGCAGCTTCGTCACCGCGAGCCCGAAAGACAACCCGGACCTCTTCTGGGCGCTGCGCGGCGGCGGCGGCAACTTCGGGGTGGTGACGAGCTTCCTCTTCCAGGCGCATGCCGTCAGCATGGTGTTCGCCGGGCCGATCT
This sequence comes from uncultured Alphaproteobacteria bacterium, assembly GCA_963750745.1. GTDB lineage: Bacteria > Pseudomonadota > Alphaproteobacteria > Rhodobacterales > Rhodobacteraceae > Amaricoccus. The sequence continues at coordinate 114,861 of CAVVSO010000009.1, read as the reverse complement.
TCTGGGACGCCAAGTACGGCAAGCAGATCATGCAAGCCTATCGCGACTTCCTGCCGACCGCGCCGGAGGATCTCGGCATCTTCGTCGGCCTCAAGACCGTGCCCTCGATGGATCCCTTCCCGCAGGAGGCCTGGGGCAAGCGCGCCTGCGCGATCATCGGCGCCTTCAACGGCTCGGAGGAGGACGGCAAAAAGGCGCTGGCGCCGCTCCTCGACCAGCTGCCGGAGCCGTTCTTCAACTGGATGAGCTTCATGCCCTTCCCGGCGATGCAGGGCCTCTTCGACGCGTTCTTCCCGAAGGGCCTGCAGTGGTACTGGAAGGGCGACTTCGTCAAGGACCTCTCCGACGAGGCGATCGATGCCTATATCGCCGAGTCGGCCAAGGCGCCGAGCGAGCTTTGCCTGATGCACCTCTATCCGATCGACGGCGCCGCCCAGCGGCGTCGGCAAGGACGCGACGGCGTGGGGTGCCCGGAACGCGACCTGGTCGATGGTCATAGCCGCGGTCGACTCCGAACCCGCAGCAGGCCGGGGCGCTGACCCGCTGGGGCCGCGCCTACTGGGACGCCGTGCATCGCTTCAACCCCGGCGGCGCCTACGTCGGCTTCATGATGGACGACGAAGGCGAGGCGCGGGTGCAAGCGAGCTACGGCGGCAACTACGCCCGGCTGGCCGAGGTGAAGAAGAAATACGACCCGGGCAATCTCTTCCACGTCAACCAGAACATCAGGCCGGCAGCCTGATCCCGGATCCGGGAGATTGCTTCGCTCGCCCCGAGCCCGAGGCGCCGGCGATTGCTCGCCCCGGACCGAAAAGGCGAGGCTGCTGTGCAGCCTCGCCCGGTCCGTCGCCCGGAGCCAGCTGGCGGAGGGCGAGGGGGGCAAGCGCTTGCCCGAACGCCTGTAATCGTGCCGCGCCTGCCTGGGGCTGGCGCGTTTACGCGCCTGCCAGGGACAGGCAGGCGCGGCGCGATTTGTCGACCGACAAATCGCGCGGGCTCTTGGACAGGACGCCGAGTCAACCGGAGGACGAGGCGATCAACCGGAGATCGTATGAGACTCTACTTCGGCCGCAGCCGGGAACGCTTGCCGGAACCTAACCCCCCGAACGGCATCTAATGCAGATCGGCGTCGGCGCGCGCCGAAGTATGGCGAGAAGAGGAACCCGACATGGCGACCCACGACGACAAGCCCACCGGTCCCGACCTCGCCGCCGGCATATCCGCCGCCTCGCTCGCCGATGGCGCCGCGGTCCACGGCCACGTCGGCGAGGAACCGGTCGCCCTCGCCCGGGTCGGCGACGATTTCCTCGCGATCAGCGGCAAGTGCAGCCACTACGGCGGCCCGCTCGGCAAGGGCCTGGTCACGGGCGACACCATCCACTGCCCCTGGCACCATGCCTGCTTCAGCCTCCGGACCGGCGAGGCGCTCCGCGCCCCGGCCTTCGACCCGGTCGCGGTCTGGCGGGTCGAGCGCGACGGCGACACGGTCTTCGTCCGCGAAAAACTGCCCAAGCCCGCGCCCGCCGCGCTCGCGACCGGCGACGCCCGGCATTTCGTCATCGTCGGCGGCGGCGCCGCCGGCTTCGCCGCGGCCGAGCGCCTGCGCCGCGAAGGCTTCGCGGGCGAGCTCACCCTGATCTCGGCCGACGCCGAGCGCCCGGTGGACCGGCCGAACCTCTCCAAGGACTTTCTCGCCGGCAAGGCCCCCGAGTCCTGGGTGTTCCTGAAACCCGTCGCCTTCTTCGAGCGCCGCGGCATCCGGCTCGAGCTCGGCACCACCGCCACCGCCCTCGATGCCGCCGCCCGCCGGCTCGAGCTCGCCGACGGCCGCAGCCTCGGCTTCGACCGGCTGCTGCTCGCCACCGGCGCCGAGCCGGTCCGGCTCGCCATCCCCGGCGCCGACAAGCCGCACGTCTTCACCCTGCGCGCGCTCGCCGACGCCCGCGCCATCATCGCCGCCGCCGCCGAGGCCAAGGCCGCGGTGGTGATCGGCGCCAGCTTCATCGGCCTCGAAGCCGCCGCGTCGCTGACCCAGCGCGGCCTCGCGGTCCATGTCGTCGCCGGCGGCGCCCGGCCGCTGGAAACGACCCTCGGCCCCGAGCTCGGCGATCTGGTCCGCGCCCGCCACGAGGCGCACGGCGTCAGCTTTCCACCTCGGCCGCCGCCCCGCCGCGATCGAGGACCGCGCCGTCGTCCTCGACGACGGCACCCGGCTCGCCGCCGACCTCGTGGTCACCGGCGTCGGCGTCCGCCCCCGCACCGCGCTGGCCGAAGCCGCCGGCCTCACCACCGACAACGGCGTCCTCGTCGACGCCCGGCTCGAAACCAGCGCCCCCGGCATCTTCGCCGCCGGCGACATCGCCCGCTTCCCCTATCCGCTCGCCGGCGGCGGCGCGGTGCGCATCGAGCATTGGGTGGTCGCCGCCCAGCAGGGCCAGCTCGCCGCCCGCAACATGCTCGGCGCCGGCCTCCGCTACGACCACGCCCCCTTCTTCTGGAGCCGCCACTTCGACCTCGCGATCGACTACGTCGGCCACGCCGGAGCCTGGGACGCCACCGAGATCGACGGTGAGCTCGCCGGCGGCCGCGCCCTGGTCCGCTACCGCCGCGCCGGCGAGCTCACCGCCACAGCCTCGATCGGCCGCGGCCGCGACAGCCTCCGCGCCGAGCGCGCGCTGGAGGCCGGCGCCCAGTGAATGAAACCTGATGATCGCTTCGGGTGACCCGACACCGCCGAGCAAGCGCTCGCCCCACTCGTCCTCGGACCGGGCGAGGCTCCACAGGAGCCTCGCCTTTTCGGTCCGAACCGAGCAATCGCTCGCGGCGCGAGAACACGAGCCGAAACGATCCGCCGGAGATCGGATGAACGCGCGCTTGCCATCCGCCCGCCGCGCGTGTTTCCCTCGCGCAAACGAGGGAGCTGCCCGATGCGCCACCTGTCCCCCATCTCGGGAGCTCGCCTTCTGCCTCGCGATCGGCCTCGCCGGCTGCGGCCCGGAGCAGCCCGTCGTCGGCGGCCCGCCCGCCGAGAGCAACGGCCTGCAGCCGGTCGGCCCCGCCGACCCCTGCGGCGCCGGCCGGCTGCAGGGCCTGGTCGGCCAGGACGCCGCCGCCGCCAACAGCGCCGCGCTGCCGGCCGAGTACCGCATCCTCTATCCCGACATGTCGGCCGGGACCGGCTTCAAGCAGGAGCGGGTGACGATCCGGGTGGACGGCCAGAACCACATCATGAGCGTCCAATGCGGCTGAGCCGCTCGGCGCTTGCCAACCCGGTCCCGGCCTGCTTGCCTCAAGCCGGAAGCCCGTCCCGAAGGAGCGCCCGAAGATGACCCGAACCCATCTCCTCGGCTTCGGCCTGATGCTGACCCTCGGCGCCTGCGCCGAGCTGCAGTCGGGCAAGCCCGGCGAGGTGCCGCTCGGCAAATGCACCGCCGACGTGCACCAGGACTGGGTCGGCCAGCGCATCGACGTGCTGAACGACGCCACCCTGCCCGAAGGCGCCCGCGTGCTCTTCCCGACCACCCCGGCGACGATGGATTTCCGCGAGGACCGGCTCAACATCGCCGTCGACAAGGCCGACACCATCACCCGCGTCTACTGCGGCTGAGGCCGCGCGCCAACCGCCGTCCGCCGCGCCTGACGCGCAAAACGTCATGACGGTTTCCAGATGGATTCCAGATGCGTTCCAGATCGCTTAATTTATTGTAAAACCTGGACAATCACCCCGTCACCGCCCGCGCCCGCCCGACCAGCGCCAATGGCGCCACCCCCAGCGGCGCCAGCAGCGCCAGCGCCACCGGCAGCCCGACCAGATGCGCCAGCCCCCCGATCAGCGGCGGCCCGATCAGGAAAGCCGTGAACGCCACCAGCGCCAGCGTCGCCACGTTCCGCTCCGGCCGCGGCCCGGGGATCCGGCCGACCATCGACATGGTCAGGGGATAGATGTTGCCGCAGCCGGCGCCGACCAGCGCCGCCGCCGGCAGCGACAGCCAGAGCCCCGGCGCCAGCCCGAAGCCGAAAATGCCGAGCGCCATCATCAGCCCCGACCACAGGATCACCGACCGCGGCCCGAACCGCTCGGCCAGCCGGTCGCCGGTCAGCCGCGCCACCGCCATCGCCAGCGCGAAGACCGAGAAGGTGACCGCGGTGACGAACGGCCCCGCGCCCTTCCACTCGCGCATCAGGAGTGCCGACCACTCCATCATCGCGCCCTCGATCAGGAGCGCCCCGAGCGGCACAATGCACATCAGGACCAGCGCGGCGGAAGGCAGGGAGAAGCCTTTCTTCTCAATCGCTTGCTCTTCCTCCGGGTCGTCCGGAATCAGCCGCAGCGCGAAGAAGACCGTCGCCGCCGCGAAGATCGGCTGCAGCACCAGCTGCTGGTGGAGAAAGCTCACGCCCCGCTCGGCGAAGCTGCCGCCCAGCATCGCGCCCAGCACCGTGCCGAAGCTCCAGAAGGCGTGGCACCGGGTCATGATCCGCCGCCCCAGCACCCGCTCGGTCTGGCTGGCCTTGGCGTTCATCGACACCTCGATCGTGGCGATGGTCAGCCCGCAGAGAAAGAGCGCCAGCCCCAGCGTCAGCGCGTTCGGCGCCAGCGCCGGCCCGATGAAGCTGATCAGGAACGCCGACCCGCCGCAGACGCAGGTCGCCCTCAGCCCGATCGCCCGGATGATTCTGCCGACGGTCAGAAACCCCAGCATCGTCCCGACCGGCATGCCGAAGAGGCAGAAGGCCAGCGTCAGCACGTCGAGCCCCAGCGCCTCCTTCACGTCCGGAATCCGTGGAAACCACGCCGAAAGGCCGAGCGCATTCAGCGCGAAGACCAGTTGCAGCGGCAGAAGATGGAAGCGCCCAGCAGGCATTTGAAACCTCGAAGACCGCGCCGGTTCCTAGCCGCCGCCGTCCCGGGCGTCCAGCAGCAAACCGACTCGACTCCGCAGCGGCAGAATGCGAACATATCGGGAACAACCTCAGCCGAGTCGTCTCTCCGTGCAGCAGCGCCGCATCCTCTCCCTCTGGTTTCCCCGCCTCGCGGCCGAGCTGGTGCTGCGTGCCGCGCCGCACCTCGGCGATGCGCCGCTGGCCGTGGTGGCCGATGCACGCGGCGCGCTCATGCTCGCGAGCCTCACCGCCGCCGCCGAGGCGGCGGGCCTCAGGCGCGGCATGCCGCTCGGCGATGCCCGCGCGATCTGTCCCGGCCTGGTGACCCGGTCCGAGGATGCACTGCGCGAAGCCGCCTTCCTCGCCGCGCTGCGGCGCTGGGCGGGCCGCTTCAGCCCCTGGGTGGCCGAGGAAGGCGCCGAGGCGCTGGTGCTCGACATCACCGGCTGCGCGCAGCTCTTCGGCGGCGAGCCGGGGCTCGTCGATCAGGTGGCGGCCGAGGCGGCGGATTTCGGGCTCACCCTCCGGCTCGGCGTCGCCGATACCCCGGGCGCCGCCTGGGCGCTGGCGCGCTATGCCGGCGCCGGCAGCCTTCCCGCCCATGCCGGCGACGCCATCGACCAGGAGGCGCCCGCCACCCGCTCGCGGGCGCAGAAGCGGCGCTGGGAACGCGGCGGCGCTCCTCCGCCGGTCTCGGCACTGCCGGCGGGCCCGGCTTGCATCGCGCCGCCGGGCGAAACCCTGCCCCATATCGGCCCGCTGCCGGTGGCGGCGCTCCGGCTCGATCCCGCCGAGCTCGCGACCTTGCAGTCGCTCGGCCTCCGCCGCATCGCCGAGGTGGCGGTCATGCCGCGGGCGCATCTTGCCCGGCGGGTCGGGCCGGCGGTCATACGCCGGCTCGATCAGGCGCTCGGCCGGGCTCCGGAGCCGGTCTCGCCGGCGCGGCCGCCGCATGTTTTCGCCTTCCGGCTGACTTTCCCCGAGCCGATCGGGCTTGAGGCGGACGTCCTCGCCGGCATCGACAAGCTGCTGCCGCCGCTCTGTGCCCGGCTGAGCGCCGCCGGCCAGGGCGCGCGTCGGGTGCGGCTGACCCTGGTCCGCACCGATGGAAAGACCGCGCTGCGCGAGATCGGTCTCGCGCGCCCCGCCGACCGGCCGCAGGCGATCCGGCCGCTGCTGGCGCTGAAGCTCGGGGCGATCGACGCCGGTTTCGGCATCGAGGTGCTGCGGCTCGAAGCCGTGGCGGTCGAGCCGCTCAGCCCGCGCCAGCACCGCGGCCAGCTCGCGGTGGCTGCGGCCGCCGCCACCCGCCAGCCCGGGGGCGAAGCCGAGGGCATGGCCGACCTTCTCGGTCGGCTCGGGGCGCGGCTCGGGATCGAGGCGCTCATCCGCCTGCATCCCGCCGACAGCCACATCCCCGAGAAGGGCGCGACCGAGATGGCCGCGGCCTTCAGCACCCCCGCCATCGGCTGGCAACCGCCCGCCGCGCCGCGCCCAGTGCTGATCTTCCCCTCCGAGCCGCTGACCCCCGGCGATCCCGCCGCCCCGCCCGCGATCTTCGTCTGGCGCCGCCGTCCGCGCCGCCGCACCGTGGCCTTCGGCCCGGAACGCATCGCCCCCGAATGGTGGCTCGACGATCCGGCCTGGCGCTCCGGGCCGCGCGACTACTGGCGGATCGAGACCGACGAGGGAACCCGGCTCTGGATCTACGAAGCCAAGGGAGGCGAGCTTTCCCCCGGCTGGTTCGCCCAAGGGCTCTTCGCATGACCGCCCGCCTGGCGCTCCGACGCGGCTGCGGCGATGTTAACGCTGCATCAACAGCTATCCATGCACGGTGCATGCGTTGTACACGCGTTGTGCATGACTTGTGCATGCCAAAATCGCCGCCGTTTCAAGGCTTTCTTCCCGCCGTGGCGGGATCAGCTCACATTCGGCCCGCGCAGCACCCGGATCGCCTCGCGCACCTGGCGCCACTGCTCGGCGGTCTGGTTATCACCTTTGGCCGCGCTCTCCTTGGCCTTCTGCGCCGCCTCGTATTCCGCCCGGTCGCCATGCGCCGAATAGAGCTGCCGCGCGTAGTCGTCGATCTGAACGATGCTCATCGCTCTCCTCCTTGGACGTCAGTTGTTACCGACCATAGCACGCCGGTCCGGTTTCAAAACCCTCGGGGAGCTATCGCCTGCGGCAGGAAAAGGTTCCGGCCGAAGTCCGCTTTTGATCCTCTTCGGGCGACCTTCAGATTTCGCCAGCGCGAACTTAATGGATTCCTTGAGGTTTTGCGCGCCCGTATCCGGTGCGGCGTCGTCTGAAAAGCCGGTCCGATGGCTTTCGTAGAACTCTCGATCACATCGAATTTCACCTTTCTCGTGGGCGGCAGCCATCCGCAGGAGTATGCGCTCCGGGCGATCGAGCTTGGCCTTCCAGCCTTCGCCATCGCCGACCGCAACTCGGTCGCAGGGCTGGTGCGGGCGCACCAGGAGCTGAAGGAAGCCGCCCGCGGCGGCGCCATCGTGCCGCGGCTTCTCCCCGCCGCCCGCCTCTGCCTCGCCGAAGGCCCGGAGCTTACCGCGCTGCCACGGAACCGCGCCGGCTGGGCCCGGCTCTGCCGGCTGCTCACCGATGGCGCCCGCCGTGCAACCAAGGGGACCTGCCTGCTTCACCCCGACGACCTGACCGACCTCGACGATCTGCATCTGTTGCTGCACCCCCCATCCGGCCGGGGCATCAAGCCCTGGCTGCCGCAGGCGCGCGCTCTCGTCCGTCGCCACCCGCACGTCCACCTCGTCGCCGCTCCGCGCTACGATGGCCAGGACGTGTCGCATCTGGCACGCTTCAGGCGCCTCGCTGATGATCTCCGCCTGCCACTCGTCGCCTCCGCCGAGCCGGTCATGCATCACGGTTCCCGCCGCCGGCTGGTGGACGCCCTGACCTGCATCCGGGAGGGCATCCGCATCGACGCCATCGGCCGCGCGGCCCTTGCCAACGCCGAGCGCCGGCTGCGCTCGGAAGCCGACATGCTGCGGCTCTTCGCCGGGCACGAGGCGGCGGTGCACCGTTCGGGCGAGATCGCGGCGGACTGCCGTTTCCGCCTCGCGGAGCTCCGTTACGAATATCCTCGCGAGATCTGGGAGGGGGAAGACCCGCAGGCGCGCCTCGAGCGGCTGACTGCCAAAGGCCTGAAATGGCGCTACCCGTTCGGCGTGCCCGACAAGGTCGCCGCCCAGGCCGCCCACGAGCTCGCGCTGATCGGACGGCTGAGCTATGCCCCGTATTTTCTCACCGTCAGCGACGTCGTCGACTTCGCCCGTGTCCAAGGCATCCTCTGCCAGGGCCGTGGCTCGGCGGCGAACTCGGTGGTCTGCTTCGCCCTCGGCGTGACCTCGGTCTCTCCCGAGGTCGGGACCATGGTCTTCGAGCGTTTCGTCTCCGAGGCCCGCGACGAGCCGCCGGACATCGACGTCGACTTCGAGCACGAGCGGCGCGAGGAGGTGATCCAGTACATCTACGAGCGTTATGGCCGGCACCGGGCTGGGATCTGCGCCACCGTGATCCACTATCGCGGCAAGCGGGCGATCCGCGAGGTCGGCACCGCCATGGGCCTGTCGCGGGACACGGTGGCGGCGCTCTCCTCGCAGATCTGGGGCTGGGGCAGCTCGAGCCTGCCCGAAGAGCGGCTGCGGGAGCTCGGGCTTGATCCCGGCGAGCCGCGCCTCGCGCTGACCATGAGCCTCGTCGACGAGATCATCGGCTTTCCGCGCCATCTCAGCCAGCACGTCGGCGGCTTCGTCATTACCGAAGGCCGGCTCGACGAATTGGTGCCAATCGAGAACGCCGCGATGGACGATCGCACCGTCATCTGTTGGGACAAGGACGACATCGACGCGCTCGGCATCCTCAAGGTCGACGTGCTGGCCCTGGGGATGCTCTCCTGCATCCGCAAGGGTTTCGACCTCCTCGCCCAGCACCGCGGCACCCGCTACACGCTGGCGACGCTGCCGCCGGAGGATCCGGTCGTCTACGACATGCTCTGCCGGGCAGATTCGCTCGGGGTGTTCCAGGTCGAGAGCCGGGCGCAGATGAACTTCCTGCCGCGGCTCAGGCCGCGCTGCTTCTACGACCTGGTCATCGAGGTGGCGATCGTGCGGCCCGGCCCGATCCAGGGCGACATGGTGCATCCCTACCTGCGCCGGCGCCGTGGCGAGGAGAAGGTCGAGTTTCCTTCCGATGCCCTGGGCGCGGTGCTGGGCAAGACCCTCGGCGTGCCGCTCTTCCAGGAGCAGGCGATGCAGATCGCGATCATCGGCGCCGGCTTCACGCCCGAGGAGGCCGACCGGCTGCGCCGCGCGCTCGCCACCTTCAAGAAGACCGGCACCATCCATACCTTCCGCGATCGCTTCCTCGCCGGCATGGCGGCAAACGGCTACCCTGAGAACTTTGCCGAGCGCTGCTTCTCCCAGATAGAGGGTTTCGGCGAGTATGGTTTTCCCGAGAGCCATGCCGCGAGCTTCGCGCTCCTCGTCTATGCCTCGGCCTGGCTGAAATGCCATCACCCGGCGGTCTTCGCCTGCGCGCTCCTGAACTCCCAGCCGATGGGCTTCTACGCCCCGGCGCAGATCGTCCGCGACGCACGGGCTCATGGGGTGGAGGTGCGGCCGGTCTGCGTCAACGCCAGCTACTGGGACAACGTGCTCGAGCCCGATGGCAGCGGCGGCCTGGCGCTCCGCCTCGGCTTCCGCCAGATCAAAGCCATGCGCGAGGATGACGCCGCCTGGATAGCTGCCGCCCGCGGCAACGGCTATCGCGACGTCGCGGCACTCTGGCGTCGGGCGGGCACACCCCTGCGGCTGCTCCGGATGCTGGCCGAGGCCGACGCCTTCGCCGCGCTCGGCCTCTCGCGCCGCGAGTCGCTTTGGCAGGTGGGAGCGATCGGCGGGGATGTGCCGCTGCCGCTCTTCGCCGGGCTCGAAAGCGAGGCGGACGAGAGACCGGTTCTCCTTCCGCCGATGACGCTCGGCGAGGAGATCGTCGCCGACTATACCGCGCTCCGGCTCAGCCTCCGCGACCACCCGATGGCGCTGCTGCGGTCACGGCTCGACGCCATGAGCGACTGGGACTTGAGCTTGGCTTGACGAGCGCCGGATCCGGACCGGCCGAAACTCGCCGGGCGGCATCCGACCTGCGATAATCCTGTCGCGTTCCTCTTTGAAATCCAGTAGAGAATCGACGTTAACCATGTGCCGAGCACGCCGGGTAGATGTCGCACCCTGATCCCGTTCTGAGCTGGCCGGACATCGCCGTGGCGGCGCTCGTAGCTTGTGCCATGAGCCTATGTCTTTGCCTGCTGCTGATTGCGACCCGTCGCTGGCATGGCCGCTTCACCAACGATGGCACCGGCGGCGTCCAGAAATTCCACCACATTCCGACGCCGCGCGTCGGCGGGCTGGCGCTGGCGATTTCCTACGCGCTGCTCTGGCCGGCACTTCCGGAGGCGCTACGGCCGACCTGGGCGCTGATCGGATTGGCCGGGCTGCCGGCGCTGATGGCGGGCCTGGGCGAGGATCTCACGAGTAAAGTCGGCGTGAAGTACCGACTGCTGGCGACGATGGCCGCCGGCGTGATCTTCGCGCTCCTGACCGGCTACACGATGCACCAGGTCGATCTGCCCGGGATGGATTGGCTCCTGTCGTACTATGTCGCGGCGCTTGTCTTCACCGGTTTCGCCATGGGCGGGGTCGCCAACGCGATCAACATCATCGACGGCTTCAATGGCCTCGCGGCGGGATCGCTGATCATCATGTTCGCAAGCTTCGCCTGGGTCGCACACCAGGTCGGCGACGACCTGGTGTTTGGATTGGCGATCCTGTTCGGCGCGCTGATCCTCGGCTTCTTCCTGGTGAATTTTCCGCTCGGCAAAATCTTCCTCGGCGACGGCGGAGCCTATTTCGCCGGCTTCCTGCTCGCAGCGCTCGGGGTGCTGCTGCCGATGCGCAACCCCGAGACATCCGCCTGGACCGCCATCCTGATCTGCGGCTATCCGGTTATCGAGACCTTGGCCTCGATGCAGCGCAAGCATCGCCGAGACGGTCACAGCGTCGGACAGCCCGACCGGGTGCACTTCCACATGCTGGCGCACCGCCGCTATGCCCGCCGCATCGTCAAGGCGCCTGGCCCGGTGCATCTGCGCAACCCGGCGACAAGCGTCGTCACCTGGCCGCTTCCCATCCTGACGGGGATCTTCGCGGCCATCGCCTATGACAGCGCGCTTGCGAGCGCGTTCTTTTTTTTCGTCACGGTGTTCATATACGGCCAGCTCTACCGGGTGATGTCCCTCAACGCCCCGAACCTGCCCCTCGGCCTAGCGCGATTGCTCTAGCCACGGTTTTGCCGGCGGTCCGCCGCACGCTCATTCGTTCGATTCGGGCTTTCTAAACCAAAGTGGCCTGTTGTCCCCGAGCGGCATTATGCATACTCACCGCCATCGGGCAGTGAGTTTGTAAATGCGGCAGGGCAGTGCCCCGACCTTTCATGTCGGGGTTATCATGGATGGAAACGGCCGCTGGGCCGAGGCTCGAGGTCTGGGCCGAATCGCCGGGCACACGCGCGGAGCGCGGCGGGTCAGCGAGATCGTTCGCGTCTGTCCCGATCTCGGGGTCACGCATCTCACGCTTTTCGCTTTCTCCACGGAAAACTGGCGCCGGCCCCTCGCCGAGGTCGAGGGCCTGATGCGGATCTTCCGGAAGTATATCCTGAACAAGATGGAGGGGCTGCGCGAGAACCAGGTGCGGGTACGGTTCATCGGCATGCGCCACCGCGTGCCGCCGCGCCTGCGCCAGTTGATGGAGCTACTCGAGGAGCGAACCCGGGACTGCCAGAGCATGACGCTCTCGATCGCGATCGACTACGGCGGACGCGACGAGCTAACCAGAGCGGTGCGGGCGCTGTCGCAGAAGGTCGCCTGCGGCGCGTTGCCGCCGTCGGCGATTTCTAAGTCGATGCTCGAGGCGGCGCTCGACACCTCGGGGCTGCCGGACCCGGACTTCATCATCCGCACATCGGGCGAGCTTCGAATCTCGAACTTCCTGCTCTGGCAGGGGACCTATGCCGAGTACGACTTCCCCGAGACCGCCTGGCCCGACTTTGGCGTCGAGGCCTTTGCCGGGGCCATCGAAGGATATCGGCTGCGCAGCCGCCGCTTCGGCGAAGTGGTCGACGTGCCGGCGCGGGCGGGCTTTACGACCTAGGTCGGCGCGCTTGCCCCGAAGCGGAACGTGCGCACCCATCCGCTGGCTCAAGCGCGATAAGGCCGCTGGCAATCCAATTCACGTCTGTCTAGCGTGACGAGAACGAAGCAGTCCTTGGGGGAGGAGCTGACCCGTGGTCCAACCGCATCTGGTGCTTCACGAGAACGAGCCGCTGCCACTGGATCGCGACTGGTGGCGCGGCGCGGTGATCTACCAGATCTATCCTCGCTCGTTCCAGGATTCGAACGGAGACGGGGTCGGTGACCTCGCAGGAATAATCCATCGCCTCCCCTACATCGCGAGCCTGGGCGTCGATGCGATCTGGATTTCGCCCTTCTTTCCCTCTCCGATGCTCGATTTCGGCTACGACGTGATGAATTATCGCGACGTCGATCCGATGTTCGGAACCCTTGGCGACTTCGATGCCGTGATTCACCGGTCACACGAGCTTGGCCTGCGGGTGATGATAGACCTCGTTCTCAGCCACACCTCCGACCAGCATCGCTGGTTCCGGGAGAGCCGGGGCAGCCGGGAGAACGCCAAAGCGAACTGGTACGTCTGGGGCGACGCCAAACCGGACGGCACGCCGCCGAACAACTGGTTATCGATCTTCGGTGGTTCGGCCTGGGAGTGGGACAGCGAACGCCTGCAGTACTACCAGCACAATTTCCTCAAGGAACAGCCGGACCTGAACTTTCACGAGCCGGAGGTCCAGGAGGAGCTGCTCTCTGTCGCGCGGTTCTGGTTGGAGCGGGGGGTGGACGGGTTTCGGCTCGACACCATCAACTTCTACTTCTGCGACAAGGAGCTTCACGACAATCCGGCTCTGCCGCCGGAGCGGCGGGATTTCTCGACGGCGCCGGCCGTCAATCCTTACAACTGGCAGGAGCATCTCTATGACAAGAGTCGGCCTGAAATGATTGGATTTCTGGCGCGGCTCAGAGCCTTGATGGACGAGTACGGCGATGTCGCGGCGGTCGGCGAGGTCGGCGACGCCCAGCGCGGCATGGAGATCATGGGCGAATACACGCGCGGCGATCATCTTATGCAGATGTGCTATGCATTCGAATTCCTGTCGCCGGAGGCGCCGAGCGGGCGCCGCGTCGGGCAAGTGCTGCGCCGGTTTGCGACAGTGGCGTCGGACGGCTGGGCGTGCTGGGCGTTCTCCAACCACGACGTCGAGCGGCACGCGACGCGCTGGCACCTCGATGCCTCGCAGCTCCGCGTGTACCTCGCGCTGCTGCTGTCGCTGCGCGGCTCGGCCTGCCTCTACCAGGGCGAGGAGTTGGGCCTGACCGAGGCTTACGTGTCCTATGAGGAACTTCAGGACCCCTATGGCAAGCGGTTCTGGCCTAAATTCCGCGGCCGCGACGGTTGCCGGACGCCGATCCCCTGGCTCAGCGACACGATGCATGCCGGTTTCTCCGAGGCGAAGCCTTGGCTGCCGGTGGCGATGGAGCACGTGCCGATGGCGGTGAACGTCCAGGACGCCACCCCGGATTCGATGCTGGCCTTCTACCGCCGGATGCTGACCTGGAGGAAGACACAGCCGGCGCTGGCGAAAGGCGACTTCACGCTGCACGAGACCACCGACAGCGTGATCTCCTATGTGCGGGGGCACGGCAACAACTCGGTGTTCTGCGCCTTCAACCTCGGCGCGGAGCCGGCGACCCTAGCATTGCCTGCGGGCGACTGGAGCACGATCGAAACCGGGTTCGCCGGAACGATTGCCGAGAGGAAGGTCGAGCTGCCACCGCATCAGGCAATCTTCGCCGAACGGGCCTGACAGGACTCTCGATTGATCCCCAAGGCCGGTACGCTGTTGTTTGCCAAATAGTTGCCGCCGGTCCCCGGGCACCATCGCCGACGATGCTGCCTTCGCCCTTGCGAAACGCCCGAGGGTTGGGGCAAGTCTGAATACGGCTGGGCGACGCGGGCGGCGCGAGGTCGGGAGATTCGGGCGATGTTTCTGGTCTGCGGCGAGGCGTTGTTCGATTTCTTCCTCGAAAGCGAGACGGGGCCGGCGGCGGTGAACTTCGCGGCACGCGCGGGCGGCTCGCCGTTCAACGTCGCGATCGGTCTCTCGCGGCTCGAGCAGGTGGCGGGCCTTTTGACTGGCCTCTCGAGTGACTTCCTCGGCCAGCGGCTCAACCAGGTGCTCGAGTCCGAACGGGTGTCGACCGCCTATACGATCCCAACCGACCGGCCGACCACGGTGAGCCTCGTGGGACTCGATATCGCGGGGGTTCCCGCCTATCAGTTCTACGACAACGGCTCGGCGGATACCGGCGTTGTCGAGGCGGACCTTCCGGCGCTCGGGCCTGAGATCTCGGGCCTGCACTTCGGCTCCTACTCGCTGGCGGCAGCACCGGTGGCCGATGCTTTCGCGTCCTTGGCCAAGAGCAACGCCGGACGATTCATATCCCTCGATCCGAACGTCCGCCCGACGGTCGAGCCCGATATGGACGTCTGGCGCGCGCGACTGGCGGTGCTGTTTCCACTGGCGGCACTGGTCAAGATCAGCGCCGAGGATCTGGAACTTCTGCGCCCGGGGGCTTCGGCCGAGTCGCTCGCGGCGGATCTGACCCTGCAGGGTGTCTCCCTCGTCGTGGTGACCGACGGCGGTGAGGCGGCGACAGGCTGGACTTCCGGCGGACTACGTGCGACGGCCGTTCCGCCGCGGGTGAAGGTCATCGACACTGTCGGGGCCGGTGACACCTTCCAGGCGGCGCTGCTCGCACGGCTGCTGCGTGACCCCGACGGACCGAAGTCGGGCCTGGCAGCGCTGGACCAGGATGGGCTGGCGCGGCTCCTCGACTATGCCGCGCGAGCCGCCGCTATTACCTGCTCGCGGCGCGGCGCCGACCTACCACGGGCCGCCGAACTGACCGACTGAAGGACAATAGCAGATGGTTTCAACCGTCATCCCCGTGCCATCGTTCGATTTGGTGATTTTCGGCGCCACCGGAGATCTGGCCAAGCGCAAGATCCTGCCAAGCCTCTATCGACGCTTCTTTGTCCACCAGATGCCCGGCACGGCGCGGGTGATCGGCGCGGCGCGCTCGAAGATGAGCAAGCTCGAGTTCCGCAAGTCAGTGCGGGAGTCGCTGACAGAGTTCGTCGAGCCGAAGTTCCTGAAGTCCGAGCTGGTCGAGGAGTTCCTGAACTGCATCGACTACGTCTCGGTCGATGCATCTGGCGAGGGCGGCTGGCAGCAGCTGGCCAAGAAGCTCGACGAAAAGCCGGATCAGGTTCGGGCCTTCTACCTTTCGGTGGCCCCGCAGATCTTCGCGCCGATCGCCCACAAACTGTCGCAGGCTGGCATCGCGACGCCGGCGAGCCGGATCGTGGTGGAGAAGCCGCTGGGGCACGATCTGGCGTCGGCGCGGGCGCTTAACCAGGAGCTTTCCAAGCACTTCGCCGAGCACCAGATCTACCGGATCGACCATTACCTCGGGAAGGAGACGGTGCAGAACCTGATGGCGATCCGCTTCGCCAATGCGCTGTTCGAGCCGCTGTGGAATGCGCACTACGTCGAACAGGTGCAGATCACCGTGGCGGAATCGATCGGGGTTGCCGGACGTGGCGCCTATTACGACAAGTCGGGCGCCATGCGGGACATGGTGCAGAACCACATGATGCAGCTCCTGTGTCTGACAGCGATGGAGCCGCCGTCGAAGTTCGACCCGGGCGCCGTGCGCGACGAGAAGCTCAAGGTGATCCGTGCGCTCGATCCGCTGAAGGTCAGCGATACGGTCCGCGGCCAGTACCGGGGTAACGGCAAGGATGGAAGCTATCTCGATCACGTCGGCGACCCATCGAGCCGCACGGAGAGCTTCGTGGGATTGCGTGCGCATATCGCCAACTGGCGTTGGTCGGGCACGCCCTTCTACCTGCGCACCGGCAAGAAGTTGTCGGCGCGGCTTTCAGAGATCTGCGTGATCTTCAAGCATCCACCGCACACCATCTTTCCGCAGGTCGATGCGCTGCGCGGCAATGCGCTAATCATTCGCCTGCAGCCCGATGAGGGCATCATGCTGCGCGTCGCGATCAAGGACCCTGGACCCGGCGGAATGCGGCTGACCGAGGTGCCGCTCGATATGACCTTCGCCCGATCCCTCGGGCCGGAGGGGGGCATGATGCCGGAAGCCTACGAGCGGCTGATCATGGACGTGATCCGAGGCGACCAGACGCTCTTCATGCGCGGCGACGAGGTCGAGGCGGCCTGGGAGTGGACCGATCCGATCATCCGGGCCTGGGACGAAAGCGGGTCGCGGCCCCTGCCCTACGATGCCGGGAGCGCCGGTCCGATCGACACATATAAGCTCACTGGCACCGACGGGCACCTCTGGCGCGAGATCGCCGCATGATCGAAGTGGCGCGGCAGGCGTATCCGGACCGGGACACGCTGATGCGCGAGCTGGCCGAACTGGTCGCCGACCAACTTCGCGCAGCTCATGCCGGCAAGGACCGCGCGACGCTTGCAGTACCCGGGGGCACGACCCCTGGCCCGTTCCTGAGCGTGCTCTCCGAAGCGGATCTCGCCTGGAGCGACATCAGCGTGTTGCCGACCGACGAGCGGCTGGTCTCCGAGACCAGCTCGCGGTCGAACGCCCGGCTGATCCGCGAAACGCTGATGCAGAACGCGGCGGCGGTGGCGAACTTCGTGCCGCTGCACGAGCCGCTGATCGGCTCGCTGACCGCGCGGGTCCAGGCGGTGCTGCCGATCGACGTGCTGGTGCTCGGGATGGGGGCGGACATGCACACCGCGTCGCTCTTCCCCGGGTCGCCGGAGCTGGCGGCGGCGCTGGCCGAGGACGCGCCGATCCTGATGGAGATCACCCCGCCGGGTCAGCCCGAGGCGCGGCTGACCCTGACTGCCCCGGTGCTGCGGGCAGCCTCGGTCATCCACATCTTGATCACCGGCGCCGACAAGGTTGTGGCGCTTGAGGAGGCCCTCACCGACGGCCCGGTCGCCGAGGCGCCGGTGCGGGCGGTGCTGACCGCGCCCGGTCCGGTGACGGTCCACTATGCCGCGTAAGGGAAGGTAGCCATGTCGCTCAACGCCACCGTCGCCCGCGTCACCGACAGGATCGTCGCGCGCTCCAAGCCGATCAGGCGGCCCTATCTCGACCGGATGCGCAAGGCGCGGGACGAGGGACCGAACCGGGCGCATCTGACCTGCGGCAACCAGGCTCACGCCTATGCGGCGATGACGGACGGCGACAAGGCAGTGCTGGTGGCGGAGAGGGCCGGCAACCTCGGGATCATCACCGCCTACAACGATATGCTGTCGGCGCATCAGCCCTTTGAGACCTACCCCGCGCTGATCCGGGCAGCGGCGCGCGAAGTCGGTGGAACCGCGCAAGTCGCGGGCGGAGTGCCGGCGATGTGCGACGGCGTCACGCAAGGTCAGGCGGGGATGGAGCTCAGCCTCTTCTCGCGGGACGTGATCGCGATGGCCGCCGGGATCGCGCTCTCGCACAACGTCTTCGATTCGACGGTCTATCTCGGGGTTTGCGACAAGATCGTGCCTGGATTGGTGATTGCCGCGGCGACCTTCGGGCACCTGCCGGCGGTGTTCCTGCCGGCGGGACCGATGACCAGCGGGATCACCAACGACGCCAAGGCCAAGGTGCGCCAGCAGTTCGCTACTGGCGAGGTTGGCCGTGACAAGCTGATGGAGGTCGAGATGGCCTCCTACCATGGGCCGGGGACCTGCACCTTCTACGGCACGGCCAATACCAATCAGATGCTGATGGAGTTCATGGGCCTGCACCTGCCCGGGGCGAGCTTCGTCAACCCGGGCACGCCGCTGCGCGACGCGCTGACCGTCGAGGGCGCGAAGCGGGCACTGGCGATCTCGGCGCTCGGCAACGAATATACGCCGGTCTGCGACGTGCTGGATGAGCGAGCTTTCGTCAACGGCATCGTCGGGCTGAACGCGACCGGCGGGTCGACGAACCTGCTGATCCACCTGATCGCGATGGCGCGGGCGGCAGGCATCCTGCTCGACTGGGAGGATTTCGCGGAGCTTTCGGACGTGACGCCGCTGATGGCGCGGGTCTATCCCAACGGCCTCGCCGACGTGAACCATTTTCACGCGGCCGGGGGGCTGGGGTTCATGATCGGCGAGCTCTTGAGCGGCGGGTTGCTGCATCCGGACACCCGGACGGTCGCCGGCGAGGGGCTGGCGCGCTACACCCAGGAGCCCAAGGTCATCGACGGGGCGCTGGTCTGGGACGAGGGCGCCCGCGAGACGCTGAACGACAAGATCCTGCGCCCGGTGGGGGATCCGTTCCAGCCGACCGGCGGCACCCGGCGGCTGAAGGGCAATCTCGGCACCGGGGTGATGAAGGTCTCCGCCGTGGCGCCGGAGCGGCACGTGGTCGAGGCGCCGGTGCGGGTGTTCCACGACCAGGAGGAGGTCAAGCGCGCGTTCCGGGCCGGCGAGTTCACCGGCGACACCGTGGTGGTGGTGCGATTCCAGGGGCCGAAGGCGAACGGCATGCCGGAGCTGCACAGCCTGACGCCTGTGCTCGCGGTGCTTCAGGATCGCGGACTTCGCGTGGCGCTGGTCACCGACGGCCGCATGTCGGGCGCTAGCGGCAAGGTGCCCTCCGCGATCCACGTTAGCCCCGAGGCGCTGGACGGAGGGCCGCTGGCGCGGCTGCACGACGGCGACTGGGTGAAGGTGGATGCCGTCGCCGGGACCCTCGACGTGCTGACGCCGGGGGTGCTGGAGCGGCCGAATGTGCGGCCGGACCTGGTGGCGAACGGCTACGGCGTGGGGCGGGAGCTCTTCGGGGTGTTTCGCAATCATGTCGGACCGGCGGAAATGGGCGCTACGCCGCTGCTCTGAGAGGCGCATGAACAACAAGGAGCGGGTCCCGTGATGACTCCAAACGACGCCTCGGCCTATGCCCACGAGATCTGCGGTCTCGCACCGGTGATCCCGGTGATCGTGGTCCAGGACCTCGCGCACGCGGTTCCGCTGGCCGAGGCGCTGGTCACTGGCGGGCTGCCGGTGCTCGAGGTGACGCTGCGCACGCCGGTGGCGCTCCTGGTGATCCAGGCGATGGCCCAGGTGCAGGGCGGCGTGGTCGGCGCCGGCACCCTGCTCACCCCCCAGGATGTGCGCAACGCCAAGGCCGCGGGCGCGCTCTTCGGCGTATCGCCGGGCGTTACCGACGCGCTGATCCGGGCCTGCGAGGAGGAGGGGCTGCCGCTCCTCGGCGGCACCGCCACCGTCTCCGAGGCGATGCGTCTGCTCGAGCGCGGCTATGACGTGGCCAAGTTCTTTCCCGCGGAGGTCAACGGCGGGGCGCCGGCGCTCAAGGCCTTCGCCGGACCGCTGCCGCAGATGCACTATTGCCCGACCGGCGGGGTGACGCCGGCGAATGCGCCCAACTACCTGGCGCTGCCGAACGTGCTCTGTGTCGGCGGCTCATGGGTTGCCGAGGCGAGCCTGCTCAAGGCGGGCCGCTGGGACGAGGTCGAGCGGCTCGCGAGGGCCGCCAGCAAGCTCAGGGGGTGACCGGGATGGCTGACACTTGGCAGGCCCTGATGGAAGCGGGCAAGGCCGCCCGCGACGCGCGGATCGCCGCGCTGTTCGACCGCGACCCGGACCGCTTCGGCGGGTTCTCGGTTCGGCTCGGCGACATGCTGCTCGACTTCTCCAAGACCGGAATCGATGCCCGCACGCTGACGCTGCTCATCGAGCTTGCGGCCGAGCGCGGCGTGCCGGAGCGGCGCGACCTGATGTTCACCGGCGCCAGGATCAACACCACCGAGAACCGGCCGGTGCTGCATATCGCGCTGCGCAACCGCGCCAACACCCCGATCCTGGTGGACGGCAAGAACGTGATGCCCGAGGTCAACGAGGTCCTGGAGCGGATGGGCGCCTTCGCGACCGGGGTGCGCAGCGGCTCGATCAAGGCGTCGGACGGCGGGCGCTTCACCGACGTGGTCAACATCGGCATCGGCGGCAGCGACCTCGGGCCGGTGATGGCGACGCTGGCGCTGGCGCCCTATCATGACGGTCCGCGGTCACACTATGTCTCGAACGTCGATGGTGCGCATATCCACGACACGCTGGAGGGCCTCGATCCGCAGCGCACGCTGATCATCATTGCGTCCAAAACCTTCACCACCATCGAGACGATGACCAACGCCCGCACCGCCCAGGCCTGGCTGCAGGCCACGCTCGGCGGCAACGCGGGGTCGCATTTCGCCGCGGTCTCGACGGCGCTCGACAAGACAGCGGCCTTCGACATCGATCCCGCGCGGGTCTTCGGCTTCTGGGACTGGGTCGGCGGGCGCTATTCGGTCTGGGGCGCGGTCGGCTTGCCGGTGATGCTGGCGATCGGGCCGCAGCATTTCGCCGAGTTCCTGACCGGGGCCTGGGAGATGGACCGGCATTTCGCCGAGGCGCCGCTGCCGGAGAACATGCCGGTGCTGCTGGGCCTCGTCGGTATCTGGCATCGCAGCATCATGGGCTATCCATCGCGGGCCGTGCTGCCCTACGACCAGCGGCTGCTGCGGCTGCCGGCCTACCTGCAGCAGCTCGACATGGAATTGAACGGCAAGCGGGTGAAGCTCGACGGCTCGCCGGTGGATGGCGTGACCGGGCCGATCGTCTGGGGCGAGCCCGGCACCAATGGCCAGCACGCCTTCTATCAGCTGATCCATCAGGGCACCAACGTCATACCCTGCGAATTCATGGTCGGCGCCTACGGCCATGAGCCCGCGCTCGACCATCACCAGCAGCTGCTGCTCGCCAACTGCCTCGCCCAATCCGAGGCGCTTGATGAAGGGCCGCACGCTGGAGGAGGCGCTGGCCACCGTGAAGGATCCGGCACTGGCGCCGCACAAGGTGTTTCCCGGCAACCGGCCGTCGACGACGCTGATCTATCCGACGCTCGATCCGGCGACGCTCGGCCGGATCATCGCGCTCTACGAGCACCGGGTATTTGTCGAAGGGGTGATCTGGGGGATCAACAGCTTCGACCAGTGGGGGGTGGAGCTCGGCAAGGAGCTCGCCACCGCGCTGCTGCCGCTGGTCGAGTCCGGCGCCGGCTTCGGCGGCAAGGACGGCTCGACCGCGGGGCTCTTGGCCGAGCTCACCGCGATGCGGGACTGAACCGGGCTTCGCATCTGGTCCCGCCCGTGACCCTGGTGTTGCCACCGTTGCGCTCCTTCCCGGCCGGCGCGCTCGTGGTGCTGCATGCCGATGCGCATTTGCTGCTGATCGAGAAGCCCTCGGGCCTGTTGTCGGTGCCGGCCAAGCCGCCCGGGCCGCAGGACTGCGTCGAGGCGCGGGTACGGGAGGCATTCCCCGAGGCGCTGCTGGTGCATCGGCTCGATCTCGAGACATCGGGTGTGATGGTCTTCGCCCGCAGCCGGCTGGCGCAGCGGCATCTGAACTGGCAGTTCGAGCGGCGGCAGGTGCGCAAGGGCTATGTCGCGCGCGTGGCAGGGCGGGTCGAGGGGGAAGGCGGGCGGATCACGCTGCCGCTCGCCTGCGACTGGCCGAACCGGCCGAGGCAGATGGTGTCGGCTGAAGGCAAGCCGGCGGTGACCGATTGGGAGGCTGTGGAGCGCGAGCGGCAGGCAACGCGGCTGCGGGTTCGTCCGCTGACCGGGCGCAGCCACCAGATCCGGGTGCATCTGGCGGCGCTGGGCCACCCGATCCTCGGCGATCCGTTCTATGCGCCGCCGGAGGTCTTCGCGGCGGCGGCGCGGCTGCAGCTTCATGCCGAGACGCTGGCGTTTCGCCATCCGCTCGGCGGGGGCTGGGTCGAATTCGAGAGTGTGGCGCCGTTCTGAGGAGGCGATCATGCAGCACGGGCAAGGCACGCTGGTTCGGGTCACCGGACGGGTGCAGGGCGTCAACTATCGCGGCTGGACCCTGCACGAGGCCGAGCGGCTCGGGCTGCGCGGCTGGGTCAGGAACGAGCGCGACGGCTCGGTGACGGCGCTGCTCCTGGGCGAGGACGCGCGGGTGGCGCGGATGATTTCGGCGATGCGCCGCGGGCCGCCGGCGGCGTCGGTGGAGGGGCTGAGCACGGAGCCGGCGGATGTGGAGCCGCTTTCGGGGTTCGCGATCAGGCGCTAGAGCCAGGCGGCGCCGCGGACGCCGGAGCTGTCGCCGTGGACGTTTTTTACCAGGCGGGTGTTGAACTTGTCGCCGAAGACATGGGGTTCGATCAGGGCCGGGACGTTCTCGTAGAGGCGGGGGACGTTGGAGAGGCCGCCGCCGAGGACGATGACATCGGGGTCGAGGATGTTGACGACGACGGCGAGGGAGCGGCCGAGGCGGTCCTCGTAGCGGCGGAGGCTGGCGTTGGCGGCGGGGTCGCCAGCTTCGGCGAGGGCGACGATCTCTGGGGCGGACGGGGCGTCGTCGGGGACGATGCCGTTGCTGCGGGCGTGGTCGGCGGCGAAGTTCGGGCCGGAAAGCCAGGCCTCGACGTGGCCGGCGATGCCGCAGGAGCAGAGCGGGCCGGGGCGTTCGTTGTCGAGCGGCGTCGGCAGCGGGATGTGGCCCCATTCGCCGCCGATGGCGTTGATGCCCTCGATCAGCCGGCCGTGCGCGACGACGCCGCCGCCGACGCCGGTGCCGAGGATCACGCCGAACACCACTTGGGCGCCGGCGCCGGCGCCATCGACCGCCTCGGACAGCGCGAAGCAATTGGCATCATTGGCAACTTTCACCGGGCGCTCGATCACTGCGGCGAGGTCGCCGCGGAGGTCGTGGCCGTGCAGCCAGGTGGAGTTGCCCATGCTGACCCGGCCGGTGGTGCGGTCGACCGAGCCGGGGACGCCGATGCCGACGGTGTCGATCCGGCCGCCGGCCCGGGCCTCGAGCTGCTCGAGCAGGCCGTGGATGGCGCGGAGGCCGCCCTCGTAGTCGAAGCGCGGCGTGGGGACGCGGGCGCGGGCGCGCTCGTTGCCGTTGGCGTCGAGGACGATGCCCTCTATCTTGGTGCCGCCGTAGTCGAGCCCGAGCCGCATCGCCGCCTCCCCGGTTTCGGGCAAGTATTATGGAGAGGTTGACGCTTGCGCAACCGGGGTTGCCGATGGGTGGTCAAGCCTTTGATCCGTCGCGAATTTTCGTATCTCGAATGCATCTTGAAAGCATCTGGAAAGCATCTAGACGATTTCAGGCGGGCGGTCACGGCAGCGTGATGTAGACCCGGCGCCAGGGCTGGTCATCGATCAGCCGCCAGCGATGGCCGGAGCCGGTGGTGTCCTCGGCGAGGAGCACCTCGCCAGGGCCGATCTGGAAGCTCTCGCCGTCGCGGGTGACGAACTCCAGCGTTCCCGAGAGGGTGACGACATACTGGGTGACCGGCGCGGTGTGCCAGTCGAACGCTGAGCCCGCCGGAGTTTCGGCGAAGCGGACGCCGGTGGCCTTGGCGAGCGCGTCGAGAGGCAGAAGGGTCCGCTCGACGTGGCTCAGGCCGTCGGCGCCGGTGTAGAGGCGGATCGCGGTCAGGGCTTCAGCCACTTCTCCTCCAGACGCGCAAGCGTTCCCTCGCCGGCGAGCTGCCGCTGCGCCGCGTCGATCGCCGTCCGCAGCGCGTCGTTGCCGGGCGCGGTGGCGATCGCCAGCCGTTCCACGGTCAAGCCGTGCTGCCGATCTTCCGTTCGATTTCGTTGTATTTCAGTTGGTTAGCGTGCGCCTAAAGCGGCGGGTCCCCCTTACTTCCCAGCCCGGAAAGGAAACCTGGAATGCCTAGCCAACCAACGTCACGCCGGCGTGACCCTTGCGTCACGGCCGAGGACATAGTCCTCATCGCACTGTTCATCGCAGCCGGCGTGGCCGTACTCACAAGCATCACCGCAGCCATCATCTTGTGGAGCTAAAGAAAATGATCCGGACATCAATCGGTGAAGTCGACTGGAAGACTCTGAAATCTCCGCAACGAATTCTACACCGCCGACAACTCTACTCAGCTTGACGACGATCTATTCGCCGAGGCCCTCAGAGATTCTCGACGACGGCATGTCCCTAGCCTTCGCGGCATCGGCGGCGGCGGAGAACGGAGCATCGCCGGAAGTCATAGCGAGCATTGCGGAGGGCGTCGCTTCGCAAATCCGCGTCGCAGTCCAGTTGCTGGATCGGGCGCGGGTCTAACACTGAAAGCAGCGTGATCCATCCGCTGAAAGCACCGGATGGTGTATAATCGACGCAGGCCAGTTTCGGCCAGAAAGGACGAACTGATGAAGACTATTATCGTCGCGGTTGCGCTTGTGGCCGCGCTCTACTCGGCTCCAGCCGAAGCGCAAACAACAACCTGCCGGCAGAACTATTCTGGCACGAGGGTAACCTGCCGGTCCGACCAGAATTCCTATCGGCAAAATCAAACTTACCAGTCGCCGACCTACCAGCGGCGGCAGCAATCAACGACTACTTGCCGGCAGAACTATTCGGGCACGCGGCTCACCTGCAACTCGTCGAGCTACTGAACGCGAAGGAGGCGGCCCCCGAAAAGGCCGCCTCCCCCATCCCGGAGCCGCGTTAAGGATCACCGGGCAGGCGCGTCACACCTAAGGGAATTGTAACCTCAGGCGCGGCGATTATCCAGCCTCTCGCCTCTAGGCTGTCGCTAGCCTCGCCGCCCGGCTTCGGCCAGATTGCCCGAAAAAACGGCAATAGCGCCAGCGTCCAGCCGCTATTATCCCTCGCTGAATGATCCGAAACCTCGGGCCGACGCCTCCGCTTCCGTACGGCCGTAGCGCCGCTGGGGGCCTCCGTGGCAGCCGGACGACGGCGGGCCTTAGTCGCCATCGGGAAGCCCGGCAGCGCGGCGCAGAGCCGCCCGCAGCGCCCTGCATTCAGCGTCGCCAGATGCGAGCAACCACGGAACGCCTGTAAGCTCGCCAAGCTCTTCGTCGCCCACTTGTGAGACCAGCCCATATTTGCTCTCGGACTTCATCTCAATTCCGTCATACGTGCCGTTGAGATTCCTCGAGTAGCTGGAGATAGCGAGCGACGGCCGCATCCGTGATGCGAAAGCTATGCCGGTGCCCAGGGCGGGTTTGCTTCTTAGCCGGCATGCGATGTTCTTCCATTGGAGATGATGCCGGGCGGGCGAGAGCGGTCTCCGCTTGAGGTGTCGACGTCGAGATCTTCAGCTCCCGGATGCACCGGCAAAAAGCCGCCAGACTATCCTTTTCAATCGTGATTTCCGGGCGAGCCCGAGGGTTGCCCGGCCGGTCGATATACGTCAGTCCGTGCTCGGCGATAACGTCTCGTGCCTGCGCTGTCCTATCCCACGCAAAGGCGGCTAGCGTCAGCACTCGGGTGTGGTGCGGCTCAAACCCGTAATAGTCTGCATGTACCTGCAGCCACCAAGCGGCGGTTTCGGGGGCAAGGCCTTCGGGTGCTTTGAGAGTCATGGCGGGGTTACTTACCGATGATTAGGTGAGCGATGCTCGATCATAGCGATTTTTAATTCGGTCGGGTAGACGCGCAGTTTTTGTCGCGCATGCGGTGCTCCGGGGAAACGGCCCTGCTGGAGGGATTCGAAGGCCCCCCCGGCCCCCTGCAGCCATCTCACTCAGCAGCCCGCAGCGCGGCAGCCGAAGCCTCGGGGGCACCGGGTATCGCCTTGGTATCGGAAGGGGCATGATTTGGGCTTCCGCACCTCGCACGCGGCAGAATTTCGTGCCTTTCGCGCTCTCCTCGACGTAGTACTGCGCCGACGTCCTCGCGCTCGGACCTGACAGGTCCACCTGACCATCGCGCATCATCTGCCACGGGCTATCCTCGCCCGGCGCGAACGATCCTACGATCAAGCGCAGAACGTCGGTTATCCTGTGCACCCGCTCGAAGTTGAGGACGTGGCCATTGTACGTTGCCTGTCCGTCCCAGTGCAGACCTCGACCATCGCAGCCTGCCTTAGCTGCCAACACGATCGTAATCATTGGCCACCATCTGGCTGATTGCCGTCGTTCCACCCCTCGGGCCACGGCGGCCGGGCCTGAAACTCAAGCTCACTCCTCACGTAAGCGAATGCTGCGACCAGCCGCTCGGAGTGTTTGTCATAGAAGTCTCTCGAGACCTTACCGCTCAGGTATCGGTCGCACAGATCCATAAACCCGAATGCGAAATCCCGAATGTCCTCGCCGATTCTGGTATCAGCGCCGTCGATCTGTTGTTGCCAGTTCGCCCACTTACGCTCATCAAGCGATACGACCGTGTCAGCCATTCTGCGCTCCCTGTCGGCGGAACGTCGTCGCAAGGCACGGAAGAACCGCTGCGCCGATGCGTTAATTACGTCGATGGCTTCGTTCTCAGATAAGCCAGCATCTAGCAACGCGTTAATGATGGCATCTTCGATATGACCGACAGCCTCGTCGACCTTCTCTTCAGGGTGTTGCTTAGTATTCATTTCAGTATCAGCCTTGGGAATTGCTTTTCGGGAGCCGGCAGCGCCGGCGCTGCGTTGGTGAACGGGTCGTCTCGCTGATCTCGCTTAGCGAGCGCCTCGAGGCTGAAGTTCTGTTGCTGGAGGTATGCGCTATCGCCGCCGGCAATCGGCGGCAGTCCGAGACGACGTCGGCCTTCATTAGGTGTCATCAAGCCGCCGCCGACTGCCTCGACCTGGGCTTTAACCAGACTGGCGAAATCCATCCTTAGCAGCGCGTCGAGATCGAACTCAGTGCCCATCGGCCGGGATGCGTCCGTCGCCGGCGCAAGTCCGAGGCCCTCGTCGAGTAGCAACTCGATCGCCTCGACGTGGATCTGCAGGCACTGCGAGTAGTACATCTGCAGCCGGTTCTCGACGTTGTTGGCAGTCTCGCGCTCACCCAGGCCAACCATGTGGGCCGGAACATGGAAGACGCTGCAGACTTGCTCGGACGTCATCTTCAGTTGCTCGATCATTTGAGCATCAACCGACGTCATCATCATGGGCTCATACTTCAGCCCGTCGCCCATAACTGCGATCTTGCCGGCGTTCTGGCCGCGAGAAGTTCTCGGCCAAGTAAACCTTGAGTCGTTCCGCGGTTGCATCGTCGATCTCGTCCGGCGCCGTAAGAATACCGCTCGGTCGTGCGCCATTGGCAAAGAAGCCCGCGGAGTTGTGCTGGATCTGAAGCCCCTGAACCGCCGACAGCCCGCATGCATAGATCGGCGATATCCCCACGAGCGGATGAAACAGCGTATTCATCTTGTCGTGGATAATATCCCGAGCCGGAATGTTTACTGGGTCCTTGTGCTGACCGGCGAGGTCGTCCCTCTGGACTTGGTAATAAACGTCGCCACGCTCTGCAACGAGGATGCGGATCCACTGCGGATTGAGCACGTACATTGCCGTGACAATGCCGCGAGAGATCTCGTTCCTTGAGGATGTAGGCATTGCCGTAATTCAGCTTGCTCAGCACCCAATGCTGAATGAACTCAATGCGAGTTTGATAGTGATTAGGCTTCCTGAGCACCGGAGAATAAGCCGGGTTCTCGATCTCCTGCCAGATCCCATTGCGATCCATCTGAACAAGACGGATGCGCATCTTTGCGATGTCGGACACGATTAAGGTTGTGCAGCTGTAGACTGGCGCGAATTGCGAAACGCTAGGTAATTCAAGCGTTATGTTGCGCTGCCAACTGCCCGGGAAGCTCTCCCTGATAATCGACTGCCACGTCTGGGTTCTGCCACCGTCGATCGGCTGCATCAGCTTCGTCACCGGCGCGGGTGGCGGCTTTCGCCTGAAGATGCCGAGTAATCCCATGTCACGAAACCGTCGTAATATCGAGAAGTGCAACTGCGCCGGCCCTGACGACCTCCCAGTTTACTTGCTGCGTCACGAGGATCGCGCGGCTGTTCGTCTGGAACATCGAGACCAGCGTGGTCTCGGTAGGGTTGGAGCCGATGGAGGTATTTGTCGGGGCCGACTCCATCTGGATCGCGGCATGCTGCGAAGTTTCAATCGAGGTGCCGCCTTCAACCAACGCCAGTCCTGCCGGGTCGATGACGGCAAGCTTGCCGCGTGCAACGTGGCGGCTGGTGAATGCCGGGGCCCCGAGCAGTTCTCCGCCGGCGATCCCGAGGTCGCGGTGATCGAAGCCGGCAATTGCCGCCGCCGTCGCCGGGTGGAGGACAAACACGGCCTTCGACAGATCACCTGGGAAGTCGGCGATCGCTTCGGCGAGGTCGGCGATGTCCGTTCCGCTGGAGCTTACGCCATTCAACAAGCCTGCCGGTGAGACTCCGCTGACGGCCGCGGCGGTGCTGAATGCCTTCGCGTCAATCGCGTTGGCAACGGCGAGGACGAGGTCGTTGCGGATCACGCCTTCTGCAAGGGCGTCGCCGCTCTCGAGCAATTCCTTCGTGACAACGGCGAGGACTTCCCAGGTCGAGAAGGTTAATCGCCCTGACGTCAAACACCGCGCTGGAGACGGGATAAGCCGTCCCCTGGCCCCTCCATTCCGCGGAGGTTCCGGAGACCGTCGCGACTGCCTTAACGCCCGCAGGCAGCCTCCTGACGCCCGGCAGGCGCAAGAAAACGCTGGCTTCCGATACGCTGGAGTAGAACTCCCTGCCTTCGCCGGCGGCCTCGGCCAGTTGACCGGCCCAGACGCCACCGACTGCCGCAGCCGGAACCGCCGCGCGGCCGACAATGCGGGCTGCCATCGCGTCGCCGCCCCAGCGGGTTTCAGCGACGCGGATTGCCTGCTCGCGGTTGCCGCCGGCCAATGCCAGCGCAATTCCGCTCCTCACAAAATCAGCGCCGCGGTTTCGGGTCGTGGGGGCCATTATCGGATATCTCTCGAGTAAAACTGGAGATCAGTATCGCCGATGTCGGAGCGTCTAGAAAGGCAGCGTCGGTAAACGTCGGTAAACGTCCGCACTTTTTTTAGCAGATATCAGCCCTCCGGCAGCCGATACTCCGCCAGTTCTTCGAGACTGTACCCACGGTGCTTGCCGCGCTTCACGCCCATGGGCTCCTGATGCAGGTTCGCCCAGTTTGCCATCGTCGAAACGGCGACGCCCAGAAGGCTCGCGGCTGTCTGCCGGGTCACGAACCCGCCCGGCAGGATCACGAGCCCGATATCGGCGGCCTCCGCCTTGAGCCTCTCGACCTCGGCCTCGACCGGGTCCGCCGCAGAGGCGGGGGGAGCGCCGCTAGGGGGCGTCTCCGCGCCCTGCCGCTCGACCTCGGCCTCTAGCCGGGCCTGCCGGCGCCCCTGCGCCTCGACAAGGCCGTCACCTCCGCCAGCGCCGCCAGCGCCGCCGCCAGCGCGCCGTTGTCGGGCGCGGTGGGGAGGGCGTCGGGGCGCTGGCGGAGGTGGTTCACTTCGCGGCGGCCCTCGCTGCGTTGTACGTGTCCCAGACTTCGACGCTGACGGGGAACTCGTCCCGTTGCGCCACATGGGTGAAGAGCTTGTACGGCAGTGGCTCACCCGTCCTGAAAAGACGCATCACCGTCTGGAGCCGCCTGAGCGTCGCCTTCTTGTGGCAGTCGCTATCGCTGTAGAACCACCCCTGGCTATCCCACTTCACCCACTCCTCTGAATCTGCCACCGTCGCAGGCTGGCCGGGCCGACGCTGCCAGATCGGCTTGTAGTGCCGGTCGTAGAGAACCTGCCTGCCGTCGGCGCAGACGTAAGCGCCATAGGGTTCAGGCGCCGGATCGGTTCGAGTTGTCATCGGGGAATCTCCTTTAAGGGGGCTGGGCCGCGCCCCGGTTGATTGGCCAACGCGGGGGTGTCACCAGTGTCCCTTCCGTGCGCGCGGAAGGCGTAAGAGTAGAAAAGATGAATTTTGGTATCCTACCCCACGTACGGAAGGGACAATGGTGACACGGATCATCCGGGGGTTGCTTTCTTCAGCATGGCAACTATCTCCGCGTGTGTTCTGCTACGCCGCTCGGCCTCGTCCTTACCCCGCGCCGCATAGAGGCTGTGGACGGCCGGATTGACGAGCCACCACGATGGGTCGGTCGCGCGCGCGCCCGGCGTCTCCTTCAGCCAGCCCAGCGCCTCCAGCTGCTGGAAGATGCGATCGGTCTCGTGACGCTTCAGACCACGCATGGTGCGATCGCCACGCTGGACGTCGCGAACGGTGGCCTTCTCAAGCTTGTGGGCGAGAATAAAGCCCGCCACCGCGGTCAAGCGGTCGTGGTCGTCCGACAGCCCCAGCACGCCGGCGTAGAAGGCGAACGCGTGCGGCAGCAGGTATCCGTGAAGGAAATCGCGGACGCGCTGTGCCGTGCTCTCCGCGATCGTCGGCGGCAACGGGTTGATGTGGTAGTTCTCGACCGCGTGCCAGACGAGGCAGAGCCGGGCAAACAGGCCATCGTATTTGCCGATGTGCGCCGCCAACTTCTTGTTGACGGTTTCGAGGCTCATCAGGTCGATGTGGCGCTGTTCCAGATCCTCGCGGATAGCCTGTGCGCCCTGTTCAAAACGCAGCCACGTCGGCTCGTAGTGCAGGAACACGCTCGGCGGCTCGGGGCGAAGCTTGTTCAGCGCCTCGACCATTTCGCGGTATTCGCGGGCCACAGGCGACGCTGGCTCATCCTTGCCTTTGGATGCGCGCTTGAGCAGGACGAACAGCATCCGCTGCAGTAGGCCATCGTCCACACCTTCGGCGGCCAGGGTGCGGATCATGGCGGGCTGGATCCCGCCCAGGAGGCTGAGCGAGGCGTTCTCGATCAGGCCCGAGCGGCGGGTGATACGGTCAACTGGATACTCGCCGCCGTTGTATGTCCGCAGAAAGAAACCGCGGTCTTTCTGACCGCCACGATTCCCGCCGTATTTGTCTATTCCCCCGATCCAGCCCGAAAGCTCATCCTGCAAGCAGAGCAGTCCCTCGGAGTTGTCCAGCAGGATATCTTGGATCGCCTCGATTGTCGCATCGTCGATGCGCAGTCGGACGCGCTTCGGCGGATCAGTCTGCTCGTCCTTCGGCAGCGCTGCGAATTCAGCCCGCGCGGCGGTGTACTCGCGCACCAGCTGCGCATCCATTCGCATGATCGGCGCTGCAGCCGCGGAGAGGATCGGGGTTTTCTTCGCGGAGGGGTCGCCGACCAGCGCAACCCACAACCGCGCGCTCTCGGTCCAGTCGTCGAACTTCTTCACCTTCAGCCCGATGCTGTCGGGGATGGCAGCGGCGCACACCGCGAGGGCGGACACCGCAAGGCCGCCCGGATCGCAGCCCATCGTCTCACCTTGGCTTATCGCCCACCGCTCTAGAATCGGCGGCAGCAGTCCCATCGGCAATTCCGGCGCGGGGAAGACGCCCCAGAGATCGACCGGAGCCGCGCCGTCGGCGGTCTGCTCGCCCCCTCCCCGTCTGGCTTCGCTCGCCATGTAGAACAGCGTTCCCGCCCCGATCTTGCTAGGCGGGCTGCTCGAATAGTGCTTCCAGCGGGCCTCGGTCGCCTGCTGGTCGTACTTGCTCGATCGCGCCGACCACGCATGGAAGGCAACTCCACCGGCGTCGCTGCCGGCTGTCGCTGCCCAAACTGCCATGCCGATCCTGTTCCATTCCTCCCAGCCCAAATCCGGGTTAGGGATAGAGTTCAGCGCCGCCAGCACTCCCAGGTCGTCGTCGGCCTGCAGCGGCGAGGTTCCGCCTATTGCCCAAGCGAGCGCGCCATTGGGCTTCCCCCCTGCGCTGGCAGCCGGCCGCTTCGCCGCCGCTTCGGTGGCGGCCTTATTTCAGGGTGAATTTGGCATCTGTCGCCACGCGTTGCAATCTATAGGAACGCGTGGCAGTTTATAGAGTCGTTATACTTAACCTTCGAGGAAGGCGGCCCAATCGGCCATCATCGCCCGGCGCTTATCGAGTTGATCCATGCGTCGATAAGAACCTTCGACGCCTTTAACTACATGCTCCAGCGCAAGTTCGGCGAGTTCATTCGGATATTGTGTCCGTCTCCGAAACCCAATCCCGAAATGTACTTCTAAAACCGTGAACTGTAATTCCGGGTTCTATCCGCTTCACGAGGGCAGCCAACGATGAGCCGTTCATGACGCCGCCGGTAGCCTGGGAAGACCAGGGGCGATGCCGCAAACCGCGGAGCGCGCTCGAGAATCGCCAGAGCCGGCCGCGACAGTGGAACCCGATGCAGGCGCCCGACCCTTCATTTTGTCGCCTGGAGATTGTCCAGGTTGCGGTGTCGAGATTCTATCTCATCCCAAGTTGCACCGCGGACCTCACCGGCCCGAGCCGCGGTCAGAATTAGATATTCCAGCGCCGCCACCGCGATTCCTTGCTCGCCGCGCAGCTGCGAGATGAAGCTCGGAGCGCCGGTGGTAGGCCAGCGCGGGGAAGTGCCTCGACCGGTAGGTCCGGGCCGGGCTGGGCAACAAGGCTTGCTAGGCTGCCGCGCCATTTTGCTGGGTTCGCAGTCGACCTCCAGCCCATCGCGCTCGCGAAGTCGAGAATGGCCTCCAGCGAACCGCGCAACCGGGATGCGGTTGTGGTCTTCGTCTGCCAGAGCGGCCCGAGAATTCGCAGCACGTCGGAAGCCGAGACTTCGCCGATAGCCTTCGAGCCGGCAACCGGCGAGGCATAGGCTTCAATCGTCCGGTGCCACAGCCGCCTGTTTTTGAAATCCAGATGCCCAAGCCGCGCGACGGCAAACTGCCGCGCGACCTCATCGAAAGACGGGCTCGCGGCGGATGCCTTCCCGGCCGCTACGGCCGCGCGCGCAGCCTTACGCTCAGCTAGGACGTCTCTGCCAGCCCAGCGCTCGTCGCAGGATCTGCCTGAGCGCGCTCCCTGGCCATCGCGAGGGTGACGCTCGGATATGAGCCTAATCCGACATCCTGCCGGCGTCCGCCAAAAGTCAGGCGCAAAGCCCACGAGCGAGAACCGGACTTCTGGACTTTGAGAACCAAGCCGCTGACGCCGCCGACTCCGGTAAAACCGGGCTTGCTGATCTTTGCGACCTCGGCGGCAGTCAGCGGAGTCACCGATTGACGCGGCATATCACGATTCCTTCCGGTCCCCTATTAATGCTCGACAAGGGGCACCAAAGGGCGTTAAAGCGGAGATGCGGAATCATACACCGTTGTAATGGTGTCTAAAACCCCGCAAAAGTCGACGGACTCTCCGCACGATCTTCAGCGCCGGCCGGTCGCGGGTGAGCCAGGCGAGCACCGGCGCCAGCTTCATCACCGCGTCGATTCGCCCGGCTTCGAGATCGTCGAGCATGGCGCCGATCGCGTGGTAGGGGTAGAGGCGTACGTCCTCGACCTCGCCTTCGGCGCGCAGGCGCTCGGCGACCGGCTGCGAGGTGTTGCCCTCCTGGACGCCGAGCACCATGCCGCGCAGATCCGCCGTCGAGCGCAGCTCCGGGGTGCGGGAGACGTTGCAGGCGAGCGACTGGCCGGAGGTGAGATAGGGGGTGCAGAAGCTCGCCACCCGCTCGCGTTCCGGCGTCACCGTGGTGCCGGAGGCGACGCAATCCGAGGTGCCGGCGGCGAGGCCGTCGAAGATGCGGTTGAAGTCGTCGCCGGTGAAGCGGACCAGCCGCCACCGGAGACCGATCGCGCGCGAGATCGCCTGCATCCATTCGATGTCGAACCCGGCCGGAGCCGCGGCCTCGGGGAACTCGAACGGCGGATCGGGAAGCGCCGCGCCGACCAGGAGCACGCCGGCCTCGTGGGTGCGCGGCGCTAACAAACGGCAGGCTCGGGAGGAAAGGCGCGCATCGAGGCTCGGCAGGCGGAGGCGCGGGAATTGAAGCGACTCAGGGACGGCCACGCAAGGACTTTCGCGCCACTTGACGCCCGGGGGGATGGCTCTGGCCTGCCGGCGGCGGGCGTGCGAGATTCCCGGGATGTTCTGGAAGCTGCCGGCGCTCGGCAAGATCAGCAAGATCGGCATCGTTCCGCCGCAGCCCGAGCCCGGGCGCGAAGGGGTGGCGGTGGCGCTGATCGTCAAGAACGAGGCGCGGCATATCGGCGAATGGGCCGAGTTCCACCTCCGAGCCGGGGTGCGGCGGTTCCTGATCTACGACAACGGCAGCAGCGACGGCACGCTGCCGATCCTGCGCGAGGTGCTGCCGGAAGCGGCGCGCACCGTCGTGCCGTGGCGGCAGGTCTTCACCGACGCCTGGCTCGGGCGCGAGATCCACAACCAGGTGCTGGCCTATGCCCATGCGGCGTCGAATTTCGGCGGGGCGTTCCGCTGGATGGCCTTCATCGACGCCGACGAGTTCCTGGTGCCGAAGCAGGCGGCGAGCATCCCCGAGGCCCTGGCGCACCTCGGGGAGGCGCGGAACCTGTCGCTGCCGTGGCATATGTTCGGGCGCTCGGGGCACCCCGAGGCGCCGGCGGGCGGGGTGTTGCGC
Source organism: uncultured Alphaproteobacteria bacterium (assembly GCA_963750745.1). Lineage (GTDB taxonomy): Bacteria > Pseudomonadota > Alphaproteobacteria > Rhodobacterales > Rhodobacteraceae > Amaricoccus. Next base: position 80,419 of record CAVVSO010000009.1, on the reverse strand, counting down.
AACTACCTGCGGCGGGCGCGCGATCCGATGAGCGACGTGCGCGGGGTCCGCGCATTCAAGGTGCTGGTCGATCCCTGCCATGTCACCGCGGTCAGGGTGCATTCGATGGAGACCGATGGGTCCGCGCGGAGCTGCAACGACGCGGGCGTGCTGGCGGAGGAGAAGGAGCGGGCGCGGCCGGGGTTCTATTCGGCGGCGCATCTGCAGCTCAACCATTATTACACCCGGTCGGAGGCGGAGCTGGCCGCCAAGATCGGCCGGGGGCCGAACCTGGTGGCGAAGTCGCCGGAATACGCCCGCAAGGTGCGCCGCACCGTCGCCAACATCGAGGCGGACGAGATTGAAGACCGCGCGGCGCTCGACTATCTGGCGCGGATCGGGTGGGAGCCATGCGCACCGAGCTGATCGTCTCGACCTATGAGAGCCCGCGGGCGCTGACGCTGTGCCTGACCTCGGTGGCGGCGCAGACGGTGCTGCCGGATTCGATCTGCATCGCCGACGACGGCTCGGGGCCGGAGACCAAGGCGGCGATCGACGCCTTCGCGGTGGCGCACCCCGAGCTTAAGGTCCGCCATGTCTGGCATGAGGACCGCGGATTCGAGAAGGCGGCGATCCTCAACAAAGCGATCGCCAGCTCCGAGGCGGAGTTCCTGATCTTCATCGACGGCGACGTGCTGATCGCGCCCTGGTTCATCGCGCGGCATCTGGAGCTGGCGCGGCGAGGGCGGTTCTCGACCGGCAGCCTGATCCGGCTCGACGCGGCGACGACGGCGGGCGTGACGCCGGAGATGGTGGCCGCGGGGGTGGTCTTCGACCGCGGCTGGCTCCGGACGCACGGGGCGATCGACCGGCTCGGGACCTGGCTGAAGACGATGCCGTTCCCGCAGCCGGTGATGGCCTGCCTCGATCGGGCGACGCCGGTGCAGCGGGCGCTCTGCGGGGCCAACGCGTCGCTCTTCCGGGCGGACGCGCTGAAGGTCAACGGCTTCGACGAGACGATCAAGTACGGCGGCGGCGACAAGGAGTTCGGGGTGCGGCTGGAGAACGCCGGGGTGCGCGGCCAGCATCTGCGCTATACCGCGCCCTTGGTGCATCTCGACCATCCGCGCGGCTACAGCGACCCGGAGCAGATCCGGCGGCACAAGGAACGGATCCGCGAAGTGCGAAAGAACCGGGTGCGCTGGACGCCGAACGGGGTGAGGCCGGGGGCGGCGGAGCCGGTCGGGGGGTAGTGGGGCGGACCGTCTCACGGGCCTGCCGTTGGGCAGGCGCGACGGCGGATCAGTCTGGCAGCGTGCGGCCGAAGCGGGCGTAGAGCTCGGTGGTGCGGGTGCGGACCGCGGCAATCTCCGCGGGGGTGAGACCTTCGCGCCATTTGCCGGAGTTGGCGGTGATCGGCTGGCTGACCTGTTCGGCGCGGAGGCGCATGTTCGCGGTCTTCTGCGCGACGGCGCCGTAGGCGGTGCCGGCGCCGAGGACGGCGGGGTCCCAGGGCAGGCCGAGGAAGCCGATCATAGCGCGGAAGGCGGGCTCGGGGTCGGCTGTGACCTCCTCGTAGTGGAAGGTGCGGGCGCGCGGGTCGCCGGCGAGGCGCAGCGCCGCGGCATTGTCGAGGCACCAGCGGTCGATCGCCTCGCCGAGGGTGCCGCCGCGCTTGCGCAGCGACAGGACGGTGTCGAGCGGATTGCGCACCACCACGATCAGCCGCGCCTCGGGCAGGAGGCGGCGGAGGCGGCCGGTGACGCGGACGTGCTTGGGGGTCTTCTCAAGCAGGAGGCTCCGGCCGGCGGCCTGCGCCGCGGCGCGGGCGGCAAGGAAATCGCGGCGGGCACGGGCGAGCGGGCGGCGCGGCTCGAAGAGATTGGTCTCCTCGGGGATCAGCGCGATGGCCGGATGGTTGCCGAGCCGCGAGGCGATCAGCGTGGTGCCGGAGTGGCCGCAGCCGAGCACGAAGGCGAAGCCGGCGCTGTCGGGGATCGGCGGCACGCGGGCGTCGAGGCGGGCGTTGAGCGCGATCCGCAGCCGGTCGGCGACGCGCTTGAAGCAGCCGCGGGTCTCGGGGTCGCGGAAGGGGATCGGCGGGTCGAAGCGGTGCTGGGCCACGGGGCGATGCTGCGCCGAGGCCGGCGGCGGCGTCAATCGGCGGCAGCGCCGAGGCTTGCCTGCGGTGGGATGGGTCCTAGTCTGGCGCGAGGAAAAGAGGAGGAGGGTCCGCTCGTGGTGAGGCCGGTGATCAATCTCGACGCGGTGGAGTTCGACGATATCGAGGAGAACGGCCGCTACACCTCGCAGCGCGCGCGGTTCAGCGACGGGATCGGCGCGCGCAAGCTCGGGTACAATCTGACGGTGCTGCCGCCGGGCAAGGTGCAATGCCCGTTCCACAGCCACTATGGCGAGGAGGAGATGTTCTTCATCCTCGAGGGATCGGGGGAGCTCAGGTTCGGAGCCGAGCGCTATCCGCTGCGGCCGGGGGACGTGATCGCCTGCCCGACCGGCGGCGCCGAGGTGGCGCATCAGATCATCAACACCGGCCACGAGACGATGCGCTACCTGGCGGTGTCGAACCGGGCGGATCTCGATGCCTGCGAGTATCCGGATTCGGGGAAGGTTTCGATCGTGTCGGACCTGCCGGGGGCGATGCGCAAGTTGTTTCGCGCGGGGACCAGCGTCGAGTATTACGACGGCGAGGAGCCCTGAAAGGCGAAAGGGCGCCGGATGCGGCGCCCTTTCCCGGTTGCGGTTTGAGCCGGCCTACTCGGCGGTGGCGGTCTCGCCGACGTTCTCCTTGCCGGTCTCCTGGTCGACGGCCTTCATCGACAGGCGGACCTTGCCGCGCTCGTCGAAGCCCATGAGCTTGACCTTCACCGCCTGGCCTTCCTGCAGGATGTCCTTCGGGTGGCCGACCCGCTCGTTGGAGAGCTGGCTGACGTGGACGAGGCCGTCGCGCTTGCCGAAGAAGTTCACGAAGGCGCCGAAGTCCATGATCTTCACCACGCTGGCCGGTGTAGATCCGGCCGATCTCCGGCTCGTCGACGATGGCGCCGATCAGCTCGCGGGCCTTCTCGATCGCGGCGGCGTTGGCCGAGGCGATCTTGATGGTGCCGTCGTCGTTGATGTCGACCTTGGCGCCGGACTCCTCGACGATGGAGCGGATCACCTTGCCGCCCGAGCCGATGACCTCGCGGATCTTGTCGACCGCGATCTGCATGGTCTCGATGCGCGGGGCGTGGGCGGAGAACTCGCGAGCGGCCGGCGGTCAGCGCGTTGCGCCATCTCGCCGAGGATGTGCATCCGGCCGTCCTTCGCCTGGGCGAGCGCCTGCTCCATGATCGCCGGGGTGATGCCGGCGACCTTGATGTCCATCTGCAGCGAGGTGATGCCGTTCGCGGTGCCGGCGACCTTGAAGTCCATGTCGCCGAGGTGGTCCTCGTCGCCGAGGATGTCGGTCAGGACCGCGAACTTCTCGCCCTCGAGGATCAGGCCCATGGCGACGCCGGCGACCGGCGCCTTCAGCGGCACGCCGGCGTCCATCATCGACAGCGACGCCGCCGCAGACCGTCGCCATCGACGAGGAGCCGTTCGACTCGGTGATCTCCGAGACGACGCGGATGGTGTAGGGGAAGTCGGTCGCCGCCGGCAGCACCGCCTGCAGCGCGCGCCAGGCGAGCTTGCCGTGGCCGATCTCGCGGCGGCCCGGGCGAGCCCATGCGGCCGGCCTCGCCGACCGAGTAGGGCGGGAAGTTGTAGTGCAGCAGGAAGTTCGGTGCGGTAGCTGCCGTGCAGCGCGTCGATCAGCTGCTCGTCGTCGCCGGTGCCGAGGGTGGTGACGACCAGCGCCTGGGTCTCGCCGCGGGTGAAGAGCGCCGAGCCGTGGGTGCGCGGCAGGATGCCGACCTCGGCGACGATCGGGCGGACGGTGACGAGGTCGCGGCCGTCGATGCGGCGGCCGTGGTCGAGGATGTCCCAGCGCACCACGTCGGACTCGAGCTTCTTGATGCACGGCGTCGAGGTTCGGGTCGGCGAGCTCCTCCTCGGTCAGCGCCGCCTGGATGGTGTCCTTGGCGGCGGCGACGGCGTCCTGGCGCTCCAGCTTGTCGCGGATGGCGAAGGCGGCGCGCATGGCGCCTCGCCGCCGGCGGCCTTCACCTGCGCGTAGAGCGCGGCGTAGTCGGGCGCGGCGAAGGCGAAGGGCTCCTTGGCGGCTTCCTCGGCCATGTCGATGATCAGGTCGATCACCGGCTGCATCTGCTCGTGGCCGAACTTGACCGCGCCGAGCATCTCGGCCTCGGAGAGCTCGTAGGCCTCGGACTCGACCATCATCACCGCGTCCTTGGTGCCGGCGACGATCAGGTCGAGCCGCTGCTCGGGGTTGCTCGCGCAGCTTCTCCATGTCGTCGACGGCCGGGTTCAGCACGTAGGCGCCGTCGACGAAGCCGACGCGCGCGGCGCCGATCGGGCCGAGGAACGGCGCGCCGGACAGGGTCAGCGCGGCGGAGGCGGCGATCATGCCGACGATGTCGGGGTCGTTCTCCATGTCGTAGGAGAGGACGGTGACGATGACCTGGGTCTCGTTCTTGAAGCCCTCGACGAAGAGCGGGCGGATCGGGCGGTCGATCAGCCGCGAGGTCAGCACCTCCTTCTCGGAGGGCCGCGCCTCGCGCTTGAAGAAGCCGCCGGGGATCTTGCCGGCGGCGTAGGTCTTCTCCTGGTAGTGGACGGTCAGCGGGAAGAAGTCGTAGCCGGCCTTCGGCTTCTTCTCGTAGACGACGGTGGCGAGCACGCTGGTCTCGCCGTAGGTGGCGACGACGGCGGCGTCGGCCTGGCGGGCGATCTTGCCCGGTTTCGAGCGTGAGCGTGTCATGGCCCCACTCGATCGATTTCCTGACGATGTTGAACATATCTCTTCCTTACGTCATCGGCGGGCGGACCCCCTGGCCCGGCGCCGTGCAACGCGGGCGCTGCCCGCGGACCCCGTTGCTTGCATATGTCGGGGCGATCCCTCGGGGTCGGAGGGGCCCGGCGGACAGTCGGCGGATCTTGGGAGTATCCCGGCGCACCGCCCGGCGCCAGAGCGACCGGGCGCGCCCGAGGGCGCGCCCGGTCCGGTGGTCAGCGGCGGATGCCGAGGCGGCCGATCAGCGACTGATAGCGGGCCTCGTCCTTGCTCTTGACGTAGTCGAGCAGCTTGCGGCGCTGCGAGACCATCTTGAGCAGGCCGCGGCGGGAGTGGTTGTCCTTGCCGTGGGTCTTGAAGTGCTCGGTCAGGGTGTTGATGCGGCTGGTCAGGATCGCGACCTGGACCTCGGGCGAGCCGGTGTCGCCGGCCTTGGTCGCGTAGTCCTTGATCAGCGCTTCCTTCACGTCGGGCGTGATCGACATCGGGGGTATCCTTCTTGCAAGGTTACGGTTGACCGGTCCTCTCGGCGGCCGCGGCCGGGATGTCGTCCAGCGGGGTCGGGAAAAGGCGGGCGGCGGAAGCCGAAAACGGTCTCCGCCAGCGCGGCCGCTATACTGGCTTTCGCAACGAAAGAAAAGCCCGGAACGTCGCGGGCTCAAGGCCGGCGCGGCACCACCATCCGGGCGGTGAGGATCTGCACCGGCTCGCCGCGCTGGTTGACCGTCTCGATGCGGAGCATGATCGAGCCGCGATCGGGGCGCGAGCGCGACGGGGTCACCGCCTCGACCATGCATTCGACATGCAGCACGTCGCCGGGGCGGGTCGGCCGCGGCCAGGCGAGCGCGCCGCCGGCGCCGATCAGGCCGCCGGCGATCGGGACGGTATCGACCAGAAGCCGCATGGTGAAGGCCGCGGTGTGCCAGCCGCTGGCGGCGAGACCGGCGAAGAAGCCGGCCTCGGCGGCGGCCTCGTCGAGGTGGAACGGCTGGGGATCGAAGGCGGCGGCGAAGGCCTTGATGGCGGCGGCGGTGATCTCGCGGCCGTCGCCGACGAAGCGACGTCCCGGCGCGAGGTCCTCGAGGTAGAGCAGCCCGGTCGCAGCCATCGTCAGTTTCCCGTCTCATCCCGGCGGGCCGAGCGTATCGGCGGCGCGGGCGCGCGTCACGCAGGCGTCACGCGGGTTTGACGGCGCGAGTGAAACTCTGCCCCTGGCGCCGCCGTAAACAAGGTAAGCGCGACAGACATTGGGAAAGGAGCCTGCATCATGCCCATTTTCAGCATCGAGACCGCAACCACCGGCGTCAGCCGCGAGCGCCGGGCCGGCAGGGTCTGCGAGCGGCCGACCCTGGAGGTCGAAGGCCCCGCTGCCGAGGGCGGGCGGAACCGGGCCCGGTTCGTCTTCGGCAGGCCGCGACCCGCGACGGCCGTCGGCTATCTGACCGCTTGCGGTCCGGACGGGGTGTCGCTGGTCGGCTGGCTGCCGGCGGCGGCTTTCGCGGCCTTTCGCGACGCGGCGACCGGCGGCGGGTCGCTCCAGGTGCATTACGAGACCCGCGACGGGTCGAGCGGCTATCTGCGCCGACTCGGGCTCGGCCGGGCCGGGTCGGCGCTGATCGCCGCGACGAGCCTGCGGCCGAGGCGGACGGAGGCGTCGGGCGCGGGTTTCGCGATGCCGCTCTGAGCGGTCAGCGCTCGGGCTCCACCGCGCCGCGGCTCTCGAGCCAGGTGGCGACCAGCCAGCAGCCGAGCGCCCAGGCGGCGCCGGCGGTCCAGCCGGCGAGGACGTCGGTAGGCCAGTGGACGCCGAGATAGACCCGGCTGACGCCGACCGCGACGGTGACGAGGGCCGCGAGGGTGAGGACGTAGACCTTGAGCGCACGGGTCGGCTGCACGCGGGCGACCAGGGTCGCAAGCGTGAGGTAGGTGACCGCGGCCATCATCGAGTGGCCGGACGGGAAGCTCGTGGTGTAGACCAGCGTGCCGTGCGGCACCAGATCGGGGCGCGGCCGCTCGAAGCCGTGCTTGGCGAGCGAGGAGAGCAACTGGCCGCCGCCGATCGCGAACAGCATCAGCCACATCGAGCGGCGATTGCCTTGCAGCCAGAGAAAGCCCGCGACCGACGAGCGTGATCGTCGGTGAGGATGACGAAGCTGCCGAGTGCGGTGACGTCGCGGCCGAGCTCCTCGATCCAGCCGGGGCCGAGCGGGTCGGCGGGGTCGGCGGGGTTGCGCAGCGCGAGCAGGAGCCGGGTGTCGAAGCCGTGGGTCTCGCCTTCGACCACCTCGTCGGCGAGGCCGACGAAGGCCCAGAGGCAGGCGGCGACGAGCAGCAGCACCACCAGGGTCAGCGGCTCGATGCGGGCGAGCGGGTTGCGCATGCGGCTCAGCCCAGCCGGAAGACGCGCGACGGGTGCAGCGCGCCGCCGCGCCAGACGCCGAGCGCCAGCGGCCTGCCGTCGTGGCTGGCCCAGGCCAGCGCGCCGGGCGCGAGGCCGGGATCGGGCAGCGGCACGGCGTTGCCGTTGAGGAGCCGCTCCGCGGCCTGCGCTGGGCAGGCGAGGCCGGGCAGGCCGGCGAGCGCCGCTTCGAGCGGCAGCAGGCGGGACTCGAGGGCGCTGCCGCGCGGGGTGGCTTCGAGCGTCGCCCAGTCGAGGGCGTGGTCGAGGGTGAAGGGGCCGGACCAGAGCCGGCGGAGCTCGGCGACGTGGCCGAGGCAGCCGAGGCGCGCGCCGAGGTCGCGGGCGAGGCTGCGGACGTAGCCGCCCTTGCCGCAGGTCATCTCGAGGACGGCGGTGTCGCGGTCGGGGGTGGCGATGAGCGCGAGCCGCTCGACGAGGAGCGGGCGGGGCGCGAGATCGAGCACCTCGCCGGCGCGGGCCAGCGTGTAGGCGCGGGCGCCGTCGACCTTGACCGCGGAGATCTGCGGCGGGACCTGCAGGATGGCGCCGGTGAACTCGGGGAGTGCTGCCTCGATCGCGGCGGCGTCCGGGCGGGCGTCGGAGGTGGCGAGGACGGCGCCCTGCGGCGTCGTCGGTCGAAGTCGCGGCGCCCCAGCGGACGGTGAAGCGGTAGGCCTTGCGGGCGTCGGCGATGAAGGGGACGGTCTTGGTCGCCTCGCCGAAGGCGATGGCGAGCAGGCCGGTGGCGGCGGGATCGAGGGTGCCGGCGTGGCCGGCCTTGGCGGCGTCGAGCAGCCATTTCGCCTTGGCGACCACGGCGGCCGAGGTCGGGCCGGCCGGCTTGTCGACGATCAGCCAGCCATGCACCGGGCGGCCGCGGGCACGACGGGACATCGCGGGCGTCAGTCTTCGAGGTCGCGGCGCACCGGCGGCGAGCGCAGGAGCTCGCGGGTGCGGTCCATCTGGTCGAAGCGGGTGTCGGCCTCGAAGCCGAGCTCGGGGGAGAACTTGAGGTCGATCCGGTCGGTGACCAGGCGGCGGAGCTCGGCGCGGTTGCGGCCGAGCGCCCTGACCACCTGCGGGGGTGTTGACGCCGCCGAGCGGCAGCACGTAGGCGGTGGCGTGGCGCAGGTCGGGGGTGACGCGGACCTCGGCCACGGTGACCGAGACGTGCGCCAGCTCGGGATCGTGCACGTCGCCGCGGGCGAGGATCTCGGAGAGCGCGCGGCGGATCACCTCGCCGACGCGCAGCTGGCGCTGGCTGGGCGTGCCGCCGGTGAGGGGTCTTGTCTTTGCCATGCCGGTCACATCCTATCGCCGGTGGGCGAAGTCAAGGGCGGCGGCGGAGGCTGGGACGATGGCGGAGGGGGTCGGGATCGCGGTGGTCGGCGCCAGCGGCCGCATGGGCCGGATGCTGGTGCGCGCCGTCACCGAGACGCCGGGCGCCTGGCTGAGCGGCGCCACCGAGCGGCCGGGCAACCCCTGGGTCGGGCGCGACATCGGCGAGGCGATGGGCGGCCCGGCGCTGGGCGTCATCGTCGAGGACGATCCGCTCGAGGTCTTCGCCCGCAGCCAGGCGGTGCTCGACTTCACCTCGCCGGAGGCGACGATGCAGCATGCGGAGCTCGCGGCGCAGGCGCGGCTGGTGCATGTGATCGGCACCACCGGGCTGGAGCGGCCCGAGCTCGAGCGGCTGGCGGCGGCGGCGCGGCACGCGGTGATCGTGCGGGCGGGCAACATGAGCGTCGGCGTGAACCTCCTGACGGTGCTCGCCCGGCGGGTGGCGGCGGTGCTCGGGCCCGACTATGACATCGAGATCGTCGAGATGCACCACCGCGGCAAGGTCGACGCGCCGTCGGGCACGGCGCTGATGCTCGGCGAGGCGGCGGCGGCGGGGCGGCGGGTCAACCTCGCGGACGCCGCCGAGCGCGGCCGCGACGGCATCACCGGGGCGCGGGCCGAGGGTGCCATCGGCTTCGCCAGCCTGCGCGGCGGCGACGTGGTCGGCGAGCACGAGATCATCTTCGCCGGGCCGGGCGAGCGGGTGGCGCTGAAGCATGTCGCCACCGACCGGATGCTCTTCGCCCGCGGCGCGATCCGCGCGGCGCTCTGGGGGCAGGACAAGGGGCCGGGGCAGTATACGATGCTCGACGTCCTCGGGCTGCGCGACCCCGAAGCGGAGGTGCCGGAGCGTTGAGCCGCCGGTTCCTGACGGACGACCGGCTTGTTTTTGCGGCCGATTCCGCTTATGGCGGCGCGCGGTAGAGTTACTAGCCTGGATAAGCCGCTCGTCCTCCGGCTGGTCGGACTTTCGAGCCCGGCTTGACGCTACCCGAGCCGCCGCATGCTGCGGGCGGGCGTTGCCAAGGAGACGACGCATGGCGACCGGAACGGTGAAATGGTACAACTCCACCAAGGGCTACGGCTTCGTCCAGCCCGACGGGGGCGGCAAGGACATCTTCCTGCATGTATCGGCGCTGGAGCGGGCCGGGCTGACCGGGCTCGCCGACGGCCAGAAGATCACCTACGAGATCGAATCGGGCCGGGACGGCCGTACCTCGGCGGGGTCGATCGCGCTGGTGCGCTGATCCGGCACTGGGCGCCACGTTCCGCCCGGCCGCCCGATCGGGCCGCCGGGCTTTTGTTTTTCGGGAGATCAGGGCAGGTGGGCAGCGCCGTCCGCGGGAGCGCATCGGTGGCGCTCGCCGAGAACCTCAGGGGCGCGGGCTTCATGGTCGGCTGCATGGCCGGCTTCGCCAGCAACGACGCCTGCATGAAAAGCCTCGCCGGCGAGGTGTCGATCAGCCAGGGCCTCTTCGTGCGCGGGGTGATTGCGAGCCTGTTGATCGGCGCGCTGGCCTGGCGCCAAGGTGCGCTGGGTTTCCGGCCGGGGCGGCGGGACACCCGGCTGATCGGGCAACGCATCGTCGGCGAGATCGGCGGCTCGGTCTGCTTTCTGATCGCGCTCTTTCACATGCCGATCGCCAACGCCAGCGCCATCCTGCAGAGCCTGCCGCTGGCGGTGACGCTCGCGGCGGCGCTGTTCCTCGGCGAGCGGGTCGGCTGGCGCCGCTACGTCGCCATCGCGATCGGCTTCGTCGGCGTCCTGATCATCGTCCGGCCGGGATCGGAGGGCTTCAACGTCTTTTCGCTCTCGGCGATCGCTTCGATCGGCTTCATCGTGCTGCGCGATCTCAGCACCCGCCGGCTGACGCCCGCGGTGCCGGCGCTGGCGGTGACCTTCATCACCTCGGTGGGGCTGACGCTGGCCGCGGGGCTCGCCGGGCCGCTCGAGGACTGGCAGCCGATCGCCGCCGCTGACCTCGCGGTTCTGGCCGCGGCGGCGGTGTGCCTCCTGGTCGGCTATGTCTGCGGTGTGACGGCGATGCGGCAAGGCGAGATCGGCTTCGTGCAGCCGTTCCGCTACACCTTGCTGGTCTGGGCGATGTTCTACGGGCTCGTCGTCTTCGGCGAGGTGCCGGATGCCGCGATGCTGGCCGGCAGCGCGATCGTGGTCGCGACCGGCCTCTTCACGCTCTACCGCGAGCGGCGGTCGGGATCGACCATCGCGGCGGACGTGATGGTCGAATAGTCTCGCGGCGGGACCGGGGAGAGGAAGCAATGCGGATTGCCTGCATCGGCGAATGCATGGTCGAGCTGACGCTGCCGCGGGAGGACGGCGCCGGCAGCCGGGTCGGCTTCGCCGGCGACACGCTGAACGTCGCGGTCTATCTCAAGCGCGCGGCGCCGGAGGCCGGCGTCGCCTATGTCACGGCACTCGGCACCGATCCGCTGTCGGCGCGGATGCTGGCCTTCTTCGAGGACGAGGGGCTGGACACCGGGCTGATCGAGCGGCGGGCCGACCGGGTGCCGGGGCTCTATGCGATCAGCCTCGACGCCGCGGGCGAGCGGAGCTTCACCTACTGGCGCGACAGCTCGGCGGCGCGGACGCTGTTCCTGCCGCCGGCGGAGGTGACGCCGGAGCGGCTCGACGGCTTCGATCTCATCTATCTCTCGGGGATCACTCTGGCGATCCTGGCGCCGGCGGCGCGGGCCGCGCTCGCAGCCTTCCTCGCGGGCTATCGGTCGAGCGGCGGGCGGGTGGCGTTCGATTCGAACTATCGCCCGCGGCTCTGGCCGGACCTTGCGACCGCCCGGCGCGAGATCGGCGCGATGTGGGCCGCGACCGATATCGCCCTGCCCTCGCTCGACGACGAGGTGGCGCTGTTCGGCGAGGACGGCGCGGCGGCGGTGCTGGCCCGGCTCGCAGCGGCCGGGGTGACGCGCGGCGCGCTGAAGCGCGGCGCGGAAGGCCCGCTGCCGCTCGGCGCCTGCGCGGCGCTGCCGGCGTTTCCCCCGGCGGAGCGGGTGGTGGACACCACCGCGGCGGGAGACAGCTTCAACGGCGCCTATCTCGCGGCGCTGATGCGGGGCGAGCCGGAGCCCGCCTGCCTCGCCGCCGGGCACGCGATGGCGTCCGAGGTGATCGGGCATCCCGGCGCGATCATTCCGCGGGCAGGTTGACCCTCCGGCCCTCAGTAGAGCCGCTCGCGGTTCCCCTCCTCGATCGAGGCGGCGACCGCCTCGACCGGCTCGCTGATCTCGCCGTGGGCGATCAGCGTCTCGGCGAAGCTCGGGACGTCGGTGGTGTCGGGCCAGTCCTCGGGCTTCCAGAGGCCGGAGCGGATCATGCACTTCGGGCAGTGCGACAGCACGCGGCTGACCGCCACCACCAGCACATGGTCGGGGACCTTGCGGTTGACGGCGAGCTCCTCGCGCAGGTCGGCGTCGCGGACGATGATCGCGGTGCCGCTGATCCGGAGCGTGTAGGCGACGCCGGGGACCAGGAAGATCAGGCCTATCGCCGGGTTGCGCAGCAGGTTGCGGAAGGTGTCGAAGCGGCGATTGCCGAGGCGGTCGGGGATGGCGAGGGTGCGCTCGTCCAGCACCTTGACGAAGCCGGGCGGGTCACCCTTGGGCGACACGTCGGCGGTGCCGTCCTCGGCCGCGGAGGCGATGAAGACGAAGGGGGCGGCAGCGATGAAGCGGCGGCTCATGTCGTCGATGACGCGCACCACCTTGTCGAGGGCGCGCTGGTGCGCCGGGCCGGTGACGGCGCGGACCTCGGCTTCGCTGGTGACGACTTCGCGGAAGCGCGCGCTCAGGGCGGCGGTGTCGAGGCTCACGGATGGTCCCCCGCCCAGGCGGCGAGGATCGCGCGCCCGGCAATGAGATCAAGATGCGCCCCGCCGCCGTTCTTGAAAAGCGTGATGTCGGCGGGGCCTCTCGCGCCCGGCGCGGCCGGCGACGAGGTCGGCGAGATCGCCGAGCACGTCGGCGCGGGCGATGACGCCGCGGGCGAGCGGGTCGCGGAGCTCGCCGATGTGCTCGAGCGTGGTCTCGAAGCTGTCGACGAAGATGCGGGCAGCGGCGGAGCGCGGCGTCGTCCGCCTCGCGCATGTCGGCGCGGTAGGCGCCGATCAGGTCGAGGTGCTGGCCGGGGCGGAGCCAGGCGCCGTGAAGGACCGGCGTGGCGGAGGTCGTCGCGGTGGCGACGATGTCCGCCGCCGCGACCGCGGACGGCAGGTCGGTGGCGAGCTCGGTGGCGGTCCGTGCGGCGAGGGCTCCGGCCGAGGCGGGCGAGCGGCTCCAGAGGCTGATGGCGATGCCGGGGAAGCCGGCGCGGTAGGCGTCGATCAGCGAGGCGGCGACCGCGCCGGCGCCGATGATGAGCAGGCGGCGCGCGTCGGGCCGGGCGAGGAGCCGCGCGCCGAGCAGCAAATCGGCCGCGGTCTTCCAGCGGGTGACCAGCGCGGAATCGATCAGCGCCACGAGCGCGCCGGTGGCGTCGTCGAAGAGGAGCAGCGCGCCCTGCACCGAGGGCAGGCCGCGGGCGGGATTGCCGGGGAGGACCGTCACCGCCTTGGCGGCGGCGCCGAGGCCGTCGATCCAGGCGGCGCGGGCAGAGCAGGCGTGTCGGCGCCGCGGGTCACCACCTGGTCGGCGATCCGCGCCGGCGGGCCGCGGTGGCCGGCGGCCAGCGCCTCGGCCATCGCCAGCCAGTCGAGCCGGTCCTCGACGTCCCCGGCGGCGATCCAGGGGACGGAAGGCATCAGGCGCCGACGGCGACCAGCGCCCTCGCGAGCTTGTCGAGGCCGTCGGCGGGCAGGCCCGCGACGTTCACCCGGCTGTCGCCGACGAGATAGACGCCGTAGTCCTTGCGCAGCGCCGCGACCTGCTCGGGGCTGGCGCCGAGCAGCGAGAACATGCCGCGGTGCTTGGCGACGAAGTCGAAGCGGTCGGAGTTGGTCTCGCGGCGGAGCGCGTCGGCGAGGCCCTGGCGCAGGTCGAGCATGCCGAGGCGCATCGCCTCGAGCTCGGCCATCCAGTCGGCCTTGAGCGCGGGGTCGCCGAGGATCATCGCCACCACCTTGGCGCCATGGTCGGGCGGGAAGGAGAAGTTCAGCCGGTTGAGCGAGCCGAGGTTGGAGCGGGCGAGCTCGGCGGTCGCCTTGTCGGGCGCCAGCACGAAGGCGGCGCCGACCCGGTCGCGGTAGAGGCCGAAGTTCTTCGAGCAGCTCGCGGCCAGCATCATCTCGGGCACCGCCGCCGCCATGTGGCGCAGGCCGGCGGCGTCCGGCTCGAGCCCGTCGCCGAAGCCCTGGTAGGCGAGGTCGATCAGCGGCACGGCGCCGCTCGGCCAGCACGAACTCGGTCAGCTCGCGCCACTGGTCGAGGTCGAGGTTGGCGCCGGTCGGGTTGTGGCAGCAGCCGTGCAGCAGCAGCACGTCGCCGGGCTTGAGCGTCGGTCAGGTCGGCCATCATGCCGGCGAAGTCGACGCCGCGGGTGGCGGCGTCGAAGTAGCGGTAGCTGCGCGCCGGGATCGCCGAGGTAGCCGAGGATCGCCGGGTGGTTCGGCCAGGTCGGGTCGGAGAGCCAGACCGTCGCCGCCGGGGCTGGCCCGGCGGATCAGCTCGCAGAGCTGGCGGATCGCGCCGGTGCCGCCCGGGGTCTGGGCGCCGGCGAGCCGCTCGCGCGGGACCGCGTCGCCGAGGGCGAGGTCGGCCATCGCGTCGACGAACTCCGAGATCGCCGAGGATGCCGACGTAGGCTCTTGGTCTCCTGCTCCTCGAGCAGCCGCGCCTCGGCGGCCTTGACCGCGCGCATCACCGGGGTGCGGCCGGCGGCGTCCTTGTAGACGCCGACGCCGAGGTCGAGCTTGTCGGTGCGCGGGTCGGCCTGGTAGAGGCCCATCAGCTCGATGATCTTGTCCGGCGGCGTCGGCTTCAGCGTCTCGAACATGCGGGGCCTCCCCGTCAGGCGTCGATCAGGTCGCGGTCGCGGCTGAGCACCCGGCGCCGCGTCTCGCGGCGCGCCGGCACGAAGCCGGCCTTCTGGTAGAGCGGCAGCGCGCGCGGATGGTCGAGCGTGTTGGTGTTGACCGACAGCCGCTCGGTGCCCGGGCGGTCCCAGGCCATGTGCACCGCGGTCTGCAGCAGGAAGGTGCCGAGGCCGCGGCCGATCGCCTCCGGCACCAGGCCGAAGTAGGCGAGGTTGCAGCGCCCCGGCGTGCGGCCGTCGAGCACGAAGAAGCCGTGCGGCCAGCCGGCGCGCATGAAGCTGTAGAGCGTCACCGCCGGGTCGTGCAGGAAGGCCTCGAGCTCGGCCCGCGGCTGCTCGTGGCGGTCGGTCCAGTCGTAGTCGCGGCCGACGGTGTCGTAGAGGTGCGAGGAAGTACCAGGCCGGCGGCCGCTCGGCGCCGATCAGCGCCGAGGCCGGCCCGGTCGGCAGGTGCGGGCGCGGATAGGCCGGGCGCGCCGTCCATCTCGAGGAAGGTCACCGTGACGTCGACGAGCTCGCCCGAGCGGTGCTTCATCCGCGTTCGACCTTCAGATCCGGGTAGGCGCCCCACTCGGCCCAGGAGCCGTCGTAGACCGACCAGTCGCGGTTGCCGAGCCGCTCCAGCGCCAGCGCCAGGATCGCCGCGGAGATGCCGGAGCCGCAGGTGGTGATCGCGGGCTTGCCGACGTCGACGCCGGCCGCCTCGAAGATGCGCGCGGAGCTCGGCCAGCGTCCTTCATCGTGCCGTCCGGGTTGACCAGGCTGGCGTGCGGCACGTTCTTCGAGCCCGGGATGTGGCCGGAGCGCAGGCCCGGCCGCGGCTCGGGGGCCTCGCCGCGGAAGCGGTCGGCGGCGCGGGCGTCGATGATCTGGGCGTCGCCGAGCTTGGCGGAGGCGGCGACCTGGGTGACGTCGCGCACCAGCCCGGCGTGGCGGCGGGCGGTGAAGTGGCGGTCGCGCAGCATCGGCTGGCCGGATTCGAGCGGCCGGCCCTCGGCGCGCCACTTCGGCAGCCCGCCGTCGAGCACCGCCACGTCGGTCTTGCCGAAGAGCCGGAAGGTCCACCAGACCCGCGGCGCGCTGAACATGCCCAAGGTGTCGTAGACGACGACGCGGTGGCCGTCGCCGATGCCCATCGCCCGCATCCGCGAGACGAACTTCTCCACCGGCGGCGCCATGTGCGGCAGGCTCGACTGCTCGTCGGCGATCTCGTCGATGTCGAAGAAGCGCGCGCCGGGAATGTGCGCCGCCTCGAACTCGGCGCGGGCGTCGCGCCCGGCGGCCGGCATGTGCCAGCTGGCGTCGAGGATGCGCAGGTCCGGGGCGCTCAGGTGCGCGGCCAGCCAGTCGGTCGAGACCAGGAGCTGCGGATCGTTGGAGTTCATCGGCCGGTCCCGCGGGTTGCGCGCCGCCATTCGCATAACGGCGAATAAGCGGCGGGGCAAGGGTCGAGGCTCCGCGACGCGGACGGGAGATCAGGGTTCGTCGCGCAGGATCTCGATGAAGGCCGCGCCGAAGCGTTCGGTCTTCTGCGGGCCCATGCCGACGATCTGCTCCAGCGCGTCGAGGCTGTCGGGCCGCAGCTCGGCGATCTTCGAGAGCGTCATCGCGGTGCAGTTGAGCGGCTTGCCGAGGCCGTCGGGGCCGCGGGCGAGCGCCACCTGCGCAGCGTGCAGGCGGTCGAAGAGGCTGCCGCCGGGCTGGCCGGCGAGCTTCAGGCGGGCCGGATGGACCGGCGGCGGAGCCTCACCGGTCAGGACTTCGAGGAAGGTGGCGCCGAAGCGTTCGAGCTTGACCGCGCCGACGCCGGTGATGCCGGCGAGCGCGTCGAGGCTCTGCGGGCGGCGCGGTCGCCATCTCGATCAGCGTGCGATCGGGGAAGATCACGTAGGCGGGCACGCCCTGGCGCGTCGGCGAGCACGCGGCGCTTGGCCTTCAGCGCGCGCGAGGAGCCCTTCGTCCTCCTCGGCGACCAGCGCCTGCGGCGTGGAGCGGGAGGCGCCGCGGGCGGCGTGGCGGACGCTGTCGGCGCGGAGTTCGAGGCTCGCCTCGCCGCGCAGCAGCGGGCGCGCGGCCTCGGTCAGCCGCAGCGCGCCGTGGCGGTTGGGGTCGGGGCGGACCAGGTCGAGGCCGAGGAGCTGGCGGAAGATCGCCTGCCACTCGGCCTTGGAGCGGTCCTGGCCGACGCCGAAGGTCGGCAGCCGCTCGTGGCCGCGGCGCAGCACCTTCTCGCTGCGCTCGCCGCGCAGGATGGCGATCAGATGCTCGGCGCCGAAGCTCTCGCCGGTCCTGAGGATCGCCGAGAAGGCCTTGCGCGCCGCCTCGGTGGCGTCGAAGAGCGTCGGGGCGGTCGCGGCAGAGGTCGCAGTTGCCGCAGGGCTCGGCGAGGGTCTCGCCGAAGTAGGCGAGCAGCGTCTGGCGGCGGCAGTGCTTGGCCTCGGCGAGGCCGAGGAGCGCGTTGAGGCGCTTGTGGTCGGCCTCCTTGCGCTCCATCGGCGAAGGGCTCTCGTCGATCTGGGTGCGGCGCAGCCGGATGTCGTCGGGACCGAACAGCGTCAGCGTGTCGGCGGGCGCGCCGTCGCGGCCGGCGCGGCCGATCTCCTGGTAGTAGCCCTCGATCGACTTCGGCAGGTCGGCGTGGGCGACGTAGCGGATGTCGGGCTTGTCGATGCCCATGCCGAAGGCGATCGTGGCGCAGACGATCAGCCCGTCCTCGCGCTGGAAGCGGGTCTCGGCGAGGCGGCGGTCGTCGGCCTGCATCCCGGCGTGGTAGGCGAGCGCGGTATGGCCGGCGCCTCGCCGAGCGCCGCGGCCAGCGACTCGGTGCGGGCGCGGCTGGCGCAGTAGACGATGCCGGAGCGGCCGCGGCGGGCGCCGGCGTAGTCGAGGATCTGGCGGCGCGGGTTGTCCTTGGGCGCGAAGGCGAGCGCGAGGTTCGGGCGGTCGAAGCCGCGCAGGAAGGTCTCCGGCGCGCGGCCGGCGAAGAGGCGGGCGGTGATCTCGGCGCGGGTCTCGGCGTCGGCGGTCGCGGTCAGCGCCACGGTCTGGACGCCGCCGGCGGCGCGGCGGAGCTCGCCGATCCGGAGGTAGTCGGGGCGGAAGTCGTGGCCCCACTGGCTGACGCAATGCGCCTCGTCGACGGCGAGGAGCGCGAGGTCGATCCGCTTCAAGAGGCTCGCGGTGCCGGCGGAGGCGAGCCGCTCGGGAGCCATGTAGAGCAGCTTCAGCCGGCGCTCGTCGAGGGCGGCGAAGACCGCCTCGGACTCCTCGGGGCTCGACTGCGAGGTGAGCGCCCCGGCGGCGACGCCGGCGGCGCGCAGGGCGCGCACCTGGTCGCGCATCAGCGCGATCAGCGGCGAGACGACCAGGGTGACGCCGGGGCGGGTCAGCGCCGGGAGCTGGTAGCAGAGCGACTTGCCGCCGCCGGTCGGCATGATGGCGAGGACGTCGCGGCCGGCCTCGACGGCGGAGACGATCTCCTCCTGGCCGGGGCGGAAGTCGGGGAAGCCGAAGACCTGGCCGAGCAGGCGCCGGGCCTCGCTCATGGCTCGCCCACGGCCGGCAGCGGCACATTGCTGCGGAAGATCGCGATCATGGTCTCCCCATAGCGGCGGCTGTCGAGCAGGGTCAAGCCGGGGGGCGGCTGGTGGTTGACGCCCCTCCTCCCAGACGATCAGCCCGCCCGGCGCCACCCAGCCGCCGGCGAGTGCGGAGGCGAGCGCGCGCTCGCCGAGGCGGCGGGCATAGGGCGGGTCGAGGAAGATCAGGTCGAACGCCGGGCCGGGGTTACGGCCGAGGCGGGTGGCGTCGCGTGAGACGACGCGGGCGATATCATCGACGCCGAGGCGGGCGAGATTGCGGCGGAGGAGCGCGAGCGCCGCCGGGCCGTTGTCGACGAAGGCGGCCGCGGCGGCGCCGCGGGACAGGGCCTCGAGCCCGAGCGCGCCGGTGCCGGCGAAGAGGTCGAGGACGCGGCGGTCCTCGGGCGGCGGCGGATCGCCGTAAGGCCCGTGCGCCAGCAGGTTGAAGAGGCTCTCGCGGACCCGGTCCGAGGTCGGGCGGAGGTGCGCGGCCGGGTCGCCGGCGCCGAGATCGGCGAGCGTCACGCCGCGGTAGTGGCCGCCGACGATGCGCATCAGGCGAGCGCCTTAAGGTCGGTCGCGGGGTCGGCGAGCGCTTGCGCGTCGGGCGAGACGCCGGCCTCGATCCAGCGCTTGCCGGTCATATAGGCGCGCGGGTCGTTCATCGCGTCCACCGAGACCAGCCGCCCGCCCTGCCAGTACCAGACCGACTGGCTGCCCGGCCGCGCGCCGGGTCGGGTGAGCGTGCGGTCCCAGCCGGCGTTGAGGCCGGCGATCTGCAGCTTGACGTCGTACTGGTCGGACCAGAACCACGGCCGGGGCAGATAGCCGTCGGCCTCGCCGAGCATCGCCGCCGCCACCGCCTCGGCGTGGTCGATGGCGTTGGGCACGCTCTCCAGCCGCATCCGGACGCCGCGCCAGGGGAAGCTCGCGCAGTCGCCGGCGGCGAAGATCGCCGGATCGGAGGTGCGGCCCTGCGCGTCGGTGCGGATGCCGTTGTCGAGCGCGAGGCCGGCGGCTTCCGCCAGCGCGGTGTCCGGCGCGATGCCGATGCCGGTGAGGACGAGGTCGGCGGCCAGCCTTGGAGCCGTCGGCGAGCGCGGCGCCGGTGACGCGCCCCCCCGCGCCGGTGAGGCGGTCGAGGCCGGTCGCCTCGCGGATCTCGACGCCGCGGCCTCGGTGCAGGGCGCGGAAGTAGTCGGCGGTAGCGGGCGCGGCGACGCGGGCGAGGATGCGGGGCGCCGCTTCGATCAGCACGACGTCGAGGCCCTTCTCGCGCAGCACCGCCGCGGCCTCGAGACCGATATAGCCGCCGCCCACCACCAGCGCCCGCGCGCCGGGCGCGATGACCTCGGCCAGCGCGTCAGCGTCGCCGAGATTCCGCATCAGGAGCACGCCAGCGAGGCTGCCGCCCTGCGCGTCGGCCAAGCGTTGCGGCACGGCGCCGGTGGTCAGTGCCAAGAGGTCCCAGGGCAGACGGCGGCCGTCGGCGAGCATGATCGCGCGGCCGGGGCGGTCGATCGCGGCGACGTGGGTTCCGGTGAGGAGGTCGATGCCTTCGGCGGCGTAGAAGCTCGGCGGGCGCAGCAACAGCCGCTCGCGGGCGAGCTCGCCCTTGAGGTAGCCCTTGGAGAGCGGCGGGCGCTGGTAGGGCGGCGAGGGCTCGGCGCCGACCAGCGTCAAGGGGCCGCTGTGGCCGAGCGCGCGCAGCTTCGCGACCAGCGCGGCGCCGGCCTGGCCGGCACCCACCACCACGATCCGCGCGTCCTTGGCGTCCATCTGCAACCTTCGCCTTTGGCATTCCGTCGCGTCCATCTATATGCCCGTCCTATATGCCCGTCGGCGATCGCCGCAACCGGCGAAACGGAGGATGCCATGACGATTGCGAAGGGTGACCGTCTGCCTGACGCCACCTTTCTCGAAAAGACCGGTGACGGCATCGCCCCGGTGCCCGGGAGCGAACTCTTCGCCGGGCGGAAGGTCGTGCTTTTCGGCTTGCCGGGCGCCTATACCGGCACCTGCTCGACGCTGCACCTGCCGAGCTTCATCCGGGTGGCCGATGCCCTGCGGGAGAAGGGCGTCGCGGAGATCGTCTGCGTCGCGGTGAACGATCCGCACGTGATGCTGGCCTGGGGCGAGGCGACCGGCGCGCTCGACGCCGGGATCCGGATGCTGTCCGACGCGTCCTCGGCGTTCACCACGGCGATGGGGCTCGACTACGACAATCCGGCGGCGGGCATGTTCCACCGCTCGAAGCGCTATGCGCTCCTGGCCGAGGACGGGGTGGTGCGCGTGCTCAACATCGAGCCGAGCAACGGCCAGTGCCAGATCAGCGCCGGCGAGACGCTGCTCGCGCAGAATCTAGCCCAGGATCGCGAGGATGGCGTCGCCGATCACCCGCTCGGGCTCGGCGATGCCGCCGGCGCCGCTCCAGAGCGGGTGCAGCCGCAGCGCCCCCATCAGGATCGAGGTGACCGCGAAGAGACGTGGCTCCAGCGGCGCCTTGGGGATGGCGCCTTCGGCGATGCCCCAGTCGATCAGCCCGGCGACGAGGCCGAGCGTGCGGGCGTCGGTCTCGGCGAGGGCGGCGCGGCTTTCGGGGGCGAGGCGCGCGAGGAAATCGGCGCGCTGGACGTGCTGGAGCAGGCGCGCGTGCACCCGGTTGGCGGTGAGGCGCCGCCAGCAGACCGCGACCACGTCGCGCAGCACCGCCTCGAACGGGCGCTCGGCGTCGACGGCTTCGAGGGCGCCGTAGGTGCCGGCGTTCCATTCGGCGACCACGCGGGCGTAGAGGTCGTCCTTGGAGGCGAAGTGGCGGTAGACGGTGCCCTTGGCGTATTCGGCGCGGAGGGCGATCTGCTCGATGGTGACCGCTTGCCAGTCGTCGCGATCCATCAGCGCGACGGCGGCGTCGAGCAGCGCCGCTTCGCGCAGGCGGAGCTCGCGGGTCTTGCGTTCGCTGGTGGTGATGACTGCCTCTCCGCCTGGTGACCGCCGGTCACCGGCGAGGATGCGGCAGCATCGGTTAACCGGTCGTAAACGGACCCGCGGTCAGCGGGCGGCGGGGTGGTGCAGCTTGCAGAGGCATTCGACGGGCTCGGAGTGGTCGCGCTGGACTTGCGCTGCGCCGGCGAGCTTGTCCATGCGGCGGGCGAGGTCGATGTCGAGGGCGCTGAGGCCGTCGCAGGCGTGGGTGGTCAGGGTGACGTCGACGACGTTGTAGCTGTTCGACCATTCCGGGTGGTGGTTGAGCTTCTCGGCGGCCAGCGCGGCGCGGGACATGAAGCCCCAGGCTTCGGAGAAGCTCTTGAATTTCCATATCTTCCGGATGGCGTCGCGGTCGGGGAGCGCGCCCCAGCCGGTCTCGCCGAGCGCGGGCAGGTCGCGGGTCCGTTCGGCCTCGCCGAGCTTTTCGGTCATGGCGGTCATCCTTTGGGCGGGGAGCGTGTTGGACATGGGGGCAGGATAGCCGGAAAGCGGTGATGGGTCACGGGGGTTGGCGGAGGGGGCAAGGCTCTGATCCGGCGCTGTTTTTTCGATCTTGAACGCATCTGGAATGCATCTGGAAAGCATATGGATGTTTTCGGCGCCGACGGGAGCCGGCCGGGGCTGACAATCGTCATGCGACGATGGAAAGTATTGCGGAGTCATGGTATGGACGCGAGGTCCGTTCAGTCGGACGGCACGACTGGCGCTTGCGGAAATTTCGCCAATCAAGCGCGCGTTCACTGACAGGACAGGACTCGGCAACCAAACGGAGCGATCGATCATGACCCATCACTGGGTTCGGCGCCTTGCTGGGGTATCCGTGCTTACAATTGTGGTTTCTTCCGGCGCATTTCGCGGCGGCCGCGGCGCTGGCCGACAGCGTGAAGGCGGCGCTGGACCGATTCCAGGACGAGGCGGTGGCGATCGGCGAAGGCTACGCGCCCGGACCCTGCGTCGCCGGGCAGACCGGCGGGCGATGGGCATCCACCTGGTCAACGGCGACTATCTCAAGGACGACGCCATCGATCTCGCCAAGCCCGAGGCGGTGATCTACGAGCCGACCACGGACGGCAAGATGGCGCTGGTCGGGGTCGAGTATATCACCTTCAAGGGGCCGGCGGCGCTCGAGGGGCATCTCTTCAGCTTCACCGGCGCGCCGAACCGCTACGGGCTCGATCCCTTCTACGAGCTGCACGTCTGGGCCTGGAAGCCCAACCCGACCGGGACCTTCGCCGATTGGAACCCGGATGTCTCCTGCGACGCCACGACGCCGGAGATGACGGCGATGCACTGAGCCATTCCCTTCGCGTTCGCCTGATGCGAGCGATTGCTCGCCCCGGACCGAAAAGGCGAGGCTCCTGTGGAGCGTCGTCCGGTCCGTCGCCCGGAGCCCATGGCGGAGGGCGAGCGGGGAAAGCGCTTGCCCGTCGCTTGTAATCGGGCGGGACGGTGGACAGGGCGGCGCGCCACAGAAGCAATCGCCCGAGCGGCGGCGGGGCTAGTCCTGCTCCGCCCGGTCGCAGTCGCGGCGGAAGGGGCCGTAGCTGGTCAGGACCTCGATCTCCTGGCCGACGGCGGCGGTCTCGGCCTTGAGGTACTGGGCGACGGCGCGGGCGAAGCCGTCGTCGGCCATCCAGTGCAGCGAGTGGGTGGCGGCGGGCAGGTAGCCGCGGGCGAGCTTGTGCTCGCCCTGGGCGCCGGCCTCGACCCGGGCGAGGCGATGGGTGATCGCCCAGTCGATCGCCTGGTAGTAGCAGAGCTCGAAATGCAGGAAGGGGTGGTCCTCGGTGCAGCCCCAGTAGCGGCCGTAGAGCGCCTCGCGGCCGATGAAGTTGAGCGCCCCCGCCACCCAGCGGCCGCGGCGGCGGGCCATGACCAGGAGCACGTCGTCGCGCAGGCTCGCCTGCACCCGGTCGAAGAAGGCGCGGGTGAGGTAGGGCTGGCCCCATTTGCGGCTGCCGGTGTCCTGGTAGAAGCGCCAGAAGGCGTCCCAATGCTCGCGGCTCCAGCGCGTCGCCGGTCAGCGCGACGATGTCGCCGCCGAAGGCCCGGGCGCCGGCGCGCTCCTTGCGGATCGCCTTGCGCTTGCGCGAGGCGAGGTCGGCGAGGAAGGCGTCGAAGTCGGCATAGCCGCGATTATGCCAGTGGAACTGCTGGGTGGTGCGGGCGAGAAGGCCGGCTTCGGCGCCCCAGTCGCGCTCGGCCTCGGTGCAGAAGGTGACGTGCAGGCTCGAGACCGTCGGACTGGCGGGCGAGCGCCAGCGCGCCCTGCAGCAGCGCGGCGCGGCCCTGCTCCTCGTGGCCGGGGCGGGTGAGGAAGCGGCGGCCGGTCGCCGGGGTGAAGGGCACGGCGGACTGGAGCTTGGGATAGTAGCGGCCGCCGGCGCGCTCCCAGGCGTGCGCCCAGTTGTGGTCGAAGATGTATTCGCCCTGGCTGTGCGACTTGGCGTAGAGCGGCATCACCGCGATCAGCGCGCCGTCGATGCGTGCGACCAGATGCCGCGGGGTCCAGCCGCTGCCGCGGCCGACCGAGCCGGAGTCCTCGAGCGCCTTGAGGAACCGCCAGGTGGTGAAGGGGTCGAGCGGCGGGCTAGCGGCCGTCGCCGGCGCAGGCGTCCCATTCGGCCGGCGCGATCGCGTCGAGACCGCCCAGAACCGAGATCTCGATCCGTCCGGCGCCGTCCATGCCTGTCTCCCGAGCGCCATCACATGGCGGGATCCTGCATTGCGTCAACCGGCGATCGCGGGATCGTAGCCCTCGAAGGTGATGTTGTCGGCGACCCGGCGGGCGGCGGCTTCCTCGGCCGGGCTGCGGATGGTCCAGGTCAGGATCGGCAGGCCCTCCGCCTTGATCCGGCGCGAGCGCCGGGTTGGCGAGATCGTCGTGGTCGTGGGAGACGAAGGCCGCTGCCGGTGGCCTCGACGCCGTCGAGCCGCGGCCAGCTCGGCGCGGCGATAGTCGGGCAGCGACCAGTCGGCGCCGTCGAAGGCGCAGGTGGTGAGGCCGCGCGGGCGGTCGGGCGCGAGATCGGCGAGCGCCGCCACCGAATGCGGGTTGAAGGACATCAGCGCCGCCGGGCCGTCGTAGCCGGCGAGGAGGTCCGCGACCCGCGCCTCGAGCGCGCCGACGCCGGGGCCGAGCGCGCCGTCCTGGTCCTTGACCTCGATCAGGAGCGGCGCGCGGCCGGCGACCAGCGCGAGGAACTCGGCGAGCGTCGGCACGGTCTCGTCGCTGCCGATGAGCACGGATGCGGCCAAGCGCCGCGGCGGTATAGTCGGCGAGGAGGCCGGGAGCGCGCGGTCAGCCGCAGCATCGCGTCGTCGTGGAAGACCATCGCCTCGCCGTCGGCGCTGCGGCCGACGTCGAGCTCGATGCCGTAGCCGGCGGCGATCGCGGCTTCGGCGGCGGCGCGGCTGTTCTCGATCACGCCGGCGGCGCGGCGGTGCAGGCCGCGATGCGCGATCGGCCGGACGAGGAAGGCGGCCGGGAGGTCAGGCGATCTCGAAGACACCTTCGACCTCGACCGCGACGCCGAGCGGCAGCGCGGCGACGCCGATCGCCGAGCGCGCGTGGCGGCCGCTGTCGCCGAACACCTCGACGAAGACGTCCGAGCAGCCGTTCATCACCTTGGGCTGGTCGGTGAAATCGGGTGCGGAGTTGACGAAGCCGGTGAGCTTGACCACCCGCACCAGCCGGTCGAGCTCGCCGCCGCAGGCGACCTTGAGGTGGGAAATCAGCTGCAGCGCGCAGGTCCGGGCGGCGGCGGCGCCGGCGGCGGCGTCGAGGCCGGCGCCGAGCTTGCCGAGGATGAGGCCGCTGTCGCGCGGCTGATCTGGCCGGAGATATAGACGGTCGGTCCGGAGACGGCGAAGGAGACGTAGGTCGCGGCCGGGGCGGAGGCTTCGGGCAGGGTGATGCCGAGCTCGGCAAGCCGCGCGTCGATGGCAGAGGGCATGGGGGGTGACTCCGGGCAACGGGGACAACGCGCGCGAGCCTAGTGGAGATCGCGGCGCGGGGGAACGGCTTTCGCGGGCGGGCACAGAACCGGACCGCCGCGCGCGCCGTTGGCAGGGGCATTTTGCGGCAAGAGCGGTGGCATCGCCCGGCGAAGCCCGGTAATGAGGCCCGCTAGTGAGGCTCGCGAGAGGAGGACCGGCCGGTGCGGAATGTCGCGATCTTGCTTGCAGCGCTCGCTCGTGCTCGCCGCCTGCGCCGGGCCGCAGCCGCCGCAGCCGTTGAGCTACGACCCGCTCGAGGCGGACAACCGCGAGGCGCATGCGCTGAACGTGCAGGTCGATTCGGCGGTCTATGGCCCGGTGGCGCGGGCCTATGGCGAGGCGGTGCCGAAGCCGGTGCGCCACGGCATCACCAACCTCCGCGACAACTGGCGGTTGCCGGGCCAGGTGATCCAGTACGGGCTGCAGGGCCGCGGCGTCGATGCCGCGAAATCGACGACTCGGTTCCTGGTCAACACCATCATGGGCCTCGGCGGCCTACTCGACATCGCCAAGGACATGGGCCTGCCCTACGACGAGACCAATTTCGACGAGACCTTCTATCGCTGGGGTGTGCCGGAGGGCGGCTACTGGGAGCTGCCGCTGATCGGGCCGGGCACCCAGCGCGACTGGACCGGCTATGCACTCGACCAGCTGAGCGATCCGACTGTTCTACGTGCTGCCGGTGGCGGCGGTGAACAGCCTGCTCGTGCTCGGCGGCCTCGACGTGGTCAACGACCGCTACGAGCTCGACACCACGTTGCGAGACGCTGATGCACGACAGCGAGGACAGCTACGGCGCGCTCCGGATCAGCTACATCCAGAACATGCGGGCCCGGCTGCAGGGCGGCACCAACGTCAACGAGCTGGAGGATGTCTATGCCGACCAATGAGCTTCACCTCACCCGTCGCGGCCATGCTGCTCGGCCTCGGCGCGGCCGCCGCGGTGCTGGCGCTGGGCGTGCCGGCGCCGGCGCGGGCGCTCACGACCTCGGCGGCGCAGAGCTTCGTCGCGGGGCTGGCTGCGGAGCTGACGGCGCTGATCGATTCAGGGCGCGGCGACGCGCAGATGTACAGCGCCTTCGAGGGCATCCTCGCGCGCTACGCCGACATGGGGGCGATCGCCGCGAGCACGCTCGGGCCGCCGTGGCGCAGCGCCAGCGCGGCGCAGAAGCAGGGCTTCGTCGCGGCGTTCCAGCGCTATCTGTCGCGGCGCTACGGCAAGCAGTTCCGCGACTATAAGAACGCGAGGATCGACGTCACCGGCGCCAAGGACGGCGGCAAGGCGGGCATCCTGGTGCAGACCAAGGTGGTGCGGCCGGGCGACGAGGACATCGCCGTCGAGTGGCAGGTCAGCGACCGCAGCGGCGCGGCCAAGGTGGTGAACCTGATCATCGAGGGCGTGTCGATGCTGGCCAACGAGCGGGCCGAGGTCGGCGCGATGCTCGACGCGCAGCAGGGCAGCCTCGACGCGCTGATCGCGCAGCTGAAGACCGCGGCCTGAGCCGTCAGCGGCGCCGAAGCAGGTTGTCCGACGGCAGGAACACCGTGAGGAGCCCGATCAGCGGCAGGAAGGCGCAGACGTGGTAGACGAAGAGGATGCCCTTCCAGTCGGCCAGCGCCCCCAGCGCCGCCGCGCCGATGCCGGCGACGCCGA
This sequence comes from uncultured Alphaproteobacteria bacterium, assembly GCA_963750745.1. Lineage (GTDB taxonomy): Bacteria > Pseudomonadota > Alphaproteobacteria > Rhodobacterales > Rhodobacteraceae > Amaricoccus. The sequence continues at coordinate 53,560 of CAVVSO010000009.1, read as the reverse complement.
AGGCGAAGCCGAAGAAGAGGCCTGAGATCATTCCGACCCGGCCGGGCACCAGCTGCTGGCCGTAGACCAGGATCGCCGAGAAGGCCGAGGCGATCACGAGGCCGATGATCACCGAGAGGATGCCGGTCCAGAAGAGGTTGGCGAAGGGCAGCGCCAGGGTGAAGGGCAGGACGCCGAGGATCGAGACCCAGATCACCGCCTTGCGGCCGACCCGGTCGCCGATCGGACCGCCGAGGAAGGTGCCGGCCGCGACCGCGGCGAGGAAGACGAAGAGCATCAGCTGGGCGTCGCGCACCGAGAGCGCGAACTTCTCGATCAGGAAGAAGGTGTAAAAGCTGGTCAGGCTCGCGAGGTAGAGGTACTTGCTGAAGACCAGCAGCCCCGAGCACGCCGATCACCGCCATCACCCGCCGCCGCGGCAGCGGCGAGACCGGCGCCGCAGCGCCGCGGCTGCCGGCGTTGGCGCGGTGCTGGGCGCGGGCCCAGGTGCCGACGTTCCAGAGCAGCACCATCGCGATGAGCGCCAGGCTGGAGAACCAGGCGATGCTCGACTGGCCGAACGGCAGCACCACGAAGGCGGCGAGCAGCGGCCCGATCGCCGAGCCGGTGTTGCCGCCGACCTGGAAGAAGGACTGGGCGAAGCCGTAGCGGCCGCCCGAGGCGGCGCGGGCGACCCGCGAGCTGTCGGGATGGAAGATCGAGGAGCCGACGCCGATCGCGGCGGCGGCGACGAGCAGCACCCAGTAGTGGCTGGCGAAGGCGAGGATGACGAGGCCGATCAGGCTCGCGCCCATGCCGAAGGTCGAGAGCCGGAACATCGGCCGCTTGTCGGTATAGAGCCCGACCAGGGGCTGCAACAGCGAGGCGGTGACCTGGAAGACCAGATGCAGCACGCCGATCTGGGTGAAGGTGAGCGAGGTAGTTCTGCTGCAGCACCGGGTAGATCGCCGGCAGCAGCGACTGGATGGTGTCGTTGAGCAGGTGGCAGAGGCTGAGCGCCGCGAGAACCGCGAAGGCGGTCCGCGTCTCCGCCGTTACCGGAGCGCCGATCGAGCTGGTGGCCATGGGAGCGTCGCCAAGGAGTTACCGCTGTCGTCGTCTGCCACGCCGTCCCCGCCGGGGCAAGAGGCGCTCCGCCGCCCTGGTGGGATATGCCCGTAAACCGGACAATCGGGTTCCGGCCCGCAAGCCTTCTCGGACCGCTTGAGAAATCGGCGGCGGACCGTTATCTTACCGTCGTCTTACATCGTGGAGGATTGCCTATGGCCAAGCGGGGGCTGATGACGACGACGGTCTCGACCAAGGGCCAGGTCATCCTGCCGAAGGCAATCCGTCAGCGGCGGGACTGGGATGCCGGCACGAGGCTCCTGGTCGAAGAGACGCCGGAAGGCGTCCTTCTGAAGCTGGCCCCGGCGTTCGCCGCGACCAGGCCGGAGGCCGTGTTCGGCTTGCTGCCGCATCACGGCGTCCCGAGATCGCTAGAAGAGATGGATGCCGCGGTGCTGGCGGAAGCCCGGCGGCAGCATGATCGCGATTGATACCAATCTGGTCGTCCGCTACCTCACGCGGCGACCATCCCAAACAATCGCCTCGCGCCCGCGCCCTCATCGACGGCGCGGCCGTCTTCGTCCCGGTAACCGTGGTGCTGGAGGCAGAGTGGGTGCTGCGCAGCGCCTATGGAACCGACGCGACACGGGTGATCGAGGCCCTGAGGGCCTTCGGTGGGCTGCCTACCGTTACAATCGAGGATGCCGGGGAAGTCTCCGCCGCATTCGAGCTTGCCGCGGAGGGCATGGATTTCGCCGATGCGCTGCATCTGAGCCGGGCTGGTCACTGCGACGGTTTTGCCACCTTCGACCGGCGGTTGGTGAAGGCGGCACGCAAGGCCGGTCATATCGCCGTGCGCGAGGCCTGAGCGTCCGAACCGCGCGGGGGGCACTGTCTTGGCGGAAAACGCGGCCTTCCGCGCTTTCCGAGCGGCGGACTAGCGGGGGCTTCATGCCCCGAGGCCGGCGCTTCCGCCTCAGTTGCTGCCGAAGAGGCCCTTCAGCACGTTCTGCACCACGGTGCGGACCGCGGTCTCGACGCCGGCGACCGGCGCCGGCAGGCGGCTCGCCGTGACGATCGGCGGCTCGGGGATCACCTCGGGCAGCGGGCTGACCGGCAGGCCGTCCTCGACCCGGGTCATCGTCTCGCGCCAGATCTCGGCGGGCAGGCCGCCGCCGGTGGTGCCCGAGAGCGGCGTGTTGTCGTCGTAGCCCATCCAGACGCCGCAGACGTAGTCGGCGGTGAAGCCGATGAACCAGGCGTCGCGGGCGGCCTGGGTGGTGCCGGTCTTGCCGGCGGCCGGCCGGCCGTCGGGGAGCCGGGCGCGGGTGCCGGTGCCATGGTCGATGACCTGGCTCATCATGAACACCAGCTCGCCCGCCGATCGGTCGTCGAGCACCCGGACCGGCGGCGGTGCTCCGGCCTGCATCAGCGTCGCGCCGTCCGACCGGCGCTTGAGCGCGGTCAGCCCGTAAGGCGTGGTGCGCAGGCCGTGGTTGAGAAAGCCGGCGTAGGCGCCGGTCATCTGCAGCAGTGTCGCCTCCGAGACCCCGAGCGCCAGCGCCGGGCCTTCGGCGATCGGCAGAGTGATGCCGAAGTCCTGCGCCACCGCACGCACCCGCTCCCGGCCGGTGGCCTCGGAGACGCGGACGGTGGCGGTATTGACCGAGTTGGCCAGCGCCTCGGTCAGGGTGATCTGGCCGAGGTAGTTGCGCGAGTAGTTCTGCGGCGTCCATTCGCCGGAGCCGGGCACGTAGATCGAGAGCGGCGCGTCGAGCACCGGGTCGAACGGGTTGGCGCCGGCCTGCAGCGCCGCGGCGTAGACGAAGGGCTTGAACAGCGAGCCGGTCTGGCGCTGGGCCATGGTCGCGCGGTTGAACTCGCCCTCGCCGGCGCCGAGCTCGCGGCCGCCGATCATCGCCCGCACCGCGCCGTCGGGCGACATCACCACGATCGCCGCCTGGGCGTTGGAGCCTTCCTTGATCTTGTCGGAGAAGACCGCGTCGAGCGCCGCTTCGGCGGCGTGCTGGATGCGCGGGTCGAAGGTGGTCGCGACCTCGACGTCCTCGGTGGTCCGCCGGGTGAGGAAGTCCGGCCCCGAGGCCATGATCCAGTCGGCGAAGGCGCCGCCGGCGCGCGCCGCGGCGGCGGCCGAGAGCACCGCCGGGTGGGCGCGCGCCTCGCGGGCCTGGGCGGCGGTCAGATACCCCTGGGCTTCCATCAGCCCGACGATGGTCTTGGCGCGCTCCTGGGCGCGGGCGAGGTCGTTGGTCGGCGCGAAGCGCGACGGCGCCCGCAGCAGGCCCGCGAGCATCGCCGCCTCGGCGGGGCTGACGTCGGCGGCGGACTTGCCGAAGTAGCGCTCCGAGGCCGCCTCGAAGCCGGTGGTGCTGGCGCCGAGATAGGCGCGGTTGAGATAGATCGAGAGAATCTGGTTCTTGGAGAATTTCCACTCCAGCGCCAGCGCCGCCGGGATCTCCTTGATCTTGCGCTCCAGCGTCCGGCTGTTGTCGAACCAGATGAGCTTCGCCACCTGCTGGGTGATCGAGGAGCCGCCCTGCACGGTGTCGCCGGCGCGCAGGTTGGTGACCAGCGCCCGGGCGGTGCCGCGCAGATCGACCCCGAGGTGCCAGTAGAAGCGGCGGTCCTCGGTGGCGATGATGGCGTTGATCAGGTGCGGCGAAACCGCTTCGGCGGTGGTCAGGCCGAGCTGCTGGCCGCGCCAGGCGAAGGTCTGGCCCGAGGTGTCGAGCAGCGTCACCGACCCGCCCTCGCGCGGGTCGAGCAGTTCGTCGAGGTCGGGGATCTGCCCGAGGTAGTAGGCCGTCGCCGCCGCCAGCATGACGGCGCCGAGGACGGCGACGCGCAGGCCGATCCAGAAGAAGAACCGGAAAATGCGCATCACCATTCCGCGTAGCATGGCGGTTATCGGGCTCAGGCGCGACCGCGCCTTGCCTCGTCTCTTGCCTGTCCGGGCCATGCCCCTCGTTTCGTTTTTGCTCGTTGCCTCGGGGGCCAGCGTACGCGGGAAATCGCCGAGGCGCCAGATTTATGGCGCTCCATAAGGGAAATCCCTGCGCGATCGTGAACTGCCGTTCGAGGCGGCAGCGCTTAAGGAAGCGGCAATATCTGCCCAAGTTTTGCACAGACCGAAGCCTTCGGCGGGGTGCCGGAAGCGATTTCCCGTTTAGCCTCCTGAGGTTCCGCAGCCGGGAGGTAGTTGGCACGGCCCATGCATGGATTCGAGCGGCGCGGTTTGCGTCACGGGTACCAACAGAAGGCGAGGCGCCGAATGAAATTGATCATAGCCGTGATCAAGCCCTTCAAGCTCGAGGAGGTCCGCGAAGCGCTGACCGGCCTCGGCGTGCAGGGTTTGATGGTGTCGGAGGTGAAGGGATACGGGCGACAGTCCGGCCATACCGAGATCTACCGCGGCGCCGAGTACGTGGTGAACTTCGTGCCGAAGGTGAAGCTCGAGTTGGTGGTGGTCGACTCTGCGGTGAGCCAGGTGGTCGAGGCCCTCGCCGCCACCGCCAAGACCGGCAAGATCGGCGACGGCAAGATCTTCGTGCTCGACGTCGAGCAGGCGATGCGGGTGCGCACCGGCGAGACCGGCGAAGACGCACTGTGAGCCGAGGCCGACAATCATGCAAGGAACCGAACTTATGAGACTGCTCAACAAGCTGCCTTGGCTCGCGCTCGCGCTGGCGGCCGGGCCGGCCTTCGCTCAGGAGGCGACCGACGCCGCGCCGGACGCCGTCGTCGAGGTGGTCGCGACGATCAACAGCGGCGATACCGCCTGGATGCTGACCTCCTCGCTGCTGGTGCTGTTCATGATCCTGCCGGGGCTGGCGCTCTTCTACGGCGGGCTGGTGCGCTCGAAGAACATGCTCTCGGTCCTGATGCAGTGCACGATGATCACCGCGGTGGTGATGATCATCTACGTGCTCTATGGCTACTCCTTCTCGTTCGGGGGCTCGGAGAGCAGGTACTGGGGCGGGATCGGCAAGATCTTCCTCAGCGGGGTAAGCAAGGACAGCGTGTCGGGCACCATCCCGGAGCTGGTCTTCGTCGCCTTCCAGATGACCTTCGCCTGCATCACTCCGGCGCTGATCGTCGGCGGCTTCGCCGAGCGGATGAAGTTCTCGGCGGTGGTGCTGTTCGTGATCCTCTGGGTCAGCATCGTCTACTTCCCGATCGCCCATATGGCCTGGGACGTGAGCGGGCTTTATTTCGGCTGGGGGGCGATGGACTTCGCCGGCGGCACCGTGGTGCATATCAACGCCGGCATCGCCGCGCTGGTCGGCGCGCTCTTGATCGGCGAGCGCATCGGCTACAAGAAGGAGATCATGCCGCCGCACTCGATGACGCTGACCATGGCCGGCTCCTCGATCCTCTGGGTCGGCTGGTTCGGCTTCAACGCCGGCTCGGCGCTCAGCGCCGGCGGCGGCGCCGGGCTGGCGATGATCAACACCTTCACCGCCACCGCGGGTGCCATCGTCGGCTGGTCGGTGATCGAGGCGATGTCGCGGGGCAAGGCCTCGATGCTCGGCGCGGCGTCCGGCATGGTGGCGGGGCTGGTCGCGGTCACCCCGGCGGCGGGCTTTGTCGGTCCGGTCGGCGCGATCGTCCTCGGCCTGATCGCCTCGGCCGCCTGCTACTTTTTCGTGCAGGTGGTCAAGGAGCGTTTCGGCTATGACGACAGCCTCGACGTCTTCGGCGTGCACGGCATCGGCGGCATCGTCGGCGCGGTCCTGACCGGGGTCTTCGCCTCCACCGCGCTCGGCGGCGTCGGCTACGCCGAGGGCGTGAGCATGGCGGGGCAGGTGATCACCCAGGTCAAGGCGGTCTGCGTCACCATCGTCTGGTGCGGCCTGGTATCCTTCATCCTTTACAAGCTGATCGACATGACCATCGGTCTCAGGGTCGCGCCCGAGATCGAGCGCGAGGGGCTGGATCTGGCCGAGCACGGCGAACGCGCGTACGTCTACTGAGGCCGAAGGTGGCGCGAATCCCGCGGGATGCGCGCCGCCTCACTGCCGGGCGCCGGCTGGCCGAGGGATGAGGACGAGGCGATGAAGCTGGTCATAGCCGTAATCAAGCCGTTCAAGCTCGAGGAAGTCCGGGAGGCGCTGACCGCGGCGGGGGCGCAGGGGCTGATGGTGTCCGAGGTCAAGGGCTACGGCCGGCAGTCGGGCCATACCGAGATCTACCGCGGTGCCGAGTATGTCGTGAACTTCGTGCCCAAGCTGCGGCTGGAGATGGTGGTGCCCGACGCCGCTGCCGGCGCGGTGGTGGAGGCGGTGGCCCGCGCCGCCAAGACCGGCAAGATCGGCGACGGCAAGATCTTCGTGCTCGACGTCGAGCAGGCGATGCGGGTGCGGACCGACGAGACCGGAGACGAGGCGCTCTGAGGCGCGGCTACCGCTCCGGCGACGCCCTGCCGTCGCATAAATATCGCTTGAAGCGGGACCGGCCGCGGCGGAAACTCGCGGGATGAGCGAGCAACCCTTCCCCGCCTGGCCCGAGGTGGCTGCCGCGCTGATCGCGGTGGCGGCGCGGCGGGCGCCGGCGGATCTGGTGATCCGCGACTGCGCCTGGGTGAACGTGCATTCGCGCGAGGTGATCCCGGGGGCGGACATCGCGATCAAGGCGGGGCGGTTCGCCTCGTGCGGGCCGGACGCGGCGGCGATGATCGGGCCGGAGACCAAGGTCATTGACGCGGCCGGGCGGTTCCTGATCCCCGGGCTCTGCGACGGTCATATGCATGTCGAGAGCGGGATGCTGACGGTCAGCCAGTTCGTGCGCGCGGTGGTGCCGCACGGGACGACCACGATGTTCACCGATCCCCACGAGGTGGCGAACGTGCTGGGGCTCGCCGGGGTGCGGCTGATGCACGACGAGGCCGCGGTACAGCCGATCAACGTCTTCGTCGAGATGCCGGCCTGCGCGCCCTCGGCGCCGGGGCTGGAGACGACCGGCGCCGAGCTCGGGCCGGAGGACGTGGCCGAGGCGATGGTCTGGCCGCTGATCGTCGGGCTCGGCGAGATGATGAACTATCCCGGCGTGGTCAATGCCGACCCGAAGATGCTCGGCGAGATCGCGGCGACCCAGGCGGCAGGGAAGACCGTGGGCGGGCACTACGCCAGCCCGGATCTGACCGACTTCCCGGCCTATGCCGCGGGCGGGCCGGCGGACGATCACGAGGGCACCCGGGAGGAGGACGCGATCATGCGCGTCCGCCAGGGGATGCGGGCGATGCTGCGGCTGGGGAGCGCCTGGTACGACGTGAAGGCGCAGATCACCGCGGTGACCGAGAAGGGGCTCGACCCGCGCAACTTCATCCTCTGCACCGACGACTGCCACTCCGGCACGCTGGTCAATGACGGGCATATGGACCGGGTGGTGCGGCACGCGATCGACTGCGGGCTCGATCCGCTGGTGGCGCTGCAGATGGCGACGATCAACACCGCGACGCATTTCGGGCTGGAGCGCGAACTCGGCAGCATCACGCCGGGACGGCGGGCGGATTGCGTGCTGACATCGGATCTCGCGACGCTGCCGATCGAGACGGTGATCGCGCGCGGGGTGGTGGTGGCTGAGGCCGGGCGGTGCCTGGCGCCGCTGCCGGATTTCGCCTGGCCGGAGAGCGCGCGGCATACGGTGAGGATGGGGCGGAATCTCGCGGCGGCGGACTTCGACATTCCGGCGCCGGCGGGGGCGAACCGGGTGCGGGCGCGGGTGATCGGCGTGGTGGAGAACCAGGCGCCGACCAGGGCGCTGGAGGCGGATCTCGCGGTCGAGGGCGGGCTGGTGGCGATGGATTTCGCGGCCGACGTCTGCCAGATCGCGCTGGTCGAGCGGCATCGCGGCACCGGCGGCGTGACCAACGGCTTCGTTTCGGGGTTCGGCTATGACGTGCCTTGCGCGGTGGCCTCGACCGTGGCGCACGACAGCCACCATATGATCGTGGTCGGCACCTCGAAGCCGGACATGGCGCTGGCGGCGAACCGGCTGGGCGAGGTCGGCGGCGGCGTCACCGTCTGGCGCGAGGGCCGCGAGCTGGCGCTGGTGCGGCTGCCGATCGCCGGGCTGATGTCGGATGCGCCGGCGGCGGAGGTGGCGGCGGCGGCGGACCGGATGGTCGCGGCGATGCGGGAATGCGGCTGTGATCTCAACAACGCCTATATGCAGCACTCGCTGCTGGCGTTGGTAGTGATCCCGGCCCTGCGGATCTCCGATCTCGGGCTGATCGACGTGACGCGGTTCGCGCCGACCGACCTCTTGCTGCCCGCCTGAGCGATGCGGCATCAGCGCCCCCTCGCCGAATTGCCGGTGATCTCGCCGCCGCAGCCGCCGGACGGCGTCTTCAGCGACGCGCCCGAGGCGGTGGCGGATCTGCAGGCGCGCTATGCGGAGGCGATCGGCTTCATCCGGGCGCGTTTCGGCGAGGTGATGGCCGGCGCCAAGCCGGAGGGGCGGTTCCGGGCGTTCTATCCGCAGGTGAGCCTCACCACCTCGAGCTTCGCCAAGGTCGATTCGCGGCTGTCGTTCGGCCATGTCACCGAGCCGGGGGTCTATGAGACGACGATCACCCGGCCCGATCTCTTCGCGGGGTATCTGACCCAGCAGATCGGGCTCCTGATCCAGAACCACGGCATGCCGGTCAGGATCGGCACCTCGGACACGCCGATCCCGCTGCATTTCGCGATGGGCGAGCATGCGCATGTCGAGGGCTCGATCGCCAACCTCCTGAACCGGCCGCTGCGCGATCTTTTCGACGTGCCGGATCTGAACACCACCGACGATCACATCGTCAATGGCAGCGCCCGGCTGCCGGCCTCGGGGGCGCGGCCGCTGGGGCCGTTCACCGCGCAGCGGATCGACTATTCGCTGGCGCGGCTCGCGCATTATACCGCGACCAGCCCGGAGCATTTCCAGAACCACGTGCTCTTCACCAACTACCAGTTCTACATGGACGAGTTCGTGGAGTATGCGCTGGCGGCGCTGGCGGATCCGGATTCCGGCTACACCCGCCTCGTGGAGCCGGGAAACGCGGTGATCACCCGCGAGGGGCGCACCGGCGCGCCGACCGGGCGGCTGCCGCAGATGCCGGCGTTCCACCTGATCCGGCCGAACCACTCGGGGATCTCGATGGTGAACATCGGCATCGGGCCGTCGAACGCCAAGACCATCACCGACCATGTGGCGGTGCTGCGGCCGCACGTGTGGCTGATGGTGGGGCATTGCGCCGGCTTGCGCAACTCGCAGTCGCTCGGGGACTATGTGCTGGCGCATGCCTATATGCGCGAGGACCATGTGCTCGACGACGACCTGCCGGTCTGGGTGCCGATCCCGCCCTTGGCCGAGGTGCAGCAGGCGCTGGAGAATGCGGTCGCCGAGGTGACCGGGCTCGAGGGCTACGAGCTGAAGAAGATCATGCGCACCGGCACGGTGGCGACGATCGACAACCGCAACTGGGAGCTGGTGGACCAGCGCGGGCCGGTGGCGCGGCTCAGCCAGGCGCGGGCGATCGCGCTCGACATGGAGAGCGCCACCATCGCCGCCAACGGCTTCCGGTTCCGGGTGCCCTACGGGACGCTGCTCTGCGTCAGCGACAAGCCGCTGCATGGCGAGCTGAAGCTGCCGGGGATGGCGACGGATTTCTACAAGCGCCAGGTGGCGCAGCACCTCCGGATCGGCATCCGGGCGGTGGAGTTGCTGCGCGACATGCCGCTGGAGAAGCTGCACTCGCGCAAGCTGCGCAGCTTCGACGAGACGGCCTTTCTGTGAGGAGCTCTGCCTTTTGCGAGAACCCTTTCTGCCACACTCATCCTGTGATTGCGCGCACCCCCAATAAAATTGGGCTTTCAGGCGCAATCGGCAATTGAGTTTCGGCCGACAAGCGGGTTTAGTGCCCGGCGCCCGAGCCCGCAGGGGACGGCAGCATCGATCCGACTACAGGGAAACGCTGGATGACTTAAAAGCCGATGACGAAAACGCAGCTGGTCGCCGCCATCGCCGAGGGCGCGTCGATGGACAAGGCGAGCGCCAACCGCGCGCTGGACGCGCTCGCCGAAATCGTGACGAAAGAGGTCTCTCAAGGCGGCGCGGTGACGCTGCCGGGCCTCGGCAAGTTCGCCTGCCGCGCGCGGCCGGAGCGGATGGTGCGCAATCCCTCGACCGGCGAGCAGATGAAGAAGCCCGCCGACCGGGTGGCCAAGGTCACCATCGCCAAGCAGCTCAAGGACGTGATCAACGCCTGATCCCTGCCGGGGCATGGCTGGAGAGGCCGCGTCGTGGCGCGGCCTACTTCTTTTGCCGGATGCGTTGACAAGCGGCGCGCTGCCGCGCCAGATGCCGCTCCCGGGGGAGGCCCCAAGGGTGTGAACAAAATCCTGTCTGACGCGGGCGGGCTGGCGGGTCCGAACCCGGTGATCGAGGTTCTCGCCGGCACCATCGGGCTGGTGATGATCATCATCATTCACGGCGCCGGAATCCGGATCGCCAACCGCCGCTTCAGCCAGGCCTGGGTCAACGTCAATGCCTACACGCCGTTCTGGCGGGTAAACCTGATCCTGGCCATGGCGATCGCGACGCTGTCGGTGCTGCATTTCCTGGAGACCTTGCTCTGGGCGGTGCCGATCCAGGCGACGGGCCTGATCCCTGAGATGCGCGACAGCTACTACTTCGTCCTGGAAAGCTACACGACGCTCGGCGAAGGCCCGGTGAACCTGCCCGAGCAATGGCGGCTGATCGGGCCGATCATCGCGATGTCGGGGCTTTTCACCTTCGGCTGGACCGGCAGCGTGCTTGTCAGCATCATGACCGAGTTCGGCAGGCTCGACCGGAGCCGCGCCCGGTCGGAGAAGTCGGAGAAGGATGCGGCCGGCAGCGATCCGCCCGATCCCAAGCGCTGAGGCTCAGCGCCAGAGCAGGCCAGGCTTGGCGCTCTCGCCCCAGGGGCCGATCACCACGTTCTGCTGGGCGAGCTCGGCGCGGGCGGTCTGGCTGCCGGAGCGGGCGTGGTCGATCAGCACGCGGCTGTCGTCGGTGTCGCGGCCGGCGGCGCTGGCGATGACGTCGCGCATGTGGACGAAGCCGTAGGCCTGCTCGGTCAGCGCGGCGGCGTCGTAGGACATCTGCCCGAGCCCGACGTAGTGGCGGATGGTGCCGTTGCGCCGCAGCCGCTGCTCGAAGAAGGCGCAGGCGATCAGGCATTCGTCGGCGAGCGCCCGGAGCACGTCGCGCGGCGCGCTGGCGTCGAGCGCGTGGGTCACCCGCACGGTCAGCCGGTCCACGGCGATGCTGGCGCCGATGAAGCGGGCGAAGGTGATCGAGAGATAGGCCTCGAGCGACTGGGTGAGCGGGATGCCGGCCTTCTCGATGCCGGTCTTCACGAAGTCGGAGGCGATGCCGAGGGTGGCGGCGTTCATGGCCTCGGCGTCCGGCGGCGCAAGTGCGTCCGGGGCGGGCGCGCGGCCCGGCGGACCCTTGGAGAGCTGCCCTGGACGCCTCGGGCCATGGTCACCTCATGCTGAACGTCCCCGACGGGACCTTTCGCCTTGCAAGCCTATCGGACAATTCTTAACCCTCTCTGACCGGACGCGTCCCATCCCCAGCAGTGCGCCGGCATCGGATGGATCGGGAAAAGCGAACGGGAGCGGCGGCGCGGCAGGGGCGGATCGAGGATCGGGACTTGCGCGTTGCCATCTGGTCTCAGCGAGAGGTCATTTGCGTAAGGTTACCATGAAACTTGCGTCGAAACCAAGGCTTAGGCGGGAAGGACCGCGATCGTGATCGAGACCGAGCTGAAGATCACGCTCGACGCCGGCGGGATGGCGCGGCTCAGTCGGCATCCGGCGCTGGCCGGCCTGCGCCTGGTCCCGCGGCGGCGCGAGATGCTGGTCTCGGTCTACTACGACACGGCGGAGCGGGCGCTGGCCGCCGCCGGGGTCGCGCTCCGGCTGCGGCGCGTCGGCAAGCGTTGGGTGCAGACGATCAAGCGGCGGGCGGGGGCCGCCGCGGGCAGCGGGCTCTTCGCCAACCGCGAGAGCGAGTGTCCGGCGCCGGGCGGCAGGATGGTGCTCGACGGACCCGATCCGGACGGCGCGCTGGCCGAGGTCCTGGCCGCGGCCGGCGGGGCGCCGCTGGCGCCGATCTTCGAGACGCACGTCGCGCGGCTGACCGAGCGGCTGCGGGCGCCGGCGGGCGGCGAGGTCGAGCTCGCGCTCGATTCCGGCGAGATCCGCGCCGGCGAGGCGCGCGCGCCGATCCGCGAGGCGGAGCTGGAGCTCAAGGCCGGCGAGGTCGGGGCGGTCTATGCGGTCGCGCGACTGCTCTTCGCCGCCGGGCCGGTGCAATTCGCGGCCGCCAACAAATCGGCCCGCGGCTATCGGCTGGCCGCGACCGGAAAGGCCGACGCGGAAGCCGGGCCGCGGCACGCCGCGACGCTCGCGGTGGACCGCGAGGCGACGGTCGAGATCGTCGCGCGCGACATCCTCCGCGACTGCCTGGCGCAGATCTCGATCAACATGGCGGTGGTGGCGGAGAGCACCGCGGCGGAAGGCCCGCACCAGCTGCGGATCGGGCTGCGGCGGCTGCGCACCGCCTTCGATCTGTTCGGCCCGCACCTCGGCGAGGCGGCGATGACGTCGCTCTCCGCCACCGCGCAGCGCCTCGGGCGCGAAGTGGGCAGGCTGCGCGACAGCGACGTGCTGATCGAGGACGTGGTCGCCGGAGAAACCGGCGCAGGGGTCGATGCCGAAGCGGCCGCGGCGCTGGCCGCGGTGCTGATGGCGCGGCGGGAGGCGGTGCGCGCCGCGGTGTGCCGGACGCTCGCCGCGCCGGAGGCGGTCGGCTTCCTGTTCGATCTCGGCGCCTTCATCGAAGGCCGCGGCTGGCTTGCGCCGGCGGACTTCTCGCAGACCGAGCGGCTGGCCACCCCGATCGGGGCGGCGGCGCCGGAGATCCTCGATGCGCGCCGGGCACTGGTGCTGAAGCGCGGCCGCAAGGTGCGCAAGCTCGACGCCGAGGGGCTGCACGAGCTGCGCAAGGCATTGAAGAAGCTGCGCTATGCGGTGGACATGCTCGGGCCGGCCTACAAGGAGGCCAAGGTCGAGGACTATCTGGCGTCGCTCAAGGAGCTGCAGGACAGCTTCGGCGCGCTGAACGATGCGGCGATGGCAACCGAGGCGCTGGCTGGACCGGAGGCGCCGGCGCGCGACGATCCCGCCGTGCAGCGCGCGGCCGGCTGGGTGCTGGGCGCGCTCACGGTCCGGATGGCGGAGGACCGCCCGGAGCTGTTCAAGCACTGGAAGCGGCTCTCCAGGGCGAAGCCGTTCTGGAGCTGACGATGCGGTGGCGTCCTGCCGTGGCCATGTGCTAACGGGAGCGGCAAATGCCATGGGAGGGGCGGCGATGAAACGATCTGAGATCAACGACATCATCCGGGCGGGCGACGAGTTCATCCGGTCGTTCGGCTATATCATGCCGCCGTTCGCCTACTGGTCGCCGCCGAGATGCGCGATCGCCGCGGCGAGATCGACGGCATCGTCGAGGCGCGGCTCGGCTGGGACATCACCGACTACGGCCAGGGCAAGTTCGACGAGCTCGGCCTCTTCCTCTTCACGGTGCGCAACGGGCGCGAGGCGGACCTGCAGCGCGGCGGCGGCATGTGCTACGCCGAGAAGATCATGATCTCGCGCCAGGACCAGATCTCGCCGATGCACCGGCACATCGTGAAGGCCGAGGACATCATCAACCGCGGCGGCGGCGTGCTGGCGCTGAAGCTCTACAACTCCGACGCCGAGGGCAATCATCGACACGACCACCGAGGTCGAGGTGGCGACCGACGGGGTCGTGCGGCGCCAGGCGCCGGGCGCGATCCTGCGGCTCGATCCCGGCGAGAGCGTGACGCTGCTGCCGGGCAACTGGCATGCCTTCTGGGGCGAGGGCGGCGACGTGCTGATCGGCGAGGTCTCGACGGTCAACGACGACCTCACCGACAATATCTTCGCCGAGCCGATCGGCCGCTTCGCCGAGATCGAGGAGGACGAGGAGCCGCTGCACCTGCTGGTCTCGGACTACCCGCGCTGGTTTGGGTAGGCCGGAAATGCGCCGCGGCCTGGTCCTGCTGGCGGCGGCGCTCCTCGCCGTGCAGGCCGCGGCGGCCGATCTCACCATCGATCTCGGCACGCCGGAGACGCTGACCACCGAAGAGCTCCTTGCGCGGCCCGACGTCGCGACGATCACGGTGCCACGCGACGTCAGCTACAAGCGGGCGATGCGCTACCGCGCCGTGCCGCTCCACGCGCTGCTCGACGGGCGGCTGCCGGACGGCGACGTGCTGCAGGTCACTGCCACCGACGGCTTCGTCACCAACCTGCCGGAGCGGCTGGTGCTGCCGACCGATGGCGCCGGCTCGGTGCCCTGGCTCGCGATCGAGCCGCCGGACGCGCCCTGGCCGGCGCCGTTGCCGGGGACGATCACCGGGCCGTTCTACCTGGTGTGGCTCGACCCGGAGGCTTCGGGCATCCGCAGCGAGCAGTGGCCTTACGCGGTCGCGTCGCTGCGCGGCGTGCCGGCGGACGCGGCGCAGTGGCCGGAGGTCGAGGTCGGCGCGGAGGTGCCGGCGGGATCGCCCATCCGCCACGGGCAGTTGGTCGTCGTCACCCAGTGCATGGTCTGCCACCGCATGAACGGCGCCGGTGACGCGGAGGTCGGACCCGACCTCAACCTGCCGCTCGGCCCGACCGAATACCTGACGCCCTGGGCGCTCAGGGCGCTGGTCCGCGACCCCGGCGCGGTGCGTGGCTGGCCGGAGATGCGGATGAAGGGCTTCGATGCGGCGGCGCTCAGCGATCCCGACCTCGATGCGGTGATCGCCTACCTGGGCTATATGGCGGCTTCTCGGCCATAGGCGACGGGCGGCTGCGCCTGTGCTAGGCTCCACGCGGGGACGGTACGGGTCGTGAGGCAGCCTGAGACACGCTATGCCCGGAGCGGCGATCTGCGCATCGCCTACCAGGTCACGGGCCAAGGGTCGCTCGACCTGGTGTTCGTGCCGGGGTTCCTGTCCAACCTCGAGGTGCAGTGGGAGGAGCCCGGCTACGCGCACCTGATGCGCCGGCTGGCGCGCTTCTCGCGGCTGATCCATTTCGACAAGCGCGGCACCGGGCTCAGCGACCGGGTGGACCCGGCGAACCTGCCGACGCTCGAGATGCGCGCCGACGACGTGCGGGCGGTGATGCAGGCTTCCGGGTCGGGGCGGGCGGCGCTGCTCGGCGCCTCGGAAGGCGCGCCGCTGGCGATGCTGTTCGCGGCGACCTACCCCGACCGGGTGCGGGCGCTGGTGCTCTACGGCGGCTATGCCAGCTTTCGCAAATCGGTGCTCGGCCCGGAGGCGATCGAGCGCTTCGTCGCCGAGGCGGAGCGGAGCTGGGGCACCGGGGCGACGCTCAGGCATTTCGCGCCCGGCCGGGTCAACGACCCGCATTTCAGCGCCTGGTGGGGGCGGCTGGAGCGGCTGTCGGCGAGTCCGACCGCGGCGATCGCGGTGGCGCGGATGAATGCAGAGATCGACATCCGTGGGATTCTCGGCTCGATCCGGGTGCCGACGCTGGTGATCCATCGGCGCGACGACGCGCGGGTCGATCCGGAGGCCGGGCGCTACCTGGCGCGGCAAATCCCGGGCGCGCGCCTGGTGGAGCTGCCGGGGCGCGACCACCCGCTCTGGACCGGCGACATCGACGCCGCCGTCGATGCGATCGAGGAGTTCCTCACCGGCATGCCGACGCACGCCGCGCCGCACCGGGTGCTCGCAGCGCTGGTGGCGGCGCGGGCGGCGGCGCCGGAGCCAGGGAGCAGCGGCGTGGCGGAGCGCTACTGGCTGGAAAGCCTGGAGGGTTTCGGGGCCACCGTGGGCGAGATCACGCGGGGTCACGGCGGGGAGCTTCTGCGCCGGGATGCCGCGAGCTGGCTGATCCGCTTCGACGCATCGGCCCGCGCCGGGCAGTGCGCCATCGCGCTGCGGGCGGCCGCCGGCGCGGCACGGCTGCCGCTGGCGCAGGGGGTGCATGTGGGCGAGTTGGACGCGGACGGCGGGGGTGCAGCCAGTCTCGCCGCGCATGTCGCCGAGGCGATCGCCGCCGCGGCGCGGCCGGGCGAGATCCTGGCCGCGGCGTTGGTGAGCGAGCTCGCGGCGGGCTCGGGCCTGCATTTCGCGGAGCGCGAGCCGCTGGCGATCAGCGGGGTTGAGCGCCCGGTGCGGCTCGCGGCGCTGGTCGCCGAGCAGCATCTGGAGCCGATGGCGCGGCTGCCCGCCGCATCCGATCTCTCCCGCCTCAGCGGCCGCGAGCGCGAGGTGCTGGCGTTGGTCGCCGAGGGCCTGAGCAACGCCGCGATCGCTGCTCGGCTCGGCTTGAGCGAGCACACCGCCAAGCGGCACGTCGCCAACATCCTGCTGAAGCTCGATCTGCCGACGCGGGTGGCCGCGGCGGCGCTGCGCGCCCGCCGGCCGGACGGCTGAGCTGGCCCGAAAGCGCCACGCAGCGCATGGCCCGTTCGGGGGAAGCGGCCGGCGCCGCCATGGCGAGAATGGGGCACGCGCCGGCGATGCCGCCGCCGCAAAGGACACGGGAGAAGGGTCATGCTCACCACAACCACCAGGCCGGTCACCGGCGCGATGCTGAAGGCGGCGATCGAGGCCCGCGACGGGCCGATGCTGTCGAGCTTCTACACCGACGACGCGCGGGTGCGGATCATCGATCGCAACAACCCGCCGAGCAAGCCGCGCGATATCCGCGGCAAGGCGGCGATCACCACCTATTGGGACGACATCTGCAGCCGGGCGATCACCCACAAGGTCGAGACCAGCCTCGCCGAAGGCCAGCGGGTCGCCTTCACCCAGGACTGCGCCTATCCCGACGGCACGCGGGTCTTCTGCATGGCGGTGCTCGACCTCAAGGACGGGCTGATCGACCGGCAAACCGTCGTGCAGGCCTGGGACGAGTGAGCCCGGCCATGTTCGTCGCACGCTGGAAGATCGATGCCCGCTTCGGGCAGAAGGCCGCCGCGATCGAGCTGATGCGGAAGTGGGAGCGGGAGATCGGCCCGCAGGTCGGGCTCGAAGCGATGCAGTTCGAGGTGCTGACCGGGTCGATCGGGGCGCTCGAGGCCACGATCGAGACGAATCACAAGGTGGAGACGCTGGCCGAGCTCGAGACCTTCTTCGGCAAGCTCTCCCAGCTTCCGGCGCATGCCGCCTGGGGCAAGGAGCTCGAGCCGCTGGTGGTCTCCGGCACCTCGCGCTGGGAGATCTACCGGGTGCTCTGACCGGAAGGCGCGGCCTCGTCGGGATCCGGCGGAACCATTAAGAATGGTCGGCGACGCAAGGGTTTACGGACTTTCGTCTCTGCTGGAATCCGGCTGGAAAGTGGCTGGAAAATGGCTTGCCTCTTTTTTACCGGGGCTTAATCGTTAAGGCAGCGACGGTATCATGCCAACGGTTCGACAGCATGACTCTTGCTCTCAGAGGCTGCGCGGGTCACCCGGGCCTGATCTCGCGCGGAACGGCTACGGCCTGCCGGATTTGGCCGTCGACAATCCGGCCGCGGCCACCCCCGGGGGTGGCCGCGATTCTCGCGTCCACCGGGGCCGCCCCGCCCGGATTGCAGCCCTTCGGTCCAGCTGCACCCCTCTTCGCCTCCGCGCAGAACGCTCCGGCGAACGGCCGGGCCGGGTGTCCACAGGACACCCGGCTTTGTCGGGCCGGGACTCGCCGGCGGGCGGTCATTCGAGAGGGCCGTTGGTATCAGTCGAGCTGCCGTGCCTCGTCGATCACCATCACCGGCACGCCGTTGTGGATCGGGAAAGCGAGGCCGGCGCCGTGCGAGATCAGCTCCTGTCGCGCGGCGTCGTAGACCAGCCGGCCGCGGGTCACCGGGCAGACCAGGAACTCGAGCATCCGCCGGTCGGTCAGGGCCGATGTGGCCGCGGCGGCGTCGGCTGCTACCTCGTTCACTGCATCGCCCCCTCGTCGCCGCTGGAGCGGAGCGCGAACTCCATCAGCGTGACCAGCGTCTCGCGGCGGTTGGCGAGCGTCGGCGCCTCCAGGAGCGCCTGCTTCTCTTCGGGGTCGAACGGGCAGAGGATCGATAGCGAGTTGACCAGCAGCTCGACGTCGGCCTCCTTGAGGCTGTCCCAGTCCGAGGAAAGCTGCGCGGTGTCGAAGAAGCGCGCCAGCACCTTGAGGAACGCCTGCCGGTCGAAGTCGGGATCCTGCTCGGCGCGACCGAGGTCGCGCTGGAAGCTGGTCCAGTCGACCCGCGCCCTGAGATAGGGCGCGAAGCCCTCCTGCATCTCGCCGAGCCGGAAGCGGCTGATGCCGGAGAGCGTGATCAGATAACGGCCGTCCTCGGTTTCCTGCAGCGCCGTCACCCGGCCGGCGCAGCCGATCTGGTGCAGCCGGGCCGTCTTGCCCTCGTCCTTGCCCTCGGGCACCGCCACCGGCTGGATCATCCCCACCAGCCGGTGCGCGGTCTTCAGCGTGTCGTCGAGCATCGCGAGGTAGCGCGGCTCGAAGATGTTCAGCGGCAGGCGGGCGCGGGGCAGGAGCAGCGCGCCGGGCAGCGGGAAGACGGGGATGGTCTCCGGCAGGTCGGCGAGGCTGAACTTTCGGCCCATGCGCCCTCCGCGGCCGCGCCGCTCAGGCGAAGATCATCGAGCTGAGCCGCCGGCGTCCCTTTAGCACGGCCTCGTGCTTCGGGCCGAGGCTGTCGAAGAGCTTGAAGAGCTGCGTCTTGGCGGCACCGTCGTTCCATTCGCGGTCGCGGCGGAAGAGCTCGAGCAGCGCCTCGATGGCACCCGCCTGGTCACCCTTGCCGACCAATGCCATCGCGAGGTCGTAGCGCGCCTGGTGGTCGTTCGGGTTGCGCTCGACGGCGGCGAGCAGCGCGCCCGCCTCGCCGGCGCCGGCGCTCGCCTCGGCGAGCTCGATCTGCGCCCGCGCGCCGGCGAGTGCGGGATCGTTCTCCTTGCCCTTCGGCGCCAGCGCGAGGATCTCGCGCGCGCGCTCGACCTCGCCGAGCGCGAGGTGCGAGCGGGCGAGGCCGGCGAGCGCCGCGACGTTGCCCTCGTCCTCGGTCAGGATCGCGGCGTAGGTCTGGGCCGCATCCGCGGCAGCACCCTGGGCGAGCATCTCCTCGGCCATGCCGAGGGCCTCCTCGAGGCCGGCGTTGCCGCCCGACATCGCGACGAGCCGATCGACGAAGGCCTTGATCTGCGCCGGCGACTGCGCGCCGAGGAAGGCGTCGACCGGCTGGCCGCCGACGAAGCCGAAGACCGCCGGGATCGACTGCACCCGCATCTGCGCCGCGATCCGCTGGTTCTGGTCGACGTCGATCTTGACGAGCCTGACCTTGCCCTTGGCCTCGGTGACCGCCTTCTCCAGCGCCGGCGTCAGGGTCTTGCAGGGGCCGCACCACGGCGCCCAGAAGTCGACGATCACCGGCACCTCCTGCGAGGCCTCGATCACGTCGGCCATGAAGGTCGCCTCGGTTGCGTCCTTGATCGGGCTCGCCTGGGGCTGGAGTTTGAGTTCCATGGATCACCTGTCTCCGTCACGCGATCCCGCTCGCCGGCGGGATCCGAGCATGCTGGTTGCGGCCTTAACTGGGGTAGCTCCCTGTCGCAGTCAAGCGCAAAGCCTGCGGACGTTTTCTTTGGCCAAGGACCATTCGCGGCCGCAGGTGACCCGGCATCGGCGGGGTTCGAATGAGCTATACCGTCCCGGGGACTTGCCTCATTCGGAGCCTAACGCTGCGGGATTGCCTCGCAGGCTCCAAGAAGCGCGGTGTGGCGAGCGAGGAAGGCGAGCTTGGTCTCGGCCGGCGAGCGGAGCTTCAGCGCAACCTCGCTCAGCCCTTCGACCCGGGGCAGACCGAAGAAGCGGTTGGCCTCGGCCGCATCGAAGCCCGCGATATGCACCGCCTCGAGCCAGGCCGAGATGCGGTCGGCGCGCTTGATCTGGGCCTTCACCGGGGCCGGCAGCTCGGCGGGCAGGCCGAAGCGGATGTGCACGGCACGGGCGAGGCGGGCGTCCATGGCGGCGTAGCCCGGACCCACCGCGCCCTTGACCGGCGAGATCATGTCGCCGATCACATACTCCGGCGCGTCGTGGAGCAGCGCCGCGAGGCGCCAGCGCGGCTCGGGCTTCGGGGTGAGGCGGCAGTAGAGCTCCTCGACCAAGAGCGAGTGCTCGGCGACCGAATAGGGGTGCTCGCCGCGGGTCTGGCCGTTCCAGCGGGCGACGAAGGCGAGGCCGTGGGCGATGTCCTCGATCTCGACGTCGAGCGGCGAGGGGTCGAGCAGGTCGAGCCTGCGCCCCGAGAGCATCCGCTGCCAGGCCCGTGGCGCCACGGTTGCGATCCTCCTCAACCTCGCGCAGACCTTCTAGAGGCAGCCGGTCGCGGTTGTCGAGCGGCCGCCTTCTTGCTAAGCCGCCCGCTGACCGCAGGTTAGAAATTGGGAGCCCGTCGCCATGAGCGAGGATCTGGCCGTCATGACCAAGGACTTTGTCGTCAAGGACCTCGGCCTCGCCGACTTCGGCCGCAAGGAGATCGAGATCGCCGAGACCGAGATGCCGGGGCTGATGGCGCTGCGCGCCGAGTTCGGCGCGGCCAAGCCGCTGAAGGGCGCGCGGATCGCCGGGTCGCTGCACATGACGATCCAGACCGCGGTGCTGATCGAGACGCTGGTGGCGCTCGGCGCGAGCGTCCGCTGGGCCTCGTGCAACATCTACTCGACCCAGGACCATGCCGCGGCGGCGATCGCCGCGACCGGCGTGCCGGTCTTTGCCGTCAAGGGCGAGACGCTGGAGGATTACTGGACCTACACCGACCGCATCTTCGGCTTCGAGGGCGGCGCCAACATGATCCTCGACGACGGCGGCGACGCGACGATGTACATCCTGACCGGCGCGCGGGTCGAGGAAGGCGAGACCGAGCTGATCGAGAATCCCGACAGCGAGGAGGCCGAGTACTTCTTCGCGCAGATCAAGAAGCGGATGCAGGCGAGCCCCGGCTGGTTCGTCAAGCAGCGGCACGCGATCCGCGGCGTCTCGGAGGAGACCACGACCGGCGTGCATCGGCTCTACCAGCTGATGGAGAAGGGGCGGCTGCCGTTTCCGGCGATCAACGTCAACGACAGCGTGACCAAGTCGAAGTTCGACAACAAGTACGGCTGCAAGGAGAGCCTGGTCGACGGCATCCGCCGCGGCACCGACACGATGATGGCGGGCAAGACCGCGCTGGTCCTGGGCTATGGCGACGTCGGCAAGGGCTCGGCCGCCTCGCTGCGCGGCGCCGGGGCGCGGGTGATGGTGACCGAGGTCGATCCGATCTGCGCGCTGCAGGCGGCGATGGACGGCTACGAGGTCACGACGCTGGCCGAGGCGGCACCGAGGGCGGACATCTTCATCACCGCGACCGGCAACCGCGACGTCATCACCCTCGACGACATGCGGGCGATGAAGGACATGGCGATCGTTGGAAACATTGGGCATTTCGACAACGAGATCCAGGTCGCCAGCTTGCGTAACCTGAAGTGGACCAACATCAAGGACCAGGTGGACATGATCCATTTCCCGGACGGGAAGCGGATGATCCTGCTGAGCCAGGGGCGGCTGCTGAACCTCGGCAACGCCACCGGGCATCCGTCGTTCGTGATGTCGGCGTCGCTTCACCAACCAGACGCTGGCGCAGATCGAGCTCTGGACCCGCGGCGACCAGTACGAGAACAAGGTCTATACGCTGCCCAAGCACCTCGACGAGAAGGTGGCGCGGCTGCATCTCGCCCGGATCGGGGTCAAGCTCACCGAGCTCCGGCCGGAGCAGGCCGACGTATATCGGGGTGCCGGCGGCGGGGCCGTTCAAGCCGGAGCACTACCGCTACTGAGCCGACCCGGGGTAACCGCTGGATAAGCTTGAACTTTAGTGCTTGCCGATTGACTGGGGCGGCGTTTCTGGCATAGTCGGGCGCATCGGTGGCCGCGGCAGAAACGCCCTCGTCTCCCCACCGACCTCCAAGCCATTCGCAATGTTGCGCCCGAAGGTTTCAAGAACCTGGAGGGGTCGTGCGGGTCGGCGAGGGTGGTCCAGCGCGGCAGCTATCCGGGGTCCGACGGTTCGTGGGGTCCGCTTGGTCCTCCGCTGCGCTTGAGGCCGCCTTCGCGGATTGGGGTCCAGCGCCCGCATGCAGCGGGTCGGGAGGGTCCTTTGAGGGGAGGGCCCTCCCGATCTCGCATCAAGGGTTTGAAAGAGCGGGGTTTTTGGCGTCTTGAAAGCATCTTCTTTCCATCTTGAAAGCATCCAGACGATTTCAGCGTTTCCGGGGTCGCGTCAGAACATCGCCAGCGGGTTCACCGGCGAGCTGGTGGCGCCCTTGAAGCGCCAGGGCGCCACGGTCAGGAAGAAGTCCCAGCGGCTTTCCTCGGCGCAGGCGCGCGAGATTTCCTCGAGGTCGGCGGCGCAGAGGAGCGGCATCCCGAGGTAGGGGATGGCGATCATGTGCACCGGCTCGCTCCAGCGCGAAAGGCCGGGCTGGACCGGGTGGACGTCGCCGTCGCCGTCGTGGCTGAGGAGGGCGACGCGGCGGGCGTGCAGCCAGGGCAGGCATTCGGGGTGGAGGCCGGAGCTCAGCTGGTAGCTGTTCCGCGCGCCCTGGCCGTTGCGGACGAAGACGATGTCGCCTTCGCCGACGGTGACGCCCTGGCGCGCCTCGGCGGCTTCGAGGTCGGCGCGGGTGATGACGCTGCCGAGGGGGAGCGGGCCGCCCTTGAGTGCGGCGATGTCGAGGAGGACGCCGCGGCCGACGATGCCGTGAGTGCCCATCACCTCGACGCCGAGCTTTGCGGCGCCGGCGTCGGTGACCAGCGAGACCGGGTAGCCGTTGTACATGCCGGCGCCGCCGCCAGGGGTGAAGAGGTGGCAGAGCGCGTCGAGGTGGGTGACGACGTAGCCGTGGTAAATCATCCCGACCTCGTCGATGGTGCCGGCCTCGTCGGGCTGGGGGTCGGTATAGTGCATGTTCCGGTAGGTGAGATTGCGGATGCCGGTGGGGTCGGCCACCGGGCGCTCCCGGGCGAGCGAGACGGTGCGGCCGGTGCGGACCGAGCGGACGGCGGCGAGGCGCTGCTCGGGAGTGATGAAGTTCAGGGTGCCGAGCTGGTCGTCGGGGCCCCAGCGGCCCCAGTTGCTGATGACCGGGAGCATCGCGTCGATGTCGGCATCGGAGGCGACGGGGGCGGTCCATTCCGCCGCGTTCGCGAAGCGCGGCAGCGCGGCGGCGGCGAGGGCGGAGGCGGCGGCGCCGAGGACGGCACGGCGCGAGGTCACTTGGCGCTCCTCGGAGCGCTGGTCACTCGTCCCGGACCGATAAGGCGAGGCTGCTGTGCAGCCTCGTCCGGTCCGTCGCCCGGAGCCAGCTGGCGGAGGGCGAAGGGGGCGAGCGCTCGCCCGACGGTCGTAATCGGGCGCGCCTGCCTGGGCGGGCGCGTTTACGCGCCTGCCAGGGGCAGGCAGGCGCGACCCGATTTGTCGACGGACAAATCGGGCGGGCTCCTGGAGAGGGAGCCGCGTCGATTCGATCGTAGCGAGTAATCTCCCGGATGAGGGATCATGCCTTATAGTCGCCCATCTCGCAGATCATCCGCCATTCGTCGGGGGTGACCGGCTGGACCGAGAGGCGGGAGTTCTTGACCAGCACCATCTCGGTCAGCCGCGGGTCGGCCTTGATCGTCTCGAGGCTGACCGGCTTCGGGAAGGGCTTCACCGCCTTGATGTCGACGCATTCCCAGCGCTTCTCGTCGCTGGTCGAATCGGGGTGCGCCTCGGCGATGATCTCGACGACGCCGACCACCGCCTTGATGTCGCCGGAGTGATAGAAGAAGCCGAGATCGCCCAGTCTCATCGCCTTCATGTGATTGCGCGCCTGGAAGTTGCGCACGCCGTCCCATTCCTGCCCCGCCGCGCCCTTGGCGACCTGGTCGTCCCAGCTCCAGGTCTCGGCTTCCGACTTGAAGAGCCAGTGGTTCATCGTCGCCTCCGCTTCACTCCTCGCGCAGCGGCCGGGCGAGCAGCGCCGCCATCGCGCCGGCCAGCGTGCTGGCGCCTTCCAGCACGTCGGCGACCGCCGCGGCGATCGGCAGCTCGACCCCGTGCGCAACGGCCAAGCTGACAGGCGGCCCGCGCGGTCGCAACCCCTTCGACGGTGCCGCCGGGGCGGGCCGCGCCGGCGCCGAGGGCGCGGCCGAGCGCGAAGTTGCGCGACTGGCCGGAGTTGCAGGTGAGCGACAGGTCGCCGAGGCCGGAGAGCCCGGCGAGGGTCTCGGGGCGGGCGCCCATCGCCACGGCGAGCCGGGTCATCTCGGCGAAGCCGCGGGTCATCAGCGCGGCGCGGGCCGAGGCGCCGAGGCCGGCGCCCTCGACCATGCCGCAAGCGATGGCGATGACGTTCTTCAGCGCGCCGCCGAGCTCGGCGCCGGTGACGTCGTCGGTCAGGTAGAGCCGCAGGCGGCGGGTGGAGAGGCCTTCCTGCAGCGCCCGCCCGATCTCGGGGTCGGCGCAGGCCAGCGTCAGCGCGGTCGGCAGGCCGCGGGCGATCTCGCCGGCGAAGCCGGGGCCGGTGAGAGCGGCGAGCGCATGGCCGGGGGCGGCGGCGCCGGCGATGCCGGTCTGCAGCCGGAAGCCGCGGGCGTCGATGCCCTTGGCGCAGAGCACCAAGGGGGCCGGCGGCAGGGCGGCGGCGTGGGCGGCGAGGAAGCCTTCGGTGACCTGGGCGGGGAGCACGAGGAGCACGGCTTCGGCGCCGGCGAGCACGGCGAGGTCGGCGGTGCAGGCAAGGGGTTCGGGCAGCGGCACGCCCGGCAGGTGGCGGGTTTCGCGGCGGCGCTCGGCCTCGGCCATCGCGGCGGCGTCGCGGCCCCAGAGCCGGACCCGGCGGCCTTCGGCGGCTTCCGCCACTGCGAGCGCGGTGCCGAAGGCGCCGGCGCCGATCACCGCGATCACGCCTTGGCCCCCTTGCGGCCGGTGCCGAGCATGGGTGCTGCGGTGGCGTCGAGCGGCCAGCGCGGGCGGGCGGAGAGGCTGAGGCCGTCGGGCTCGGAGACGGCCATCCGCTCGGCGGCGGCCCAGGCGATCATCGCGCCGTTGTCGGTGCAGAGCGCCAGCGGCGGCGCGAGGAAGCCGGCGCCGCCGGCGTCCGCCACCGCCGCCAGCGCGGCGCGGATCGGCCGGTTGGCGGCGACGCCGCCGGCGACGGCGAGCACCGGGGCGGCGGCGGGATGCGCGGCGCGGAAGGCGGTCAGCGCCCGGCGGGTCTTCTCGGCGAGGGTCTCGGCGACCGCGGCCTGGAAGCCGGCGCAGAGATCGGCGCGGTCGGCGCGGGTGAGGCCGCCCTGCGCCGCGGCGAGCTTGTCGCGGGCGCGGCGCACCGCGGTCTTGAGGCCGGAGAAGGAGAGGTCGCAGCCGTCGCGGTCGAGGAGCGGGCGGGGGAAGCCGAAGCGGCGGGGGTCGCCGGCGGCGGCCTCGGCCTCGACCGCGGGGCCGCCGGGCTGGCCGAGGCCGAGGAGCTTCGCCACCTTGTCGAAGGCCTCGCCGGGGGCGTCGTCGATGGTGCCGCCGAGCCGGCGGAAGCGCTCGGGGCCGTCGACGGCGAGGAACTGGCAATGGCCGCCGGAGACCAGCAGCATCAGGTAGGGGAAGGCGATGTCCTCGATCAGGCGCGGGGTCAGCGCGTGGCCGGCGAGGTGGTTGACGCCCCAGAGCGGCAGGCCGAGGCCGGCGGCGAGGCCCTTGGCGAACATCACGCCGGCGAGGACGCCGCCGATCAGGCCCGGGCCGGCGGTGA
The DNA here is from genome assembly GCA_963750745.1 of uncultured Alphaproteobacteria bacterium. Taxonomy (GTDB): domain Bacteria; phylum Pseudomonadota; class Alphaproteobacteria; order Rhodobacterales; family Rhodobacteraceae; genus Amaricoccus. The sequence goes on along the minus strand of CAVVSO010000009.1, from coordinate 27,607 downwards.
CCGCCACCGCGTCGAGGTCGGCGAGGCCGATGCCGGCCTGCGCCAGCGCGGCTACGGTGACGGTGTCGAGGCGCTCGGCGTGAGCGCGGGCGGCGATCTCGGGGACGACGCCGCCGTAGGGGTTGTGCAGCGCGTCCTGGCCGATGACCTCGGAGGCGAGGATCTGGCCCACCGGCTGGCCGGGGCGGGCGCGAATCACCGCGACGGCGGTGTCGTCGCAGCTGCTCTCGATGCCGAGGATGACGCGCTGCGTGCCGCACCCTGCCTCTCCGATTGCGCCGGGCGAGCGCGGCAGGTAACACCGCGGCGCGCGCGGCGCAACGGCTGCGCTATCGCTCGAAGCGGTGATGGAACCCGGATGGCCGAGCCGCGGACCCTGCTCCTCACCCGCCCGCGGGCGCAGTCGGAGGCCTTCGCCGCGATGCTGGAGGCGCGGCTGCCGGGGCGGTTCCGCGTCGTCGTCGCGCCGCTGATCGCGATCGCGCCGCTGGCGGGGGCGCTCGATCTCGCGGGGGTCCAGGGTCTGCTCTTCACCTCGGCCAACGGCGTCGAGCAGTTCGCGGCGCGGAGCGGCGAGCGCGGGCTGCCGGCGTTCTGCGTCGGGGAGATGACCGCGGCGGCGGCGCGGCGGGCCGGGTTCGACGCGCGCTCGGCGGACGGCGACGTGGCGGCGCTGGCGGCGCTGGTCGCCGCGGCGGCGCGGCCGGGCGCGGGGGAGTTCCTGCACGTCCGCGGCCGGCATGCGGCGGGCGATCTGATCGGCCGGCTGGCGGCGGTCGGGCGTGCCGGCGCGGGCGGCGGAGATCTACGACCAGGCGCCCTGCCCGCTGCCGGCGGCGGCGCGGGCGCTGCTTGCGGCGGGCCGCGCCGAGGTGCTGGCCTTCTTCTCGCCGCGGAGCGCCGGTCTTTTCGCCGCCGAGGCGGAGGCTGCCGGTTGGGACCTCGGGGCGGCGATCGCGGTCTCGCTGAGCGCGGCGACCGACGCGGCGCTGGGCGGGCTGGCGCCGGGCGCGCGGGTGATCGCGGCGGCGCCGACGCGCGAGGGGATGCTGGCGGCGCTGGCCGGGATCTGAGCGATCGCCGGCCATCGGCTTGTTACGCCAAAACGCATCGCCTAGTATCGGCTGCTGCGCTGCACGCCGGAGCGAAGGACGAGCATCGATGCCGAACAGGAAATCCGACGCGACGCAGGAAGGCTCCCCGAAGCCCGAGGCCGACGCGGCGCTGCCGCCGCCGGGGGCCGAGTCGGAGCCGGTCGAAGCGGCGGCGGTGGAGCCGGTGGAGCCGGCGGCCGAGACGGTGACCGTCGATGCGGCGCCGCCGCGCACGAGCCGGAGGCGCCGCTGGAGCCGGTGCCGGCAGAGGCCGAGGCGGGCGTTGCCGAGGAGGCCGGGAGCAGGCCCATGAGGAGGAGGCGGGCCGGTCGTTCGCGGCGCGGGCGCTGACGCTCCTGCTGGTGCTGCTCGCCGGCGCCGCGCTCGGGATCTGGGGCGCGCCGAAGCTGGCGCCGCTGCTGCCGTCGGGGCTGGCGCCGGTGGCGGAATGGCTGACGCCGGGCCGCCAGCAGGCGGAGGAAGAGGTGGCGGCGCTGAGGGCGCGGGTGGACGAGAGCGTCGGCGGGCTCGAGGCGCGGGTCGCGGAGCTCTCGAAGGTCGGCGACGTCGGCGCGCAGATCAAGACCGCGGTCGATGCCACGGCAGAGCCGGCTCTCCGGCGACATCGGCACGTTGCAGAAGAGCGTCGATGCGCTCGGCGGTGCGGACACCGTGCAGCGGGTCGCGAAGCTCGAATTCGGCGGCTCAGGGTCAGGCGGCGGAGCTCGCGGCGTTGAAGGACCAGCTTTCCGGCGCTGCGGCGGCCACCGGCCAGCTCAGCAGCGAGGCGGCGCAGAAGATCGACGTCTATCGCGCCGAGCTCGACGGGCTGCGCGCAGAGATGGGCGCGATCCAGGAGAAGGTCGCGGGCCTCGCGCGCGCGGGTCGACGAGGTCGCGGCCAACGCCGACCGGCAGATCGCGACGGCCCAGACCAAGGTTAACGAGGTGCAGAGCCAGGCCGACACCGCGCTCAGCGCCGCCGCCACCCAGTCCGACGTGGCGCTGATCCGCGCGGCGATCGCCTCGGGACAGCCGTTCGCGGCGCCGCTCAAGCAGCTCGCCGGCCGGCCGGGCGTCGCGGTGGCGCCGGATCTGGAGGCCGCGGCGCCGGGCGGGGTCGCGACGATGGCCGAGCTCCGCGACAGCTTCTCGGACGCCGCGCATGCGGCGATCCGCGCCAGCATCGTCGCCGGCGCCGGCGAGGGGTTTTTCGCCCGCTCGCGCGCCTTCCTGCAGGCCGAGGTCGCCAGCCGGTCGCTGACGCCGCAGCAGGGCAACGGCCCCGACGCGGTGCTGTCGCGGATGGAGGACAAGCTGCGCCGCGACGATCTGAAGGGCGCGCTCGCCGAATCGGCGGCGCTGCCGTCGGAATCCGCCGCCGCGATGGCCGACTGGATCCAGGCGGCGCGGCTGCGCGAGGGGGCACTCGAAGGCATGGCCGCGCTCGAGACCGCCGTTCCGGCGACCAATTGACGGGAGGCGCGCGATGCTCTGGTCGATCCTGAAGATCCTGATCTTCCTCGCGGTCGTCGCGGCGCTGGCCTTCGGCGCCGCCTGGATCCTGGAGACCCCCGGGGCGGTGCGGATCGACTTCGGCAACCGCGAGTTCTTCGTCTCGCCGCTCGGCTTCGTGCTCGGGGTGGTGGTGCTGGTGGTGCTGGCGCTGGTGCTGCTGAAAGTCCTGGGCTTTCTCGCAGCGCTGCTGAGCTTCCTGCTCGGCGACGAGACCGCGATCAGCCGCTATTTCGCCCGCGGCCGCGAGCGGCGCGGCTTCGACGCGCTGACCGACGGCCTGCTGGCGCTCGCGGCCGGCGATTCGAAGCAGGCGATGAAGAAGGCCGACCGGGCGGAGAAGCTGTTGCAGCGCCCGGACGTGACCCGGCTCCTCAGCGCCCAGGCCGCCGAGATGAGCGGCGACGGCACCAAGGCGCTCGGCTACTACAAGGATATGCTCGCCGACGACCGCACCCGCTTTGTCGGCGTGCATGGCCTGATGCGGCAGAAGCTCGACGCCGGCGACACCGATACCGCGATGGCGCTGGCCAAGAAGGCCTTCGCGCTGCGTCCCGACAACGAGCGGATCCTCAGGACGCTGTTCGATCTGCAATCCAAGCAGAAGGACTGGGCCGGCGCCCGCGAGACGCTGAACGCCTCGATGCACGCGCGGCTGCTGCCGCGCGACGTCGGCGCCCGCCGCGACGCGGTGCTCTCGCTCGCCGATGCGCGCGCGGCGCTCGAGGCCGGCAACACCGCCCGCGCCAACGAGGCGGCGCTGCAGGCCAACCGGCTCGCGCCGACGCTGATCCCGGCGGCAGCGCTCGCGGCGCGGGCCCACGCCGGCAACGGCGCCAAGCGTAAGGCGACCAAGACCCTGACCTCGGCCTGGGCGGCGAGCCCGCATCCGGAGCTGGCGGCCGCCTTCGCCGCGATCGAGCCGAACGAGACCCCGGCCGCCCGGCGCAGGCGGTTCGCGACGCTGATCGCCGCGGCGCCCGGCCATCCGGAGAGCCGGCTGCTCGAGGCCGAGCTGGCGCTGGCCGCCGAGGATTTTCCCGGCCGCCCGCAAGGCGCTGGGCGATCTCGCCGAGAGCCAGCCCACCACCCGCAGCCTGGCGCTGATGGCGGCGATCGAGCGCGGCCAGGGCGCGCCCGACAGCGTGGTCCGCGGCTGGCTCGCCAAGGCGCTCAGCGCCTCGCGCGGGCCGCAGTGGGTCTGCACCAATTGCAGCCACGTCCACGCCGCCTGGGCACCGGTCTGCGCAAACTGCGGCGCCTTCGACACGCTCGACTGGCGGACGCCGGCGCACGCGGTGGACAGCGGGCTCGCCGAATCGGCGATGCTGCCGCTGATCATCGGCTCGGAGCCGGATGCGCCGCCGGCGCCCGAGCCGCCGCGGGCCGCGCCGGAGCGGCCGGGAAGGCGCGATATCGACGACGCCGAGCTGGCGAACGCCGCCGATCAGGCCCGGGCCGCCGGCGGCGGTTAACCCGCTGTTATGAGCGATCTGGCATGACTCCGGCCGAGGCGGCGGATCGCGAGATCCCGCCGGGGGATCGGGGGCGAGCTCATGTCTTTGGCGGCGCTGAAGCAATGGACGGTGCCGGAGCGCCGGCCGGATCCGGGCCGGCTCGACCCGATCACGCTCTTGCCGAACCGCCGGCAGTTCCAAACCGATTCCGCCTCGTGGGGCAACGTCCGCGCGACGCTGGTGCTGATCACGCTGGCGGACCCGCAGACCTTCAACGACATCCTGCGGGTGCTCGGCCACACTCATTCCGAGAGCTTCATCAAGGCGGGGGCGGCGCGGCTGCTCGACATCCTCGGGCCGGGCACCGCGATCTACCACGTCAATCTCTTGAGCTTCGCCTTCCGCCTGCCGGGGCTCGCCGAGCCGGACGCGCCGGCGATGATCGACCGGATCAGCGCCGGCTTCCGCGAGCCGATCTACTGCGACGACGTGCCGATCGACACCCGCATCGGCATCGGCATGAAGGCGCTGGGCCGCGCCGGCGGCAGCGCCGGCGAGGATCTGCGCGCGACGCTCTCCGCCGCCCAGGACAGCCGCAGCTCGCGCACCGGCTGGTCGTGGTTCGACCGCAAGACCGACGAATCGCACCGCCGCGCGTTCCGGCTGCTGTCCGATCTCAAGCATGCGCTCGATTCGGAGAGCCAGCTCGAGCTGCATTATCAGCCCAAGGTCACGCTCGACACCGGCGCCTGCGTCAGCGTCGAGGCGCTGTTGCGATGGACGCATCCGCAGCTCGGCCCGGTCTCGCCCGGGGAGTTCGTCCAGCTCGCCGAGACCACAGCACTGGTCACGCCGATGACCCGCTGGGTGATCGACGCGGCGACGCGGCAGGCGGCGCTCTGGCAGCGCGAAGGGATCGAGCTCCCCATCGCGGTCAACGTCTCGCCGAAGAACCTCGAGGAGCCGGACTTCGTCGAGTATCTCCTGTTCTGTTGCGCCGCCCGCCGGCTCGACCACGCGCGGATCGAGCTCGAGGTGACCGAGGGGGTCAGCGCCGCGCGCGGCGGGCTGATCCTCGACCGGCTCGCGATGTTGCGGCGGCTCGGCTTCTCGATCGCGATCGACGATTTCGGCTCGGGCTATTCCAACATGAGCTATCTGACCCGGCTGTCGGCGCATGTGCTGAAGATCGACCAGAGCCTGGTGCGCGGGGTGCAGGCCGACACCCTCGGCGGGCGGCTGGTGTCGAACATCGTGCAGATGGGGCGGGATCTCGGCTATCGCATCGTCGCCGAGGGCATCGAGACCGTCGCCGAGCGGGATCTGCTCGCCGGCTGGGGCTGCGACTACGGCCAGGGCTGGCACTTCGGCCGGCCGATGCCGGCGGCGGCGTTCGGCGACTGGTTGAGCGGGTCGCGGTGAGGCGGCGGCCATCACGTCTGACGCAGTGCCCCTTCCACAGTCCCGGCGGGCGGCCGCCGGGCGCGGCTATTGCGAGACGCCGAGCAGGCCCAGGTCGACCGCGTTGCCCATCGCCTCGTAGCCGGCGTCGTTCGGGTGCAGGTGGTCGCCCGAGTCGTACTCGGCCTTGATGTGCTTCGGGTTGGCCGGGTCGGCGGTCAGCTTGTCGAAGTCGATCACCGCGTCGAAGCGGCCGCTGGTGCGGATCCAGTCGTTGACCGCCACGCGCTTGGCTTCCTTGTCGGGGTCGTTGAAGCCGTAGAGCGGCCCGCCCGCGAAGGTGTCCTCGAACGGCGTCGAGCGTCGCGCCGATGATCGCGCAGCCGTTGGCGTGCGCGCGCGTCGATCAGCTGCTCGTAGCCGGCGATGATCGTCCTCGGCGCTCGGGCGCCGGCTCGCCTTCCGGGCACCAGCAGCGTGCCGGGCCAGCCGATGTCGTTGATGCCCATCATCAGCACCACGGTGTCGGCGCGCGGGTGGCTCAGCACGTCGCGGTCGAAGCGGGCGAGCGCGTTCTCGCCCATGCGGGTGCGCAGCACCCGGTCGCCGCCGATGCCCTCGTTCAGCACCGCGACGTCGGCGTTGGCCGCGGCCAGCCGCTCGGCCAGCACGTCCGGCCAGCGGTTGTTGGTGTCCGGCGTCGAGGCCGTCGCCGTCGGTGATCGAATCGCCGAAGGCGACCACCGCGCGGGCGTCGCGCGTCGGCGTCGACCATGATGCCGCTCAGGAAGATCCGCGAGGTGGTGGTGGTCGTGGGCTCGATCGTCGCGGCGCTCGGTGACGTCGCCGTCGGCGATGAAGGCGGTCTGCGCGCCCTCGGCGTGCCAGGTGGTCGTCGGGGTGATCTCCGGGAGGTAGAGGCTGACCGCGACGCTCGCCGAGCGGCGTCGAGGGCAGCTCGATCGGGTCGCTCTCAGACCGGCGCGCCGGGCGGGATCGTCACCGAGGTCTTGCCGCCGAAGGTCAGCGGCTTGATCGCTCCGGCTCGCGCCCTTCTCGCCGGCGATGCCGATGGTGCGCGGCGCCGATGGCCACCGGCGTTGTCGCCGTATTCGTTGGAGAGCTCGACCCGCACCTGCTTGCCGCCGAGGCTATGTCGGCGACGATGCCCTTGCTCGGCGCAGAAGTCGAGCATCTCCTGCGTCTCTGGCGATGCCGCCGATCAGCGAGCCGGCGATCGCGCGGCGCTTGAAGATCAGGTTGAACGACCTGCGGGCGACGGATGCGGCGTGCTCCGGCACGCCGACCAGCACCAGCGTGCCGTCGCGCTTGAGCAGCGCGGTGAAGGCGTCGAGGTCGTGGCTGCGCGGCGACGGTGTCGAGGATGAGATCGAAGCTGTTCGCGTGCGCCTGCCATCTCGTCCTCGTTGCGCGAGACGACCACTTCGTCGGCGCCGAGGTCGCAGCGCGTCCTGGCGCTTGCCTCGCGAGGTGGTGAACGCCACGACGTGCGCGCCCATCGCGTGCGCGAGCTTGATCCCCATGTGGCCGAGTCCGCCGATGCCGACGATGCCGACCTTCTTGCCCGGCCCGACGTTCCAGTGGCGCAGCGGCGAATAGGTGGTGATGCCGGCGCACAGCAGCGGCGCCACCGCGGCCAGCTGTTCCTCCGGGTGGCGGATCCTCAGCACGAACTTCTCGTCGACGACGATCCGCTGCGAGTAGCCGCCCAGCGTGTGGCCCGGCGCGTCCGCGGTCGGGCCGTTGTAGGTGCCGATGAAGCCGTTCGTCGCAGTACTTGCTCGAGGCCCTCGTCGCAGGCGGCGCAGTGCTGGCAGCTGTCGACCATGCAGCCGACGCCGACCGGTGTCGCCGACCTTGAAGCCCGATCACGTGCGCGCCCACCGCGCTGACACGCGGCCGACGATCTCGTGGCCCGGCACGCACGGATAGAGGGTGCCGGCCCATTCGCGAGCGCACCGTGTGCAGGTCCGCGTGGCAGACGCCGCAATAGGCGATCTCGATCTGCACGTCGCGCGGGCCCGGCGCGCGGCGGAGATGTCAGCGCTTGGAGAACTGGAAGCTGCGGCGGGCCTTGCGCTTGCCGTACTTCTTGCGCTCGACGACGCGGCTGTCGCGGGTGAGAAAGCCCGCGGCTTTCAGCGCGGGCCTGAGGCTCGGCTCGTAGAGCGAGAGCGCCTGGCTGATGCCGTGCTTGACCGCACCCGCCTGGCCGGAGAGGCCGCCGCCCTTGACGGTGGCCATCACGTCGAACTCGCCGGTGACGCCGGCGACCGAGAAGGCCTGGCCGATCACCATCTGCAGCACCGGGCGGGCGAAGTAGATGCCCATCTCCTTGCCGTTCACCGTGACCTTGCCCTTGCCCGGCTTGATCCAGACCCGGGCGACCGCGTCCTTGCGCTTGCCGGTGGCGTAGGAGCGGCCGAGGCTGTCGCGGATCGGCTCGCGCTTGGGCGCCTCCTCGACGACGGGGGCGGCGACGGCGTCGCGGAGCTCCTCGAGCGAACTGAAGTCGGCCATGCTTATGCGCTCCGGGTGTTCTTGGGGTTCAGGACCGCGAGGTCCAGCACGTCGGGGTTCTGCGCGGCGTGCGGATGCTCGGCGCCGCCGTAGACCCGCAGGTTGCCCATCTGCTTGCGGCTGAGCGGGCCGCCGGGCAGCATCCGCTCGATCGCCTTCAGGATCACCCGCTCGGGGAACTTGCCCTCGAGGATCTGGCCCGCGGTCCGGTGCTTGATGCCGCCGGGGAAGCCGGTGTGCCAGTAGTAACGCTTGTCGGCGCGCTTGTTGCCGGTCAGCTGCACCTTCTCGGCGTTGATGATGATGACGTTGTCGCCCATGTCCATGTGCGGGGTGAAGGTCGGCTTGTGCTTGCCGCGCAGACGCATGGCGACGTGGGTCGCGAGCCGCCCGAGCACGATGCCCTGGGCGTCGATCAGCACCCACTTCTTGTCGATGTCGCCCGGCCGGGCGGAAAAGGTCTTCATCAGAGGTCGGTCCCCGTGTCAGGTCAGAAGGGGCCTGTGCCCCGCGTCCGAACGAGCCGGCCTTTTGACCGACATTCGCCGCCGCGTCAACCGCGGAATTCGCGGATTTGTCGTGAGGCGGCAGCAGGTTAGGAATACGGTATCAGAATACCCCATTGCGGTCGGGGGCGATGGCCTCGATGACGCCGGTCATCTTCAGGAGCGCGTAGAGCGCCATGAGCAGGAAGATGCCCCAGAGCGTGCGCTTCAGCGGCAGCGCGCCGGTGACCACCGCGAAGGCGGCGAGCGCCAGGACCGCGAGGAGGATGATCCGCATCGGCTCAGCGCCGCGCCGGCATCAGCCGCGGGCGATCCGCTGCGCCCCGGGATAGAGCGCGGCGAAGCGGGCGCGCAGGATCAGGGCGAAGAGCGCGATCGCGCCGAGCTGGTGCAGGATCGCGAGCGGCAGCGGCGCGCCCTGCATCACCGTCAGGATGCCGAGCACGACCTGCGCCAAGAGCATCGCCATCATCGCGGCGAAGGCGCCGCGGATGCTTTCGAGGGCGCTGGACCGGCTCCTCGCCCAGGCGATCAGCCCGAGCAGGAAGAGCGCGTAGCCGAGCAGGCGGTGGTTGAACTGGACGAGGCCGGGATTGGCCAGGAAGTTCGACCAGAAGGGCTCGAGGTTGAAGGCGGTCGAGGGGAAGATCTCGCCGCCCATCAGCGGCCAGTCGGTATAGTCGCGGCCGGCGTCGATGCCGGCGACCAGCGCGCCGAGCAGGATCTGGGCGAAGGCCACCGCGATCAGCACGGTTCCCCAGGTCATCAGCGTGGCGTTGCGCTGGCGGCGCGCCTGCAAGAGCTCCGCCTCGGGGCGGCCGAGGCGGAAGATCGACCAGGCGATCAGGCCGAGGAGCAGAAAGGCGAGGCCGAGATGGACGGCGAGCCGGTACGAGGCGACGCTGGTCATGCCGGCGGCGAGGCCGGAGCGCACCATCCACCAGCCGATGGCGCCTTGCAGGCCGCCGAGGAGGCCGAGGCCGAGCAGACGCGGGGTCCAGCCGGGCGGGATGCGGCCGCGCAGCCAGAACCAGAGAAAGCCCACGGCCCAGACCGCGCCGATGGCGCGGCCGAGCTGGCGGTGGCCCCATTCCCACCAGAAGATCGCCTTGAACTCGCCGAGGGTCATGCCGCGGTTCAGCGCCTCGTACTGCGGCGAGGCCTGGTACCTGGCGAATTCCGCTTGCCAGGCGGCATCGTCGCGCGGCGGCAGGGCGCCGGCGACCGGACGCCATTCGGTGATCGAGAGGCCCGAGTCGGTGAGCCGGGTCAGGCCGCCGACCAGGATCATCGCGACGATCAGCGCGAAGAGGATCGCGAGCCAGACCACGAGGCCGCGGCGGCCTTGCGGGCGACGCGGTGCCGCGGGCTGCGGCGCGGGGACCGCGGCCTTCTCGCCCACTTCTTCGAAAATGCTGCGGGATCGGGCCATCTTCGTCTCCGGCTGCGCGAGCGATCTAGGCGGGGCGCCGCCGGAGAGGCAAGCGGATTGTCGGCCCGGGAGCGGTTCACTTCCGCCCCGGTACTTTGACCGCGAGCGCGCGCACCACGCCGTGCAGCGTGCGGATGTCGGCGTCGGTCAGCGGCGCGCGGCGGAAGAGGTTGTCGAGGTTGGCGGTCATGCTCGCCCGCCTCGCCTCGGGGAAGAAGAAGCCGACGGCGTCGAGCCGCTCGATCGAGGTGCCCGAGGAAGCGGTCGACCTCGATCGCGGTCGCCCGCTGCCCGCCGGGGATGCGGTAGTCGGCGGCCGGGGCGGTGCCGGCGGCGCGCTGCCACTCGTAGGCGATGAGCAGCACGCATTGCGCGAGGTTGAGCGAGCCGTAGGCCGGGTTCACCGGCACCGAGATCACCGCGTTGGCGCGCACGATGTCGGCGGAGGCGAGGCCGGCGCGCTCGGGACCGAACAGGACCCCGACCCGCTCGCCGGCCGCGGTCATCGCGCGGGCCTCGCGCATCGCCGCTTCCGGGGTGAGCACCAGTTTGGTCATCGCCCGGTCGCGGGCGGTGGTGGCGAAGACGTAGGTGAGATCGGCGCAGGCCTCGGCGGTGGTGGCGGCGAGCGCCGTCCGGTCGAGCACCCGGCCGGCGCCGCTCGCCATCGCCTCGGCGCGGGGGTTGGGCCAGCCGTCGCGGGGAGCGACGAGGCGCATCCGGTCGAGGCGAGAAGTTCCACATCGCCCGCGCCGCGGCGCCGATGTTCTCGCCCATCTGCGGCGCCACCAGCACGAAGGCCGGCTGCGGGCCGGTCTCCGTCGCCTTGTCATGATCGGTGCCGGCCACGCGCGCCCTGCCTCCCTCGCCGCAACGCAGGCGTGATACGCTGGCGGCCACCGCCGGACAAGGGAGGCCGCCGATGCCCTACGACGCGACCCTCGCCGCCACCCTGCGCGCCGATCTCGCCGGGCGCGGCGCGGTCAGCGAGCGCAAGATGTTCGGCGGGCTCTGCTTCATGCTCGACGGCAACATGATCTGCGGCACCTACCGCGACGGCGGCATGTACCGGGTCGGCAAGGCCAATGCGGCAGCGGCGCTGGCACTGCCGCACGTCCGGCCGATGACGATGACCGGCCGGCCGATGCCCGGACTGGTCGAGGCGGAGCGCGAGGCGATCACCGATCCGGCGCTGCGGGGGCGGCTGCTCGATCTGGCGTTCGACTTCGTCGGGTCGCTGCCGGCGAAATAACCGCGGGCCGCTTGCCGTTCGCAGTTGCAGCGCATATTCCGGCGATCGGCATAGTGCGAGGGGCCTCCATGGCGAAGATCAAAGTCGCGAATCCGGTCGTCGAACTCGACGGCGACGAGATGACCCGGATCATCTGGGACTTCATCAAGCAGAAGCTGATCCTGCCCTATATCGACGTCGATCTGCTCTACTACGACCTCGGCATCGAGGAGCGCGACCGCACCGACGACCAGGTGACGGTGGACGCGGCGATGAAGATCAAGGAGGTGGGCGTCGGGGTGAAATGCGCGACGATCACCCCGGACGAGGCGCGGGTCGAGGAGTTCGGCCTGAAAGAGATGTGGCGCTCGCCGAACGGCACGATCCGCAACATCCTCGGCGGCGTGATCTTTCGCCAGCCGATCATCTGCCGCAACGTGCCGCGGCTGGTGCCGGGCTGGACCAAGCCGATCGTGGTCGGCCGCCATGCCTTCGGCGACCAGTACCGCGCGACCGACTTCGTGTTCCCGGGCAAAGGCACGGTGACGCTGAAGTTCGTCGGCGAGAACGGCGACGTGATCGAGCGCGAGGTGTTCAAGGCGCCGGGCGGCGGCGTGACGATGGCGATGTACAACCTCGATGCGTCGATCATCGATTTCGCCCGCGCCTCGATGAACTATGCGCTGAACCTCGGGTGGCCGCTCTATCTCTCGACCAAGAACACCATCCTCAAGGCCTATGACGGGCGGTTCAAGGATCTGTTCCAAGAGGTGTTCGACGCTGAGTTCGCCGAGGCGTTCAAGGCGAAGGGGATCACTTACGAGCACCGGCTGATCGACGACATGGTGGCGAGCGCGCTGAAGTGGTCGGGCGGCTATGTCTGGGCCTGCAAGAACTACGATGGCGACGTGCAGTCCGACACCGTGGCGCAGGGGTTCGGCTCGCTGGGGCTGATGACCAGCGTGCTGATGACGCCGGACGGCAGGACGGTGGAGGCCGAGGCGGCGCACGGCACGGTGACGCGGCACTACCGCCAGCACCAGAAGGGCGAGCAGACCTCGACCAACTCGGTGGCCTCGATCTACGCCTGGACCGGCGGGCTGAAGCACCGGGCGAAGCTCGACGACAATGCCGCGCTCAAGCGCTTCGCCGAGACGCTGGAGAAGGTCACGGTGGACACCGTCGAGGCCGGGTTCATGACCAAGGATCTGGCGCTGCTGGTCGGGCCGGACCAGAAGTGGCTGACCACCAGCGGCTTTCTCGAGAAGATCGATTCCAACCTGCAGAAGGCGCTCGGCTGAGCGCCTTCGCGGGGACTGGTCGTCAGGCGACGCCCTCGACGATGACGAGATCGCGCTCGGCGGACCGGTTGGCGAAGCTCAGCGCCTCCTGGTACGCCGGCGACCGGTAGCAGGCCTCGGCGGCGGCGAGGTCGGGGAACTCGACCACCACGTTGCGGGAGCGGTCCTCGCCTTCGAACTGGATGTGTTTGCCGCCTCTGGCGAGGAAGCGGCCGCCGTGGGCGGGAATCGCCACGGAGGCGCGCTTGAGATATTCCCCGTAGATCTCGGGATCGGTGACCTTGATGTGGGCGATCCAGTAGGCGGCCATCGGTTCTCTCCTCCCTCTTGGTCGGTTCAGGCCTCGAGCAGGGCGCGCGCGGCGGCGATCGCCTGCGGCGCTTTCGCGGGATCGGCGCCGCCGGCCTGGGCCATGTCGGGCCGGCCGCCGCCGCCCTTGCCGCCCAGCGCCTCGGCGGCGACCCGGACCAGATCGACGGCGGAGATGCGGCCGGTGAGGTCGGCGGTGACGCCGGCGGCGACCGCCGCCTTGTCGCCGGTGTCGGCGACGAGGAGGATCACGCCGGAGCCGAGGCGGGCCTTGTGCGCGTCGATGAGGCCGCGCAGGTCCTTGCCGGAGACGCCGGAGAGCTGCTGCGCGAGGAAGGGGATGCCGGCGACGGTTTCGGGGCCGGCGGGCGTCGCCGGGCCGCCGGCCATCGCCAGGCGGCGGCGGAGATCGGTGATCTCCTGGGTTTGCGCCTTGCGCTCGTCGAGGAGGCCGCGGATGCGGTCGGCGAGCTCCTCGGGCCGGGCGCGGAGCAGCGCCGAGGCGTCGGCGAGCGCGGTCTCGGCGGCGGCGAGGTGGGCGAGCGCGCCGGTGCCGGTCAGGGCCTCGATCCGGCGGACGCCGCTTGCCGAGGCGCCTTCGGAGACGAGCTTGAAGGTGCCGATGTCGCCGGTGCGCGCGACATGGGTGCCGCCGCAGAGCTCGAGCGAGTAGGTGTCGCCCCTGGGGCCGAGGCCGCTGCCGGGGCGGGCGCCCATCGCCACGACCCGGACCTCGTCGCCGTACTTCTCGCCGAAGAGCGCGCGGGCGCCGAGATCCGCGGCGGCGTCGGGGGTCATGATCCGGGTCTCTACGGGGGTGTTCTGGCGGACGTAGGTGTTGACCTCGGCCTCGACGGCGGCGAGCTCGTCGGGGCGCATCGCCTTGCCATGGGTGAAGTCGAAGCGCAGCCGGTCCGGGGCGACCAGGCTGCCGCGCTGGGCGACGTGGTCGCCGAGCGCGCGGCGCAGCGCCTCGTGCAGGAGGTGGGTCGCCGAGTGGTTGGCGCGGATCGCGGCGCGGCGGTCGCGATCGACCGCGGCCTCGGCGGCGGCGCCGCGGACGAGCTCGCCCTCCTCGACGCGGCCCTGATGCACGAAGAGGCCGGCCTTCTTGCGCACGTCGGTGATGGCGACGCGGGCGCGGTCGGTTTTGAGGGTGCCGGTGTCGCCGACCTGGCCGCCGGATTCGGCGTAGAAGGGCGTCTGGTTCAGCACGACCTGCACCTCGACGCCGATCGGCGCGGTCTCGACGGCATGGCCGCCGACGAGGAGGGCGATGACTTGGCCTTCGGCGGTCTCGGTGTCGTAGCCGAGGAACTCGGTGGGGCCGAGCTTCTCGGCGAGGTCGAACCAGACCGCCTCATCGGCGGCCTCGCCGGAGCCGGCCCAGGCGGCGCGGGCCTTCTGCTTCTGCTCGGCCATCGCCGCCTCGAAGCCGGCGACATCGACGGCGCGGTGCTTCTCGCGGAGCGCGTCCTGGGTGAGGTCGAGCGGGAAGCCGAAGGTGTCGTAGAGGCGGAAGGCGGTGGCGCCGGGGAGCGCGGCGCCGTCGGGCAGGCGGTCGAGCTCGTCGTCGAGAATGCGCAGGCCGCGGTCGAGCGTGGCCTTGAAGCGGGTCTCCTCGGAGAGCAGCGTCTCCTCGATCAGCGCCTGGGCGCGGGGGAGCTCGGGGAAGGCGGCGCCCATCTGGGCGACCAGCGCGGGGACCAGGCGGTACATCACCGGATCCTCGGCGCCGAGGAGGTGCGCGTGGCGCATGGCGCGGCGCATGATGCGGCGGAGCACGTAGCCGCGGCCTTCGTTGGAGGGCAGCACGCCGTCGGCGATCAGGAAGGAGGTGGAGCGCAGGTGGTCGGCGATCACCCGGTGGTGGATGCGCCCTGCCCCGTCCGGGTCGGAATGTGTAGCGTTTGCAGAGGCTTCGATCAGGGCGCGCATCAGGTCGGTGTCGTAGGCGTCGTGCTTGCCCTGCAGCACGGCGCCGATGCGCTCGAGGCCCATGCCGGTGTCGATCGAGGGGCGCGGGAGCGGGCTGCGGGCGCCGTCCTCGAACTGCTCGAACTGCATGAAGACCAGGTTCCAGATCTCGATGAAGCGGTCGCCGTCCTCGCCCGGACTGCCCGGGGGGCCGCCGGGGATCGCGGCGCCGTGGTCGAAGAAGATTCTCCGAGCAGGGGCCGCAGGGGCCGGTGGGGCCCATCATCCAGAAATTGTCCATCGTGGCGATGCGGATGATCCGCTCGTCGGGGAGGCCCGCGACCTTTTTCCAGAGGTCGGCGGCGGCGTCGTCGTCGTGGTAGACGGTGACCAGCAGCTTGTCCTTGGGCAGGCCGAACTCGCGGGTCAAGAGCTCCCAGGCCAAGGGGATCGCGCGTTCCTTGAAATAGTCGCCGAAGGAGAAATTCCCGAGCATTTCGAAGAAGGTATGGTGGCGCGCGGTATAGCCGACATTGTCGAGGTCGTTGTGCTTGCCGCCGGCGCGGACGCACTTCTGGCTGGTGGCCGCGCGGACGTAGTCGCGGCGCTCGAGGCCGGTGAAGACGTTCTTGAACTGCACCATGCCGGCGTTGGTGAACATCAGCGTCGGGTCGTTGCGCGGCACCAGCGGCGAGCTCGGCACCACCTGGTGGCCTTCCCTGGCGAAATAGTCGAGGAAGCTGGAGCGGATGTCGTTGAGGCTCGGCATCGGGGTCTCGTCACGGTTTCTGCGGGCGGCGGCCTGGCGCCGGCGTCCGGTCGGCTCCACGGTTAGCGTTCCGGCGGGCCGGAGTCCATCGTGATGGCGGCGAATGCGCCGCATGCCGGCGGATCGGCGGCAAGCGACTGGAAGTGCGCGGAAAATTCGATCTGGAACGCATCTTCTTTGCATCTGGAAAGCATATGGACGTTTTCGCGCGCGCGGCTCCGCGCCGGCGCGGCGGCGTGCTAGGATGGCGGCGGCCTCTGGAGGGGAGCGGTGATGAGCGAGCAGGAAGCGGCGGCCGGGCCGAATGCCGGCCAGGCGGCCTTCTGGAACGCGCTGGGCGGGCAGACCTGGGTCGAACTGGAGGCGAAGCTCGATGCCGGGATGCGGCCGGTCACCGAGCTGCTGATGACCGTGGCCGCACCGGGCGCCGGCGAGGCGGCGCTCGACGTCGGCTGCGGCGCGGGAGAGACCACGCTGGCGCTGGCGGAGGCGGTCGGGCCGACCGGCCGGGCGGTCGGGCTCGACATCTCCGCGCCGCTGGTCGAGCGGGCGCGCGACACGGCTGACGCCGGAACTGGCGGGACGGACCGAGTTCCGGCTCGGCGACGCCCAGATCGCGGCGCTGGAGGCCGGCCGCTACGACCTCGTGGTGTCGCGGTTCGGGGTGATGTTCTTCGCCGACCCGGTGGCGGCGTTCCGCAACCTCACGCAGGCGCTGCGGCCGGGCGGGCGGCTGGCGGTCGCCACCTGGGCGGCCATCGCCGACAATCCGTGGTTCAGCATCCTGCGCGAGGTCGCCGAGGCGCGGCTGGGCGGGTCGCCGCCGCCGCCGCCGGGGACGCCCGGCCCGTTCGGCTTCGCCGACGCCGGGATGGTGCTCGGGATCCTGGCTGAAGCCGGCCTGGCAGAGGGGCAGGTGCGCACCGAGCGGGTCGGGCTGTGGCAGGCGGAGACGCCGGCGGCGGTCGGGGCTTTCGCGCTGCGCATCGGCCCTGCGGCGGCGTTGATGCGCGAGCGCAACGGCACGGCGGAGGATGCGGCGGCGATCTCGGAGGCGGTCGCCGTCCGGATGGCGGCCTATGCCGGCCCCGACGGCGTCGTCGTGCCGGCCAGCGTGCATGTCTTCGGCGCGGTGCGGCCGTCGGCCTCGACGGGCTGACGGCCGGCGCTGGAGTCAGTCGTCGAGGACGTCGGCGGTCTCCTCGCCGGACATGGCGAACTCGAGGCCGTGGGCGGCGCGGATCTTGTCCTCGATCTGGTAGGCGATGTCGGGATTTTCCTTGAGGAAGGCCTTGGCGTTCTCGCGGCCCTGGCCGATGCGCTGGTCGGCGAAGGAGTACCAGGCGCCCGACTTCTCGACGACGCCGGCCTTGACCCCGAGGTCGATCAGCTCGCCGCGCTTGGAGATGCCCTCGCCGTACATGATGTCGAACTCGACCTGCTTGAACGGCGGCGCGACCTTGTTCTTGACCACCTTGACCCGGGTGGTGTTGCCGACCACCTCGTCGCGGTCCTTGATCGCGCCGATGCGGCGGATGTCGAGCCGGACGCTGGCGTAGAACTTCAGCGCGTTGCCGCCGGAGGTGGTCTCCGGGCGAGCCGAACATCACGCCGATCTTCATCCGGATCTGGTTGATGAAGATCACCATGCAGTTCGAGCGGCTGATCGCGGAGGTGAGCTTGCGCATCGCCTGGGACATCAGCCGCGCCTGGGCGCCGACCTGGGCGTCGCCCATCTCGCCCTCGAGCTCGGACTTCGGCGTCAGCGCCGCGACCGAGTCGATGACGATGACCGAGATCGCCCCGGAGCGGACCAGCGTCTCGGTGATCTCCAGCGCCTGCTCGCCGGTGTCGGGCTGCGAGATCAGGAGCTCGTCGATATTGACGCCGAGCTTCTTGGCATAGACCGGGTCGAGCGCGTGCTCGGCGTCGACGAAGGCGCAGACCCCGCCGCCCTTCTGCTCCTCGGCGATGACGTGCAGCGCCAGCGTGGTCTTGCCCGAGCTTTCGGGGCCGTAGATCTCGATGATCCGGCCCTTGGGCAGGCCGCCGATGCCGAGCGCGATGTCGAGGCCGATCGAGCCGGTGGAGATCGCCTCGATGTCGAGGGTGGGCGTCGATCCGAGCCGCATGATCGAACCCTTGCCGAAGCTGCGCTCGATCTGCGCCAGCGCGGATTCGAGCGCCTTCTGCTTGTCCATGCCGCGTCTTTCGGAGAAATCCACCACGGGAGCGTTCATCTTTGCCTCTTATTCCACAGTTGTCGGATCACGGCAATCAGGGGTTCCGTTCACGCCTTGTTCACCTCGTCACCATGGGGGCAAAACAGGAACATTGCAATGCGAATTTTTGGCTGGCTTAAGGGTTTCCACGACGGGGTTAACAGGCGGTGAAGCCGCTGAGGAACGCGGGCGATATGGCCCTCAGGAGACGATCTCAAGCCGGTCGACCATCAGGAAACGGCCGTAGCGGCCGAGCGCGACCTCGGCCGTCAGGCGGACGCGGGTCTTCGGGGTGACCAGGCGGCCTCGCCACAGGTTGGCGCCGATCTCGACGCGGATCCTGCCGGTGGCGTCGCCGAAGGTATAGCTGTCGTGGCGCGTGTGGTTGAGGACCTGCCCGGTGAGGTCCCTGTTGCCGATCGCGGCATCGCGGGCGGCGGCCGTGACGGCGTTCCCCGACAGCGAGGCGCCGCGGAACTGGGCGGCGGCGGGAATGGCGAGGAAGGCGACGGCGAGGACAAGCAGCAGGCGGCGCATCGCGGATCTCCCCGAAGCCGATGATCCCGTCAGACTTGCGCAGGGCACGGCCCGGGCGCAAGCAGCCTCACGCCTCGAGTTTGTCCTTCACCCGCTGGGTCAGCTCGTTGAGGGTGAAGGGCTTGGGCAGGAAGGAGGCGTTGGGGATGCCGCTGTCGCCGCCGGCGAAGGCGTCCTCGGCGTAGCCGGACATGAAGATCACCTTGGCCTCGGGGCGGGCGGTGCGGGCCTCGCGCACCCAGCCGGGGCCGTCGAGGCCGGGCATGATGACGTCGGAGAGCATGATGTCGACGTGGAGGCCGGGGTCTTTCAGGATCTCGAGCGCCTCCTCGCCGGAGGCGGCCTCGACCACGGTATAGCCGCGCAGGCGCA
Source organism: uncultured Alphaproteobacteria bacterium (assembly GCA_963750745.1). Taxonomy (GTDB): domain Bacteria; phylum Pseudomonadota; class Alphaproteobacteria; order Rhodobacterales; family Rhodobacteraceae; genus Amaricoccus. The sequence goes on along the minus strand of CAVVSO010000009.1, from coordinate 9,004 downwards.
GGGCGCGGGCGGCGAAGGAGCGCACCGGATCCTCGTCCTCGACAAGCAGCACCAGGCCGCGGCCGGTGAGGTCGCGCGGCCGGCGGACCTCGGGCTCGGGCGGCGGCGGGGCGCAGTCGGCCTTGTCGTAGGCGGGCAGGTAGATGGTGAAGGTGGCGCCCTGCCCCGGCGGGCTGTCGGCGAAGATGAAGCCGCCGGTCTGCTTGATGATGCCGTAGGCGGTGGAGAGGCCGAGGCCGGTGCCCTCGCCGACCTGCTTGGTGGTGAAGAACGGCTCGAAGATCTTGTTGAGCTTGCCCTCGGGGATGCCGTGGCCGGAGTCGACGACCTCGATGACGACATAGTCGCCCTTGAGGATCGCGGCGCGGTCGCGGTGGAGGTCGCGGGCGAGCGTGACGTTGCGGGTGGTGACGCGGACCTCGCCGCCGCGCGGCATCGCGTCGCGGGCGTTGACCACGAGGTTCATCAGCACCTGCTCGATCTGGCGCTCGTCGACGCGGACCGGGGCGAGGTCGGGGCCGTGCTCGATCCGGAGCGTCACCTTGTCGGTGAGGAGGCGGTTCAGGAGATGGCTGAGCTCGGAGAGCGTGTCCTGGAGGTTGATGACGGTGGGGCGCAGCGTCTGCTTGCGCGAGAAGGCGAGGAGCTGGCGGACCAGCGCCGCGGCACGGTTGGCGTTCTGGCGGATCTGCATCAGATCGCCGTGCTCGACGTCGGCGACCTCGTGGCGCATCAAGAGGAGGTCGCAGTGGCCGTTGATCGCGGTCAGCAGGTTGTTGAAGTCGTGGGCGACGCCGCCGGCGAGCTGGCCTACCGCCTGCATCTTCTGGCTCTGGACGAACTGCGCTTCCAGCGTCTTGAGCTCGGTGGCGTCGGAGAGCACCGCGAGCAGCGACGGCGCGCCGTCGAGCACGGTGCGGGTGAAGGCGACCTGCAGGAACACCTCCTGGCCGTCGGCGGTGCCGCGGGCGACCTCGGAGCGCCCCAGGGCGCGGCCGCGGGTGGTGTCGGCGAGCCGCTCGGCGATCGGGCGGCCGAGGCCCTCGATCAGCTCGGTGATGTTGGCGCCGGGCCGGGCGCGGGCGCCGAGGAGCTGGCGGGCGGCGAGGTTGGCGTAGGTGAGCCGGCCGTCGGTCTCGAGGCGGGCGAGGGCGACCGGGAGCTCCTCGAGGAAGTGGTCGGGAACGAGGCCGGAGATCTCGGCGCCGTTGAGCGGCATCAGCAGCAGGTCGCGTCGGCCGTCGGCGTCGGGGATCACCACGGCGCGGGCGGCCTGGCCGGAGCCGGCGAGGATGTGGACGCCGTCGGGACGCAGCGGCGGGTCGCCGAGGAGGGCGTCGAGGAAGCCCTCGGGATCGGGGCGGCCGGCGGCCAGCGCCGCGCCGGCGGGGTTGGCCTCCAGGATGCGGCCGTCGGCGTCGAGGCGGAACCAGGGCACGCCGGCGTGGTGGAAGCCGGTGGCGGGCTCGCGGGCCGCGGGGAGGCGCTCGAGCCGCCAGAGGAGCTGTCTGGCGCCCATGCGGGTGACGACCAGGCGGTGGCGGCGGTCGGGGGTCTCCTCGATGGCGACGCCGTTCAGCCGCGCCTCGCGGGTCAGCCGGTAGCGCGCGCCGTGGGCGTCGAGCGCGCCGCTGTCGCGGGCGGCCGGGTTGGCGCCGCGCAGGCGGCCGGCGAGGTCGGAGATGAAGACCGGCTCGGGGTGGCTCTCGAAGCGGTCGATGCCGGTGACCCGGTCGGCGCCGGCGAAGAGGCCGGCGCGGATCGAGAGCAGGTAGGCGCCGAACACCAGCAGCGCGATGGCGAGTGCGCCGGGAACCACCGGCGGCGCGGCCCAGAGCCGGGTCAGCGTCGAGGCAAGGAGCAGCGCGCCGGCGGCGGCGAGCAACGCGCCGGTCCGGATGTCGCCGCCCTGAACCGCGGCCTGCGCCTCGCCCTTGTCCTGCACGGGTCCACACTCCTCCGGGGCGCGAGTTTATAGCCGCGGCAGGTGAGTTCAACCATAGGTAAAGTTAAGCGGTGCTGAATTCTCCGCGAGTTGCAGCCGACGGATCTGCCCCCGGCGGCCCTGAACGGGGCGAGGCGCTATGGGCAGACCGCATTCTCAGACTTTGGAACCGGGGGGTTCACAGGGGCGGACCCGGTCGGCGCACCGGAAGCCGCCGCCACAGAAAACCGGTGGCGGCGGCAGTTGCATCAGCTCCGAGCCGTCAGCGTCGTCCCACTTTCCGGGCTGAAGCCGTCGATAGCGCTCGCGCGGACCCACAGCCATCCCGCCAGCCAGGTGATCGCTGCCGCAAGGATCACCAAGCCCAGGTCAAGCGCCAGTTCCGGCACGAATGCACGGAGCGCGATAGGCAAGGCGCCAATAAAATAGAGCGCGAGCGGAATGCGGGGCACGCCCCTTGAAACGCCAAGAGAGACTACAAACGCGAGTGTCCCGAGCAGAAAGAGCAAAGAACTGACCCTAAGAAAAAGCCCGAGCGACCCGGCTCTCAGCTCGGTGATAATTGTCACCGGAAGGTTCGAGAATACGAGGTTGATCACCACTTCCACGCCAACCAAACTCGCCAGTTGCAATGAAGTTGATGGCAAACGCGACGGTACCGAACAGCCCCGCGCGCCGCCCGAACGCAAGGAACAGGCCGGTGACAAGGCCGAGCGCCATGATCTCGGCGACCGGCGCAAGAAGTTGCGTCAGATCGGTGGTCGGTATGAGTGCGCTGCGTTTGGCCGCGTTGACCAGAAGAATGAGCGCGCTCCCCACCCCGGCGGCGGAGGCGAGCCGGTAGAGCGTGACGCTGCGGACAGCCACGCCTGCCTGAACGGGCTCGAGATCGCCCTTGTGCCGTTCCCCGGCAGAGCTCTGGAACGACGTGAGGAATTGCGGACGGCTAAGTTCGGCGTTTCTGGCGCGCATGGTCGTTTCCTCCGCTGGAACTCGGGAGCCACGAGGACCGCAGGCCCGTCCGAATTGGTAATCACTGCTTACATGGGGTTGCGAGGCGTGTAAACAGTGATTACATCGGTCACGGGATCGTGTTAGGACAGGTCACACGACTCCAGGGGAACAGAGGAAAGAAATGCCAAAAACCGAGACGCCCCGCCTCACCAGCTACCACCACGGCAATTTGCGGGAGACGCTGATCGATGCCGCGGTTCGACTTGTCGAAGAGGGCGGCCCCGAAAACGTGAGCGTGCGCGAAGTCTCGAAGCGAGCCGGCGTCTCGCCCGGCGCACCCTTCCGTCACTTCAGCAACAAGACCGCCTTGATGACCGCCGTCGCCGAGCAGGCAATGCGCCGATTCCGCCTGGAGATCACGAATGCGGTCGACAACGTCGCGTCAGACGACCCGATTTGAGCGATTTGCCGCGATCGGAGTCGCTTACTTGCGCTGGGCAATTCGGAACCCCACCCATTTCCAGATCATCTCGACCCGCAGTCTGATCGATTGGGACAGTTCGGAGTTGCTGCGTCGCGACAATGAAGCGGTGCGTTCGCTGCTGGAAGGCTCGATGGTGGAAGCACAGCGGCGCGGCATGCTCAGATCTAACGACATAGCGGATACGCAGATCGCCGCGAGGGCACTCGTCTACGGGCTCGCACGCATGGTCATTGACGGACATTTCGCGCAGTGGGCCATCTCTGGACAGACCGCGGAGCAAACCACGCAAAACGTACTGAGGCACTTCGTGTCGCTCATTGGAAACGAGGAGCCAGAACAGCCCGGAGAGTAGAGGTCACATTGGAGGATCCGACGTAAGGTCGAATTGGTTTTTGCCTTGCGTGTCTGGCCGTCGGTGACAAGAAACCCCGCGCGGATCGAGCGACGAGAGCCAGCGTTTTGTCATGCTGCGGAAATCAGCCTTGCGCTTGTCCCGGACCGAAAAGGCGAGGCTCCTGTGGAGCCTCGCCCGGTCCGTCGCCCGGAGCCAGCTGGCGGAGGGCGAGAGGGCCAAGCGCTTGCCCGAGCGCCTGTAATCGTGACGCGCCTGCCTGGGCTGGCGCGTTTACGCGCCTGCCAAGGAGCAGGCAGGCGCGGCACGATTTGTCGATGGACAAATCGCGCGGGCTCTTGGACTGGGCGCCGAGTTGACCCGAAGGGAGCGAGGCAATCTCGCGGATCTCGTATGAGTGCATACCGCGGTTGACGGCTTGGGCGCCACAAAGCAGCCGCTCAGGTTCCCCATCCATCGCTTTAGGCGCGTTTGGGCGCCTGGAGGCGGGCGATGAAGAAGCCGTCGCCGCCGTCGAGCGGGCTGAGGCGGCGGCTGCCGTCGAGGCGCCAGTCGGGGTGGCGGGCGGCGAAGGCTGCGGCGCGGTCCTCATTCTCGCGGGCGAGGAGCGAGCAGGTCGAATAGACCAGCGTCCCGCCGGGCTTCACCTTGGCGGCGGCGGCGTCGAGGATGGCATCCTGGAGCGGCGGGAAGGCGGCGAGCTCGGCGGGGGTCAGGCGCCACTTGCCCTCCGGCTTGCGCCGCCAGGCGCCGGTGCCGGAGCAGGGCGCGTCGGCGAGGACGAGATCGCAGACCGGCTTCAGCGCGGCGATCTCGGCGTCGGAGAGGATGCGGACCTCGGCGCCGGCACGGCGGGCGCGGTCGGGCAGGTCGGCCATGCGCCGCGGGTTGACGTCCCAGGCCAGCAGCCGGCCGCGGCCTTGCAGCGCGGCGGCGAGCGCCAGGGTCTTGCCGCCGCCGCCGGCGCAATAGTCGAGCACGGTCATGCCGGGGCGGGCGCCGGCGGTCTCGGCGACCACCTGGCTCGAGGCGTCCTGCAGCTCGACCATCCCCTGGGTGTAGGCGCGGCTGGCGCTGACCAGTCGCGGGTTCTCCAGCACGCGAAGCGCGTCATGGGCGAGCGGATGCCGCTCGACCGAGACGCCGTCGCGGGCGAGCACCACGGTCGCGGCGTCGGGGGTGGTCTTCAGGGTGTTGACGCGCAGATCGACCGGGGCGCGGGCCTGCATCGCCTGCATCACCGGCACGAAGTCGGGACCGAGTGCGGCGGCGAGCTCGCCCTGCAGGAAGTCGGGCAGATCGAGCCGCACCGCCTCCGGCGCCGCGGCGAGATCGCGGGCGAGGCCGGCGCGCTCGGCCGCGGTCAGCGGCGCCGGATCGAAGCCCTCGCCGGTGAAGAGCGCGTCGAGATCGGCGGCTTCGGCGGCGGCATGCGCCAGCACGATGGCGCGGCCGCTGTCTCCGCCGCCGCGCCAGCCGAGCGAGCGACGCCGCCGCAGGCCGTCATAGACCAGGTCGCGCACCGCGGCGCGGTCCTTGGAGCCGGCGAAGCGGCTGGCGCGCGCCCAGCGGGTCAGCGCCCGCTCGGCCGGCTCGCCGGCGATAGCGGCGTCGAGCAGCTCGATGGCGGCGGAGAGGCGGGCACCGGGGGTCATGGCGGGTCATGTGCCCGGAAAAGCCCAAGGTGGCAAGGCGGGCGCGCCGCGGATTTCCCGCACCGGCCCGACAGGGTAGCCAGATGTTCTCGACCGGGTTGAGCTCGGGCGAGCGCGGCGGCAGCGGCAGGAGGGTGATGTTGTCCGGGACGACGAGCGCGCCGGAGAGATGCCACCCGGCTTTGTCGAGGATCAGTACGGCATGGGCGTGCTGGCGACCATGGCGCTGATCTCGACGAGATGCGCCTGCATCGCCTCGGTGTCGCAGAACGGCATGACGAGCCCCGCGCCCTTGCCTTCGCCGGGGCGATCGCGCCGCACACATAGGCCCAGGCGGTGCGCTGGTCTTGCGGCGCCCGCGGGCGAGTCCCGGCTGAGCCCACCGGCGGGTGAGCTTGTTCTTCTGCCCGACCCTTGCCTCTTCCTGCCCAGAGCGCTACGCGCTTGCCGGGCTGGCGTCCCGTCTCCGCCAGGCGCTCCGGGGGCTTTTTTGACCTCCGCGGCCTCCGGGTCCTGCGCATAGTGCCGCGGACGCGCCGCGAGCTGCGGAACCCGCGCGCCCGCGCCAGCTGAGGGCATGACGACGACGCACATCAGCTTCGGGCCGTTCGAGCTGGATCCCGACCGCGGCGTGCTGCGGAAAGGCGGGGAGCCGGTGGCGATCGGGCACCGCGCCGCGGATCTGCTCGGGGCGCTAGTCGAGGCGGAGGGCCGGACGGTCGGCAAGGCCGACCTCATCGAGCGGGTCTGGCCCGGGACCATCGTCGAGGAGGGCAACCTCACGGTGCAGATCGCCGCGCTGCGCAAGGCGATGGGGACGATGCCGGACGGCCAGAGCTGGATCCTCACCGTGCCGCGCGAGGGCTACCGCCTGTTGAACGCGGGCGTGGCGGCGGAGGTCTCGGTGCAACCGCCGGCGCTCGCGGTGCTGCCGTTCCGCGCCGTCGGCGGCGAGACGGAGGCGGATTATTTCGCGGACGGCGTGGTCGAGGACATCGTGACGGCGCTGAGCCGGTTTCGCTCGTTCAGCGTGCTCACCAGCGGCGCCTCCTTCGCCTACCGGGATCGGTCGGGCGACGTCCGCGAGATCGCCCGGGAGCTCGGGGTCCGCTACCTGCTGCGGGGGAGCGTCCGGCGGGCCGGCGAGCGGCTCAGGATCTCGGCGCAGCTGGTCGATGGCGACACCGGCGCCCACCTCTGGGCCGAGCATTTCGATGGGGCGCTCGCGGACGTCTTCGAGTTCCAGGACCGGATCACCGCGGACGTCGCCATGGTGGTGGAGCCGCGGATCCAGGCGGCGGAGATCGCGCGGTCGCGCCGGGAGCGGCCGGGCAGTGTCGCGGCCTACGACATCTATCTGCAGGCGTTGCCGAAGATCGCTCGGCAGACGGCCAAGGAGAATGCCGAGGCCTATGCGCTCCTGACCAAAGCGCTGGCGATCGAGCCGGACAACGCGCTGCTGCTCGCCGAGGCCGCCTGGGCGCTCGGGCACCGCAACGCCATGGGCTGGCCGGCCCTCGGGCCCGACGACGCGAGGACCATCACCGACCTGGCCCGCCGCGCCTTGCAGCGCGCCGCTGGGGATCCGACGGTCATGGCGCAATGCGGTCTGAACCTGATCCACACCAGCAAGGAATACGACCTGGGGATGGCGGCGGTGGATTTCGGCGGCCAGGGCCAACCCGAACAACCACATGGTGGTGGTCAACGCCGGCATCGCGCACCTGCACTGCGGCTCGATCGAAGACGCGCTCGCCTACTTTCACCGGGCGAACCGACTGAGCCCCAACGATCCCTCGGCGCACATGTCGCTCACCGGGATCGCGCACGGCCACATGGTGCGCGGCGACTACGCGGAGGCGCTGGCCTGGGCGGTGCGGTCGCTGGCCCTCAACCCCCGGTTCGACCCCACCTACTGGATGCTGATCGCCGCCAATGCGCACCTCGGGCATATGGCGGAAGCCCATGGCCTCCTGCAGGAGTTTCGGGCGATCGCACCGGACGTCACGGTCGCGAGCATCCGGGCTGGGCAGCCCACCAAGGATCCGGCCCGGGTCGCGGCGATCCTCGAAGGGCTGCGGATCGCCGGTTTGCCCGAAGGCACCGCAGCGGCGAAGTCCGTCTAGGACGGCTTGTCCGGCTTTTGCAACTTTTCACCCGCCGCTTAAAGACCCGAACCGCCCCGCTCGAGCAGGATTTCCGCAAGGCGCCGCGTCGGCGCCGGTGCGGGGAGAGCCATCATGCTGACCACATTGTCGATCCTGAGCCTCGACCAGGGCCCGGTCTGGAGCGAAGCGCCGGCCGCCGAGAAAGCCGCGGCGGCCGCCGCCGGGGCGGCGCGCGACGTTGCGCCGGCGGCCTGGCCGGCATGGCGGCCGTGGCGATCGGCGCCGGTACTTGCCGCCGGCAACAATCGGCGCGAGATAGCAGGGAGGTGATAAGGGAGGTGCGGTCATGCGGGCTGTCGGATACCGCAAGCCGCTGCCGGCCGAGGATCCGGCGGCGCTCGAGGATATCGAGCTGCCGAAGCCGGAGGCTCAGGGGCGGGATCTGCTGGTCGAGATCCGGGCGGTGTCGGTCAACCCGGTGGATACCAAGGTCCGCCGCCGCGCCGGCGCCGCGGATGGCGGCTGGAAGGTGCTGGGGTTCGATGCCGCCGGGGTGGTGGTCGCGGCCGGGCCGGAGGCGGCGCTGTTCCGGCCGGGGGACGCGGTCTTCTATGCCGGGGCGATCGACCGGCCGGGGACCAACGCCGAGTTTCACCTGGTCGACGAGCGGATCGTCGGCCGCAAGCCCGAAAGCCTCGACTGGGCGCAGGCGGCGGCGCTGCCGCTGACTGCGATCACCGCCTGGGAGATGCTGTTCGACCGGCTGGAGATCCGCCGGCCGGTGCCGGGCGCGGCTCTGGCGGTGCTGATCGTCGGCGCCGCCGGCGGCGTCGGGTCGATGGCGGTGCAGCTGGCGCGGCGGCTGACCGGGCTCACGGTGATCGCCACCGCCTCGCGGCCGGAGTCGCGGGAGTGGGTGCGGACGCTCGGGGCGCATCAGGTGATCGACCATGGCCGGCCGCTGGCGGCGCAGGTGGCGGCGCTGGGGCTCGGCGCGCCGGGGCTGGTGTTCTCGACCACGCATACCGAGGCGCATCTCGGCGAGATCGCGAAGCTGGTGGCGCCGCAGGGGCGCTTCGGCTTCATCGACGACCTGAGAGAGGTCGATCTGGCGCCGTTCAAGACCAAGAGCGTGTCGATCCGGCTCGAATCGATGTTCACCCGGTCGGTGTTCCACACCGCGGACATGGCCGAGCAGCACGCGCTCCTGGGCGAGGTGGCGCGGCTGGTCGATGCCGGCACGCTCAGGACGACGCTCAGCGAGCGGCTGAGCCCGATCTCGGCGGCGACCCTGCGCCGGGCGCACGCGCTCATCGAGGGCGGCTGGTCGCACGGCAAGCTGGTGCTGGAAGGCTGGGGCGGTTGAGGTGGTGGCGCGGCTGAAGGAGGTGGTGTTCGACGCCGCGAACCCGGCGCGGCTGGCACGCTTCTGGGCCGAGGCGCTCGACGGCTATGCGGTGCGCGCCTACGACGCGGCGGAGATCGCACGGCTCGCGGCGCTGGGGC
>CAVVSO010000008.1:0-6636 GCA_963750745.1 uncultured Alphaproteobacteria bacterium | reverse complement strand
CCCACGGGCCTGCGGTTTGTGATTTCAAATTGCATGCTGGGAGGGAGGCCAGCATGCATGGCTCAGTATCTTTCCGCTGACCTTCGCATCCGGGTGATCGGGGCGGTGCAAGCTGGCATGTCGCGCAACGCGGCGGCGCGGCGGTTCGGCGTCAGCATCGCGAGCGCGGTGCGCTGGATGGACGAGTATCTGCGGACCGGCCGGACGGCGCCGAAGCCGCGCGGCGGCGACCGGCGGTCGGGGCGGATCGAAGCGCAGGCCGACCTCCTCATGCAGGCGATCGAAGCCGTGCCCGACATCACCCTGGCGGAGCTGCGCGAGCGGCTGATCGCCGAGCGCTGCGAGAGCTTCGCGCTCAGCACGATCCACGACTTCTACCGCCGGCACGGGATCACGTTCAAAAACGTATGGCCCGCCCCGTCTGCAAGCTGATCTTCGATGCTGCCGGATCAGTCTGCGCCAACGTATCCGGCATCGGAGCCCTGCTCCCCGCCCAGATGGAGCTTCGCGCGCCCCGGTCCTCACAAAAGTCACGGCGTCGCAGCGCCACATTTTGAACCAGGTTTCCAGGGCGCGGTTCGACTGTCAGGCCATCTCGTCCACCACTTGCAGACCCCTTGGGCGGCGCGAAGCCGCGCGGCCGTTCCTTTGTCCTACGCCGCCGTGCCGGCGGATCGGCGGTCGTAGTCGGCGCCGCTGCGCAGCACCGCCCATGCGATCCGGGCGAGCTTGGCCGCCAGCGCCACGACGGCGACGTTGACATGCGCGCGCGCCGTCAGGCCGCGCAGCCAGGCCCCGAGCGGCGTGTCGCTGCGGCTGAGGCCGGGAAGCGCCGCCCGCGCGCCGTGGATGAGCAGCGTGCGCAGGTAGCTGTTGCCGCGCTTGGTGATGCCCCCGAGCCGCGCCTTGCCGCCGGTCGTCATCTGGCGCGGGACCAGGCCAAGCCAGGCGGCCAGGTCGCGGCCGTGCGCGAAGCCTTCCGCCTCGCCGACCGCGGCCACCATCGCCGTGGCGTTCAGGGCGCCGATGCCGGGGATCGTCGCCAGCCGCCGCGCCGGCGCCGAACTGCGCGCGCACGCGATGAACTCGCGATCGAGGGCTTCGATGCGGGCGTCGAGCTCCGCCCATTCCGAGCGCATGTCGTCGATCAGCATCCTGATCCTGGGGCTCAGGGTCGACGTCTCGGCGTCCAGCAGCGGGTCGAGGGCAAGCCCGAGCGCCCGTCGGCCCTTGGCCACCGTGACGCCGTGCTCGAGCAGGATCGCCCGCAGCTGGTTGATCAGCCGCGTGCGGCTGTTGACCAGGCGCGAACGCGCCCGATGCAGCGTCTGCATGTCGAGCTGCACCTCTTCCTTGATCGCGACGAACCGCATGGTCGGCCGCGACGCCGCTTCGGCGATCGCCTCGGCGTCCCGGTCGTCGTTCTTCTGCGCCTTCACATACGGCTGGACGTATTCCGGCGACATCAGCCGCACCGCGTGGCCCTGCGCCTCGAAGAGCCGCCCGAGGTGGTGCGCGCCGCAACATGCTTCCATCGCCACCACGCAGGCCGGCAGCCCGCCCACGAACTCGGCCAGCTTCGCCCGCGACACGCGCCGCCGCAGAACCACGGCGCCGCTGCCGTCCAGCGCCGCAACGCTGCAGCTGTTCTTCCCCAGATCAATCCCGACGATCGCTATGGCCATAGCGCGCTCCCTTTCTCTCAGCATGCTCCCGCGACGCTATGCGATACCGTCGCCGGAGGGGCGGGCCATTCCATAAAAGACCGCGCATGCCAGCGAACAGGCGCGCGACGACATAGCCGAGCGCCGCGAGGCCTGGTTCGAGCTCCAGCCCGAGCTCGACCCGGCGAAGCTCGTCTTCATCGACGAGACCGGTGCGACCACCAAGATGGCCCGCCTGCGCGGGCGCAGCCCCCGCGGGATGCGCTGCCGCGCCGCGGTCCCACATGGCCACTGGAAGACGACGACGCTGGTCGCGGGCCTGCGCCTCGGCGGCCTCACCGCGCCCATGGTCATCGACGGGGCGATGAACGGCGACGCCTTCACCGCCTATGCCGAGACCTTCCTCGCACCCACCCTCGCGCCCGGCGACATCGTCATCCTCGACAATCTGCCGGCCCATAAAGTCAGCGGCGCCCGCGCGGCGATCGAAGCCGCCGGGGCGACCCTGATGTTCCTTCCGCCCTACTCCCCGGACTTCAATCCGATCGAGCAGGCATTCGCCAAGATCAAGGCGCTCCTGCGCAAGGCCGCCGCCCGGACCCTCGACGCCCTGGAAATCGCGATCGCTGCCGCACTGGACGCCTTCAAACCGGACGAATGCGCCAACTACTTCACAAACTCAGGCTATGAGCCGGATTGATCCGAAAATGCTCTAGCCTGGGGGCCATTGCCGCCGAGTTGAATGACCGGGGCATGCTGACGCGGCGGGGCGGGCGGTGGCACGTCTCAACGGTGACGAACTTGCTCGATCGGCTTGGGCTCCGGGAGGCGGCATGCGCCAGTCCCGGCTGATGTCGCTGGTCGAGGCGGTCATGAACGTCGCCGTCGGCTATGGCGTGGCGGTGCTCACGCTGATGTTGGTATTGCCGCTTTTCGGGCTGAGAACGACCCTGCCGGAGAATCTCGGCTATTTGGGGCGATCTTTGCCCTCGCCGCGCGTCCGGTCTGCGGCGGCCCACGGCCGCTTGAGCCGCGGGGGGCTCGGACGCAGCGGGTCCTAGTCGCCCTCGGGGCCACGAGCAGCACTTGGCAATGACGCAAACGGGCCTTTGGTTCGCCGGCTCGTGCGGACACTCTCTCACGTCAGGTGATCGCCGAGGCGCAGTGCCATTTGGACGATGGTGTAGGTCGGGTTGATCCAGCCGGTGGTGGCGAAGGCGCTCGAGCCGCCGATGTAGAGATTGCCGATCCCGTGCACCCGGCAGTTGCCGTCGACCACGCCGGCCTTGGGATCGGCGCTCATCCGCGTCGTGCACATGTGATGGTAGGAGCCAATCCCGCCCAAGGCGCCGCCGATCTTCGGCATCACCGGATTCTCGGCGAGCAGCCAGTCGTAGACCCGGATGCGCGCGATGTTGTTCTCGGCGAGCGTCTGGCCGAAGGCCAGGAGCGTCTCCTTCAGAGAGCTGTAGTCGATCGGCAGCACCTCCCAATGCAGCCGGGTCCGCCGCAGCCCGAATGCGTCGCGGGTGTCGGCGAGCATGACCCGGCTCTCGGGGTTGAGCGCCTGCGCCGTCCCGGTCGTGGCCAGCGCCCAGGGGTAGCGGTCGGGGGTGAGGCTGCGACGGTATTCCATCAGCCCGCCGAGGTCGCAGCGGGCGACCGCCTCCTCCCCCATCACCTCCCGCGCGAGCGTCGCAGTGAAGGGCAGCGTGCACTCCACGCTGCGCGCCACCTCGGTCAGCAGCGACATCTTCCGCCGCGGCCGGCGGTGGAACCGAAAGTTGAGGCCCAGTGTCCCATACGCGACCCGAAAAGCCTCGGTCGAGGTGTAGAGGGTGTCGTGCATCGGCACCGTCGGATCCTCGTAGAGCACCTCACCGACGAAGAACGCCGGATGTTCGCAGAAGAAACGCCCGACCAGGCCGTTGGCGTTGCCGATGCCTCCGGGTACCTGCCCGTCGAAGTTAAGCAGCAGCCGGGCGTTCTCGATGCCGCCGGTGCAGAGGCAGAAGGCGCCGGCCTTGACGATGAAGCCCGGGTCCGCCGGGTCGTAGGACTTGAAAACCCCGTGGGTTACCCTGGTGAGCGTGTCGTCGAGGCGCAGGTCGACGAGGTTGGCGTTGATCCCGAGCCAGATCCGCGGTGAGGCGGTGATGTCGTCGAGGTACTTCTCGCCGAACCGGGTCGGCGCGCTCGATCGGAACTGGATCTCGACGAAGTCCGGCCCCGGGACGCCGCGGATCTCGGCAGGCGTCGGCGGGCTGAGGTCGAGGATATCGGCCGTGGCCGCCGCGTAGGGGTCGAGATCCGCCTTGCCGATCGGCCAGCCGCTCAGCGGCTCCGCCGCGTTCGGTAGGAAGTCGCCGGCGTCGAACTCGCGGCAGAAGCCGTTCCAGTGCCCCGATGACCCGCCGAAGAAGCGCAGCCGCGCCGCCTCGAGGGGATAGTAGGGCAGCCCGGTGTTCTCGCCGGCGTAGATGTCTTCCGATTCCGCGCTGGCCCCGAGACCGCCGCCTTCCATCAGCGCGACGTCGAGGCCCTTGGCGGCGAGCGTGCGGGCGATGGTGATGCCCGCGGGCCCGGAGCCGATTACGCAGACGTCGAACGTCCGGGCGAAGGCACCCCGATCCGGGGTCGCGGCGTCAATCAGCATGGAGGCCGAGGGCGGTCAGATCCGCCTTGCTGAGAACCCAGCCGTTGACCAGGTGGAACCCGCCCACAGCGGTGACCGCGGGCCCCGGGCCTGCCACGGCGGCCCCAGGCAGTGGCGCCGCCGCCACCGGGCGTGCGCCGAGAAGTGGCGCGAGCGCCGCCATCCCCAGCGATTTCAGGAACAGACGGCGAGCTTCTTGCATCTCACAAACCCCACTCCAGGCTTCGATCCTCACCGAATTGGACTTCCCCACGCCCAGCGCTGAGGAAAGAAAACGGCCGCGTCCCGGCTTATACAAGTCTCCTGCTCCATCATCCAGGCCCCGAGGCAGAGGCAGAAGACGCTGGCGCGGACCAGAAACCGCGGGTCCGCCGCTCTGGTAGGAATAGAAGTGGGCGGCGGTGACCCGGCGCAGGCCGGGGTCGAGCTCGAGATCGACCAGGTTCGCGTCAGCACCAGGCTGATCCGCTGCGAATTGGCCAGCGGGTCGCGGTATTTCTCGCCGAAGCCGGTCGGGGCGCTGTGCCGGAAGCGGATGACGCGAATGTCCTTGCCGGCGAAGCTGTCGGTCGAATTGGGGAAGACGTCGGCGGACGGAATGTCGAGGGTCTCTTCGGTCTCGGCGGCGTAGGGTTCGAGGTACGCCTTCGAGATCGGCCATTCGCTGCAGGGGATGAATGCCTTGGCCCCGAAGTCCCACGGCTCGAGCCCGCGGCAGCGGCCGCCCCAGTGACCGGAAGTGCCGCCGAAATAGCGGAGCCGCGCGCTGTCGAGCGGGTAATAGTCCCGGCCGATGATGTCGCCGATGTACTGGTCCTGGACTCAGGGCTGAACTCGAGCCCGCCGCCCTCCATCAGCGCGACCGTGAGGCCAGCGGCCTCGAGCTTGCGTTACCGCGGCTTTACCCTCGCGGCCCTGAGGCCGCACCCTTCTCCCAGAGCTCCTACACAAGGCCATCGCCGTTGCCCAAACCATCAGATAGGACCATAACCGGGCCACGACCTGTTGGCGTCACAGCTGCCGTCGGAGCAGCGCTCCGCCACGAAGTCTTCGCAACAATCTGATTTATAGGCGTTAATTTACAGACTGCTAGCTCAGGCCCGCCAAAGGCACCACCAAGCGCAGTCGGGCGCTCCATGCTTGAACTCTAAAGCCCGATCGTGCTGTAGGCGCTAGACCTGGGAGGATAGGGCATGGACGAGACCGCTCGACCGCACCAACACTGGCACGGCTGTCTGGCCGGAAGAGTTATCGTTCGAGGGCGAACGAAGCCTTTATGGATCGGCACGGCTTCCGCAGCCAGCTCCACCACCGCAAGCCTCAGGGACGGCCGATGGCGCCACATATCCGGCGCGGCAGTGCGGCCCGCTCGAAGGTCCGCGCTGCGATCGAGCACGTCTTCGCCCGGCAGAAGGGGCCGATGGCGCTCTGCATCCGCACCATTGGCATCGCGCGGGCGAACGTGAAGTGAAGGTCGGGCTCGCCAATCTCACCTACAACATTGGCCGCCTGGCCTTCCACGAACGCAGCGCGGCGCTGGCATGACGACCGCGTAGACGCAGCGGGTCACGAAGACCGAGACGCCGTCAAAACTGCACCGATCCCGCCCCAGGCCAGCCTATGCCTCGGCCTCAGCCAACAATCCCGGTTGGTAGAGGTGCCGAGCTGCCGGGACTCCTAGACAAGGCAAACACCGGCGCCTCGGTCTGGGCGGACACCGCCCACCGCTCGGCCAAGAACGAGCGGCGGATCGCCGCCGCCGGCCTGGTCTCCCGGGTCCACTTCCGCAAACCCGGGGCAAGCCCATGCGCCCCGGTCTCGCGAGCGCGCTGGGGTGGAGCACGTCTTCGCCGACCAGAAGCACCGCATGGGGCTCTATGCCGGCCTGCCATCCCCTCGTAAAGATAGGTGTCGCTTTATCTCGTAAGACTGGGTGTCGCTTGACAGGTGTAAGCTGATCGCAAGCTGCGACGCAGAGCGCCTGCTGGACCTGAAAGGGCGGCCATTCAATTCACCGCTTGCTGTAACAAGCCTTCGAGCGTACGCACGCGGCCCGCAGTTGGCGTGCTAGGCTGCGCAACTAGGAAAGGACCGCGATGTCAGGACGCATCCTGATCGAGGAGCACGACGTCGATGTCCTCGGCCTGCCGATCAGCGCCAAGCATCTTTATCTCGTCTACCGGGAGGACGTAACTGGCGCTGAATTCGTGATTCGCTCCGGGCCCGAGGACAACCTCCCTTTCGGCGGCGAGATGAAGATCGAGGTGAACGTTCCCATCGACCGGTCGGCCGACGCGGAGCGATTGGCCGATCGAA
>CAVVSO010000007.1:0-12835 GCA_963750745.1 uncultured Alphaproteobacteria bacterium | reverse complement strand
GGCAATCGCGGGCGAGTTCGCCTTCCTTTTGTTCAGTCTCGGCATCATCGGCTCGATGTCGCCGTAGATGCCGGCAAGCTCATCGAAGTCCGGCAGATCCTTCGCTTCTACCTTTCGGGCTCCGCTCGGAAGGTGGAGGGCAATATCTCCGACCGCCGCAGCGCCGGTCTTCCAGTCCCGCACGTCGATCGTGTACTCCGGCCAGCCGGTTACTTTGGTGGTCGTTATGGTGTAGCGGCAGGGATAGGGCCGGTCGCCCTGGGCGATCCAGATCTGCCAGTCGACGTCCTCGCCGCGGAAGGCGAGGTGGTCGCACTCGACGCCGCCGATCACGCCGCTGCCGAGGTCCTTGACGTCCTTGACCAGCGGCATCAGCGCGTCGTTGACGTCGGCCGCCAGCAGGTCGGCGGCCGGCAGCGGACGGTGGTAGGTCTCGCGCAGCGTGTCGATCAGCTGGTCGATCGTGCCCGGCACCGCCGCCTGGGCATAGAGGTTGGCGTCCTTGTTCAGCAGGGTCAGGGTCTTGCCGTCGAAGCCGGCCTCGACCGAGGCGAAGCCGCCGGTGCGCGAGGCATGGATCTTGTCGGGCCGCTCGACCGCCACGTGGCCCGAGCTCGCGAGCGCGAGCTTCTGGTTCTCCGGCTGACGACCTCGAGGCTCGAGTCGAAGTCGAACGAGAAAGCCGTCTGCGCGGCGAGGTAGTCCGACATCGCCTTGAAGAGCGCCCGTGCCTGCGCCTCGTCAGCCCGGGCGCCGGTGGCGCCGGCCCAAGCAAGCGCCAGGACCGCCGCGGTGGTAGCTGCTCGTATTGCCAATCTGCGTCGCCGCATCGTCGTTTCCTCGCTGGGCTTGTGCCGCGCTTGCCGCGGTCGACGTCGTGAAGCTCGGACTGCATCCATCAATGGCGCGCGCTCACGACGACCTCAAGGTGGCAAGCTATGCCGGACAGCGAGACCTAGCTTCCCTTTGCGCGCCACAATCGCGGTCAGTGGCCGGCCGCTCAGCTGCCGTCGCTCCGGCGAGTGCGGCTCGGCGGCCCGCCGGTCCAGTGGCGCACGGCGCGGGTCAGAGCCGACTGGCGCCTATATCCGAGGCTAGCGGAGAGATTGGCGAGCGAGCCGACGCCGGCGGCGAGCCGTTGCAGCGCCCGCTCGCGTCGGATGTCCTCCAGCAGCGCCGAGAAGCTGGTGTCCTCGGCCGCGAGCCGGCGCTGCAGGGTCCGCAGGCTGAGACCGGAGGCAGTGGCCAGCCGCCCGGCCGAGGGCCGCTGGTCCGAGGCTTGCAGGCCTATATCTACGGCTTCCGCTCGTGGTCATGGACCTGACCAAGGAAGCGGCGACCGCGGTGCCGACCGCGGGCGAGATCACCGCCCCGGTCAACCAGTCCGCGGTGATGACGAAGTACCCCGACGCTTCGTCCGGGCGGTGCCTGGTCTTCCACTCGGGGTGGTCGGGGGCCATCGCGGCGAGGCGGTCGAGCGCGAAGAGGCCCTGGCCGTAGAGCGGCTGCTCGGTCCAGGTGGTGCCGTCCTGGTCCAAGACCGCGATCCGGTCGATGGGCGCCACGAAGTCGGGGCCGCCTTCGGTGGTGGTGGCGGCGACGAGGTCGAGGATCGCCTGCCGCGCAGGGCCGTCGTTCCACGACGGCAGCGGGTCGGGCTGGGCGGCAAGCGGCAGCGGCAGGCGGAGAGGCTGAGGGCCGCCGCGAGCGTCAGCAGCAGGCTGCGGCGGCTGGTGCGGGCGAGGTCGAGAACGCGGGACGGCATCGCCAACTCCTTCCGGATCAATGAGGGACCGTGGCCCTCATTACGACCGGCCGGGGTCGGCAGTCCATGCCTTCGTTCGGCGGCGGCCTCAGGCCGCGTCGGTCGCCTGGGTTTCCGCCGCCGTCGCGGCGCGGCTGCGGCTGCGGCGGCGCGGGCGCGGCAGATCCTGCGGGGCGGGCTCGGCGGCGGCCTCGATGGCCGGCGTCTCGACAGCGGGGGTCTCGGGCTCCTCCGGGGCGTCGGCCTCGGTCTCGATGCGCAGCTCGCGCATCAGGAAGGCCGGCACGTGGTCGCCCATGCCCTGCACCCGCTCGCCGCGTCCGGGGCGGCCGTGGGCCGGCTCGGCCTTGCGGACCGGGGCGGGCTGAGGCGCTGGCGCGGCGATGTGGGCGGCGGGGGCCGGTGTCGGTGTCATGTCGCTTCGGCGTCGGCTCGGCGGCGTGGCGCTCTGGGCGGGGATCGCCGCGGCGGCCGCGGTCCGGGCGGGGCCGGCGCGCGGCAGGCTCGCGCGGGGCGCGGGCCTCGAAGGCGTCGTCGCTCTTGAGCGGGCTCTCCATCGGCGGGATCGTCATCTTCACCAGCTCCTCGATCTTGGCGAGGTACTTCTCCTCGTGCGGCAGGCAGAGGGTGATCGACACCCCCCAGCGCCCGGCGCGGCCGGTTCGGCCGATGCGGTGGACATAATCCTCGGAATGGATCGGCACGTCGAAGTTGAAGATGTGGGAGACGTTGGGGATATCGAGGCCGCGGGCGGCGACGTCGGAGGCGATGAGGAGCTTCAGCTCGCCGTCGCGGAAGGCCTGCAGGATCTTCATCCTGAGCTTCTGGTCGAGGTCGCCGTGCATCGCCAGCGCGTCGAAGCCGTGCCGCTTCAGCGACTTGGCCAGGATGTCGACGTCGACCTTGCGGTTGCAGAAGATGATGCCGTTGGTCAGCGCGTCGCCCTGGTCGCGGATGATCCGGCGCAGCACCTCGCGCTTTTCGGCGGCGGAGGTGTCCTTGCGGCGCGGGGCGTGGTGGACGACGTACTGGTTGATGGTCTCCGAGGTGGTGGCCTGGCGGGCGACCTCGACCCGGACCGGGTTGTGCAGGAAGGTGTCGGTGATCCGGGTGATCTCCGGGGCCATCGTCGCCGAGAAGAACAGCGTCTGGCGGGTGAAGGGCACCAGCTTGAAGATGCGCTCGATGTCGGGGATGAAGCCCATGTCGAGCATGCGATCGGCCTCGTCGACCACCATGATCTGCACGCCGGTCAGCATCAGCTTGCCGCGCTCGTGATGGTCGAGCAGGCGGCCGGGGGTGGCGATCAAGACGTCGACGCCGCGGTCGATCAGCTTGTCCTGGTCCTTGAAGCTGACGCCGCCGATCAGGAGCGCCATCGAGAGCTTGAGGTGGGCGGAGTATTTCTCGAACTGCTCGGCGACCTGGGCGGCCAGCTCGCGGGTCGGTGCGAGCACCAGGCTCCGCGGCATCCGGGCGCGGGCGCGGCCTTTGGAGAGGTGGGTGAGCATCGGCAGCACGAAGGCGCCGGTCTTGCCGGTGCCGGTCTGGGCGATGCCGAGCACGTCGCGGCCTTCGAGCGCGTGCGGGATGGCCTGGATCTGGATCGGGGTGGGGGTGACGTAGCCGGATTTGGTGACGGCCTGCAGGACCCGCGGGTCCAGCGATAGATCGGAGAATGTGGTCATGAAGCCTTGCGTTGGTTTGATGCGGCGATGGCGGCCGCATTGGTCCACGCGGCCTTGAACCCCCGGATCGGGGTTGCTTGCATTGCAAGGGCATATAGCGGCGCCGGGGCAACGGGTCAATGCGCCTGACCGGAACTGCGGGAAAAGAAGCAGATCTTGCGCGGACCGCCCGGTGAGGTCTAACGAGTGAGCGGCGTTCCGGTTCCGCGCTTGGGGTGAATTTTTCGGTGCGACCTGGAATGCGCGCGTGAGCGTCGTCGGACGCCTTTCCGCCCTGGTGCTGGCGGGCTTTGTGATCGGCGCGGGGACAGCGGTTGCGGAAGACTATAGGCTGCTAAAAATCGACGGGGTCAACCTGAAGTGGGGCGCGGCCGAGTTCGGATCGGGCGCCTCGGTCAGCTATGGCTTTGCGACGGCGGATCAGGCGTTTCCGGACGCGATCAACTGCCGGAGCCTGGCGCCGATGCGCAAGCTCGCGGCGGCTTGGGCGGGCGATGCGGCGCGGCTGGAGCGGCTGGCGGCGGCGGCCTTCGCGATCTGGAGCCGGGAGGCGGATATGGAGTTTCGTCCCGCGGCGCCCGGCGAGGCGCCGGACATCCTGATCGGCGCGGAAGGCACGCCGCAGCGGGTCGCCTTCGCCAATGTCTGGCACGGCGACGGCGCGCCGGGCGGCATCGCCCCGCTGACCCGCGCCACGATCTGCTTCAATCCCGAGGCGGCCTGGAGCACCGGGACCGGCCCGCTGCGCGAGGGGCAGCTCGATCTCGGGACCGTGCTGGCGCACGAGATCGGTCACGCGATCGGCCTCGATCATCCGGGGGCGACCGGGGCGCTGATGGGCTATTCCAACCAGGGCAGCATCGACCACCTGATGCCGGGCGACATCGCCGGGGCGGTGGCGCTTTACGGGCCGGCGAAAATTTACCGGCCTGTGAAAAACTGAGCGAAAAGGTTCGTTTTCTGCGCGGTGGCGAACGATGCGGGACGGCCGGGCCGGGGCTCAGATGGAATGAGAACAGCCTGGCGATAGGCGGCGGGTTTGCAGAACGTCATTCTTCCAGAGGCGCCGTTCTGGCGGCGGCGAGGGGGTTTTCGTTCCGCTTCGCTGCGTGTATGAGCGCTGACGATTCCCGAGTGAGGCTGAGATGAACCAGGTTGTAGACAAGGCCCTGCGCGGCATGGCGCTGCTCAAGGTCTCCAACATCCGGCACTGGACCGACCGGACCTTCTCGTTCAACTGCGAGCGGCCGCAGGGCTTCCGCTTCCGGTCCGGCGAGTTCGTGATGATCGGGCTGATGGTCGAGGGCAAGCCGCTGGTGCGCGCCTACTCGATCGCATCGCCGTCGTGGGACGACGAGCTGGAGTTCTACTCGATCAAGGTGCAGGACGGCCCTTTGACCTCGCGGCTGCAGCACCTTCAGGCCGGCGACGAGATCGTGATGCGGCCGAAGCCGGTCGGCACGCTGGTCCACGACGCGCTCCTGCCCGGCAAGCGGCTGTTCCTCTTCGCCACCGGCACCGGGCTCGCGCCCTTCGCCTCGATCGTCCGCGATCCGGAGACCTACGAGAAGTTCGATCAGGTGGTGCTGACCCACACCTGCCGCGGCGTGGCCGAGCTCGACTTTGGCCACGACCTGATCGACCGCATCCGCGGCGACGCGATGCTCGACGAGATGGTCGGCGACAAGCTGCGCTACATCTGCACCACCACGCGCGAGACCTGGCCCGACATGGGCCGGATGACCGACTGGATCCGCGACGGCCGGCTGGCCTCGGCGACCGGCGGTCCGCTCGATCCCGCCACCGACCGGGTGATGATCTGCGGCTCGATGGCGATGCTCCAGGAGCACAAGGCGCTCTGCGAGTCCGCGGGCATGACCGAGGGCTCGAACGCCGAGCCGGGGCAGTTCGTGATCGAGAAGGCCTTCGTCGACTGAGGCCGTGCCGCTCCACGAGCTCGCGGCGCTCGGGGCGGCCACCTGCTGGGCGCTGACCGGGATCATCGCGGCGGAACCCGCGGGGCATCTCGGGGCGCTGGTGTTCAATCGCTGGCGGCAGGTATTCGCCACCGGGCTCTTCCTGCTCTACGTTGCCGCCACCGGAGTCTGGCGGCAGCTCGATGGCGCGGTGGTCGGGCCGCTGCTGCTGTCGGGGCTGCTCGGCATCTTCGTCGGCGATTCGCTGCTTTTCGCCACGCTGAACCGGCTCGGGCCGCGGCGGACCGGGGTGCTCTTCGCGCTCAACGCGCCGATCGCGGCGCTGATCGCCTGGCTGGCGCTCGGCGAGACGCTGGCGCCGCGGACGCTCGCGGGCATCGCGCTGACGGTGGCGGGCGTGGGGCTGGCGATCGTCTACGGCAAGCGGCGGGCGCAGCTGCATCAGTGGGAAGCGGTCCGGGGCCCGCTCTGGCTCGGCATCGCGGTCGGGCTAGGGGCGGCGACCGGGCAGGCGCTCGGCTCGATCATCGCCCGGCCGGTGATGGCGGGCGGGCTCGACCCGTTCGCCGCCTCGCTGGTGCGGGTCGGGGTGGCCGCGGCGTGCCTGACTGTGCTGGTCGCAGCTGCCGATCCCGGCGGCGCGGGCGAAGGCGCCGCTGACGCCGCGGGCGGCGGCGCTGACCGCGGCCGCGGCCTTCCTCGGCCTCGGCGTCGGCATGACGCTCTTGCTCTACGGGCTCGCCGGCGGAAAGGTCGGCATCGTCTCGACGCTGTCGGCCACCTCGCCGGTGATCATCCTGCCGATGCTCTGGGCGCGGACCGGCGAGCGGCCGGCGGCCGGCGCCTGGGCCGGTGCGGCGCTGGTGGTGGCCGGGATGGCGCTGATCTTCTTGCGGGGAGGAATCTGACGATGGGCAGGCTCGAGGGGAAGCTCGCGATCATCTCCGGCGGCGCGACCGGCATGGGCGGCGCGTCGTCGCGGCTGTTCGCGGCCGAGGGCGCCACCGTGGCGATCATCGACCGCAACGCGGCCGCGGCGGCGGCGACCGCGGCCGAGATCCGGGCGGCGGGCGGCAAGGCGGAGAGTTTCGTCGCCGATGTCTCGGACGAGGGCGAGGTGCAGGCGGCGGTCGGGCGGATCGAGCGGGAGCTCGGGCCGGCGCGGGTGCTCTTCAACCACGCCGGCACCATCGTCATCAAGCCGTTCCTCGAGACCACGGTCGAGGAGTGGGACTGGCTGCACGCGGTCAACGTGCGCTCGATGTTTTTGGTGACGCGGGCGGTGCTGCCCGGGATGATCGCCGTCGGCGGCGGGTCGATCGTCTGCACCTCGTCGATCTCGGCGGTGGCGGCGACGCCGATGGAAGTGCTCTACGACACCACCAAGGGCGCGGTGCATATGTTCGCCCGCGCCATCGCCGTGGAGTTCCGCGACCGCGGCATCCGCTGCAACGCGGTCTGCCCCGGGTTCATCCGCACGCCGCACGGGCTGAAGGAGGTGGGTGAACTCGGGCGCATGGGCGTCGATGTCTCCGACGCGGCGCTCGCGGCGCAGCAGGGGCGGATCGGCGAGCCGGAGGAGGTGGCGCGGGCGGCGCTGTTTCTCGCCTCCGACGAGGCGAGCTTCGTCAGCGGGGCGCGGCTTTTCGTCGACAACGGCTTTACCGCGGCCTGAGGCGGCCCGCCCCATGCTGCGCGTCGCGGGTTGGGCTTCCCGCCGCGTCGGCCTCTTCGGCCTCGGGGAGGCATGAAGCCCCCGCTCGGCCGGCGCTTGGCGGTCGGCCGCCTTTGCGGCCTCCCTCCGGCGGAAGCGGGCTTCGCCCGCTGGGTTGAGATTTTCTCCCCGGCTGTTGCCGGGGCCCCTGCGACTGCCCGATAGGGTTTCTGCCCATATGAAATCATCAGAAGAAGTTTTCGGAGACGGTTGCGATCCGTCCTGACGTCGCGCGGGAGAGACGGTGTCGCCTTGCGCCGGAGGCGCGGCGCGCCGCGGGCGGGAGGGCCTGGCACGCGGGCGGCTGACGCGGCGCTTGCCGCCAACCGGCGGTGTCGGCCGCGAGGCCGGCGCGCGGCAGGGCGGCGGGTCAGAGCACCGGGCCGAGCATGGCGACGGTGTTGTACCAGATCCGCCGGCCCATGCTCCAGGCGGCGACGACATTCATGTCGACCGGGTGCGAGGCGGCGATGTAGCTGTCCTGGCGGCGGCGGACCTCGAGCGTCAGCCGCTCGTCGAACACCAGGATGTTGTTCTCGAAGTTGAGATCGAAGCTTCGCCGGTCGATGTTGGCCGAGCCGATCAGGGTGATCTCGCCGTCCATGGTCAGGGTCTTGGCGTGCAGGAGGCCGCCTTCGTACTCGAAGACCCGCACCCCGGCATCGAGCATCTCGCCGTAGTAGCTGCGGCTGGCGGCGGCCACGATCATCGAGTCGTTGCGCGCCGGGAAGATGATCGTCGTCGCCACGCCGCGGCGGGCGCTGGCGCAGAGCGCGGCCTGGATCGGCTCGTCGGGGACGTAGTAGGGGGTGGTGATCACCAGCTCGCGGCGGGCGGTGTACATCAGCGCCTCGAACATCTCCGGCATCGCCGAGTAGCGCACCGTCGGGCCGGTGCCGATCGCCTGCGCCGGGAAGCCGCCTGGCGCCGGCGGCAGCGGGGCGCGGATCAGCTCGGAGATGTCCTCGTTCATGTGCGCCATCCAGTCGCCGGCGAAGAGCTGCTGCTGCTGGCGGACGATCGGGCCTTCGAAGCGCAGCAGGATGTCGACCCAGGGCGCGTACTTCGCCTTGATGCGGAACTCGGGGTCGGCGCAGTTCTGGCTGCCGCAGTAGGTGATGCGGTTGTCGATCACCACGATCTTGCGGTGGTTGCGCATGTCGATCCGGCCCGCGCAGCGGCTGCACCGGCGAGATGCCGATCGGCAGCGCGCGGGCGAGCTTGACGCCGGCCTCGCCCATCGCCTGCCAGTGCGGCGAGCTTGATCATCAGCCGCGAGCCGAGGCCGTCGGCCATCGCCCGGCAGGTGACGCCGCGCGCCGCGGCGCGCTTCAGCGCCTCGACCACCTTCACGCCGTTGTTGTCGGGCGAGCCAGATGTAGAAGAGCAGGTGGACGTGGTCTCGGCCGCGTCGATGTCGGCGACGATGGCGTCGATGCCGGCGTCGGAGTTCTCCATCAGCCGGGCGCTGTTGCCGCCGACCGGGAGAAAGCCGCTGATCGAGGTGCCGACGCGGAAGAGCTGGGCGAAGCGCGGCGGCATCTCCGGCAGCGGGTCGGCGGCGGCGCCGGCGCCGGCCTCGCCGGGCGGCGGCAGCTGCTGCCTCGGCGCGGCGGAGGCGCGCGTAGCGGCGGCGGCCGATGTTGGGCTCGCCGAAGAGCGCGTAGGCGAGCATGCCGACCACCGGGGTCACCGCGATCACCGTGACCCAGGCCATGCGCGAGGCCGGCTCGCGGTGCGGCCAGAGCAGCGCCCTCAGGATGAAGGCGATCTGCAGCATGACGTGGAGCGCGACGAGCAGGAAACAGCACGCGACAGGTGACCTCCGCGACAGGACGCGCACACCGGTCGTGATTTCAGGCAAGCGGTGACTCGCGCCGCGAGGAGCGGTGCAAGCGGCTGATGTCGCGTCCGCGCCGGAAAGCGTCTGGAACATCTGGACGTTTGCAGATCAGACGCGCGGATGCGCCGCGGCGTCAGACCATGATCTCCTTGGTGGCGGTGAGCCGGATCTCGGGCCAGTCGCGGGCGACGCGGTCGATGTCCCATTGCAGGCGGGTCATGTAGACCGGGTCGCCGTCGTGGTCGGCGGCCATGTGGCCCTTGTTGGCGCGGGCGAATTCGTCGATCCGCTCGCGCGGGCCGGAGACCCAGCGGGCGGAGGTGAACTGGGTGGGCTCGAAGCGGACCGGCAGGCCGTACTCGACCTCGATGCGGCTCGCGAGCACGTCGAACTGCAGGGGGCCGACGACGCCGACGATCCAGCCCGAGCCGATCTGCGGCTTGAAGAGCTTGGAGGCGCCTTCCTCGGCGAACTGGTTCAGCGCCTTCTCCAGGTGCTTGGCCTTCATCGGGTCGCCGGCGCGGACGGCCTGCAGCAGCTCGGGCGCGAAGGAGGGGATGCCGGTGAAGACGCAGCGCCTCGCCCTCGGTCAGCGCGTCGCCGATGCGGAGCTGGCCGTGGTTGGGGATGCCGATGATGTCGCCGGCCCAGGCGTCCTCGGCGAGCTCGCGGTCGCGGGCGAGGAAGAGCACCGGGTTCGCCACCGCCATCGGCTTGCCGGTGCGGACGTGGTGCAGCTTCATGCCGCGCTGGAAGTGGCCCGAGCAGAGCCGGAGGAAGGCGACCCGGTCGCGGTGCTTGGGGTCCATGTTGGCCTGGACCTTGAAGACGAAGCCGGTGACCTGCGGCTCCCAGGCGCCGACCGCGCGCGGCTCGGCGGGATGGGTCTCGGGCGGCGGGCCGAAGCGGCCGATGCCGGCCATCAGCTCCTGCACGCCGAAGGAGTTGATCGCCGAGCCGAACCAGATCGGCGAGAGGTTGCCGTCGAGCATCGCCTGGTGGTCGAAGGCGGGCAGGAGCGCGCGCGCCATCTCGACCTCCTCGCGCAGGGTGGCGAGCAGATCGGGCGGGATCAGCTCGGCCATCCGCGGGTCGTCGAGGCCCTGCATCTTCACGCTCTCGGCGCGGCGGTTGCGGTCGGCGCGGTCCATCAGCTCCAGCCGGTCGCCGAGCATGTCGTAGCAGCCGATGAAGTCGCGGCCCTGGCCGATCGGCCAGGAGGCCGGGCAGACGTCGAGCTGCAGCTCGTGCTGGATCTCGTCGATGATCGCGAAGGTGTCGCGCGCCTCGCGGTCCATCTTGTTGCAGAAGGTCAGGATCGGCAGATCCCTGAGCCGGCAGACCTCGAAGAGCTTGCGGGTCTGGCTCTCGACGCCCTTGGCGCCGTCGATGACCATGATCGCGGCGTCGACCGCGGTCAGCGTGCGGTAGGTGTCCTCGGAGAAGTCGGAGTGGCCGGGGGTGTCGACGAGGTTGAACCACCAGTCGCCGAACGGGAAGGACATCGCGCGAGGCGGAGACGGAGATGCCGCGCTCCTGCTCGAGCTTCATGAAGTCGGAGCGGGTGCGCCGGGCCTCGCCCTTGGCGCGGACCTGGCCGGCGAGCTGGATCGCGCCGCCGTAGAGCAGGAACTTCTCGGTCAGCGTGGTCTTGCCGGCGTCCGGATGCGAGATGATCGCGAAGGTCCGGCGGCGGGCGACCTCCGGCGGCAGCGGCGGGGTGTTGGAGGCGCGGTCGAGCATGGGCTCGGCATATAGCCGCGCCGCCGGGGCGGGGGAAGGGCCGATGCGGCGACGCCGCGCGCGGGATCGGTACCGCCGCGCAAGCTTCTGGTATGCTTGGCCCGGGCGCGGGGCGGCGCGATGGACGCGCGGTGCGCTTGAATGGAGGGAGCCAAGATGCCGTACTATCTGACCCGGTTCAGCTATACGCCTGCGACATGGGCGAAGCTCATCGAGAATCCCGAGGATCGCCGGACCGCGGCCAAAGAATATATCGAGGGGGTCGGCGGCAAGCTGCACGGGTTCTGGTACGCCTTCGGCGAGCACGACGGCTACAATCTCTGGGAGGCGCCGGACAATGTCTCGATGGCGGCGACGGCGCTGGCGATCGGCGCCGGCGGGGCGTTGAGCTCGGTGCACACCACGGTCCTGCTCACCGTCGAAGAGACGGTCGCCGCTCTGCAGAAGGCCGCCTCGGTCAAGTACCGGCGTCCGGGCGAGCGAGGCTGAGGCCGGCGTTCTCAGCGCGCGGCCATCGCGCCGGCGGCGCCGGCCATCATCCCGGCGGACAGGCGGTTGGCCAGGCGCCGTCCGGCGGCGGTGCGGAACAGGCGGCGGGCGCGGGCGGCGGCGAGCACCCAGGCGAGGTCGACCGCGACCAGCACCGTCGCCATCACCAGCGGTGAGCTCCGCCCAGCCGGCGGTCGAGACGCCGCCGAGATCGAGGATCGACGGCAGGAGCGCGAGGTAGAAGACCATGATCTTGGGATTGCCGAGGGTGACCGCGAGGCCGGCGCCGAACAGCCGCCACGGCGAGGCGGCGTCGGGAAGCTCGGCGTCGTGGGCGGGGGCGCGCCACATCTTCCAGGCGAGAAAGAGCAGGTAGGCGATGCCGGCCCATTTCAGCGCCACGAAGGCGGCGTGGAAGGTCTCGGCCAGCACCGCCAGGCCGAAGACGGCGCAGGTGAGCCAGATCGCCTCGCCGATCCACATCGCGGCGAGAAACGGCAGCACGGCGCCGGGGCCGCGGGAGAGCACGCGCGCCACCAGTGCGGCGATCGACGGCCCGGGCGAGCCGGCGGCGACGGTCAGCGCGGCGGCGAAGGCGAGCAGGGAGGCGGCGTCGAGCATGGGGGGCAGCATAGGCCGGCGCGGGCGGCGGTGGAATGGCCAAAGGGGGTTGCGCCCGGCCATGGCCGCCTTAGGCTCCGGGTGAAACCGGAAGGGTGCGGATGCGGACGATTCTGGTCGCCAATCGCAAGGGCGGATGCGGCAAGACCATGGCGGCGATCACGCTGGCCAGCGCGCTGGCGCGGCAAAGCGGCGGCGTGGCGCTGGCCGACGCCGACCCGCAGAAGTCGGCGCTGCGCTGGCTGAAGCAGCGCCCGGCGCAGTCGCCGGCGATCGCCGGGCTCGACTGGTCGAAGCTCGGCCACGTCGGCGAGGTGCCGCAGCGCTACGCCTGGCTGGTGATCGACGCGCCGGGGGCGATCCGCGACGGCCGCGCTGAGGCGCTGATCGCCGAGGCCGACGCGGTGATCGCCCCGGTGATGCCCTCGGCCTTCGACGCCGACAGCACCCGGCGGTTCCTCAGGGACATCGAGGAGATCAAGCGGGTGCGCAAGGGCAGGGTCGGGCTGCACGTCCTCGCCAACCGGGTGCGGCCGCTGAGCCATGCCACCGAGCGGCTGCGCGCCTTCTTCGCGGCGCACGGCCAGGAGCCGATCGCCTGGATCAGCGAGCGGGCCGCCTACGCCGATCTCGCCGAGCAGGGGCTGGCGATCTTCGACAAGCCGCAGCGGGCCTATGCGCCCTTGCGCGCGCAATGGGCGCCGGTGCTGGAAGCGATCGCCTGAATTTGCGTTAACCCTATGATTCGTTGACCGATATTGCAGCGCCTGCCAGCCTCGTTGCCGGGGCTTGGGGGGTCTTGCGGTGTATCGGTTTTTCGCTGTGGTTGTCGGCGTTCTCGGCGGTGCGGGTGCGGCCGGGGCGCTCACCTTCACCGAGCTGCCCGGTGGCGGGTCGGTCTTCGTCGAAGCGCCGGCCGCTCGGAGTATCGCTTGATGCTGCTCTCGCCGGATCCGAAGGACCACTCTGGCCGGGCCAGTGTTTCCGCGACGGCGGATGCGAGCTATCGCGTCTCGTTCGAGTGGCTCTACAGCG
>CAVVSO010000006.1:0-165253 GCA_963750745.1 uncultured Alphaproteobacteria bacterium | reverse complement strand
GCGCAATTGACCGGTGCCGCGTCCGGGGGGCGCGCCTTTTCGCCGATCCCCGGCCGCATGACCGAATTGATGGGCGATCCGGCCGGCATTGACCGCATCCTCGGCGCACGCGCCGACCGCGCCGTTGCGATCGCCAAGCCGATCCCGGCTCGGACCTACGAAATCGTGGGATTTGTGCGGAGCCGGTGTCGCCGCCCCATAGAACGGAGATCGGATGTGGCCCGCCAACACTTAGAGAACGTACGCTTTCTCAACCCTCACGCATGCCGGATTTCCCGGCCGAAGCTGTCGGCGCATTGTCCTCGCACCCGGACCGGCCCGCTTCCGGTCCGGGCTGATCCAGCAGCGAGGACCTCGCCATGGCTGTGCTTCCCGACTTCTCCGCCGCCACATTTGTGCCCGGCGCCGCGATCGACAACACCTACTTCCCGCTCACCCCGAACCAAATCCTGAGCTACAAGGCCGAGGAGACCGACCCCGACACCGGCGAGGTCAGCGTCGAGACCGACGACCTTCACCACCCCCGAAACCTTCACCGTTCGTGGCGTCGAGACCACCGTCGTCCACGACACGGTCTACGAAGACGGGGTGATCCTCGAGGACACCCTCGACTTCCACGCCCAGGACACCGCCGCAACGTCTGGTACTTCGGCGAGGTCGTCATCAACTACGAGTACGACGACGAGGGCAATTTCATCGGGACCAATCGCCGAGGGTGCGTGGCTGGCTGACGATCCGGGCAGCGAGCCCGGCATCATCATGCGGGGTGACCCCGCGTTCGGCGCCGCGACCTACGAGGAATTCGCGCCTGGCGTCGCCGAGGACGAAAGCATCATCGCGAGCCTCAGCGAAAGCGCGGATACCGCGCTCGGCCATTTCGACGATATCGTCATGACGATCAACACCTCGTCGCTCTCCCCAATAGGCGTGGAAACCAAGCTCTACGCCTCCGGCGTCGGCGTGATCGCGGATACGGACATCGCTCCGGACGGCGAGGTTGCCGCCTCTTCGTCGATCTACCGCAGGAGCACCGTCGGCCGGGTCGACGCCGATGACGGCGACGACACCACGCTCTCGCTCACCGGCCTGCGCGAGGGCCGGGCCGTGGCGCACGTCGCCGAGGTGCGCGACCTCGACCCGGCCACCTTCGCAGGGGACGGATCGCAAAAGCAGGTGACCTTCGTGCAGCAGAATACCGAAAGCGCGAACGCGCTCGGCGCCTATCTCTTCGAACTCGGCGACGGGCGAGATCGGCGAGGCCAGAATCCTCGTCGCCGATCTTTCCGAAGCCAAGGGTGGCGACACGGTGACGGTCGATGTCCCGGCCGGGATGACGCTCGGCCTGTTCCTCGTGGCCCGGAGCGACGAGATCGGCATCGTTCTCGCCGACTACACCGCGGGCGGCCTGGAGATTCGGAACATGCTGACCGGCGGCGCGGCCAATGTCAGCGACGGTCTTGCGCCCGTGGTGACCGACGCCGCCGGCAATTTCCTGCCGGTTCAGCCGCTGAACGCGCTGGGGGCGAACGACGGCACCAACTACCTAAATCCCGCCGCTGGCCTCCACGCAGTCGGTCTCGTCTCGGCCGCGCTCGCCGGACAGGACGCGACCCTGGTCGGCTTCGAGGAAAGCCGAAGCACCGACCCGTCGCGCGACGGCGACTTCAATGATGCGGTCGTCGCGGTCAGTGCCGCGCCGCTGTCCGCCGCAACGCTCGCCCGGCTGGCGCAGGAGGCGCGTGGCGTCGTCTTCGGCACCGCTGCGGGTGACGACATCCAGGGCACGCCGCTCGCGGACAGGATCAAGGGCCTTGGCGGAAACGACGGTATCGACGGCGCTGCCGGGAACGACCGGCTGTGCGGCGGAGCAGGCGCCGACACGCTGGACGGAGGGAGGGGCATGGACCGGCTGATAGGCTGCGGCGGCTACGATAGGCTCGAAGGCGGCGCGGGCGCTGACGAATTCCGCTTCGAAGGCAAGGGCACTGGCGCCGACCAAATCCTCGACTTCGCGCGCGCCGACCTCGTCGTGCTGCACGGGTACGCGGAAGGTTTCGCCGATTTCGACTCGACCGGTGACGGGCGGCTCACCGGCGCCGACGACGCCGTCACTCGCGCGGGCGGCGCGCTGATGCTCGACCTCGGCCACGGCGACACGATTGCGTTCGACGGAGTCGGGGCGCTTCACGCTTCGGAGTTCGCGTTCATCTAGATCGAGCATGTGTCGGATGGTAGAGTTCCGACCATCGATTTATCGTTGAGGTGCGTTTTAAGAGGACACGCGTACAGTCCGGCGGATGCGCGTGACGATCCGCCGGTCTTGTAATCGCGGGGAGGCTCGGCATGGACTGGAACGCGCGCTACGGTCGGCTGTTGCTAGCGTCGGGCGCCGTGACGATGTTCGCGACGCTGATTGCCTTTGAAATCCTGCAGGACCCCGAGAGTGCCTCGATAACCTTCGCCGACGTGGTCGGGGAGGTGCTGTCGCTGGGTCTGCTCGTCGGCACGACCGTCACCACGGCACTGCTTGTCTCGCGGATGCGGGTGCAGGAGGAGCAGAGCGCCGATCTCCGGCGCGAGCTTCACGGCGTCCATGCCCTAAACGCGCAGTGGCGGACCGAGATGGCCGAGCATGTGCGCGAGCTCGGCAACGCTATCCAGCGGCAGTTCGCCGCCTGGGGGCTCACGCCCTCGGAACAGGAGGTGGGCCTGCTCCTGCTCAAGGGCTTCAGTCACAAGGAGGTCGCCCGCTTCCGCGGCACCTCGGAAGCTACGATCCGCCAGCAGGCCGCTTGCATCTACCAGAAATCCGGCCTCGCCGGCCGCGCCGGCCTCTCCGCGTACTTCCTCGAGGAGCTCATGCTGCCTGAAAACGCTTCGCAGCTCAGCGCCGTTCAATAATTCGGCGCGCAGCACTTGACCTTCCCTCTGTCGATCGCCACGGGTTCTCTCCACTTGCAGGATGCCGAGCGTACAAGGCTCGAGGCTCGCGGTCGTGAGGCGGGCTCGCACGGTGTCAGCGGTCGGGCGGCGGGACGCTCGCTGCGGTTTGTGCTGCTGTTCTCGTCCAACCTCACCCCGAGAGTGAGTGTTCGCGCTCTGGGCGAGAGGGCGCTCCGCGATAAGGCATCCGCTACCCCGTGACTAATAGGGCGGCCCCATCGGCCGCGCCCTTGTCGACCAGGACCCGTCGGAGGGTCAGCCCAGCCGGTAAACCCGCCCGCGGTTCTCGACCTTCTCGGAGGCGATCGTCAGGCCGAGGCGCTTCTTCAGCGCGCCGGCCACCGCCCCGCGGACCGTGTGCGGCTGCCGGCCGGTCGCTTCCACCTCGCCGATCGTCGCCCCCGCCCCCGGCGTTCCGATCCGCCTCCAAAGCAACGCGTCGAGAAATGCCGGTTAGCGCCGTTCCTGAGCGAGGCTCAGTCTACTAGGAACTCCGGCCCAACGGCATGGGAGCATGACCGAAATCTTGAAATCCGCCGAACTGCTGACGCTTAGGCGAGGAAGTGGCACACAGGGGACAAAGCCACGGCCTACTTCCTCGAAGGCCTTGGGAGCGCCGGGAAATGGATTCCGATACGGATCAGAAGTCCAAAGTGATGCCGAAATCTGCGATTGTTGCGCTGGAGCCCCTTAAGCCACCCGCGCCAATAGATAAGAGTTGGCAATACCGCCGTTGAGGAACGCTCCCTCGCCCAACTCGTACTGCGCGGTAACGCCGTACCCATCGTCGCCGTCCAGCATCTCCAGGCTAGGGCCGCCGTTGGCAGCTGAGCACCTTGCCGTAGAAGGCACCGATCGAGAGGGCGTCGAGGGTGACGGAGGCTCCGAGAAGGAGGTCGTTGGCTTCCTCGCGGCCGAATTCATCGGAATCGGAGGTCACGTGCGTGTATGTGATCCGACGGAGTAGTGCTCGAACTCCCCTGCAAGTCCCAACGACCATTGCTCGCCGGCAGGGATAAGGTTGCCAGGGCCGGCCGCGACGAGTTCGTCGATATCGCCATCGCTATCGGTGTCGATCGACACGAGACCCTCCTCCTCCAGATCCACAAACGAGGCGAAGTTGTAGTAGCCGATTCCGAAGTTCCAAGTTGCCGCCGGCGAGGTCTGCCGAAAACCCGGCGCCGATTGCGAGGTCGGTGAGGTCGCGGTTCGTCGACACTGAGATACCAAAGTCATCGAGGACGAAATCGTAGCGCACCGTCGGCCGGGCGAACGGGTTCTCCGCGAACGTCTCGCCGCTGTCGTCGCCGAAGCTGCCGCCATTCGAGATGAACTTGGTGTCGCTGATGTCCGTCAACCCGGTCAAAGAGAAGTTGCCCGGGACGTCGCCGACCCACTGCTGATCGGCGGCATCGGCGTCGCCGAAGGTCAGGGTGCCCCAGTCGCCCGATACGAAGACGCTTCCCTCAACCTGGCCGACCTGGCCGCCTTCGCCTCCCTCGGCGTTGTCAGCGCGGATCTCGGCGCCGAAGACGATGCCACTGTCGGTCTCGCCGGTCATCTCCACGCCGAAGCGCACCTGCGAAATGGCGCGGAGCAGTGTCGGGGGTGTGCCCCTCGTCATCGAAGAGCACAGCGCCTTCGTTGTCGATGTTGTAGCCTAGGCCGACGAACGCATCGCCGAAGAGTTCCAAGCCCTGGGCCGCGGCTGTCTCGGGCGCGGAACAGCAGGACGAGGGCGCTCGTTGCCGCAACGATCGTCTTCATGGCCCCTCCTCGGAGACGTCGCCGTTCTCAGGCATTATCGGCATAGAACCGGCGCATCGTGAAGCGCGACGCAACGACCTTACCAAACGGTAAGTCCCCGGTCATGTGTTCGGCAAAGTTAGCCGGAGTAAGCTTTGATCCGATGTAAGGCGGCCGCCACTGCGCGACGAGGAGTTAAGCGAGCGGCCGCGTATAAACCGTCTGTTCGAGACGTGACAGAGCGCTCGTTCGTCAAGGTTCTGGTCATCGAGGACATTGGCAATCCTCGTAACAGCTATATTGTTCAGGATCGCAGCACGCCGGACGGGGTATGCGCGGCTCCCCGTCAGCATGGCGGTGGCGAGCGATCGCCAAGGTCGGCAGTGCGGGAAGCGCGGTTTCAGCGCTCCTTTCCGGAGTTGTGCCGACATCGACGACGTCCTTTGGAACCCCAACACAACCCCGCGAAGATGCCTATACCGAACGCCAATCGAACCCTTCGCCGCCAAGCACGGTGTCGCACTTTCCGCGAACTCGGCTAAAGGGCTGCGCGCCGATAGGGATGGACAGGTCCTGCACCAGCGCCCCACCCGCCGAATACTACTGGCCTGGCATGTGTGGTGGGCCGGATCGCCAGTTCGGCCAATCGGCGACGACCTCGTCGACGACTTTCGAGCCGACCAGTTCGATGTTGCTCACGGTCTCGGCGAAGCCGCCGGCGGTTTCGCCGGGGGCCGGGTCAAGGTGCTCAGAGTGGTCTCATTGGGATTGCCCTGGTCGAAGTTTACGGCGCCCCGAAGGCTTAACACGCGGTCAGTGCCGTACTGGCGGCTGATGACCTGGGTGATGCCGGCGGCCTCCATCTCCGTAATGACGTAGTCGTCGGCGCCGTAGAGCTTGGCCATGTACTGCGCCTCGGCCGAAAGGCCCGGGCCGTGGAAGAAGGTGTCGCCGGTCATGTGGGTGCCGGTCCCCACGTGAGGAGCGCGGCGAGCGGCGTCATCGGGATAGCGCATGCGGTAAGCTTGGGCCTCGGGTGAGTTGGCCAGCTCGACAGCTTCGCTGAAGCGAACGGCCCAGTTCACCAAGGTCGGGTCGAGCTGGTAGACGCGGATCGACTCATAGCCCTTCCGCGGCATGAAGAGCGGCTCGCCAGGAGCGACCTCGTCCTGGTCCCAGCGATGGCCCAGGTCATAGTCGACCACCCAGGTGGCCCAACTCACGTCGCCGATCGTGCCGCGCGACGGCGGCGTGCCGGCGACACCGCTGAGGATGAAGTAGGCCTCGGAGAAATCGAACGCCGGGTTGAGCAGGATTGCCTGCATCGAGGCCGAGGAGCTGACCTTGCCCATGCCCAGCACCGCGCCGCAGACCCCGTCTGTATTGCAGAAGACTGGGTTCAGGGCGCCGCGAGTGACGATGGGCTCGCTCTTGGCCCAATACCGCTCGTACCAGTGTTGAAACTCGCCGGCGCGGTCGCCGGAGTTCTCGCCGATCTCGAACATCGACGCCACGAAGACCTTGACCTTTACCGGCTCCTGCGCGCTGAGCGGGCCGGATAACGGCGCCAGCATTGACAGGGTGAGTGCAAGGGAGCTCGACGCGCTTGAAACGGACATGGGATATCCTCCGAGCCGGCGCGACGGGCCGGATGACTTCGCGCCCAGCCAACTGCAGGATAGCTCAACTCACGGGTCGTGGAAACGCGGGTCCACCCGCGTGACGATCGCCTCCGCTACCGACGCTGAGAATGATCCTTGCTCCGGCAGCCTTTCGCCGCCTCGCCCTCGTCCACGGTAGGGCCAGCACCCCCTGGTCGGGTACCCAAACGCCCTCGGGTGCGAGCCCAGTCTGGTAGAAAACGTCGATTGGCATGCCACCGCGAGGATACCCATAGCCGCCGATGCGCAACCATTTCGGCAGCAGCAGCTCAATCAGCCTCCGCGCGATCGCCACCGTGGCGCTGGTCGGGCGCCTCTAGAGCAGGAAGTCCGTTTGGGCGAGCGGCACGTCTCCGTCGAGCTTAAACACCATTTCGACGCCGTCGTTTCCGGTGGTGTTGAGCCAGACAAAGGTGTTGCCGCCGGCAGACTCGGTAACGCGCACCTGACCTGCCGCAGAAAACGACGCACCGCCGATGAAGGTAAAAGCTTGGTTCCCGACTGCTTGCGTATTGGCATCGATCGCGGTCAGCACGATGTGGTCCTGAGCCGACGTGAAGTCAGTGATGCGATCGACGCTAGTCGCACGGTTGCCGGAATCGCCGAGGCCGGTGAAGACGAAGCGGTCGCCGCCGGCGGCGCCGACCATGACGTCGAGGCCCCCACCGCCGGTGAGCATGTCGAGGCCAACGCCACCGAACAGCGCATCGGCGTCGTCCTCGCCGAACACGCGATCGTTGCCGGCGAGACCGTTCAGCACGTCGTTCGCGCCGGCGCCGAACAGGTCGTCGGCGTTGGCGGTGCCGTTCATCGTGTCCTCGCTGCTGCCGGCGAACACGAAGTGGCTGGGGTCGAGCCCGGCCCTCCTCACCCCCTCGAGCCGGAGCGTGGAATCCTCCCCGTCGAGAAAGGTCCGGATCACGGCATTGCCGGCCGCCTGGCCGACGATCTGCTGCAGCGTCGCGAAACTACCGATGTTCATCTCGCTCAGATCGATGCGGTCGAGCCCCGTGCCCTGCGGCAGGATCTGGCCGCGGATGAACCCGGCCATGTCCCGGTTGGTGTGAATATTGAAGTAGGTACCTCCGGCCAGGAGATCGGCGACGTTGGCTGCCGTCATGCCCGGCGCGGTCGCCTCGACGTTGTCCCAACCGCCGGTGACCGTGCCATTGGCGGCGTCGATCGCCGTCTCCGCGTCGTTCCGGAACGGGAAGATGATCGGCCCTGCCACCCCGGGCGGACCGTCATGGATATGCATGTCGGTCATGTCGTCCAGTCCGGGGCCGCCCAGGAGGTTGATTCCGTTGATGTCGAGCGTGAACGCGAAGCGTGAGTGGGCGAAGTTCAGGACGCCCCTCCCGCTTCCGTCTATTCCCGGAATGTCGGCGTTGGGAGGCACCTCCTGCGCCTCGGTCAGGGTCGCTGTGAAATAGGCGGACCTGAAGTCTGTGATGGTGTTGCTTTCACCGTTGCGTTCGAAGACGAAATCCTGACGGCCTGGGCCAAGTGTGATGTTCGCCAATTTACCCCCTCCGCGAGGAGAACCCCCGCACGCCAGTAACACCTCGGGCGCGCGATTTAGTCGGGACCGGGCATTCACGGTGGCGTGAAACGTGCCAACGTCTTTCAACCTTGATGCCACAGCACGGCGCGCAGCGTGTGTCCGCGCCAGTGTCGACCCGGTACTCGGTCCCCGAGAACCGAATCCGGTGCCCCGTCGCCAGCTCCTCTAGCCGGTCAGGAATAAATCGGACACCTCCAAAAACCCGTGCGCTTCCAGCGCGTTGATGATGGACGAGCTGGAGGGCATGATGGCGGCGCAGTTGCTCGCTGCCCACAATGCCGCGATGGAGTGCTATCGCCGTGCCATGATAGTCAACAGGTCGGTCTCGCCGCCATCGAAGCTCTCGCCCAAGAGCTGACGGTCAGCGCGGGTGTCGGCGAGACCGACCGTTGGATTCCCGGCCAAACTGCCCGGAGATTGTGCAGGGGCTCCCGGTACAGAGGCCTCGAGGCTTCCGGATGCACTTACCCCCATGCGGAGGACGTTGGGCCGCTCTACGCGCTCGAGGCGAGCAGTCGAGCAATCACCCATGCGCTCGGCAGTCGCTGGCACGGCCGGTATGGGGACCTGCCAGTGCCGGGCTCATCAGGACCGCACGCCGAGCCTGTCGGAGGGGACTTCGGCCCCTTGCCTATTTCGGGTGTTCACGTATTGTTCGCACATGCACGACGCCGAGAAGCGTGCCTTCTGGACACGGCTTGTCGCGAAAGACGGGAAGCGGCACGCTGTCGGGTGGAACCCTTGAGCCTGATAGCGAAGCGTGCCGGGCAAATGGGAGGAGATGCCACGGCCGCGGAGGTAAAGTTCAGCGATCGTGCCACGCACCGGCACGGTCGCTGCACCTCCCACACCCATCGAGCGCGTTCCGCCTGCTTGGCGGTGTGGGAGGCTTCTGCCGCACGGATACGGGCGATCTTATCACAGGACAAGCGGGCGCGCCTTCCTTGTCGGGAAGGTATGGATCGTAAAGAGGGGTGGTAGTCATAGGGCCTTCACTCCATCGGTTGCGATGAAATGAAAGCCGATATCGCTGCACACCCACGACCACGGGTGTGCAGAAATCTTACCGCGTCGGTCTAAGCCGCGAATTCTATTCCGGATGGTGCTAACTGCGGGGAGTTTCTCGAAGCCTAGCGCTTCGCTCTCTGTCGTGACGCCTTTTGAGTTCCTCCCAAACACGTGGAGCGAGTTCCACAGCCGTGGCCGATGGCTTTGACGCCCACTTGGCGGCAGCGATCTCATCTACCAATGTCTTCCACGCCATGGCGCGTTCGCGCTGCTCGGCGTCTGCTGCAGCGATACCGGGGGTCTCGCGCCTATTGGTGTTTCGTTCGCCCTTAAGTTTTGCTTTCGCTTTCCGCCCAAGCTGCGCCGCGCTGACCAGTCGCGGAAATAGAAGCCGAATTGCACGAGCCCACTGACCTGCTGCTCGCCCTCGCCGTCGAGCGCGTCATACCCCAGCCCGATCAGCCTAGTGCAATACCACTCATCGCTGAAGGCGAGGCCCATTGCTTCGAACGTGAGGCGAAGCGTCTGCCAACCTGGCAGTGTCTTCATCTCACGCGTATCCGGCCAGTTGCTATCGCGCGGTCCAGCTCTTCGTCGAACACCTCGCCGGTAGGGCAGTTCTCCACCCAAACGTGACGAAGGAGCGGGTCGGGCCAGCCTTTCTCCATTAGGTGGGCTCTGTAGCGCGTAACCAACTCTGCAATCGTCTCCATCATCGGTGGTGGGTGATCGCTCTCAGCGTCGATCCTCTCTCGCCAAAGCTTCGAGAGTCCGTCGTCGCCTATCTCGGTTCGCTTGCGGCCGCGCGCCGTCCCCGACCGCTCCTCGTCCTCCATCAAGCTCCAATCCTCACGGTCGCACAGTGCCCGCGTCGGAGCAGG
Organism: uncultured Alphaproteobacteria bacterium; assembly: GCA_963750745.1. Taxonomy (GTDB): domain Bacteria; phylum Pseudomonadota; class Alphaproteobacteria; order Rhodobacterales; family Rhodobacteraceae; genus Amaricoccus. Next base: position 155,450 of record CAVVSO010000006.1, on the reverse strand, counting down.
CGAACCGCGACCAAGTCCCATCGGCCAGCCTCACGACTTCGCCGCTGCCGCGCCCGGTCACGAAGCCGGCCCAGCGCGCCATCAGCACCCGCCGCTGTTCGAGAAAATCCGTCTGCCGATAAACGCGCTCGACGACGTCGAGCCGTCGACCGCGTGCCCGCAGCGCCGCCTCGGCAACTTCGCGCGGCACGCCGGTCTCGGCGCACCAGGTCCGAAACGACGTTCTAAAACCGTGCGGTTTGCCGGCCACGCCTTGCCGCCGCATGAAAGCGAGCACGGCTTGGTCCGAGAGGACGCCGCGCCCCCCGCGCTGGCTCGCAAACAAGGTGCCGTCGCGTGCATAAGGCCGGGCTGCTTCGATGACCGCCAGGGCCTCGCGGCTCAGCGCGACCCGGTGCTCGCGACCCGACTTGGTCCGGCCCGCCGGGACAGCCAAACGTCGCCGGCGACTTCGTCGAGCCGCAGCCCGCGGACTTCGGCGCTGCGTGTCGCGGTCAGGATCAGCAGCTTCACCACGAGGCTGCCGATGCTGCCGTCGGTCAGCGACGCATAGAAGCCCGGCACGTCCTGCCAGGGCATGGCGGGGATGTGCGCTTTCTGTGCCGGACGCGCCGAGCAGCACCGCGGCCTTGGTCGTTGCCGCCAGGTCGACGTTGAGGCCCATGGCGGTCGCGTGCCTGAAGACCACGCCCAGCCTCGCCAGCGCCTTGCGCGCGGTCTCGGGCTTTGCAGCCCAGACGCCCGCGAGCGCATTCTTGATGTCGTTCTGATCCAGATCCTCGACCGGCATCTTGCCGAGCCGCGGCAGCACGTGATGCACAAGCGGCGACATCCAGCGGCCCGCCATGCCGTCGCCCTTGAGCGAAGCCTTGCGCGCCTCGAAAGCACGCGTGGGTCACCGTCTCGAGCGTCGGCCGCACCGCCGCCGCCGCGCGCCGCTCGCGCTCGCGCAGCTTGATCGGGTCGCGGCCGCTGCGCGCCACCTTGCGCCACTTCGCGGCCAGCGCGCGCGCCTCGCGCAGCGAGACGTCGGGCAGCGCTCCGAGCCCCATTTCACGGCGACGGCCGGCCACCACCACCCGCAGAAACCATTGCGCGCTGCCGCCCTCGCGCTTATTCAGCCACAGGCCGCCGCCGTCCGGATACTTGCCCGGCGCGGCCGATCTCAGGTGCACCGAAGTTAACCGATGAAGCGCCCGCATGTTTTTGCCCACCCTGTTGACCACCCTAAGGCGTGCGACAGTATGGGACTAGGTGGGCCACCATGCAACGGGGATGGCACAAAATGATGGGGCTTTTTGCGGACTTGGCACTGTATTGCGACGCAGTGGCACAGAACCTCGGTGCATTATTTCAACACCGAGGACGAGGTGGACCGCTTCGTCGCGGCGGTCGGGGCGCGATGAACCCGCGCTATCCGGCGAGCTACTACGCGGCCACCGCGAACCCGGCGCCGGAGCGGCCGGCGCTGGAAGGCGAGGTCGCGGCCGAGGTCTGCGTCGTCGGCGCGGGGTACACCGGGCTGTCGGCGGCGCTGGAGCTGGCCGAGCGCGGTCACAAGGTGGTGATGCTGGAGGCCGCCAAGGTCGGCTGGGGGGCGTCGGGGCGGAACGGCGGGCAGATCGTCAACGGGCTGAACGCCGGGCTCGACACCATCGCGCGGCGCTATGGCGAGAGCACCGCGGGCTTCGTCGCCGGGGTGGTGCAGGAGGGCGGGCGGATCATCCGCGAGCGGGTGGCGCGCCACGGCATCGCCTGCGATCTGAAGGACGGCAACGTCTTCGCGGCGCTGACGCCGGCGCATTTGCGCGGGCTGGAGGCCAAGCAGGCGCTGTGGCGGCGTTACGGCCACGACAATTTCGAGATGCTCGACCGGGCGGGGATCCGGCGGCATGTCGGCAGCGAGCTCTATGCCGGCGGGATGCTCGACCGGACCGGCGGGCATCTGCATCCGTTGAACCTTGCGCTGGGGCAGGCGGCGGCGATCGAAGGGCTGGGCGGCACGATCCACGAGGCGAGCCCGGTGGTGGCGATCGAGGACGTGGCGGGACGGCCGCTGGTGCGCACGGCGCGGGGCTCGGTGCGGCCGGAGGCGCTGATTCTGGCGGGAAATGCCTATCTGGGGCGCCTGGTGCCGGCGCTCGAGAACCGGGTGATGCCGTTCTCGACGCAGATCATCGCCACGGCGCCGCTCGGTGAGAATGCGCGCTGGACGCTGCCGACCGACATGGCGGTGGAGGACGTGCGCTATGTGCTCGACTACTACCGGCTCTCCGCCGACGGGCGGCTGCTCTTCGGCGGCGGCACGGTCTATGGCGGCACCGACCCCGCGGACATCCGCGCCAAGCTGGTGCCGAACCTCGGGCGGGTGTTTCCCCAGCTGAAGGGCGTGGCGGTGGACTTCGCCTGGTCGGGCAACTGCGCGATCTCGTTCAGCCGGGTGCCGCAGCTCGGGCGGCTGGGGCCGGCGACCTATTTCGCGCAAGGCTACAGCGGGCACGGGGTGGTGGGCAGCCATCTCTTCGGACGCATCCTCGCCGAGGCGGTGGATGGCGACCGCGCGCGGTTCGACGTCTTCGCCGCGGTGCCGTGGGTGCCGTTTCCGGGTGGACGCCGCTTCGCGGTGCCCTATTCCGTTTTGGGATCGTGGTGGTATGGCTTGCGCGATCGCCTCGGCGTGTGACGAATTCTCAAAACAGGATGGTCTGATGATCCGACGACTCTTGCTTGCCGCCCTCGTATCGCTGACGGGCCTGCCCGCGCTCGCCGCGGATGACAAGACGGTCCATATCTACAACTGGTCGGATTATATCGCGGAAGACACCGTCGCGAAGTTCGAGCAGGAGACCGGCTACAAGGTCGTCTATGACGTCTACGATTCGAACGAGGTGCTGGAGGCCAAGCTCCTCGCCGGCAATTCCGGCTACGACGTGGTGGTGCCGAGCTCGAACTTCTTGCAGCGCCAGGCCGCGGCCGGGGTCTATCTGCCGCTCGACAAGTCGAAGCTGCCGAACCTGAAGAACATGGACAAGGGCCTGATGGAGGCCGCCGCCAACTACGACCCCGACAACGAGCATGCGGTCATCTACATGTGGGGCACCATCGGCATCGGCTACAACGCCGCCAAGATCAAGGAGCGCCTCGGCGACGACGCGCCGGTCGACAGCTGGTCGCTGGTGTTCGATCCCAAGTATGCCGAGAAGCTCAAGGACTGCGGCATCACCATGCTGGATTCGCCGACCGACATGCTGCAGCTGGCGCTGGCTTATCTCGGGCTCGATCCGCTGAGCACCGAGGCCGACGACATGGCGAAGGCGGCGGATCTGCTCGCGACCGTCAGGCCCTACATCCGTTACTTCAACTCGTCGCAGTATATCTCCGACCTCGCGAACGGCGAGGTCTGCGTCTCGGTCGGCTTCTCCGGCGACGTCTATATCGCCGCGGCGCGCGCGACGGAGGCGGAGAACGGCATCGAGATCGTCTACAGCCTGCCGAAGGAGGGCACGCAGTACTGGTTCGACATGATGGCGATCCCGGCCGACGCGCCGAACCCGGAGGGCGCACTGGCCTGGATCAACTTCATCATGGAGCCGCAGATCACCGCGGACATCACCAACTACGTCTCCTACGCCAACGCCAACGACGCCTCGCTGCCGCTGGTGGACGAGGCGATCAAGAACGATCCCTCGATCTTCCCGCCGGACGAGGTGATGGCGAAGCTGTTCCCGACGGTGGTTTATGGCGCCAAGCTCGACCGGACGATGACCCGGCTCTGGACCAAGGTGGTGACCGGGCAATAGGCACCGTGGCAGGGCGGGTGGCGCCTGCCGACCCGCCCGCCGCGCGGGAGGAGATCGCCGATGCTTCGCGCCTGCATGCTGGCCGCGCTGGTCCTCGGGGCGGCGCCCGCGCTGGCGGCGGACGCGGCGCTGCACGTCTATAACTGGGCCGATTACATCGCGCCGGACACGCTGGCGAAGTTCGAGGCCGAGACCGGGATCAAGGTCAGCTACGACGTCTACGAGTTCGAACGAGGTGCTGGAGGCGAAGCTCCTCGCCGGCAACTCCGGCTATGATGTGGTGGTGCCGACCTCGACCTTTCTGCGTCGGCAGGTCCCGGCCGGGGTGTATCGGCCGCTCGACCGAGCCAAGCTGCCGAACTGGGGCAACCTCGACCCCGGGCTGATGCGCGACGCCGAGGCGGACGACCCGGGCAACGCCCACGGCGTGGTCTATCTCTGGGGCACCAACGGCATCGGCTACAACGTCGAGAAGGTGAAGGCGCGGTTGGGCGCGGAGGCGCCGACCGATAGCTGGGCGCTGGTGTTCGACCCGGCCTATGCCGCCAAGCTCGCCGATTGCGGCATCACCATGCTCGACACCGCCTCGGAGATGGTGCCGCTGGCGCTCGCCTATCTCGGGCTGCCGCCGGACAGCATGGCGCCGGAGGATCTCGCCAAGGTCGAAGCACTCTTCGCGGCGGTGCGGCCCTATGTGCGCTACTTCAACGCCGTGCAGTACAACACCGATCTCGCCAACGGCGAGGTCTGCGTCTCGGTCGGCTTCTCCGGCGACATCTTCATCGCCGCCGACCAGGCGCCGGAAGGCACCGAGATCGCCTATTCGGTGCCGAAGGAAGGCGCGATGCTCTGGTTCGACATGCTGGCGATCCCGGCCGACGCGCCGCACCCGGACGCGGCGCACGCCTTCATCGACTTCCTGCTGCGCCCCGAGATCATCGGCGAGATCACCAACAGCGTCTTTTACCCCAACGCCAACGCCAAGGCCGCGGCATACGTCAAGCCGGAGATCCTCGGCGACCCGGCGATCTATCCGACGCCGGAGGTGATGGCGCGGCTCTTCCCGCAGCCGGTGCACGGACCGCGCGACGACCGGACGCTGACCCGGCTCTGGACCAGGATCCGCACCGGCCAGTAAATCCGCCGCGATGCGGCGCTGGACAGGAGCGCGGGCGGCCCCATAAGCTCGCCCCGTTGCAGCAGCGCGCAGGGCCGCATGAACGAGACAGTGACCGTCGCCTCGGCGAAGCCCTGGGCCACCGGGACCGACAAGCCTTTCGTCCGCATCGAGAAAGTCACCAAGAAGTTCGGCGACTTCTACGCCGTCGATGACGTCAGCCTCGATATCTACAAGGGCGAGCTCTTCTGCCTGCTCGGCGGCTCGGGCTGCGGCAAGTCGACGCTCTTGCGGATGCTCGCGGGGTTCGAGACCCCGACCAGCGGGCGGATCGAGATCGACGGGCAGGACATGACCGGGCTGCCGGCCTACGAGCGGCCGACCAACATGATGTTCCAGTCCTACGCGCTCTTCCCGCACATGACGGTGGAGAAGAACGTGGCCTACGGGCTCCACCGCGACGGCATGGAGCGCGAGGAGGTCAGGAGCCGGGTCGCCGACATGCTGAAGCTGGTGAAGCTGAGCGCGCTCGCGGGCCGCAAGCCGCACCAGCTCTCGGGCGGGCAGCGGCAGCGGGTGGCCTTGGCGCGGAGCCTGGTCAAGCGGCCGAAGCTCCTGCTCCTCGACGAGCCGCTGGGTGCCCTCGACAAGAAGCTGCGCGAGGAGACCCAGTTCGAGCTCATCAAGATCGAGGAGACCCTCGGCGTCACCTTCATCGTCGTCACCCACGACCAGGAGGAGGCGATGACGCTCTCCACCCGGATCGGGGTGATGAACGCCGGGGTGATCGTGCAAGTCGGCGAGCCGCAGGAGATCTACGAATATCCCGACGACCGTTTCGTCGCCGACTTCATCGGCACGGTGAACATGTTCGAGGGGCGGGTGACCGAGGACGAGCCCGAGCATATCCGGATGCAGAGCCCGGAGGCGGGCGGCGAGATCTACGTCGGCCACGGTGTCTCCTGCGTCTTGCACCAGGTCCTCTGGTTCGCGGTGCGCCCGGAGAAGCTACGCGTCAGCCGCGAGCGGCCGGAGCAGGCGCACAACGTCTTCAAGGCGGTGGTCGAGGAGATCGCCTATCTCGGCAACCTCTCGATCTTCCGGCTCAGGCTCGAGACCGGCAAGGTGCTGCAGGCGACCAAGGCCAACCTGTCGCGGTTCGACGACGCGGCGATTTCCTGGGACGAGACGGTCTGGGTGAGCTGGGCCGAGGTGGCGGGCGTGGTGCTGACGCGATGAGCCGCCTGATCGAGCGGGTGCCGCCGCTACGCTGGACGGCATGGGCGCTCGGCAAGGTCGGGCTCGACGGCCGCGGGCTGGTGATCGCCGTGCCGCTGGTGTGGCTCCTGATCTTCTTTTTGATCCCGTTCCTGGTGGTGGCCAAGATCAGCCTCAGCGAGGCGGCGATCGCCCAGCCGCCCTACACGCCGCTGATCGAATGGGCCGACCAGCAGGCGGTGGTGACGCTGAACTTCGGCAACTTCGCCTATCTCTTCGACGATCCGCTCTATCTCAACGCCTATGTCTCCTCGCTGCGGATCGCCTTCGTCTCGGCGCTGATAGCACTTCTGGTCGGCTATCCGATCGCCTACTACATCGCGCGCAGCCCCGACCCGCGGCGGTCGATCCTGCTCACGCTGGTGATCCTGCCGTTCTGGACCAGCTTTCTGCTCAGGGTCTATGCGTGGCAGGGGTTTCTGCGCTCCAATGGCGTGATCAACAACTTCCTGCTCTGGACCGGGATCATCGACACGCCGCTGGTGATGCTGCAGACCGACTTCGCGGTCTATCTCGGCATCGTCTATACCTACCTGCCGTTCATGATCCTGCCGCTCTACGCCAACCTGGTGAAGCTCGACGAGAGCCTGCTCGAGGCCTCGGCCGATCTCGGCGGGCGGCCGCTCTCGACCTTCGTCCACATCACGCTGCCGCTCTCGATGTCGGGGATCATCGCCGGCTTCATGCTGGTCTTCGTGCCGGCGATCGGCGAGTTCGTGATTCCGGAGCTTCTCGGCGGGCCGAACACGCTGATGATCGGGCGGGTGCTCTGGAACGAGTTCTTCTCCAACCGCGACTGGCCGACCGCGAGCGCCGTGGCGATCGCGATGCTGGTGGTGCTGGTGGTGCCGATCATGATCCTCCGCACCGCGCAGGCGCGGACGGAGGAGAGCTGATGCGTTTCGTCGCAAGGCACGCCGGCGGCACCCTTTTGCCCGGGCCTCGGCCCGGGCAGCGGCCGACCCGCCCCCCTGGGGCGGCCGCTTCTCGGCCGCCCCGCGGGTCGGCCGCTGCCCTTGACGCGGGCGGGGAACGCGGGCGGAACGGTCGGGGCTCGGAGTTCTCAGGAGGGGGCCCTGCCTTGTCATGGCTGGCGGCCGCTTCACGACCGCCCGGCGGCTCGGCCGCTGCCCTTTTTGCGGGCGGGGACGGCGGGCGGGACGGTCGGGGTATGCAGAGGAGGGCCGCCTGATGCGCGCCTCGACGCTGCTCTTCGGCTTCTGCATCCTAGGGTTCATCTTCCTCTACGCGCCGATCCTGTCGCTGATCATCTTCAGCTTCAACGAGAGCAAGCTGGTCACCGTCTGGGGCGGCTTCTCGACCAAATGGTACGCGAGCCTGCTGCAGGACCCGCAGATCCTCGGCGCCGCCTGGATCAGCCTGCAGGTGGCGGTGGTGACGGCGACGCTGTCGGTGGTGCTCGGCACGCTCGCGGCCTACGTGCTCACCCGCTTCGGGCGCTTTCGGTCGCGGCCGCTCCTCACCGGCATGTCGGCAGCACCCCTGGTGATGCCCGACGTCATTACCGGCCTGTCGCTCTTGCTGCTCTTCGTCGCGATGCAGCAGCTGATCGGCTGGCCGGCCGGGCGCGGCATGACCACGATCATCATCGCCCATGTCACCTTCTGCATGGCCTATGTCGCGGTGGTGGTGCAGTCGCGGCTGGCCGACATGGACGAGAGCCTGGAGGAGGCGGCGATGGATCTCGGCGCCCGGCCGGTGCGGGTCTTCTTCGACGTGACGATCCCGGTGATCGCCCCGGCGCTGATCGCCGGGTGGCTGCTCGCCTTCACCCTGTCGCTCGACGATCTGGTGGTGGCGAGCTTCGTCACCGGGCCCGGCGCCTCGACGCTGCCGATGGTGATCTTCTCCAAGGTGCGGCTCGGGGTCAGCCCCGACATCAACGCGCTCGCCACCATCATCATCGCCATCGTCGCGCTCGGGGTCGGCGTCGCCGCCTGGCAGATGCGCCGGAGCGCCCGGCGTGGCTAGCGCCGGCGATGCGGCGTTCCGCGCCGCGGGGGCGCGCGAGCATTGGTCCGAGATGACCTACGGCGGGGCGCTCTCCTTCCTGCGCCGGCGCTACACCCGCGATCTCGCGGGCGTCGATGTGGCGGTGATGGGCTTTCCCTACGACGCCTCGGTGACCTACCGGCCCGGCTGCCGGCTCGGGCCGCGGGCGATCCGCGCGGCCTCGGTGCAGCTCGCCGAGCTCCGGGCCTTCCCCTGGGGGTTCGACCTGATGCGGGAGCTGGCGGTAGTCGACCGCGGCGACGCCATGCTCGACCCGCACCACCCCGAGGCGGTGGCGCCGGCGATCGAGGCGGCGGCGGCCGAGGTGATCGCCTCCGGTGCCAAGCTCCTCGCGCTCGGCGGCGACCATTTCATCGCCTGGCCGCTCCTGCGCGCGCACGCCGCGAAATACGGGCCGCTGGCGCTGATCCAGGTCGATGCCCACGGCGATCTCTGGCCGGACGACCCGGGCCGGATCGACCATGGCACGATGATGGGCCGGGCGATCCGCGAGGGGCTGGTCGATCCCGCCCGCTCGACCCAGATCGGCATCCGCACCTTCCACCACGAGACGATGGGCCTCGAGATCCTGACCGCGCCCTGGCTGCACCGCAACGGCATCGCCGCGGCGCTCGCGCTGATCCGCGCGCGGGCGGGCGATGCGCCGGTCTATCTCTCCTTCGACATCGACGGCCTCGATCCCGCCTATGCGCCCGGCACCGGCACGCCGGTGCCGGGCGGGCTCGCGAGCTGGCAGGCGCTGGAGCTGATCCGCGGCCTCGCCGGGCTCGATCTCGTCGGCATGGATCTGGTCGAGGTCTCGCCGCCGTTCGACCACGCCGAGATCACCGCGCTGGCGGCGGCGCATATCGCCCACGACTGGCTCTGCCTGCTGGCGGCGAAGGCGGGAGCGGTGGAGCATCCGGTGGGGCGGCTCTGATGACGGCGCGCCCGATGCGCGCTAGGATAAAGGCGATGAACCAGCCAGCCACCGTACGTCGCCCGGCCACCTATCAGGACGTTCTCGACGCGCCCGAGCATATGGTGGCCGAGCTCGTCCGGGGCGCCTTGCACCTGCAGCCGCGCCCGGCGATGCGCCATGCCCGCAGCTCGTCGGCGCTCGGCGTCGAGATCGGCGGGCGCTTTCGACCGGGGGCGCGACGGGCCGGGCGGCTGGTGGATCCTCGACGAGCCGGAGCTGCACCTGGGCGACGACGTGCTGGTTCCGGACCTTGCCGGCTGGCGTCGCGAGCGGATGCCGCGGATCCCGGACGAGCCGTGGACGGCGATCGTGCCCGACTGGGTCTGCGAGATCCTGAGCCCGGGGACGCGACGGCTCGACCTGACCGACAAGCGCGACATCTACGGCGTCGCCGGCGTGGCGCATCTCTGGCTGGTCGATCCGTCGGCGCGGACGCTCGAAGCCTTCGCGCTACGGGACGGAGCCTGGGTGCTCATCGACGCGCTGGCCGACGATGCCGAGGTGCGGCTCGCGCCGTTCGACGCGGTCGCCTTCCCGCTCTCGGCGCTCTGGACCGAGCCGCCGCCGGGCTGAGGCGTTCCGCGCTATTCCTCACCGCCGAGCTTTTTGTTTTGACGCGGTTTCCGGCTCGGCGGATGCTGACGCGCCGCAGCCACCCGAGAGGTCCTCCATGCCGCCCGCCGCTTCCGCCGAGTTCGCCGACCGCCTGCCGGCGGCCTTCCGCGAGTGGCTGGGCGGCCGCCGCGTCGAGGAGGTCGAATGCGTGATCGCCGACATCGCCGGCATCTCGCGCGGCAAGGCGATGCCCTTCGCCAAGTTCATGCGCGAGGACCGGATGTTCCTGCCGACCTCGGTCTTCCACCAGACCATCGCCGGCGACTATGTCGACATGGAGATCGCCAACCAGTGGACCGAGTCGGACATGGTGCTGAAGCCCGACTACGCGGCGGCGACCGCCTCGCCCTGGGCCGACGACATCACGCTGCAGGTCATCCACAACGTCGAGGATCTGTCCGGCCGCCCGGTGCCGGTGGCGCCGCGCAACGTGCTGAAGCGGGTGGTCGGCGCTCTACGAGGCCGAGGGCTGGCGGCCGGTGGTGGCGCCGGAGATGGAGTTCTACCTGATCAAGCCGAACCTCAACCCGAACGAGCCGATCGAGCCGCCGGTCGGCCGGACCGGCCGGCAGATGGTGTCGCGCCAGGCCTACTCGATGTCGGCGGTCGACGAGTACGGCAAGGTGATCGACGACATCTACGACTTCGCCGAGGCGCAGGGCTTCGAGATCGACACCATCATCCAGGAGGGCGGCGCCGGGCAGGTCGAGATCAACCTGCTGCACGGCGACCCGGTCAAGCTCGCCGACCAGGTCTTCTTCTTCAAGCGCACGATCCGCGAGGCGGCGCTCAGGAACAACTGCTTCGCGACCTTCATGGCCAAGCCGATGCAGGAGGAGCCGGGCTCGGCGATGCACATCCACCAGTCGGTGGTCGACGCCAAGACCGGCACGAACATCTTCACCGACGCCAAGGGCGGCGCCGACCAAGGCCTTCTACAGCTTCCTCGCCGGGCAGCAGAGGCACATCCCGACCGTGGTCTGCATGCTGGCGCCTTACGTCAACAGCTACCGCCGCTACGTGCCGCACGGCTCGGCGCCGATCAACCTCGAGTGGGGGCCGGACAACCGCACCACCGGCCTGCGGGTGCCGATCGCCGAGCCGCACGCGCGGCGGATCGAGAACCGGGTCGTGGGCATGGACTGCAACCCCTACCTCGCGCTCGCCGCCTCGCTCGCCTGCGGCTATCTCGGCATGAAGGCGAAGCTGAAGCCGCGCGATCCGGTGGCGGGCGAGGCCTACCACCGGCCGCGGGCGCTGCCGCGCGACCTGCTCGCGGCGCTCGACCTCTTCGAGGAATGCCCGGAGATCACCGAGGTGCTCGGGGTCGAGTTCTGCAACCTCTACAAGGCGATCAAGCGCGACGAGGTCGAGACCTTCCTCCGGGTGATCAGCCCCTGGGAGCGCGACCACCTGCTGCTGAATGTCTGAGCGCCGCTGGCCGAGCCCGCGGACGGGAGGGACAGGATCGCCGGCGTCCAAGATTGCGCCCGGCTAACGCGACTCGTGGATTGTTAATCCAGTCGGTTAACGGGAGTACGACGGCGCTCAGGGCAATCCTGTATGCGCGACTCCGGGGCGACATGACTCGTGCCGCGGCTCGACCTGCTGACCGCCAACGACCGGCGCGGGGCAGTATCCCGACAGCTGGTACGCCGCGACGCGCGGCGCCGCTGCCGCCGTTCCCGGCGCTGGAGGGCGAGCCTCGCGGCCGATGTCTGCGTGATCGGCGGCGGCTACACCGGGCTCTCGGCGGCGCTGCACCTGGCCGAGGCCGGGCTCGACGTCGTGCTCCTCGAGGCGCAGCGGGTCGGCTGGGGCGCCTCGGGGCGGAACGGCGGCCAGGTCGGCTCGGGCCAGCGGCGCGACCAGGACTGGCTCGAGCGGCAGCTTCGGCGCAGGCCGGCGCGGGCGCTCTGGGACATGGCCGAGGAGGCCAAGGCGCTGGTCCGGGACCTGATCGCGCGGCACGCGCATCGCCTGCGACCTGCAGCCCGGGGTGATCCACGCCGCCTGCCGGGCGGGCGAGGTGCCGGAGTTCCACGCCGAGGCGGAGAAGCTCGCGCGCGACTACGGCTACGGCGCGCTCGAGCCGCTCGACCGGGCGGGGATCGCGGCCGAGCTCGGCACGCGAGCCTACCACGGCGGCGTGCTCGACCGCGGCGCGGCGCACCTGCACCCGCTCGACTTCGCGCTCGGGCTCGCCCGCGCCGCGGCGGCGGCCGGGCGCGCGGATCTTCGAGGCGAGCCGGGTCGAGGCGATCGGCGGCGGCGCGCAGCCGGAGGTGCGGACCGCCGCACGGGCCGGTGCGGGCGCGCTTCGTCGTCGTCGCCGGCAACGGCTATCTCGGCGGGCCTCGTGCCGGAGGTGGCGGCGCGGGTGATGCCGATCAACAACTTCATCGTCGCGACGGCGCCGCTCGGCGCCGCGGCGGCGCGGGCGCTGATCCGCAACGACGTGGCGGTGGCCGACTCGCGCTTCGTGGTCAACTACTTCCGGCTCTCGGCCGACCACCGGCTGCTCTTCGGCGGCGGCGAGAGCTACGGCTAGCGCTTCCCGGCCGACATCGCCGGGCTGGTGCGGCCGCGGATGCTTGGCGTCTTTCCCGCAGCTCGCCGGATGCCGCCATCGACTACGCCTGGGGCGGGACGCTGGCGATCACCGTCAACCGGATGCCGGCTTTCCAGCGGCTGGGGCCAAACGTCTTCTCCGCCGGCGGCTACTCCGGGCACGGCGTGGCGCTGGCGACGCTCGCCGGCAAGCTGATGGCCGAGGCGGTGCAGGGCACCGCCGAGCGCTTCGACATCTTCGCCGGCGCTGCCGCAGCCGCGCTTCCCCGGCGGCGCCGCGCTGCGCTGGCCGCTCCTCGTGCTGGCGATGAGCTGGTACGCGCTGCGCGACCGGCTTTGAGGGCTCAGCTGCGGCCGGCGCGGCGCATCAGCAGCGTATAGGCGACCGCACCGGCGAGGCGCCGATAACCCAGCCGAAGTTGTTCGGCGGCAGGATCCGAGAAGCTGGGTCAACAGCTCCCAGCCGATCGCGATGAACCCGGAGATTGCGAGCGACGCAAGCCGACGTTGTTCCAACCGCCGTCGTAGTGATAGCGGCCGTTGGCGGCCATCGTGTACAGCTCGGCGCGTCTCCACCACCTCGCTTCTTCACCAGGTAGTAGTCGGCCATCATCACCCCGTAGAGCGGGGCCAGCACCGCGCCGAAGATGCTGACGAAAACGGTGATCGCCTTCGGGCTGTCGACGAAGATCCACGGGCACACCAACACCGCGAGGATCGAGGCGATAAGCCCCCCTGCTTGAAGTCGATGTGCTTGGGGAAGAGGTTGGCGATATCGTAGGCGGGCGAGACGAAGTTCGCCACGATATTGATGCCCATGGTGGCGATGATGAAGGTCACGCTGCCGATGAAGACGGCGACCTTGTTGTCGATCCTGGAGACGATCTCCACCGGGTCCATGATCATCTGGCCGAAGACCTTCACGCTGCCGGCGGTGACGATCACGACGATGATGGCGAAGAGCAGGAAGTTGACCGGCAGGCCGAGGAAATTGCCGATCTTCATCTGCCGCTCGCTCTGCCGAATCGGGAGAAGTCGCCGAAGTTCAGCAGCAATGCCGCGAAGTAGCTGACCACCAGCAGGATCGCGTTGACCATTGGCCGAAGGTCTCACCGCCGGTCAGCACCTTGTCGCCCAACCGCGAGGTCCAGCGCTTCCAAGCCGGCGTGCGACAGGATCCAGCCCATCAGCACGAACATCACCACGTAGACCGCGGGCCCGCAGAAATCGATGAACTTGCGGATCGTCTCCATGCCGCGCTGGAAGATCATTAGCTGGAAGAACCACATGAAGATGAAGCTGATCCAGCCCAGGCTATCGAGCGCAAGGAAGCTCCAGTTGGCGAGCCCCGCCGCCGAGGGGATGAATAGCAGGATCATGGTCGCGACCGCCTTGGAGGCGAAATAGGTCTGCACGCCATACCAGACGATGCCGACGACGCCGCGAATCACCGCGGCGAGATTGGCGCCCATCACGCCCGAGGCTGACCCGCGCCATCACCGGGAACGGGATGCCGTTGATGAGGCTCGGCCTGCCGACCAGGTTCATCAGCACGTAGACGATCAGGATGCCGATCGCCATCGCGACGAGCACCTGCCAGCCCGTCAGCCCGAAGAGAAACAGGCTCGCCGCGAAGGTATAGCCGCCGACGCTGTGCACGTCCGACATCCACATCGCGAAGATCGAGTAGCCGGTCCAGGTTCGCTTCTCCTTCGGGACCGGGGCGAGGTCCTCGTTGTAGAGCCGCGGATCGGCGGCGACGCTGCCGAGCATCGGGGCGGGTTCGGGGTGATCGCCGAAGGTGGTTGCCGACATGTCGATCCCCCGGAGGCCAGTGGTGAGAGCGGTCGCAACGTCTCGGATCGAGCCTAGTCGCAATGCTGCGATCCGACAACGGGTCGCAGCCACCTGGCGCCGGCGCGGATCGGGATGGATTCTGCCGGGAAGTGGCCTTAGTCACCCGCTGACCGACGCTTTCCGGGACCGTGATGGAGCTTTGGGTCGCGATCTCGCTCGCGGCGGCGTTCCTGCAGAACCTCAGGACCGCGCTGCAGAAGGCGCTGACGCCGCGGGTCGGGGTGATCGGCGCCACCTATGCGCGCTTTCTCTTCGCGGCGCCCTGGGCGCTGCTCTTGGTCGCGGTGCTGGCGCAGCGCGCGCCGCTGCCGGCGCCGAACCTCGCCTTCGCGCTCTGGAGCGTCGGTGGTGCGGTGGCGCAGATCGGCGCGACGCTCCTCCTCCTCCACCTCTTCAGCCTGCGCAACTTCGCGGTCGGCAACACCTTCGCCAAGACCGAGACGGTGCAGGCGGTGCTGTTCGGGCTGGTGCTCCTCGGCGACCGGGTCGGCTTGTTGGCGCTCGGCGGCATCGTCGTGAGCCTCATCGGGCTGGTGCTGATGTCGGCGACCCGCGGCCTCGGCGGCGGCGCGCTGAACCGGGCGGCGGCGATCGGGCTCGCCTGCGGCGCCGCCTTCGCGCTGGCCGGCATCGGCTACCGCGCCGCCGCGCTGGCGCTGCCCGACACCGGCGGGCTGGTGATGCGCCCCGCCTTCACGCTGGCCTTCGTGACGCTGGTGCAGTCGCTCCTGCTCTCGCTCTGGCTCTGGCGGCGCGGCGAGGGCGGGATCGGCCGGGTGCTGCGCGAGTGGCGGATCGAGGCGCTGGTCGGCGCCTCGGGCATGCTCGCCTCGCTCGGCTGGTTCACCGCCTTCACCCTGGTCACCGTGGCGCAGGTCAAGGCGGTGGGGCAGGTCGAGCTGGTCTTCAGCTGGCTGACCGCCCGCTTCGCCTTCGGCGAGCGGCCGAGCGGGCGCGAAACCTGGGGGATCGCGCTGGTGGCGGGAGGGATCCTGCTGGTGATCCTGGGGTGAAGGAGAGGCGTTCCAAGGGGTTAAAATCGTGCTATTTTTGGCATGGACTCTGCATACACGGCGTATGCACTACCCCTATGCATGCTTTGCCGCAGAGAGGTCAGTCGCAGCGCGGGTAGTGCCGCGCCTGCCCTTGACGCCCGCCCCGGTGAAGGACGGACGGCCGGTGATCGCATGGCTCGCGATCACCGGACCAAAGGCACGTCCCTAGCAGAGCCTGCTAGGCGGCGGCGCGCTTGCGGTGGGACACCGCCCCCAGGGCTCCGAGGCCGCCGATCAGCAGCAGCCCCGCCGCGGGCAGCGGCACCGGCGCGGGCGTCGGGGTGGCGGTCAGATCGTCGATCCGCACGTTGCCGCCGCCGCCGGTCGAGAAGGTGACCGAGCTGACGTCCTGGAACTCGGTGGTGAAGAGGACGGAATGATAGTCGTTGTGGGCGAAAGCGCTGGCGGCGAACGACCGGACCGTGCCGTTGCTGCCGGTTACCGTCAGCGTGTTGTCGGTGCCCTTGCCGAGCAGATTGAAGTTCAGCCCGGTCAACGTGAACAGACCGGGCACACCCGTGAAGGTCATCGCGGTCGTCTCGTTGTCGTTCAGCGCCAGGCAGCTGCCGCTGATGCAATTGCCGTTGACCAGACGGTTCGGGGCGAAGGAAAAGCCATCCTCCAGGTAGGGATTGGCGTTCTTGTCCCCGTTGAAGTCGATCAGGGTCGCGGCCGAAGCCCCCGACCCGATGAGCCCCGCCGCCGCTACCAGCGCTGCGGCGGCAAGCCGGGTCGCGGACGCAAGCATCCCGCCCCGGCAATCAATCCAACCCATAATACCCTTTACTCCACGAGCGGCTACACACAGGCGGAGGATTACATCAATTGCTGCTAAAGTTTAATCCTGTTGCGCGGTGTTGGTAAACATTTGCGGTGCCGAGGAGCGGTGCGCGTTCGCTGCCTTTGCTCAATCCTTGGATGGAGCTGTCGACCCCGCGGCTCGCGGATAGCGCTGCGCTGCTTCAAGGACGTTGAGGTCCATGTGGTTGCGCATGTAGCGCTCGGCGGCGCGCTCCAGCGGCTGGTAGTCCCAGGGGAAGTAGGCGCCCTGCCGCAGCGCCTCGTAGACCAGCCGCCGCCGGGCCTGGCTCACGCGGACGTCGCGATCGAAGGCCGCGAGATCCCAGCGCGCGCGGACCGCGGCCTGCATCCGTTGCAGAACGCCGGCATGCTCGGGATCGCCGGCGAGGTCGCGGTCCTCATGCGGGTCGGCGGCGAGATCGAACAGCCCCGGCGGATCGGCGGCGGAGACGATGAGCTTGTGCCGGCCGTCGCGCAGCGCCACCATCGGCGCGACCGACCCCTCGGCGGCATACTCCATCGGCACCGGGCCGCGGACCCGCTCGCCGCGGACGACCGGGAGCAGGCTCTCGCCGTCGATCGCCGGCGCGTCCCCGAGGTCGATCCCCACGAGCTCCGCCAGCGTCGGCAGGACATCGAGGGCGGAGGCCGGCGCGGCATGCCGGCCCGCTCGGCAGGCCGGGGGCGGCGATCATCAGCGGCACCCGCGCGGCGCCCTCGCGGAAGCTCATCTTGAACCAGAGCCCGCGCTCGCCGAGCATGTCGCCATGGTCCGAGACGAAGACGACGATGGTGTCCTCGGCCATGCCGCCCCGCTCCAGCACGCCGAGGATCTCGCCGATCTTCTCGTCGATGTAGCTGATGTTGGCGAAATAGGCGCGGCGTGAGCGGCGGACGTCCTCGGCGGTGATCTCGCAGGCGGTGTGGTCGCTGGCGAGCATCAGCCGCCGGGAATGCGCGTCCTGCGCCGCGAAGGCCACCGGCGGCGCCTCCGGGTCGAGCGCCGGGCAGTCGGCGTAGAGATCCCAGAAGCGCTGGCGGGCGACGTAAGGATCGTGCGGATGCGAGAAGCTGACGGTCAGGTGCCACGGCCGCGGGTCGTGGCGCCGCGACAGGTCGTGGAGCTTCGCGGTGGCGTGGTAGGCGACCTCGTCGTCATACTCGAGCTGGTTGGTGACCTCGGCGGTCCCGGCGTCGGTCACCGAGGCCAGCGTGTGATACCACCAGTCGATCCGCTCGCCGGGCCGGGTATAGTCCGGGGTCCAGCCGAAGTCGGCCGGGTAGATGTCGGTGGTCAGCCGCGTCCTCGAAGCCGTGCAGCTGGTCGGGCCCGACGAAGTGCATCTTGCCGCTGAGGCAGGTCTGGTAGCCGGCCCGGCGCAGGTGGTGGGCGAAGGTCGGGATGTCGGCGGCGAACTCGGCGGCATTGTCATAGACCCCGGTCCGGCTCGGCAGCAGGCCGGTCATGAACGAGGCCCGCGCCGGCGCGCAGAGCGGGCTCGCGGCGTAGGTGGTCGCGAAGCGCGCCGAGCGCCCGGCGAGCCGGCGCAGGTGCGGCGCGTGCAGGAAGTCCGCCGGCCCGTCGGGAAACAGCGTCCCGGCGAGCTGGTCGACCATCAGCACCAGCACGTTGGGGCGGCTCATCTGCCGGGCGCCTTGCTCGGAGGGCTTCCGGCTGATCGCCTCGCCACCACCCTCGGGCCGGCTGCGACAGCCTCCCCCGGACCGAAAAGGCGACCGCCCTGTGGACGGTCGACCGGTCCGGTCGCCCGGAGCCAGCTGGCGGAGGGCGAGTGGGATTCAGCGGAGACCAACGCTGGTAATCGGGCCGTGTCCGCCACGGTGGGCGCGGAATCGCGCCCACCGTCGTGCCGAAGGCACGCCTCCGGCGTGACGGGGGGGCGGGCGCGGCCCGATTTGTCGGCGGACAAATCGGGCGAGAGGGTGGAGAGGCGGCGCATCAGCCGAACCGTTCTCCCGGATCCCGCATCAGAGGCCGAGCGCCTTCTGCACCGCGGGCAGGCCGGGCTGGCCGTCGAAGGTGGTCACGCCGTCGAGCCAGGGGCCGAGCACGTCCGGGTGCTCTTTCAGCCAGCCCGCCGCCGCGTCGCCGGGCTCTGCGCCCTCGTCGAGGATCAGGCCCATCATCTGGTTCTCCATATCGACGGTGAAGACCAGGTTGCCGAAGAACTTCGCGGCGTTCGGGCAGGCCGCGGCCCAGCCGGTGCGCGCCAGGGTCCAGACCTGCGCCCCGCCGAAGTCCGGGCCGAAGTAGGCGTCGCCGCCGGAGAGATAGGTGAGCGCGTGCGCGGTATTCATCGGATGCGGCGCCCAGGCGAGGAACACGATCGCCTTGTCGCCCTTCTCGGCGCGGGTCACCTGCGCCAGCATCGCCTGCTCGCCGGATTCGACCAGCTTCCAGTCGCCGAGCCCGAAGTCGCCGGCGTCGATCATCTTCTGCAGGCTCTGGTTCGCCGGCGCCCCGCTCTCGATGCCGTAGATCGTCTCCTTGAAGTCGTCGCCGTGCGCCGCGAGAATCCTTGAAGTCGGCGACCCCGAGCTCGGTCGCGGCCTTGGTCGGCACCGCCAGCGTGAACTTGGCGCCCGCGAGGTTCTGGGTGATCACCTCCGCCGCCTTGGCGGCGTCGAGGTCGTCGCGGAAGTGCTGCTGCGCCGGCATCCAGTTGCCGAGGAAGACGTCGATCTCGCCGTCCTTCATCGCCTGGTAGCCGATCGGCACCGACAGCGTCTTCACCTCGGGCTCGTAGCCGAGCGCGGTCAGCACGCTGCTGGTGAGTGCGTTGGTCGAGGTGATGTCGGTCCAGCCCGGATCGGACAGCCGCACGGTCTTGCAGGCGGCGTCCTCGGCGAAGGCCGGCGCCGCGCTGACGAGGGTCGCGAGGGCGAGGGCTGGGGCGAGTTTCATCGGGCGCGTCTCCTTCCGGATGGGCTGCGGGCTCGGCGCCGACGGACGCCGGCGCGGCACTCTAGGGAGCCGCCACCGCCACCACAAGCGCGGGCAAGATCGCGGGTTGCATCGCGCCGGAGCGGGCGGCAGTGTGCGCGCACAGGGAGGGAGCCGATGAACTGCGTCTTCGTCCAGCTGCGCTGCCGGCCCGGCCGGACCTACGAGGTCGCCGACGCGATCTACGACCGGGAATTCGTCTCCGAGCTCTACTCGACCTCGGGCGAATACGACCTGATCATGAAGGTCTATATCCCCGACGGCACCGACATCGGCCATTACATCAACGCCAAGATCCTCGACATTCCGCACATCGACCGCAGCCTCACCACGCTGACGTTCAAGGCGTTCTGATGATCGCCGACTGGGATGACGCCTATGCCAACGCGGCGCATATTCCCGGCGGCGACAGCTATATCCCGCGCTGGGAGGCGCGGGCGGGCGCCTTCCGCGCCGACGATGGGCGCGCGGCTGCGCGAGATCACCTACGGGCCGCATCCGCGCCAACGGATCGATCTCTTCCTGCCCGAGGCGGCGCCGCGCGGCCTCGTCTATGTGCACGGCGGCTACTGGCGTGCCTTCGAGCCCCGGACATGGTCGCATCTCGCCGGCGGCGCGCTGGTGCGCGGCTGGGCGGTGGCGATGCCGGGCTATTCTGGCCCCCGAGGCCGCTCGCCGCGATCACGCGATGATCGCCGAGCGTCGCGCCGCCGCGGCGAGGTGGCCGGTGCCGGCTCGCAGGCCACTCCGCCGGCGGGCACCTCGCGGCCCGCCAGGTCTGCGCCGACAGCCGGCTGCCGAAAGTCGCGCGGCTGACGGGTGCTCGCGATCAGCGGCCTCACGACCTCCGCCCGTTGCTGCGCCTGACGCTCAACGACACCCTCCGCTCGACCCGGCGAGGCGCGGCCGAGAGCCCCGCGCTCGCGAGCCGCTCCGGCACCCGGTCCACGCCTGGGTCGGCGACGCGAGCGGCCGGAGTTCGTCCGCCAGACGACGCTGATCGCCAACGTCTGGACCGGCCTCGGCGCCGACATGGAGCAGACGATCGAGCCGCGCCGCACCACTTCAACGTCATCGACGGGCTGACCCATCCGGCTCGGGCTCTTCGAGGCGCTGGTCGGGGAGAGCTGCTGAGTCGCAGGCCCGGGTGGTGGTGATCGGCGGCGGCGTGGTCGGCTGCTCGGTGCTCTACCATCTGGCCAAGGCCGGCTGGAGCGACGTGATGCTGATCGAGCGCTCCGAGCTGACCTCGGGCTCGTCCTGGCACGCGGCGGGCGGCTTCCACACCCTGAACGGCGACCCAACGTCGCGAAGCTCCAGGCCTATACCGTCTCGCTCTACCGCGAGCTCGAGGAGCTCTCGGGCCAGTCCTGCGGCCTGCATCTGACCGGCGGCGTGATGATGGCCGGCAACCCCGAGCGCATGGACTACCTCAGGCTCACCCACGCCAAGGGCCGCTGCCTCGGTATGGACACCGAGATCATCACCCCCTCCGAGGCGGCGGCGATGTTCCCGATCATGGATCCGGCGCACTTCATCGGCGCGCTCTGGGATCCGGTCGAAGGCCATCTCGACCCGGCCGGCACCACCCATGCCTACGCCAAGGCGGCGCAGGCGCTCGGCGCCACCATCGTGCTCCGCAACCGCGTGGTCGAGCTGACCCAGGAGCCGGACGGCGCCTGGAACGTCGTCACCGAGCACGGCACGGTTGAGGCCGAGCATGTGGTCAACGCCGGCGGCCTCTGGGCGCGCGAGGTCGGCCGCATGGTCGGGCTGGAGCTGCCGGTGCTCGCCATGGAGCACATGTACCTCCTGACCGAGCCGATGCCCGAGGTCGCCGAGTTCAACGCCCGCACCGGCCGCGAGATGGTCGGCGTCCTCGACCTGCCGGGCGAGATCTACACCCGCCAGGAGCGCGGCGGCATCCTGCTCGGCACCTACGAGCAGGACTGCCGCCCCTGGTCGCCCAAGGTCACCCCCTGGGACTTCGGCCACGAGCTCCTGCAGCCCGACCTCGACCGGATCGCGCCCTCGCTCGAGGTCGGCTTCCGGCATTTCCCCGCGCTGGAGAACGCCGGGATCAAGCAGGTGATCAATGGCCCCTTCACCTTCGCGCCCGACGGCAACCCGCTGATCGGCCCGGTGCAGGGCCTCACCAACTTCTGGGTCGCCTGCGCGGTGATGGCGGGCTTCAGCCAGGGCGGCGGCGTCGGACTCGCGCTCGCGAACTGGATGACCACGGGCGATCCCGGCCACGACGTCTTCGGCATGGACGTGGCGCGCTTCGGCGAATGGGCGAGCCTGCGCTACACCAACGCCAAGGTGCGCGAGAATTACGCCCGCCGCTTCTCGGTGCGCTACCCCAACGAGGAGCTGACGGCCGCACGGCCGCAGCAGACGACGCCGCTCTACGACATCATGACCGCCGAGCGCAACGCGGTGATGGGGGTGACCTGGGGCCTCGAGGTGCCGCTCTGGTTCGCCCCGGACGGCGCCGAGCCGCGCGACATCCTCTCCTTCCACCGCTCCAACGATTTCACGCCCGTAGGCGACGAGGTTCGCGCAGTGCGCGAGCGCGTCGGCGTGACCGAGATCGCCAACTTCGCCAAATATTCGGTCACCGGCCCGGGCGCCGAGGGCTGGCTCAGCCGGATCCTCACCAACGTCATGCCGCGCACCGGCCGCATCGCGCTCACGCCGATGCTGAACCAGGCCGGGCGCCTCATCGGCGATTTCACCGTGGCCAAGGCCGGCGAGGACCGCTTCCTGGTCTGGGGCTCGTCGGCGGCGCAGATCCATCACCTGCGCTGGTTCGAGGCGCATCTGCCGGACGACGGCTCGGTCGCGGTCGAGCGGCTCGGCATGCGGCTGATGGGGCTGATGCTGGCCGGGCCGCGCTCGCGCGCGGTGCTGGCGGCGCTGACCGACCACGATGTCTCGGCCGCCGCCTTCCGCTTCATGGATCACCGGGCGATGGATGTCGCGGGCTGCCCGGCGCTGGTCAACCGCATCAGCTACACCGGCGATCTCGGCTACGAGATCTGGGTCGAGCCCGCCTACCTGCGAACGCTCTACCGGGCGATCCTCGACGCCGGGGCCGCGCACGGCATCGCCGACTTCGGGATGCGGGCGTTGCTGTCGATGCGGCTGGAGAAGAACTTCCCGACCTGGTTCGCCGAGCTCCGCCCGATCTACGGCGCCTTCGAGGGCGGCATGGAGCGCTTCGTGCGGCTGGACAAGAACGAGTTCATCGGCCGCGCCGCCGCCGCGCGCGAGGCCGACGCCGGGCCGCGGCTGCGCCGGGTCAGCCTCGCGATCGCCGCCGACGGCGCCGACGTGATGGGCGACGAGCCGATCTGGGGCCGGGTCGCCCGCGACTGGGGCGCGGTCGCCGCCGGCCACGGCGTCGGCGCGCCGCGCTTCGACGCCGCCGGCGCGATCCTGCCCATGGCCGACGCCCGGCGCGACGGCGACTGGCGGGTGGTGGGCTGGGTGACCTCGGGCGGCTACGGCCATTCGGTGGATCTCTCGCTGGCGCAGGGCTACCTTCCCGCCGGGCTGGCCGAGCGCGACGAGGACGGCGCTCTTCGAGGTGGAGATCCTCGGCCGCCGCCAGCCGGCGCGGGTGCTGCTCATGCCGCCGTTCGACCCCGACGGGGCGCGGATGCGGGCCTGAGGCCGGCGAAGATGCCCCCGGACCGTCGGGAGCGGCGGCGGGCGCCGGCGTAATCGCGCCGTCACGCGCGCGGTGTAAACCGCTGATGCGAGGGACCGGTTTGGACCCGTGGCACGCGGGCGCTAGATCACCGAGGCACCATCAGGAAGGGGAGTGACACGATGGCGAAGTTGCAGGGAACACCCTGCTGGTACGAGCTGGCGACCAGCAAGGGCAACCTCGGCGCGGCCGAGACCTTCTACGGCGAGGTGCTGGGCTGGGCGTTCCAGGACGCCGGCATGGCGGGGTTCGACTACCATCTCGCCAAGGCCGACGGCGACATGGTCGCCGGGCTGATGAACATGCCCGACGATGTCGGCGCGATGCCGCCGTTCTGGATGATCTATTTCGCGGTGGACGACGCCGACAAGGCCGCGGCGGCGATCGAGGCCGCCGGCGGACGCATCCACCGCGCGCCGGCCGACATCCCCGGCACCGGGCGCTTCGCCGTGGTCGGCGACCCGCAGGGTGCGGGCTTCGGCATCCTCGAGCCCGAGCCGATGCCGGGCCAGGAAGGCGCCGGCGGCGCCTTCAACCAGCAAAAAACCGGGCACGGCAACTGGAACGAGCTGATGTCGAGCGACCCCGAGGCCGGCTACCGCTTCTATTCCGGCCTCTTCGGCTGGCAGAAGTCGCAGGCCGTGGAGATGGGCGCCATGGGCACCTACCAGGTCTTCTCCCACGACGGCACCGACATCGGCGGCATGATGGGCCTCGGCAATTCGCCGGTGCCGGCCTGGCTGCCCTACTTCGGCGCCAACGGCATCGACGCGGCGATCGCGCGCATCACCAAGGCCGGCGGCAAGATCGCGCACGGGCCGACCGAGGTTCCGGGCGGCGCCTTCATCGCCGTCGCCCAGGACCCGCAGGGCGCCTGGTTCGCCGTGGTCGGACCGAAGGACGTGACGAGCTAACCGACCGTCACGCCGACCCCGTTCAGCGCCGCCGCGACCGAGGCGGCGAGCGGCGTCGTCGGGCGCCCGATCAGCGCCGAGAGGGCGCGCCCCTCGTCGAGGAGCGCGCCCGCGGCCGCGTCGGTGTCGTAGCGCGCATAGGCCCGCGCCGCCGGGTCCGGCAGGCCAAAGCCGGCGAGCGCCGCGGCATAATCGGCCTCGCTCAGGTTGCGGTAGGGGATCGCCCGGCCCACCTGCCGTGCGATCTCGGCGGCGAGATCGGCCAGGGTGAAGGCCTGGTCCGCGGCCAGCTCGTAGGTCCGCTCGGCGTGGCCGTCGCCCGCGAGCACCACCGCCGCGGCCTCGGCATAGTCGGCGCGCGGCGCGGCCGAGATGCGGGCGTCTCCGGCGGCGCCGATCAGCGCGCCCCCGGCCAGCGCGCCCGGGATCGCGGCGGTGTAGTTCTCGACGTACCAACCGTTGCGCAGCAGCGTGAACGCCACTCCGGAGGCGCGCAGATCCGCCTCGGTGGCGCGATGATCGTCGGCGAGCCCGATCGGCGAGGCGTCGGCGTGCAGGATGCTGGTATAGGCGATCCGCCCGACGCCGGCCGCCTTCGCCGCGGCGATGACGTTGCGGTGGTGGGCCACCCGCGCGCCGACCTCGCTCGACGAGATCAGCAGCAGAATATCGACGCAGGCGAGTGCCGCGGCGAGCGCGACCGGGTCGCCATAGTCGGCCGCCCGCACCGCAACGCCGAGATCGGCGGCCTTGGCGGGGTCCGCGCCAGCGCGACGATCGTCTCCGCGGCGACCTTCCGCTTCAGGCTCCCGATCACGAGACGGCCGAGCTGGCCGGTGGCTCCGGTGACGGCGATGGTCATCTTGAGGTATCCTTCGGTTTGCATCTGAGCGCGCGACCGCACATATGCTGAACGCGAACAATTCGTAAGTACGCACAGAAGGGTAAGTATGGAGACCGCAGAGACGCTCCCTGCCGAGCCGCTGTCGGACCGGCTGCTGCGGGGCAACCTGCTGGCGGCCGACTGTCCGTCCCGCGACGTGCTCAGGCACGTGACCAGCCGCTGGGGCGTGCTGGTGCTGATCGTGCTCGAGACCGGCACCCAGCGCTTCAGCGCGCTGCGCCGGTCGGTCGGCGGCGTCAGCGAGCGGATGCTGGCGCAGACCCTGCAATGGCTCGAGGCGGACGGCCTCGTGGCGCGCAAGGCCTACGCGGTGGTGCCACCGCACGTCGAATACAACCTGACCCCGCTCGGCCGCGAGGCCGCCGAGCGGGTCCGCTTGCTTGCGGACTGGATCGAGGCCAGCATGCCGCGGATCGCGGCGTTTCGGAACGGCCGGCCGGGTTGAGCCGGCCGTCAGGCCGCGACCAGGCCGCCCGCCGTCTCGATGAAGCCGACGATCTCCGGCATGCCGACGCCGTCGCGGACCTGCGCGAACCGGAACGGCCGCGCGCCGCGCATCCGCCGCGCGTCGCGGTCCATCACCTCGAGCGAGGCGCCGACGTAAGGCGCGAGATCGATCTTGTTGATGATCAGCAAGTCCGAGCGGGTGACGCCGGGGCCGCCCTTGCGCGGGATCTTGTCGCCGGCCGCGACGTCGATGACGTAGAGCGTGAGGTCGGCGAGCTCCGGCGAGAAGGTGGCCGAGAGATTGTCGCCGCCCGAACTCGATCAGGATCAGGTCGAGATCGGGGAAGCGGCGCAGCATCTCGTCCACCGCCGCGAGGTTGATCGAGGCATCCTCGCGGATCGCGGTGTGCGGGCAGCCGCCGGTCTCGACGCCGATGATCCGCTCCAGCGGCAGCGCCTGGGAGCGCATCAGGAACTCGGCGTCCTCGCGGGTGTAGATGTCGTTGGTGATCGCCGCGATCGACCAGCGGTCGCGCATCCGCTTGCAGAGCTGGTCCATCAGCGCGGTCTTGCCCGCGCCCACCGGCCCGCCGATGCCGACCCGGAGCGGCCCGTGCGGCGAGCGCGCCGCGGCCGCCCTCGTGGTGCTTGCGTCCTCGGTCACCTGCATGCTTCCCCGTCGATTCGCGCTGGCAGCTTACCGCCTGCGCCGCGGCGCCGGCCAGTCAGGAGCGGAAGAGCCGGCTATACTGGGTCTCGTGCTGCATCGCCGCGAGATCCGCCCGGAGCGCGATGCCGCCGATCGCCTCGGGCGGCGCCGCCACCGCCGCCGCGGCGACCGCGGCCGCCAGCGGCAGCAGCCCGGCGGTGACATGCTGGCCGTCGGTCTGGCCGAGCGGGATCAGCCGCACGCCGGCCGAGACGACATTGGCCGCGAAGCCTTGCAGAAACAGCGTCGCGGTCGGCAAGAGCGGCAGCGCCATGAGGCGCGCGGCATGGCCGACCGCAACCGGATAGGCCACAGGTGGCACCGCGATCTCCCAGACGGCGGCGGTGGTGCGGGCGAAGGCCGCGCCCTGCGCCATCGTCTCCAGATGCCGCTCGGACGAGGGCGCCAGCGCCTCGGCGAGCTCGGCGACCGGCGCGGGATCTTCCGATCGCCAGGCCGCCGCCAAGCAGCATCGCGTCGGTCCGCCCGGCGCCGAACTCCAGAAGATCGGCCACCCAGGCGGCGAGGCCGGCGCGACCCGCCACCAGCCCGGCCTCGACCGCCGATTCCAGGCCGTGCGAATAGCTGAAGGCCCCGACCGGATAGCCGGGCGAGAACCAGGCGCTGAGGATCTGCGTCGCCCTGAGCGCGCCCCCGCTCAATCCTCGTGCCCGCGGTCGGGATCGTCGGTGGCGCCGCCGTGGTGGTGGCCGTGGGTGCGGCCGTGGCCGTAGGCGCCGCCTTCGGGGCGGAACGGCGCCGTGACCCGCCGGGTGGCGGCGCCGAGCCGCGCCAGCATCGCCTCGATCACATGGTCGCGCTGGATCAGGATCCGGCCGTCGCCGAATTCGGCCGGGGTGTGCCGGTTGCCGATGTGCCAGGCGAGCCGCGTCAGCGCCCCCGGCGCGCCGGTCACCTCGACCAGCGGCTCCTCGGCCGCCTCGACCGCGACCAGCCCGCCGTCCTCGAGCAGGAAGGCGTCGCCATGCTGCATCGACACCGTGTCGGGCAGGTCGATCAGCAGCACCGCGCCGCCGGCGGTGGTCAGCCGCTTGCGCCGCAGGAACCGCTCGCGGTAGTCGAGCACCACCCGATCGACCGCCGGCCCTGCCGCCGCGCGGCGGATCGCATGCGCCCGGAGCGCGCTCATCCGCTGGCGCTGGTCCGCAGCGGCAGGGTCTGCACCGACCCGCCGCCGGTCACCCGGAAGCCGCGCAGCTTCTTCAGCGTCAGGTTCGGCACGAAGATCGCCGCCGAGAGCTCGCGGGTCCGCGCCGGCCCCACCGCCTCGGCGGCGGGCGGCGGCACCGCCACCAGCTCGAAGCTCAGGATGCCCGCGGCGTCCGGCCCGCTGCCGATCGGCCTCAGAGCGCGCCGTGTGATAGCCCTGCTGCGGCGCCTCGCCCTGGACCCGCAGGATCATCCCGTGCAGCGCCGGCTCGGTGGTCGCGAGCCTGAGCGGCACCGTGCGCGGCTCGGCCGGCGGCGGGCCGCCGCGGACCGAATAGAAGCTGTTGCCGCCCTCGCCCTCGCGGCCGAGAAAGGTCGGCACCCCGGCGCCGCATCCGGCCAAGAGGCAGGCGCCGGCGCCTGCCAGCAACAACAAGCCGTTACGCATGCCTCGGCCGCCGATCATGCCTTTCGGATAGTCGCTCGCGCCGATCTTGGGAAGGGCAAAACGCCCCCCGCCACTGGACCATCGCCGCCCGAGCGCCTAGATCAGTTGGGCAAGCATCGGACCCGAACCATGGCCACGCAACGCTTCGAGGAAATAGCCGCCGACTTCGCCTTCCTCGACGACTGGGAGGACCGCTACCGCTACGTCATCGAGCTCGGCCGCAGCATGCCGCCGCTCGACGAGGCGCTGCACGTCCCCGCCACCAAGGTCGAGGGCTGCGCCAGCCAGGTCTGGATCGTGCCGCGCATCGACGGCGAGGCCGCGGCGGCGCGCTTCGACTTCATCGGCGATTCCGACGCGCTGATCGTGCGCGGGCTGATCGCGGTGCTGCACGCGCTCTATTCCGGCCTCCACCCCGAGGCGGTGCTGGCGGTCGATGCCCCGGCCGAGCTCGGCCGGCTCGGGCTCGACCAGCATCTCTCGGCGCAGCGCTCGAACGGCCTGCGCTCGATGGTGGCGCGGATCCGCGCCATCGCCCAGTCCACGCTGGCGCAGGCCTGAGCATGGCGACCCGGCTCGACACCCTGCTCGCCGAGCGCGCCTGGCTGCTCGCCGACGGCGCCACCGGCACCAACCTCTTCGCCATGGGGCTCGAGGCCGGCGAGGCGCCGGAGCTCTGGAACGCCACCGAGCCCGGCAAGGTGCGCGCGCTCTACGACGGCGCGGTCGGCGCCGGCAGCGATCTCTTCCTCACCAACAGCTTCGGCGGCAACGCCAGCCGGCTGAAGCTGCACGAGGCCGAGGGCCGGGTCTTCGAGCTCAACCGCCTCGCCGCCGCGATCGCCCGCGACGCCGCCGACGCCGCCGGCCGCCCGGTGGTGGTGGCGGGCTCGATGGGCCCGACCGGCGAGATCATGGCGCCGCTCGGCCCGCTCACCGTCGCCGACGCCGCGGAGATGTTCGAGGAGCAGGCCCGGGGCCTCCTCGCCGGCGGCGCCGATCTGCTCTGGGTCGAGACCATCTCGGCGCCGGAGGAGTTCCAGGCCGCCGCCCTCGGCATCGCCCGCACCGGCGCGCCCTGGTGCGGCACCATGAGCTTCGACACCGCCGGCCGCACGATGATGGGCGTGACCTCCGCCGACATGGTGGCGCTGGTCGCCGGGCTCACCCACCGGCCGCTGGCCTTCGGCGCCAACTGCGGGGTAGGGGCCTCCGACCTCCTGCGCACCGTGCTCGGCTTCGCCTCGGCGCATCCGGACCTGCCGGTGATCGCCAAGGGCAACGCCGGCATCCCCAAGTTCCACGACGGCCACATCCACTACGACGGCACCCCGGAGCTGATGGCCGATTACGCGGTCCTCGCCCGCGACTGCGGCGCCAGCATCATCGGCGGCTGCTGCGGCACCACGCCGGCGCATCTCGCGGCGATGCGCGCAGCGCTCGAGGCGACGCCGCCCGGCCCCGCGCCCGATCTCGACACCATCGCCGCCCGGCTCGGCGGCTTCTCCTCCGCCTCGGACGGGACCGGCGGCGCGGCGCCGGTCCGCGAGCGCCGCCGCCGCCGCTGATCATGCCGGCCTGCGTCGCCCTGCTGCGCGCCGTCAACGTCGGCGGCCGCGGCGCTATCGCCATGGCCGATCTGCGCGCGGTCGCCACCGATCTCGGCTTCACCGCGGTCCGCACGCTGCTGCAGAGCGGCAACCTGGTCTTCGCGACGCCCGACGCCGAGGGTGCCGCGGCACGCATCGAGAAGCGCTCGCCGAGCATTGCGGCCTCACCACCGACGTGCTGGTACGCACCGCCGCCGAATGGTCGGCGCTCGTCGCGGCCAATCCGTTCCCCGAGGTTGCGGCGGACGACCCCGGCCACCTCGTCGCCATGCCGCTGAAGGGCAAGCCCGCCGCGGCGGCCGTCGCCGCGCTGGAGCAGGCGATCAAAGGCCGCGAGCGCATCGCCGCCGCCGACCGCCAGCTCTACATCCACTATCTCGACGGCATCGGCCGCTCGAAGCTGACCAACGCGCTGATCGAGCGGCACCTCGGCCTCCGCGGCACCGGCCGCAACTGGAACACCGTGCTGAAGCTCGCCGCGGCGCTCGCGAAATAATCGCAGTCCGCATACCTCCGGCGTCGATCCGATCGCGCGAGCGTGTTCCCCTCCCCGCCCGGGATTCTCGCCGAACCGGGAGGAAACCAACGATGAGACCCGCCCTGCTGTTCGCCGTCGCCGCCTCCGGCCTCGCCGCCTTCGCGCTGGTCTCCCGCCGCCGCAGCGCGGCTCAGAGCCCGACGAAGGTGTCGTAGAGGAGCTTGAGGTTCAGCGCGACGATCAGGAGCGCCACCGCCCAGGCGAGCAGCGACACCGCCGCGCGCGATGGCGAAGCCGCCCATCTTCCGCCGGTCCGAGACGAAATGCACCAGCGGGATCACCGCGAAGGGCAGCTGCATCGACAGGATCACCTGGCTGAGGACCAGAAGCTCCGCCGTGCCGCGCGCGCCGTAGATCGCAGGTGACGATGATCACCGGCACGATGGCGATGCCGCGGGTCAGCAGCCGCCGCGCCCAGTGCGGCAGCCGGATCCTGAGAAACCCCTCCATCACGATCTGCCCGGCCAGCGTCGCGGTCACCGTCGAGTTCAGCCCCGAGGCGAGCAGCGCCACCGCGAACAGGATCGAGGCGATGCCGAGCCCGAGCAGCGGCGACAGCAGCTCGAAGGCCTGGCCGATCTCGGCCACGTCCTGGTTGCCGGTGTCGTGGAAGGCGACCGCCGCGACGATGACGATCGAGGCGTTGACGAAGAGCGCCAGCATCAGCGCGATGGTCGAGTCGGTGGTCGCCCATTTGATCGCGTCGCGCTTGCCCGGATCGGTGCGCGGATAGGCGCGGGTCTGCACGATCGACGAGTGCAGGTAGAGGTTGTGCGGCATCACCGTCGCGCCGATCATGCCCATGGCGATGTAGAGCATCGCCGGGTTGGTGACGATCTCGCGCGACGGCACCAGCAGGCCGTTCAGCACCGCGCCGATCGGCGGCGACGCCGCGGCGATCTGGATCGCGAAGCAGACGAAGATCACGATCAGCAACGCCACGATGAAGGCCTCGAGCGAGCGGAAGCCGCGGTTCATCAGGTAGAGCACCAGGAAGGCGTCGAGCGCCGCGATCAGCGCGCCGCCGATCAGCGGGATGCCGAAGAGAAGCTGGAGCGCGATCGCCGTGCCGATCACCTCGGCGAGATCGCAGGCGATGATCGCGAGCTCGCAGGCGATCCAGAGCAGGAAGCTGACGGGGCGCGGATAATAGGCGCGGCAGGCCTGCGCAGATCCCGGCCGGTGGCGATGCCGAGCCGGGCGGCCAGCGCCTGCAGCAGGATCGCCATCAGGTTCGACAGCATGATGACGAAGAGCAGCGTATAGCCGAAGCGCGCGCCGCCGGCGAGGTCGGTCGCCCAGTTGCCCGGGTCCATGTAGCCGACCGAGACCATGTAGCCCGGTCCCATGAAGGCGAAGAGCCGGCGGAACCAGACGCCGCCGGTCGGCACCGCGACGCGTGGCGTTGACCTCGGGCAGGCTCGAGCAGGTCCTCGTCGCCGAGGCGCGGTGAACCCCATCCGGGAAGGCGGCGCAAGGGCGCCCTGAGCTTCTGACATGATCGTCCCGACAAGGAGTAAAGTGGTTGCTTGCAATCTGGCGCCGGTGTGAGAATTATGCAAGAGGCTATATTGCATTGCCGGCGCTGTTTCGCCGACCCGAGGCAATAAGTGCTGTGATGAAGTTGAGCTTGTGCTATGATCGCGGCCTCGGCCCGCGCCCTCCGCGGCGGCCGAACCGGAGGATGAGAAGCTTGGCGCGCGCCCGTCGCAGCCCCCGCAGGAAGACCCGCTGCCCGATGCCGAGGCGCATTCCGCGGGCTTCCGGCAGACGCGCGCCGCCCGCCGCGGCGCGCTGGTCGAGGATTATGTCGAGCTGATCGCCGCGCTGATCGAGGACGGCAACGAGGCCCGCCAGGTCGATATCGCCGCCCGCCTCGGCGTGGCGCAACCGACCGTCGCCAAGATGCTGGCGCGGCTCGCCGCCGAGGGCCTCGTCACCCGCAAGCCCTACCGCGGGGTGTTCCTGACCGAGGCCGGCCGCAAGGTCGCCGAGGAGAGCCGCGCCCGCCACCAGACCGTCGAGGCCTTCCTGCGCTCGCTCGGCGTCAGCGCCGAGACCGCCCGCATCGACGCCGAAGGCATCGAGCACCATGTGAGCTCCGAGACGCTCGAGCCTTCCGCAAGGCGATGGCCGAGGCCGGCTGACCGCCGCGCCTCAGAACAGCGCCAGCTGCTCCGGCCCCGTCGCGCGGCACCCGGAAGAGGTCGGTCCGCAGCCGCGGCAGCGCTGGCGTAGGCCGAGCCGCGCCTTGGCGGCGGCGAAGCGGCGGCCGATCAGCTCGGCGACCACCCCCTCGCCCTTCATCCGCCGGC
This sequence comes from uncultured Alphaproteobacteria bacterium, assembly GCA_963750745.1. GTDB lineage: Bacteria > Pseudomonadota > Alphaproteobacteria > Rhodobacterales > Rhodobacteraceae > Amaricoccus. Next base: position 123,626 of record CAVVSO010000006.1, on the reverse strand, counting down.
CCCACTGCGGGTCGTAGTCCTGGCCGCCGTGCATCTCGCGCACCAGCCCCATCACCCGCTTGGCGCGGTCCGGATAGTGCGCCTCCAGCCAGTCGCGGAAGAGCGGCCCGACCTCGCGCGGCAGCCGCAGCACCACGTAGCCGGCGCTCGCTGGCGCCGGCCTCGCGCGCCGCCGCGAGCAGCGGCCTCGATCTCGTGGTCGTTGAGCCCGGGGATCACCGGCGCCGATCGAGACCCGCATCGGGCATGCCGGCCTCGGCCAGCCGCCGGATCGCCGCCAGCCGCCGCTCCGGCGCCGCCGCCCGCGGCTCCATCGCCCGGGCGAGCTTGCGGTCGAGCGTCGTCACCGAGAGCCCCGCCACCGCGAGCCCCGCCTCGCCCATCTCGCCGAGGATGTCGGCGTCGCGCTCGATCAGCGCGCCCTTGGTCAGGACCGCCACCGGATGGCGGAAGTCGCTGCAGCACCCGCAGCACCTCGCGCATGATGCCCGAGCTTCTTCTCGATCGGCTGGTAGGGGTCGGTGTTGGTCCCGATCGCGATCGGCTCCGGCCGGTAGCCCCTGCGCGCGAGCTCCGCCGCCAGCACCTTCGCCGCGTCGGGCTTGGCGGTCAGCCGGGTCTCGAAGTCGAGCCCGGGCGACAGCCCGAGATAGGAATGGGTCGGCCGGGCGAAGCAGTAGATGCAGCCGTGCTCGCAGCCGCGGTAGGGGTTGATCGAGCGGTCGAACGGGATGTCCGGGCTCTGGTTGCGGGCGATGATCGAGCGCGGCCGCTCGATCGCCACCTCGGTCTGCGGATGACCGGCAGCGCCTCGGCGAGGTCCCAGCCGTCGTCGACCGCCACCTGCTCGAACCGCTCGAAGCGCCCGGCCATGTTGAGCCCGGCGCCGCGCGCCCGCCGCACCTCCGCCGGAACCTTCTCCGATTCGTCGCCGATCATCGCCGCAAGACTAGAACGAAAGAGGAACATCCGCCAGCCCGACCGCCGCGCCGCCGTGGCGGTCGGCGACAGCGGCCGCGAGGTCGCTTCCGGGCGCGGCGGCTTTGCGCGTTTCGGCCTAGGCGGTTAGATGACGGAAGCCGGGCTCCGGGGGCGCGAGGACTGCGATGGCCGACGAGACGACGAGATCATCCTGAGCGCGCTCGCCGACGACGAGCTGGTGCCGCAGATGCACGACGACCTCTACGACGGCATCAAGGACGAGGTGGTCGAGGGCGTGAACATCCTGCTCGGGCGCGGCTGGACCCCCTACGACGTGCTGACCAAGGCGCTGGTCGAGGGCATGCGCATCGTCGGCATCGACTTCCGCGACGGCATCCTGTTCGTGCCCGAGGTGCTGCTCGCGGCCAACGCGATGAAGGCCGGCATGGCGATCCTGAAGCCGCTCCTGATCGAGACCGGCGCGCCGCGTCTCGGCAAGATGGTGATCGGCACCGTCAAGGGCGACATCCACGACATCGGCAAGAACCTCGTCTCGATGATGATGGAGGGCGCCGGCTTCGAGGTCATCGACCTCGGCATCAACAACCCGGCCGAGAACTACATCGAGGCGCTCGAGCGCGAGGACGCCGACATCCTCGGCATGTCGGCGCTGCTGACCACCACCATGCCCTACATGAAGGTGGTCATCGACACGCTGAAGGAGCGCGGCCTGCGCGACCAGTTCGTCGTCATGGTCGGCGGCGCGCCGCTCAACGAGGAGTTCGGCCAAGGCGATCGGCGCCGACGCCTACTGCCGCGACGCGGCGGTGGCGGTCGAGACCGCCAAGGAGTTCATGGCCCGCAAGCACAACCAGATGGCCCGCGGCTGAGATGCGCCCGGCCTGCCGCGGCATCATCGGCCGCCGCCGCCGCCGGCCCGAGGCCGGCAAGTGCCGCCGCCACCAGGAACGCGCGCACGGCATCGCGCCTCCATGAGCTTGCCGCCTTGCTTAGCACCGCTATCTCGACCCGGGCAATGACGCTTCAGGACCGCACCCTCAGCGAGGACGGCCTGCCGCCTCCGCCGCGGGCGGGGTCGGTGCTGGTCATCGCCTGCGGCGCGCTCGCCCGCGAGATCCTCGCGCTCAAGGCGCTGAACGGCTGGAGCCACCTCGACCTGCAATGCCTGCCGGCCAAGCTCCATCTCTGGCCCGACCGCATCCCCGCCGCGGTCGAGGCCGCGGTGGCCGAGGCCCGCCCGCGCTACGCGCGCATCTTCGTCGCCTACGCCGACTGCGGCACCGGCGGCCTGCTGCAGGCGCGCTGCGCCGCCCTCGGCGTCGAGATGATCGCGGGCCCGCACTGCTACAGCTTCTTCGACGGCAACGCCGCCTTCGAGGCCCGCGGCGACGCCGAGATGTGCGCCTTCTACCTGACCGATTTCCTGGTCCGCCAGTTCGACGCCTTCGTCTGGCAGCCGATGGGCCTCGACCGCCACCCCGAGCTGCGCGACATCATTTTCGGCAACTACCAGGCCCTCATCTATCTCGCCCAGACCGACGACCCCGCCCTCGACCGGCTGGCGCAGGACGCTGCCGCCCGGCTCGGCCTCGCCTATAGCCGGCGCTTCACCGGCTACGGCGATCTCGCCCCCGCGCTCGCCGCCGTCTGACGGAGCCTCCCGCAAGAATCCCGCACGCCCGCTTTAGCGGGGCATAACTTGCCGGACTCGCATCCTTGGCTCTATTATATTGGATGCAATCTTTTCGGCTTGGGGGAGCCGGCGGCCATGGAAAACACCCACGGATACGGCCGTGCTACGGTCGTTAAGCCTCGCTTTTTCTCGCTCAATCTTACCGCTGCACTATTGGCCATCTCGCTGCTCGCGAGCCCGGGCGCCGCCACGCCCACGCCCTACGCGGCTTTCCCGGGCGAGCCCGCGAGCGATCTCTACAGCAGCGTCACCGTCGGCGGCGTCCCGGTCGAGGTGCGCAAGTTCGCGCCCGTCGGGCTTCGCACGCCGCCGCTGCACTACACCCGCTTCGGCCAGCCCACGGGCGAGGCCAACGCCGTCGTCGTAACCCTCACGTCCGGCTTGGTGACCAGCTGCAGCGTGCATCCCGCCGCTCTCGGGATCGCGACCACCCGGAGCGGCCGCACCTGCCGCTTCACCCTGAACCCGACCGCGACGACCGGGCGCCAGCTCTACGTGCGCATCAACAACGCGGCGCAATGGCTGATGATCTTCGCGGATCCGCCCGAATCCCCGGCCTACGCGGTCGGACCGGGGGTCTATGACGTCACCACCTTCACCGGGATCGACAGGACCGGCGCGGCCCTCTCCACCGCCGGCCTCCAGGCGGCGATCGACTTCGTGCGCACCGCCGCGCCACCGCGGGTCCTCTACTTCCCGACCGGCCGGTATCAGGACTGGCCAGCTCAACATGCGCTCCGGCGTCACCCTCTACCTGACCAGCGGCGCCGTGATCAGCGGCTCGACCCGCCCCGCCGATTATACCGCCGCCAACGGCGGCCGGCGGCATTTGATCTTCTTCAACGGCGTCAGCGACGCGGCCATCGCCGGACGCGGGGTCATCCACGGCAACGGCCAGGCCTACCGCTCGGCCAATTGCCCGGAACGCACGCAATATCCCAACGGCAACCCGCTGAACCAGGGGATCCACTCGGCCTGCCGGATCCTCTTCAACCCGGACGGCTTCGAGGACTTCATCGCCACCGCGCCGATCCTGGTGAAAATCCTCGATAGCCACCGGATCTCGATCAGAGGCGTCTATCAGCTCGATCCGGCGGCTTGGGCGGACTCCATCGTCCACAGCGACGGCGTCACCATCGACAACACCAAGATCCTCGCCGACGTGCGGGCCTACAACAACGACGGGGTCGATATCGATTCATCGCACGACATCGTCGTGCAGAACGCCTTCATCAACAACGGCGACGACGCGACTTCGATCAAGACCAAGGGCGTCGGCGGCCCGAGCCTGATGGCCGACACCTACGACGTCGTCATCCGCGACATCGTCATCGGCCGCGCCGGCCCGATCGTGAAGCTCGGCACCGAGACCTACGTCGAGAACGGCGTCGGCCATTTCCGCGACATCTCGTTCCAACGGATCTTCGCCTACGATCTCAAGACCGCGACCGTCCGCGTCTCGCTCTACCACGGCAACAGCATCCACAACGTCACTTGGGACGGCCTGACGGTGGAGAACGCCGAGGCATCGTTCCTCGTCGATATCAGGCGGGATCTCGACCGCAACGCCATCGGCGTGATCAATCCGTCGATGAACATGCGCAACGTCACGCTCAACGCCGGCAACGCCGCCCCGGTGACCGGCCATATCAACGGCTACGACGTGAACCACCGGGTCAATCATTTCCGGATATGCCGGCTCAGGCTCAACGGCGGCCCGGCGAAGACCTCGCTCGCCGCCGCCGGCCTGACCACCAACGCCTTCACCGCGAACGTCAGCGTCGCGCCGACCTGCCCCTAGCCCGGCCGGTCAGGCCGGCGCCTCGACCAGCGCGCGGGCATAGCCGCTCGGCGGCTGGCCGACGTGGCGGCTGAAGGCGGTGCTGAAGGTGCTCGCCGAGCCGTAGCCGACCCGCTCGGCGACCTCGGCGAGCCCGAGGTCGCGGCGGCGCAGCAGATCCTTGGCGAGCGCCATCCGCCAGGCGAGGAGATACTCCATCGGCGCCAGTCCGACCGCGCGGCTGAAGCGGTCGAAGAAGGCGGAGCGCGAGAGCGCGGCCGCCTTCGCGAGCTGCCGCCACGCGTCCAGGCGCGCGCCGGGTCGCCATGCATCCGCCGGAGCGCCGCCGCCAGCCGCGGATCGCCAGGCCGCGCAGCAGTCCCGGCGGCGCATCGTCGCCCTGCGTCGACGCGCAGCGCCTCGACCAGCAGCACCTCGACCAGGCGCGCGAGCACAAGGTCGCGGCCGGCGCGCGCCGCGCGCCTCCTCGCCGACAGCCGCACCAGCGTCGCCAGCCGCTGCACGCCGCGGACGTGCACCAGCCGCGGCAGCAGCGACACCAGCAGCGCGGCGTCGGGCGAGTCGAAGACGAAGTAGCCGCCGAGCAGGCGCACGTCGGGCGGGCCGTCCGGCCGGCCGTGGCGCACCTCCCCGGTCGGCGCCGGCGTCGGCCTCGGGGTCGATGAAGCACCGGCATCGCCGGCTCGAAGCCCGACAGCGTGAAGCCCGGCGTCGCCGGCAGCAGCACGAAGTCGCCGGCCTCGAGCGTGACCGGCTCCTGCGCCGTCCACGGCGAGCCGGCAGCCGCCCTCGATCACGATGCAGAAGCTCGGCTGGCCGAAATCGGCGTAGCGCACCCCCCAGCGGCCGGCGCCGCTGATGCCCTTCGGAACACCGTGCGCGGCCGCAGCAGCGCGATGACTTCAGAGAGCGGATCGACCATTTCCGGACGATGGCAAATAAAATCCGGACTTTCAATTGTAGATCGTCCGGCTCTGGCCGGCTATGTTCGGCCGCGTCAACACCGATCAAGGAGAACCGCCATGAAAACCGTCCTGATCACCGGCTGCTCCTCCGGCTACGGCCTTGAGACCGCGCGCCACTTCCACGCCGCAGGCTGGAACGTGATCGCCACCATGCGCACGCCGCGCGACGGCGTGCTGCCGCGCTCGGAGCGGCTCCGCGTGCTGCCGCTCGACGTGACCAGCCCCGAGAGCATCGCCGCGGCGCTCGACGCCAGCGGGCCCGATCGACGTGCTGGTCAACAACGCCGGCATCGGCGTGTTCGGCGCCTTCGAGGCGACGCCGATGGCGCAGCGCGCGCGAGGTGTTCGAGACCAACACCTTCGGCGTGATGGCGATGACCCAGGCGGTGCTGCCGCAGTTCCGCGCGCGCCGATCCGGCGTGGTCGTCAACGTGACCTCGAGCGCGACGCTGGCGCCGATGCCGCTGGTCGCGGCCTACACCGCCAGCAAGACGGCCATCGAAGGCTTCACCGGCTCGCTGGCGCACGAGCTCGCGGCCTTCGGCGTCCGCGTCAAGCTGGTCGAGCCGGGCTACGGCCCGACCACGCGCTTCACCGAGAACACGGGCCGCGCATCGAGGGCCTGATCCCCGAGGCCTATGCGCCGTTCGCGCAGCCGATCTTCGCGCGCGTTCGCGCAGCCGGCCGCGGTGACGACGCGAGGCCGACGTGGCCGAGGCGGTGTGGCGCGCGGCGAACGACACCTCAGGCCAGCTTCGCTTCCCGGCCGGTCCCGACGCAGTGGCGCTGGCCGAGGCGGGCTGAGCCACCCGGCGGCCGTCGCTCAGGCGCCGGTCACCCGCCAGATCACGTCGCCGACGTCGTCCGCGACCAGCAGCGCGCCGTCGGGGCCGATGGTGACGCCCACCGGCCGGCCGTAGGAGACCTTCTCGTCCGGCGCGAGAAAGCCGCTGAGGATATCGCGCGGCGGCCCGGCGGGACGGCCGTTCTCGAACGGCACGAACACCACCTTGTAGCCGCTGAGCGTGCTGCGGTTCCACGACCCGTGCTGGCCGATCGCCATGCCGTCGGGAAAGCCGGGCAGCGTGCCCGCCGGCAGCCAGCAAAGCCCGAGCGAGGCGGTATGCCCGCCGAGCGCATAATCCGGGCGTCAACGCGCTCGCGACCTTGGCCGCATCCTGCGGCACCCGGTCGTCCACCGTCCGGCCCCAGTAGCTATAGGGCCAGCCGTAGAAGCCGCCGTCCTGGACCGAGGTCAGATAGTCGGGCGGCGTCTCGTCGCCGAAACCGTCGCGCTCGTTGACCACGGTCCAGAGCGTGCCGCTGCCGGGCTCCCAGGCCAGCCCCACCGGGTTGCGCAGCCCGGAGGCGAAGATGCGCTTCGCGCCGCTCGCGACGTCGATCTCGTAGACCGCGGCGCGGCCTTCCTCGACCGCCATGCCGGATTCGCCGATATTGCTCTGCGAGCCGACCCCGACGTAGAGCTTGCTGCCGTCCGGGCTCGGCAGGATGCTGCGCGTCCAGTGGCCGGCCGGCTTGAAGTCGGTCACCCGCCGCCCGGGCGCGGTGATGCGGGTGACGCCGTCGGCATAGGGGAATGCCATGAGCCCGTCGGTATTGCCGACGTAGAAGGTGTCGCCGAGCAGCACCATGCCGAACGGCTGGTTGAGCTTGTCGAGGAACACCTCGCGCATCTCGGCGATGCCGTCGCCGTCGGCGTCGCGCAGGAGCGCTGATCCGGTTCGGGCTTGGCCCGAGCGCCGCGGCCCGCCGCATCGTGGTGACGATGGCATAGTCGAACGGCGTCTTGACCGGCCCGGCCAGCGTCAGCGACTGCGCCGCTAGCACGTCGCCGTTCGGCAGCACGTAGATCCAGCGCGGATGCTTGAGGCCGGTGGCGAAGGCGTTGACCTTCAGCCCGGGCGCCGGCGTCGGCCTCTGTCCCGCCGGCCAGCCGCGCGCCGTCGGCATCTTCAGGGTCGGGATGCCCTGCGCCTTGCCCGCCGGGATCGCAGGCGCGGCGCCGATTGCCTGCGCCGCCGCGTCCGTGCCCTGCCGCCGCAGCATGATCATCGCCCCGCCGACCAGCGCGACGCCGCGCGCGAACACCTCCGACACACCCATGAACACCCCTCCGTTCAAAACCCGCCGCACGCTTACCCGAACCGGCAGGGAGGTGGAACCCGCCCGAGCCAAATTCCCGCCGCGTTAACGAACGCCCGAAAAGGCAAGATCGTCCAGACGCTTTCAAGATGAAAAGAAGATGCATTCAAGATCACCCAAATCCCTGTTAACGCTCGCAAATCCCGCCCACCGACGCACCCCGGTCAGATCGCCGGATTCCCCTGTCCCTCCACCCCCCGCCGCGCTATGCTCGTTCCCGCTTCGTTCCCTGGGAGCACGCCCATGACCCAACGATCCGGCAGCGCCGACCTGCCGCTCCACCACGGCCGCGTCCCCGCCTGGCTCGGCCAGCGATGAGCCGCCTCGGCGCGGTGATCGCGCAAGCCATCGTCCTGACCTACGGCCGCGACGAGTTCCTCCGCCGCCTCGCGCACCCCTTCTGGTTCCAGTCGTTCGGCGCGGTGATGGGCATGGACTGGCACTCCTCCGGCATCACCACCAGCGTCGTCGGCGCCCTGAAACGCGGCCTCGAGCCGCTCTCGGGCGAGCTCGGCCTCCACGTCTGCGGCGGCCGCGGCGAGCACTCGCGCAAGACCCCGCACGAGCTTCAGGCCATCGCCGGACGCACCGGCCTCGATGGCGCAGCGCTCGCCCGCGCCAGCCGCCTCGTCGCCAAGGTGGACAGCGCCGCGGTGCAGGACGGGTTCGATCTCTACCTGCACGGCTTCATCCTCGCCGACGACGGCAAGTGGGTGGTGGTGCAGCAGGGCATGAACCCGGATACCCGCACCGCCCGCCGCTACCACTGGCTCTCCGACGGGCTGACCAGCTTCGTCGACGCGCCGCACGCCGCGATCGACGGCCCGAGCGCCGGGCAGATCGTCAACCTCACCGACCGCCGCGCCGCACCGTCCCGCGCCGGCCAGCTCGAGCTCTTGCGCGACCTCGGACCCGACAGGATCGTGAAGGAAATCAGCGGCATGCCCGGCAAAGCTCCCCCGCCGCCCGAAGCGCCGCTGCTGCCGCACCTGATGATGCCGGCGCACCACGACGTCCGCCCCAAGGACGTGATCCTGCGCCGCCTGCACGGCGCGCTCGCCGCCGCCGCCGACCGCGCCCCGGAGGATTTCACCGAGTTGCTGCTGGTCCCCGGCGTCGGCGCCCGGACTGTGCATTCGCTGGCGATGGTGGCAGAGGTGGTGCACGGCGCCCCCTGCCGCTTCGCCGATCCCGCCCGCTTCTCGCTGGCGCACGGCGGCAAGGACCGCCATCCGTACCCGGTGCCGATCCTGGTCTACGACCAGACCATCGCCGTACTGAAATCGGCCGTCACCCGAGCCCGCCTCGGCGACGCCGAGCGCCTCGACGCGATCCGCCGCCTCGACGCCCAGGCCCGCGCGCTGGAGCGCTCGGCCGCCGGCCCGGACTTCCCGAGCTTCGTCGCCGCCGAGCGGCGCCGCTCGCACGAATACGGCGGCCGCAGCGTCTTCGGCTGGGAGCCGGCGCCCCCGAGGTCGGCGACGGCGGTCAGAGATAGTCCTGCCGGCTCAGCCCGTACTTCGCCATCTTCTCGTTGAGCGTCCGCCGCGGCAGCGCCAGCTCGGTCATCACCGCGCTGACGTTGCCGGTGTTGCGCCGTGAGCGCATGGTCGATCAGCATCTTCTCGAAGGCGTCGACATGCTCCTTCAGCGGCTTCTCGCCGTCGATCGGCATCACCGGCGCCTGGAAGCCGTCGTCGATCAGGAGCGCCGAGATGTTGTTGTCGCCGCGCCGCGCCTGCAGCACCGCCCGCTCGGCGAGGTTGATCAGCTGGCGGATATTGCCCGGCCAGGGCGCCTGCACCAGGTTCGCCGCGTCGCCGGCGCCGAGCGTCGGCGGCTCGCAGCCGTACTCCTCGGCGAACTGCACGGTGAAATGCGAGAAGAGCGTCAGGATGTCCTCGCCGCGCGCCCGCAGCGGCGGCGCCTCGATGATGAGGCCGGCGAGCCGGAAGTAGAGATCGTCGCGCAGCACCTCGCTTGGCGGCGTGCCCTGGCCGAGCCGGCTCGACACCGCGACGATGCGGATATTGTGCCGCGCGGCGCCGCCGGTGGTGTCGTTGGCGTTGATCACCTCGAGGAGCCGCGCCTGCGCCGCCGGCGACAGCGCCTCGATGTCCTCGAGGCAGAGCGTGCCGCCCTCGGCCTGGTCGATCAGCGGCTTCTCCGGCCAGTCCGGCCCGCCGAAGAGCATCGGCTCGACCGTCTCCGGCGCCACCGAGGCGCAGTTCAGCGTGACGAGCGGCTTGGCCGCCCGCGGGCCGCAGGCGTGCAGCGCCATCGCGATCAGGCTCTTGCCGGTGCCGGTCTCGCCGAGGACCAGCACGTGCCCGTCGGCCTGGGCCACGTCGAGGATGGTCTCGCGCAGCTTCTCGATCGCCGGGCTCGACGCCCATCAGCCGGCGCATCAGCACGCTGCCGTCGGAGAGCTCGCGGCGCAGCGCCCGGGTCTCCAGCGTCCGCGGCGCGGGTCTCGCCGCCGCGCTGGCAGAGCTCGGCAGCCGGTCGGGCTCGAACGGCTTCTCGACGAAGTCGAAGGCGCCGATCCGCATCGCCTCGACCGCCATCGGCACGTCGCCGTGGCCGGTCATCAGGATCACCGGCAGCCCGGGGTCGATCGACTGCAGCCGGCGCAGCAGCGCCATGCCGTCCATGCCGGGCATGCGGATGTCGCTGATCACCACGCCGTCGAAGTCGGGGCCGAGCACCTTCAGCGCCGGCTCCGCCGCCTCGAAGGCGACCGGCTCGAAGCCCGAGAGCTGCAGCCACTGCGCGACGCTCTCGCGCATGTCGGCCTCGTCGTCGATGATCGCGACCTTGGATTTTTCGTTCATGATCGTTCACTCTGCGGCTTGCGCCTGTCCTCGAGCCCGCGGCAGCACCAGCTCGAAGACCGCGCCGCCGTCGGGGGCGTTGCGCGCGACCAGCCGGCCGCCGAGCTCGGCGGCGAAGCCGGCCGAGATCGCGAGGCCGAGCCCGAGGCCCTCGCCGGGTTTCTTGGTGGTGTAGAATGGCTCGAACAGCTTGTCGGGGTCCTTGAGCCCGGCGCCGTTGTCCTCGATCGAGAGCAGGATCGTCTCGCCCTGCGACCAGCAGGATCTTGATCTCCTTGTCGTCGCGGTTGCGCACGGCGTCGAGCGCGTTGCGCAGCAGGTTGACGATGATCTGCTCGATGCGGAGCGGGTCGGCCTGCACGATCGCCGGCTCCGAGGGCAGGGTGGTCAGCGAGCTTCACCGACATCTTGCCGAGCTGCGGCGCCATCATCGACAGCGCCGCGCGCACGCTGTCGCGCAGGTCGACCGGCTCGATGTCGACGTCGCCCTTGCGGGCATAGGACTTGAGCTGCCGGGTGATGCCGCCCATCCGGTCGATCAGGTCGTCGATGCGCTGGAACGAGGAGAGCGCCTCCTCCGGCCGCCGCCGGGTCAGCAGCAGCCGCGCGCCGGCGAGATAGGTCTTCATCGCCGCCAGCGGCTGGTTCAGCTCGTGGCTGACCGCGGCCGACATCTGGCCGAGCGCGGCGAGCTTCGAGCGCCTGCTCGAGGCTCTGCTCGGCCTCCTTGAGGTTCCTCTCGACGCGCTTGCGCGCGCCGATCTCCGACGAGAGCCGCCGGTTCAGCACCCGCAGCTCCTCGGACTCGCGCTGGATGCGCCGGCTCTCGGCGCGGGTGCGCCGCGACAGCAGGTAGAAGGCGAGGGCGAGCAGCAGCGCCAGCACCATGATGATCAGCGACAGGATCGCGTTCACCCGGGCGCGCACGTCCTCGAGCGTGGCGAAATAGGTGAGCCGCCAGTTGCGGAAGCCGACCGGCACCTCGGCGAGCAGGTGCGGCGTGCCGGCGATATAGACGTAGGACGGGCGCGCCGAAGCTGCGCCGCGCCTCGCGGATGCGCCTGGCGCACCCGCGACGGATCGGGGCCGGGGGCGAGGATGTTCGACAGCGTCTTCTGCCGCCAGTTCGGCTCGGAGGCGAGCAGCACCTGGTCCTCGCTGTCGGTGACCACCACCTTGACCCGCGCCCGCCGCCAGCCTTCCTCGTGCAGCGCCGAGATCGACGGTGACCACGACGACGCCGAGCAGCTTCTCGTCCTGCATGATCCGGCGGGCATAGTGGAAGCTGTAGGCGCCGTCGTCGTTCTCGATGATCGAGAAGACGGTGCCGGTGTCGGCCTTGGCCGCGGTGAAATAGGCCTTGTCGCCGTCGTACTGCTCGCGCGGCCGCTCGTCGCTCGCGGCGACGATCCGGCCCTCGGCGTCGAGCAGGAAGATCGAGCCGGCGCCGATCTCCTCCTTGAAGCTCTGCAGCCGCTCCTCGGCGCCGGCGTATTCGCCCGAGCGCAGCGCCAGGATCAGGATCGGGTCGCGCGAGAGCAGGAGCGGCACCACCGAGTGGCGCTGCATCGTCGACTGGATCGAGCCGGCGTAGAGCGTGGCGCGCACCGTCGCGTCGGCGTTCTGGTCCTCGCTGAAGGCGCGGGTCAGGTAGATGTGGCTCGCCCAGATCACCAGCATCATGCCGATCACCGACGCGAGCAGGACCGCACGCATCCAGAAACGGCCCGGATGCGCGATCGGGCGCGGCGGCTCGGCCTCCGTTGCTCATCGGCAGCGACCATATTCCGCGCCGGCGACGACGCTCAAGCGCCCTGCAGTGCGCCGGTCAGCGACCGCCGCGATGACCCCGGCGAAGAGGCGGCGCGCCGTCGGTGCCGCCGTGCAGCGGATCGACGGCGCGCTCGGGATGCGGCATCAGGCCGAGCACGCGGCGGTTCGGCCGACAGCACGCCGGCGATGTCGGCCGACGAGCCGTTGGGGTTGGCGGCATAGCGGAACGCCACCCGGTCCTCGGCCTCGAGCCGCGCCAGCGTCGCGGGGTCGGCGAAATAGTTGCCGTCGTGGTGCGCGATCGGCAGCCGGATCGTCTCGCCGGCGGCGTAGCCGCGGGTGAAGGCGCTGTCGGTGGTCGCGACCGTCAGCGGCACGGCTGTCGCAGACGAACTTCAGCCCGGCGTTGCGCATCAGCGCGCCGGGCAGCAGCCCCGCCTCGATCAGCACCTGAAAGCCGTTGCAGACCCCGAGCACGCAGGCCGCCGGCCGCGGCGAAGCCCACGACCGCCCGCATCACCGGCGAGCGCGCCGCGATCGCGCCGCAGCGCAGATAGTCGCCGAAGGAGAAGCCGCCGGGGATCGCCACGAGGTCGAGGCCGGCGGGCAGGGCGGTCTCCTTGTGCCAGACCATCGCCACCTCGGCGCCGGCGCGCTCGAGCGCCACCGCCAGATCCCGGTCGCAGTTCGAGCCGGGGAAGACCAGCACCGCCGCGCGCAGGCTCACGCGATCTCCACGCCGGTAGTTCTCGATGACGGTGTTGGCGAGGAGCTTCTCGCACATCGCGCCGACCTGGGCCTTCGCGGCGCTCGGCGTCGGTCTCCGCGAGCTCGACCTCGATCACCTTGCCGACCCGGACCTCGCCGACTCCGCCGAAGCCGAGCGCGCCGAGCGCGTGGCGGACCGCCTCGCCCTGCGGGTCGAGGACGCCCGGACTTCAGCGTCACGTGCACCCGCGCCCGCATCAGTTCACCAGCTTCGGCCCGACGTGGGTGCGCCCGTTGGTGCGCGGCATCACCCCGAGCCGCTTGGCGACCTCGGTATAGGCGTCCGAGAGATCGCCCAGATCCTGGCGGAACACGTCCTTGTCGAGCTTCCTGCCGGTCTCGATGTCCCAGAGCCGGCAGCTGTCCGGCGAGATCTCGTCGGCGACGATCAGCCGCTGGAAGTCGCCGTCGTAGACCCGGCCGATCTCGATCTTGAAGTCGATCAGCCGGATGCCGACGCCGAGGAACATGCCCGCTGAGAAAGTCGTTCACCCGAAGCGCCAGCGCGATCATGTCGTCGATGTCCTGCTGGCTCGCCCAGTTGAAGGCGATGATATGCTCCTCGCTGACCAACGGGTCGCCGAGCGCGTCGTCCTTGTAGTAGAACTCGATGATCGGCCGCGGCAGCTGCTGGCCCTCCGGGATCCCCAGCCGCTTCGACAGCGACCCGGCGGCGTAGTTGCGCACCACCACCTCGAGCGGGATCATCTCGACCATGCGGATCAGCTGCTCGCGCATGTTCAGCCGGCGGATGAAGTGCGTCGGCACGCCCACCGTGTTCAGCCCGGTCATGAAGTGCTCGCTGAGCCGGTTGTTGAGGACGCCCTTGCCTTCGACCGTCGCCTTCTTCTGCGCGTTGAACGCGGTCGCCTCGTCCTTGAAGTACTGGATCAGGGTGTCCGGCTCGGGGCCCTCGTAGAGAATCTTCGCCTTGCCCTCGTAAACCAGCCTGCGTCGGGCCATGCCTGTCTCCGAGAATGCGCAAGGAGGACCGGGCGGCATGCCCGTCCTTCCCGGTTAGGTGGTGTCTATACCCCCACCCGAAAAGGAGCAAGCGCCACGGGCCGCGCCTTCTTCGACCGACTCCTTGTTTGGCCGGGACCGATTGGCTATCTCAGCCGGAGCCGCCACGCCAGGAGGAGCGCGATGACGACGTTCAACGACCGCGAGAAGGCCTTCGAGAACAAGTTCGCCCACGACGAGGAAATGCAGTTCAAGGCCGCCGCCCGGCGCAACCGGCTGCTCGGGCTCTGGGCGGCCTCGCTCCTCGGCAAGACCGGCGCGGAGGCGGACGCCTACGCGATGGAGGTGGTCCGGGCCGACTTCATCGAGGTCGGCCACGACGATGTCGTGCGCAAGCTCGCGGCCGATCTCGACTACCGCGCCGACGAGAGCGACGATCCGCGCGAAGATGCACGAGCTGCTCGGCCTGGCGAAGTCGCAGATCATCGACGAAGCGCCGAGCTGACCGCTCAGTCCTTGAGCGTGCCCCCGTGGGCGTCGACGTCGCGAGTGCCGCCACCCGTGATGCAGACGCGGGGCATCCTTACGCTTCCCCGAACACCCGGCGGAAGATCGTGTCCACCTGCCGGGTGTGATAGCCGAGATCGAAGCTCGCCTCGATCTCGGCCTCGCTCGAGCGCCGCCCGCACCTCCGGGTCGGCCTTGAGCTCGGCCATGAAGTCCGCGCCCTGCTCCCAGACCTTCATCGCGTTGCGCTGGACGATCGCGTAGGCCGCCTCGCGGCTGACGCCCTTCTGGGTCAGCGCCAGCAGCACCCGCTGCGAGTGGATCAGGCCGCGGAAGCGGTTCATGTTGCGCAGCATGTTCTCCGGATAGACCACCAGCCGGTCGATGACATTCGGTCAGCCGCGCCAGCGCGAAGTCGAGCGTCACCGTCGCGTCCGGCGCGATCGCGCGCTCGACCGACGAGTGCGAGATGTCGCGCTCGTGCCAGAGCGCGACGTCCTCCATCGCCGGCACCACCGCCATCCGCACCAGCCGCGCCAGCCCGGTCAGATTCTCGGTCAGCACCGGGTTGCGCTTGTGCGGCATCGCGCTCGAGCCCTTCTGCCCGGGGGCGAAATACTCCTCCGCCTCCAGCACCTCGGTGCGCTGCAGATGCCGGATCTCGATCGCCAGCCGCTCGATCGAGGAGGCGATGACCCCGAGCGTGGCGAAGAACATCGCGTGCCGGTCGCGCGGGATCACCTGGGTCGAGATCGGCTCCGGCGTCAGGCCCACGCCTTCGCCGCGACATGCGCCTCGACCGCCGGGTCGATGTTGGCGAAGGTGCCGACCGCGCCGGAGATCGCACAGGTCGCGATCTCGGCGCGGGCCGCGACCAGCCGGGCGCGGCTCCGGGCGAACTCGGCGTAGGCGCCCGCGAGCTTCAGCCCGAAGGTGGTGGGCTCGGCGTGGATGCCGTGGCTGCGGCCGATGGTGACGGTGTCCTTATGCTCGAAGGCGCGGCGCTTCAGCGCGGCGAGCAGCGCGTCGAGGTCCGCGAGCAGGATGTCGGAGGCGCGGGCGAGCTGCACCGCGAGGCAGGTGTCGAGCACGTCCGAGGAGGTCATCCCCTGGTGCACGAAGCGCGCCTCGTCGCCGACGATCTCGGCAAGATGGGTGAGAAAGGCGATGACGTCGTGCCTGGTCACCGCCTCGATCTCGTCGATGCGCGCGACGTCGAAGGCGACGTCCTTGGCCTTCCAGACCGCCGCGGCGGCGGCCTTGGGGATGACCCCGAGCTCGGCCTGGGCATCGGCGGCATGCGCCTCGATCTCGAACCAGATGCGGAACCTGGTTTCGGGCGACCAGAGCGCGACCATCTCGGGGCGGGAGTAGCGCGGGATCATCGGCGGCCTTTCCGGTGGCTTCGCGCGTCTGATAGACTTCGGCCCACCACGAGACAAGGCAGCGGACATGCGGCTCCAGTCCTTCGCCGGCGGCTGGCGGATCGAGCGGACCATCGAGGACGTCCGCGCCGGCCGGAGCGGCCGCTTCACCGGCGCGGCCCGGTTCGATCCGGTGCCGGAGGGGCTTGCCTATCACGAGGAGGGCACGCTGGCGCTGGACGGCGCGGCGCCGATGCGGGCGACGCGGCGCTATCTCTGGCGCGACGGCGGAGCGGGGACGATCGAGGTGCTGTTCGATGACGGCCGCTTCTTCCACCGCTTCGATGCCGAGGATCCCGCGGCCGGGCTCGGCGCACGAATGCTCGCCCGATCTCTACCGCGTGCGCTATGACTTTCGCGGCTGGCCGCGCTGGCAGGCGGAATGGCGGGTCCGCGGCCCGCGCAAGGACTACGGCATGGTATCGGCCTACGCGAGGGAGGGATCATGAGAATCGTCGTCGCCGCGCTGCTCCTGGTCGGCGCCTGTGCGCCGGCCGCGCCGCCGCCGGCATCGCGGGCGCCGAACACCGACGGGCTCCTGCATGCGATGCAGGCCTGCCTTGCCGACCCCGCGGGGACGGGCTGCACCGCGGTCGACCCCGCGCGCGGCTTCGTCATCATCAAGGACGACGATCCGACGAAGCCCCACGCCTACCTGATCGTGCCGGACCACGAAGTGACCGGCATCGAGAGCCCGGCGGTGTTCCGGGCGCCGGTGGCGGACTTCTGGCGCTACGGCTGGGCGTTCGGGAGCCAGTCGGTCACCGCAGCGCCGGCGGACCTTGGCCTTGCCATCAACTCGAAGGCCGGGCGGACCCAGAACCTCTTGCACATCCACATCTCCTGCGTGCTGCCGGCGGTGCGCGAGGCGCTGGCGGGTGCGACGATCGGGCCGGACTGGGCGCCCGCACCCTTCGTCGCCTTCGGCGACCACGCCTATAACGCGCGCAAGGTGGCATCGCTCGACCGCAGTCCGTTCCAGCTCCTGGGCGAGCTGCCCGGTGCGCGCGAGCGCATGGCGGAACAGTCGCTTGCGGTGGTCGGCAGCGGCGACGGCGGCTACTTCCTGCTGACCGACTCCACCGGAGCCGGGGTGGTGGCCGAGGCCGAGGAGTTGCTCGACGAGGAGTGCTGACCCGCGGCTGGACAGCCGCTCGCGGTTGCGGCATGAAAGCTTCCGGACCGATCCACCGACAGGAACCGAAGCAGCCATGGCCTACACCGCATCGCGCCACGTCCTGACCGAAGCCGTCTGGCCCGCGGAAGGGACCGCACTCTGGGCGAAGCGGGCGATCCTCCTGGTGGCCGGCGTGATCCTCTTGGCGCTCGCCGCCAAGGTCAGCGTGCCGGTCTGGCCGTCGCCGGTGCCGATCACCCTCGGGACCTTCGCGGTGCTGACGATCGGCGCCGCCTACGGGCCGCGGCTCGGCTTCGCCACGATCTTCGCCTACCTCCTGGTCGGGGCGCTCGGCTGGGACGTCTTCGCCGGATCCTCGGCGGAGAAGCACGGCATCGCCTACATGCTGGGCACGACCGGCGGCTATCTCGCCGGCTACCTGGTCGCGGCGCTGGTGCTCGGCTTCGCCGCCCGTCGCGGCTGGGACCGCAGCGTGCCGGGGATGGCGCTGGCGATGCTGGTCGGCAACCTCGCGATCTACGCGCTGGGGCTGCTGTGGCTGCACCACCTCGTGGCGACCGGCCTGTTCGACCCGGAGAAATACGCCTCCGCCTGGCAGCAGACCGTGGCCTGGGGCCTCACCCCCTACCTCGTCGGCGACGCGCTGAAGCTCGCGCTCGCGGCGCTGTTGGTGCCGGGCCTCTGGAAGCTCGTCGGTTCCGCCCGCGGCTGAGCCGTTAACGATCAATCCCGACAAAAACGCTATGCATATGCAATCAAGATGGTTTCCAGACGCGTTCCAGATCGAGGAATCCGTCTTAACCTTCTGAAATAAAACGCACCGCCCCGATATGCGGCAGGTTGCGATTCCGCTGCGCATAATCGATGCCATAGCCGACGACGAACTTGTCGGGGATCTCGAAGCCCACCCATTTCGCCCGGACATCGACCTCGCGCCGCGACGGCTTGTCGAGCAGCGCGCAGACCTCGAGCCGCGCCGGCCGCCGCGTCCTCAGGATCGCCAGCACGTGCTTGAGCGTGCGCCCGGTGTCGATGATATCCTCGACCACCAGCAGGTCGCGCCCCTCGATCTCGCCGCGCAAGTCCTTGAGAATCCTGACCTCCCGGCTCGACTCCGTGGCGTTGCCGTAGGAGGAGGCCTCGAGGAAATCCACCTCCACCGGCAGGTCCAGCTCCCGCACCAGGTCGGCGATAAAGACGAACGACCCGCGCAGCAGCCCCACCACCACCAGCTTGTCGGTGCCGGCGTAGAACTCGGAGATCTCCCGCGCCAGCGCCTCGACCCGCGCTGCGATCGACTTCGCCGAGATCATCTCGTCGATCACATAGTCCCGCTGCGTCATGTCGATGGGATGCCCCGAGCCTTCGGACTTGTGCCGCGCCGCGATCCTATTGGCAATGTCGGCCCCCGACAATCACCAAGCCGGTTTCGCGAGCACCATGCCCACCCACGCCGAGACCCGCCTCGTGCCCTACACTGCGGACGAGATGTACGCGCTGATCGCCGACGTCGGCCGCTATCCGGAGTTTCTGCCCTGGTGCGCCGCGGCCCGGCTGCGCGAGACCAGGCCGCTGCCGGACGGCGCCGGGCGAGGTATTGGATGCGGAACTGGTGATCTCCTTCAAGGTCTATCGCGAGCGGTTCGGCAGCCGTGTGACGCTGCGGCCGGCGGAGCGGCGGATCGACGTCGAGTATCTCGAGGGGCCGTTCAAGTACCTGCGAAACCACTGGCGGTTCGTCCCGCACGGGGATCGGGCGTGCGAGGTGGATTTCTTCGTCGACTTCGAGTTTCGCTCGTCGATCCTGCAGAGGCTGATCGGGCTCGTCTTCACCGAGGCGATGCACCGGATCGTGCGGGCCTTCGAGAAGCGCGCCGAAGCGCTCTACGGTCCGCGTCCGAAGGTTTGAGCTTCTCGGTCAGCGCCCGACGGCGACCAGCGCGAGCGCCAGCGCGGTTTCGACGCTGAGCTGCCGCACCCGGGCGCGGCCCAAAGCGCCGAAGTCGCGGTGCTCGCTGCGGCTGGCCGCGGCGGTGGCGGTCGCGAACCAGACCAATCCCTCGGGCTTTGCCTCCGATGCGCCCGGCCCGGCGACGCCGGTGACGGCGATCGCGAGATCGGCGTCGGAGGCGGCGAGCGCGCCCTCGGCCATCGCCCGGGCGACCGGCTCGGAGACGGCCCCGTGCGCGGTGAGCAGCGCCTGCGGCACCCCGAGCATCGCCACCTTCGCCGGGTAGGAATAGGTGACGAAGCCGCGGTCGAAGACGTCCGACGAGCCGGCAATGTCGGTGATCGCGGCGCTGACCAGCCCGCCGGTGCAGCTCTCGGCGGTGGCGATCTTCCAGCCGCGGGCGCGCGCCGCGTCGATCAGCGCGCGGGCGGCCGCCTCGGCGATCATCGCAGCCACCCGTGGGCGAGGCCGGCCATCAGGGTCACCAGAACCGCGGCCATCAGCCCGGCGATGACGTCGTCGAGCATGACGCCGGTCGGACCCTTGCGCCGGTCGGCCCATCCCACCGGACCGGGCTTCCAGATGTCCAAGAGGCGGAAGAGCACGAAGGCGGAGATCCAGCCCGGCCAAGGAAAGAGCGCGCGGTGGAGCGCCGTGCGAGCCAGAGGCCGAGCGACAGCGGCATCAGCGCGATCCATTGGCCGACCACCTCGTCGATGACGATGTGGCGAGGGATCGAGATCGTCGGGTCTCGAAGGTCTCGATCCGGGCGGCGCGCATGCCGAGGGCGGCGGCCGCCACGGTCGCGGCGAGAAGCAACGGAAAGCCGCCGAGCCGGTGCAGCAGATAGCCCGTCGCCAGCGCCGCGAGCGAGCCCCAGGTGCCGGCCGGTCCCGGGATCAGCCCGACGTAGCCGAAGGTGGCGATCAGCCGGCTCACCGGCGCACCAGCGTCGCGGTGGCCAGCGCCGCGATGCCTTCGCCGCGGCCGGTGAAGCCGAGGCGCTCGGAGGTCGTCGCCTTGACGCTGACCCGCTCGGCCTCGATGCCGGCGATCCGAGCGAGCGCCGCGCGCATCGCCGCCGCGTGCGGCCCGATCTTCGGCGCCTCGCAGACCAGCGTGCAGTCGAGGTGGGTGACGGCGAAGCCGCGGCTCGCGGCGCGCTCGACCGCCTTGCGCGAGGAAGGTCTCCGAGGCCGCGCCCTTCCAGGCGGGATCGGAGGGCGGGAACCACTGGCCGATGTCGCCTTCGGCCAGCGCCCCGAAGATCGCGTCGGTTACCGCGTGCATGCCGACGTCGGCGTCGGAGTGGCCGACGAGGCCGCGGTCGAACGGGATGGCCACGCCGCAGAGCGTGACCGCGTCGCCCGGGCCGAAGCCGTGCACGTCGAAGCCGTTGCCGGTGCGGATGTCCATCGTCTCTCCGGTGATCGTGCGAGCGCGGTCGAGGTCGGCGGCGGTGGTGATCTTGAAGTTGGCCTCGTCGCCGGGAACCACCGCCACGGCGAGACCGGCGGCACGGGCGACCGCCGCGTCATCGGCGGCGGCGTCGCGGTTGGCGCGGTGGGCGGCGAGGATCGGGCCAAAGCGGAAGCCCTGCGGTGTCTGCGCGCGCCAGAGGTCGCCCCGGGCGACCAGGGCGTCGCAGAGGCCGCCCTCGGCCCGCCAGAGGGCGTCGACCACGGGTAGGGCGGGGATGGCACCGGACACACCATCGAGCGCCCCGATCACGGCGGCGACCAGCCGGCGGCTCGCGAAGGGCCGCGCGCCATCGTGGATCAGCACGCGGTCCGGCGCTTCGCCGGCCAGCGCTTCCAGCCCCGCCAGCACGGATCCCGCGCGGGTCTCGGCTCCGGATACCGGCGTGCGGAGGCGAGGCTCGTCGACGCCGGCGAGAGCCGCATCGTAGAGTGAACGGTCGTCGGGGTGGATGACAATCTGCAACGGATCAAGCTCCGGATGCGCGAGCAGCGACTCGACCGCTCGGCGCAGTACCGCCTTGCGGCCGAGCTTCAGGTACTGCTTGGGCGTCGTCTCGCCCAGCCGCTGCCCCCGGCCGGCCGCCACGATCAAGCCTGCGGTCCGCATCACTTCTTTCCATCTTTGCTCGCGATGCCTTATAAGGCGGCACCCCGTTCCGCAACAATGCCGCGACGTCCCCCGCCGCTTGTCACTTGCACAGGCGTGCGCTAGACAAGTCGAACACTGCTTATGGATTGGGCGCATGTCTGTAGAATCGGGGCGCATACCCGGCGCGGCGCCCGTTTTTCCGGCAAAATGGCTGTTCGCTAGCAGCTTCGCGCCGGCAGACGAGATCCCGACATGTGAAAGAAGCGCTCGCAGCGCGAACGCTTGTCCCGTTAGGACCTGATGCATGAGCGTCAACGGCTTCGAGACGCTCTGGGGCGCGATCCCGTACCCAGCGCTGGTGGTGGACGGAAATGATGCTATCGTGACTGCCAACGCGGCGACGGAGAGTTTTGGTGCGACCTCGTTGCGCCAGATGACCGGACGGCGACTTGGTCGGTTTCTCGGCGACGACAGCGCCGTGCTCGACGTGGTCGGGCAGGCGCGGCGCAACGGCGTCTCGGTGGCGCAGTACAATGTGATGGTGGGCTGGGCGGAGCAGCGGCCCGAGCTTCAGAACGTCCATGCCACGCCGCTAGGCGATGCTGACGGCGAAGTACTGATCCTTATGCATCCGCAGGGCATGGCGGAGAAGATGGACCGCAGCCTCGGCCACCGCTCGGCGGCGCGGTCGGTCACCGGTATGGCGGCGATGCTGGCGCACGAGATCCGCAATCCGCTGGCCGGCATCTCCGGAGCCGCGCAGCTTCTGGAGATGAGCCTCGGCGATGCCGACCGCGAGCTGACGGGGCTGATCCAGGCCGAGGCGGCACGGATCGGCAAGCTGGTGGACCGGGTTGAGCAGTTCGGTGACCTGAGGCCGGCGCAGCGGCGGGCGCTCAACATCCACGACGTGCTCGACAGGGCGCGACGGGCAGCGCAGGCGGGTTTTGCCGCACATGCCCGCTTCTCGGAGGATTTCGATCCCTCGCTGCCACCGACCGCGGGTGATCCGGACCAGCTGCTGCAGGTGTTTCAGAACTTGCTCAAGAATGCCGCCGAGGCGGTGCCGCGCGTCGGTGGCGCCATCTCGATCTCGACCGCTTACCGGCCAGGTGTGAAGATGGCCCGACCGGGCCAGCAGAGCGAGAGCCTGCCGCTTCTGGTCACGATCGCCGACAACGGCCCCGGGATCCCGGAGAACCTGATCCGCGACGTATTCGATCCCTTCGTCAGCTCCAAGGTGAACGGCACCGGACTCGGGCTGTCGCTAGTATCGAAGTTCGTCGCCGACCATGGCGGCGTCGTCGAGTGCGACAGTCGGCCGGGGCGGACGCGGTTCCGCGTCAGGCTGCCGGTGTGGCGCGGCGGGACCGACCCTGCGGAAGTGGGGGACTAGGCAATGGAAGGGACCATCCTAGTCGCGGACGACGACCGCACCATCCGCACCGTTCTCGCCCAGGCGCTGACCCGCGCCGGATGTCGGGTGCGCGCCACCGGCACCGCCACCACACTCTGGCGCTGGATCGAGGAGGGGGAAGGCGATGTCGTCGTCACCGATGTGATGATGCCGGACGGCGACGCGCTCGATCTCCTGCCGGCGATCCGCAAGCGCCGGCCGGAGCTCCCGGTCATCGTGATGAGTGCTCAGAACACGGTGATGACAGCGATCCGTGCGGCCGAGGTCGGTGCGTACGAGTATCTGCCGAAACCCTTTGACCTGAAGGAGGTGCTGGGGCAGGTCGCGAAGGCCCTGAACCACCGGACCCGGCGGCTGCCGGTCGCCGACGACGAGCCGGCGCAGGCCGAGAACCTGCCGCTTATCGGCCGATCGCCGGCGATGCAGGAGGTCTACCGCATTCTCGCCCGGCTGATGAACACCGATCTCGGCGTGATGATCACCGGCGAGAGCGGCACCGGCAAGGAGCTGGTGGCCCGTGCGCTCCACAACTACGGTCTGCGCAAGAACGGGCCGTTCGTGGCGATCAACATGGCGGCGATCCCGCGCGATCTGATCGAGAGCGAGCTCTTCGGCCACGAGAAGGGCGCGTTCACCGGCGCCGACCGGGCGATGGCCGGCAAGTTCGAGCAGGCGCGGAGCGGGACGCTCTTTCTCGACGAGGTCGGCGACATGCCGCTCGATGCCCAGACCCGGCTGCTGCGGGTGCTGCAGGAGGGCGAGTTCACGCGGGTCGGCGGCCGGGAGGTGCAGACCGCGGACGTGCGGATCATCGCGGCGACGCATCAGGATCTCGCGGACTCTGATCAACGAGGGGCGGTTCCGCGAGGATCTCTTTTACCGGCTGAATGTCGTGCCGATCCGGCTGCCGCCGCTGCGCGAGCGGCTGGAGGACGTGCCTGACCTGGCACGGGCCTTCCTGCGCAAAGCCGAGACGGAAGGACTGCCGCACAAGACCATCGCCAAGGAGGCGCTCGAGATCCTGAAGAAGCAGGACTGGAGCGGCAACGTGCGCGAGCTGGAGAACCTGATGCGGCGGCTCTGCGTGCTCTGCCCGGACGACGTGATTTCGGGCGCCGTGGTCAGCCAGGAGATCTCGGCGCGGCCAAGCTCGGGAGCAAGCCCGCAAGGCGCGCAGCCGCAGCGGCTCGCGCATGCGATCGAGGCGCACCTGCGACGGTACTTCGACCTCCACGGCGACAGCCTGCCGCCGGATGGCCTCTATGATCGCATCCTCAAGGAGATGGAGCTGCCGCTGATCGCGCTCAGTCTGTCGGCGACCCGCGGCAACCAGGTGCGCACGGCAGAGCTTCTCGGCATAAACCGGAATACGCTGCGCAAGAAGATCAAGGATCTCGACATAAGGGTTACACGTGGCAAAAGAATGATGTAAGAAGGCCACAGTCGAGCAGGATCGAAGCGTCACGTAGAATGCGCAGCCACGAACTGACCCACGCCGGACTCCGTCTGGCGCGTTGGCGCAGCCGCCACAGCCTCCGGCAGGTGACCTTCTGGACGATGGTGGCGTTCGGGCCGCTGCTGGCCGTCGCCACTTTCGCGGCCCTGAGCGAGATGCAGTGGTTCGGCAGCGGCAAGATGCTTCGCCCGGTGCTGCTGGCCGACTTCGTCTATGCCCTGGTGGTAGCGGCCTTCGTGGCGCAGCGCATCGCTGGGATGATCGCCGAGCGTCGACGCCGCTCGGCGGGCTCCAAGCTCCACATGCGGTTGGTGCGCTTTTTCACCGCCATCGCGCTGATCCCAACCGTCCTGGTCGCGGTCTTTGCCACGATCACGCTGAACTTCGGGCTGGAGGGCTGGTTCTCAGACCGGGTGCACAACGTGGTGGCCAACTCGATGGCCGCTGCCCAGGCGTATGAGGAGGAGCACCGGGTCACGCTGCAGAGCGACGCTCGGGTCCTTGGGGATTTCCTCGATGCGCAGAAGGCACAGAACCCCTTGCTTGCCGGAGGCGAGCTGCGCGACCTCCTGACCCGCGGCCAGCAGCAGATGCAGCGCGCGCTGCCCAAGGCCTACATCATCGACGGCGATGGCCAGCTGCGCGCCCGCGGCGAGCGGAGCTACCTTTTTTGGTACACGCCGCCGTCACCGGAGGACATCGCGAAGGCGCGGACCGGCGAAGTCGTCATCATCCAGGACTGGGAGAACAATGAGTTCTGGGCGCTGCTTCAGCTGGCGGCCTTCCCCGACCATTTCCTCTACGTCAGTCGCGAGGTTGACGGCAAGATTCTGAGCCTGCTCGACGAGACGCAGGAGACGGTCCGCCTCTACCAGCAGCTCGAAGCCGACCGTGGTCGGCTGCTCTTCGAGTTCGCGCTGATCTATCTCGGCTTCGCTCTGGTGGTGATCCTGGCGGCTATGTGGATGGGGCTCTGGTTCGCCGAGCGGCTCGCCCGCCCGGTCGGGCGCCTTGCCGGCGCTGCCGAGCGGGTCGGTCATGGCGATCTCGACGTCAAGGTGCGCGAGGAGAAGGGCGACGACGAGATCGCGCTGCTCGGCCGCACCTTCAACGAGATGACCCGCCAGGTGAAAGGCCAGCGCGACGCGTTGATCGCCGCGAACGCCGAGACCGAGCGCCGGCGCCGACTGTTCAACTCCGTGCTGTCGGGCGTGACGGCGGGCGTGGTCGGCCTCGATGGCAGCGGACGGATCGAGATGATGAACGCGGCGGCGGCGGCGCTGCTCGACATCGACCGCGACGCGGCGGGCGGCCAGTCGCTGGTGGGGTCGGTGCCCGAGTTCGCGGAGCTTTTGCGCCGGCTTGACACAAAAAAGGGCAGCCTGGCCCAGGCCGAAGTCAGGCTCCGGCGCAAGGGGCGCGAGCGGGACCTTCTGGTCCGCGTCGCGGCGCGGCACGCGGACGATGGCGGGCTCGAGGGATACGTGGTGTCGTTCGACGACGTGACCGATCTCGTCGTGGCGCAGCGCATGGCGGCCTGGGGCGACGTCGCCAGGCGCATCGCGCACGAAGTGAAGAACCCGCTGACGCCAATTCAGCTGTCGGCCGAGCGGCTGCGGCGCAAATTCGGGCCGATGGTGGCGGGCGAGGACCGGAAGGCGCTGGAGCAGTACGCCGACGTGATCGTGCGCCAGACCAGCGACCTGCGCCGCATCGTCGACGAATTCTCCAAGTTCGCGCGCATGCCCGCGCCCGAGCGCCGGGCGCTCGATCTTGGCAAGCTGGTCAGCGAGGCGGTGCTTCTGCAGGAATCCGCCCGTCCCGATATTCATTACGCGCTGACCCTTCCAGACCCGGCGGTCCTAGCACATCTCGACGGCACGATGATCAACCAGGCCTTCACCAACCTGCTTAAGAACGCCGCCGAGGCGATCGAGGAGCGGCTGGTCGCCGATCCTGCCTCGCCCGCGGGAGAGATCCGCATCAATCTGGCCGCCGAGCCGAGCCAGCTGGTCATCGACATCATCGACAACGGCACCGGCCTGCCGGATCAGCCGGCGCGGCTGTTCGAGCCTTACGTCACCCATCGCGCGAAGGGCACCGGCCTCGGCCTGCCGATCGTCAAGAAGATCATCGAGGAGCACGACGGCACGCTCGAGCTGATGCCGGCGCCGGTCTTCGAAGGAAACGTGCGGCCTGGCGCATGGGCGCGGATCGTGCTGCCGCAGGCGCTGCCCGAGCACGGATGGGAAGGCGACGAGAAGAGCAAAATCACACAAAAGTTGAGGGAAGGCATGCGATGACTGACATTCTCGTGGTGGACGACGAGCCCGACATCAGGGCGCTGATCGGCGACATTCTCACGGACGAAGGCCACGGGGTTCGATTGGCCTGGGACAGCGATTCGGCGGTCGGCGAAATCGACCACGCCGCGCCGGACCTGATCATCCTCGACATCTGGCTGAAGGACAGCCGGCTGGACGGCATCGACATCCTGAAGCAGGTGCGGCGCGACAATCCGTCGATCCCGGTGGTGATCATCTCGGGTCACGGCAACATCGAGATCGCGGTGGCGGCGATCAAGCAGGGCGCCTACGACTTCATCGAGAAGCCGTTCAACATCGACCAGTTGATGGTGGTGATCGGCCGGGCGCTGGAGACCTCGCGGCTCCGGCGCGAGAACGCGGCGCTCAAAGGACGCGACGGCGGCAATCACGCAGTGATCGGGGCAAGCCCGGCATTCCGCCACATGAAGCAGCAGCTCGACAAGGTCGCACGCACCAACAGCCGCGTAATGCTGTCGGGCCCGGCGGGCTCAGGCAAGGAAGTGGCGGCGCGCTACCTGCATCGGAACTCAGAACGGGCGAAGGGACCGTTCGTCATCGTCAACTCGGCCTCCATCGGCGCCGAACAGATGGAGGAGGTCCTGTTCGGCCGGGAAAGCGCCGAGCGCGGCGTCGAGCCCGGACTGTTCGAGCGGGCACACACCGGAATCCTGTTCTTCGACGAGGTGGCCGACATGCCGCCGGGCACCCAGTCGAAGATTCTCCGGGTGCTGGTCGATCAGGCCTTCCAGCGCGTCGGCGGCGCGAACACAGTGCGGGTCGATGTCCGCGTGATCTCGGCCACCACGCGCGAGCTGGCCCGCGAGGTCCAGGCCGGCCGGTTCCGCACCGAGCTTTTCCACCGGCTGAACGTGGTCCCGGTCAGCGTGCCGGGCCTTGAGGCGCGGCGTGAGGACATTCCCGATCTGGCGCGGCACTTCCTCGATGAGCTGAACGCGGTCCAGGGGCTGCCACTTCGCGAGCTCGCCCCCGAGGCGGAGGCGCAGCTCCAGACCATGCGCTGGCCGGGCAACGTCCGCCAGCTCCGCAACACCTTGGAGCGCGCGCTGATCCTCGGACCGGAGCACGGATCCATCGAGCCGGAAGAGCTGGTGCTCGAGGCGCCGCCGAACGGCAGCGCCGTCAACGGCATGCTCGGTGCGGCCTTTGCGGGCCTGGCGCTGCGCGAGGCACGCGAGATGTTCGAGCGCGAGTATCTGGTGGCGCAGATCAACCGTTTCGGCGGCAATATCTCGCGCACCGCCAACTTCGTCGGCATGGAGCGCTCAGCGCTGCATCGCAAGCTCAAGTCGCTGAACGTGATCGCGGCGGGCCGCACCGAGCGCGCCGAGGAGGCGGAGGCGCACGCCTAGAGGCGCCGGACCCGGCGGGCCAATAGCATGAAGATCATCATCTGCGGGGCAGGGCAGGTGGGCGGCCAGATCGCCCGCCATCTTGCGCGCGAGGAAGGCGCGAACGACGTCACCATCATAGACAACAACGCGGGCCTGGTTCGGCGCATCACCGATGCCTATGACGTCAGCGGCGTCGCCGGCTTCGCCTCGCACCCCGACGTGCTGGAGAAGGCCGGCGCGCGTGATGCCGACATGGTGATCGCCCCAACCCAGTCGGACGAAGTGAACATGGTCGTCTGCCAGGTCGCGCATTCGATCTTCTCGGTGCCGCGCAAGATCGCGCGGCTGCGAGCGCCGGCCTATCTCAACGCGATCTATTCCGATCTCTACCGCCGCGACCATCTGCCGGTCGATGTGGTGATCTCGCCGGAGTATGCGGTGGCCGACCCGGTGATGCAGCGGCTCGCGCTGCGGCAGCTCTCGGAGCTCTTCTCGACGCTACGTGCGGTTGTGGTGGGCATCCGGCGCGGCGGGCTTCGCGCTCTCCGCCACCGGTCTCAGCTTCGAGCGCAGCCTCGGGCTGGCGGTGGCCGGGCTCACCACCACGGGGCCGGCGGTGCAGATTCTCGATCCCGGCCTCGGCTACACCGAGCCTTCCGGCGTGGCGCAGGCGGGTCCTCTGCGCGGCGATGATCGTTGGGCGCATGGAGGCGCTGGTGATCATCGCGCTCTTCAACCCGAGCTCCTGGCGGCGGTGACGCCGCGTTCGGCCTCGAAGCCACAATGCGCGAAAACGCCGGGAAAATCCGGCAGCGCTCTGGAAATGACCGGACTGTCCACCCATACTTACCGCAAGAACAACAGGGGCCACCGAGTTGGTGGTCGTTATACAACTTAGGGCTGAAAAAATGGCTGCCGACAAACAGAATCTGCAAGACGCATTTCTCAACAACGTCCGCAAGGCAAAGGTCCCCGTCACGATTTTCCTGATGAACGGGGTCAAGCTGCAGGGCGTCATCACCTGGTTCGACAACTTCTGCGTGCTGCTCCGTCGCGACGGCCAGTCGCAACTCGTGTATAAGCACGCGATCTCGACGGTCATGCCGTCGCAGCCCATCACGCTCTACGAGGCCGAAGATCACTGAAGCTACATCCCGGATGCGTACCCTGGTGCTGCATCCCGTCCGGCCGAAAGGAACCGATCGCGATCCCGCGGACGCGCTGGGAGAGGCCGTGAGCCTCGCCGATGCGCTCGATCTCGACGTGGTCGGCGCCGAGACCGTGCCGCTGCCGAAGGCGCGGGCCGGGACCTTGTTCGGCAAAGGCAAGATCGAGGCGTTGGCCGCGATGATCACCGACCGCGAGGTCGGGCTGGTGGTCATCAACGGTCCGGTGTCGCCGGTGCAGCAGCGCAATCTCGAAAAGCTGTGGAAAGTCAAGGTTCTCGACCGGACCGGGCTGATCCTCGAGATCTTCGGGGACCGGGCGCAGACCCGCGAGGGCGTACTGCAGGTCGAGCTGGCGCACCTGAGCTACCAGAAGTCGCGGCTGGTGCGGAGCTGGACCCACCTCGAGCGGCAGCGGGGCGGCTTCGGCTTTCTCGGCGGCCCCGGCGAGACGCAGATCGAGGCGGACCGCCGGGCGCTCGACGAGCGCATCCAGAAGATCAAGCAGGCGCTCGGGAAGGTGGTGCGCACCCGTGGTCAGCATCGCCGGGCGCGGCAGCGGCTCGCCTATCCGGTCGTGGCGCTGGTCGGCTATACCAACGCTGGAAAGTCAACGCTTTTCAACCGGTTGACCGGCTCTGGCGTGCTTGCCAAGGACATGCTGTTCGCGACGCTCGATCCGACGATGCGGGCGGTCGAGCTGCCGGGGGGCAAGCGGGCGATTTTGTCGGATACCGTTGGATTCATTTCGGATTTGCCGCATCAGCTGGTGGCGGCGTTCCGCGCCACGCTGGAGGAAGTGCTGGAGGCGGATCTGATTTTGCACGTGCGCGACGTGTCGCATCGCGAGAGCGAGGGGCAGGCGGAGAATGTGCGCACGATCCTGGCCGAGCTCGGGATCGACCAGGCGGGGCAGGCGGGGATGATCGAAGTCTGGAACAAGATCGACGCGCTGCCGCCGGCGGAAGCCGAGGCGTTGCGGTTGATTGCCGGACGGACACCACGGGTGGTGGTGATCTCGGCGCTGAGCGGGGAGGGGGTTCCGGCGCTCCTCGAGGCGGTGGCGGCGGATGTGGCCGAGCCGGTGGTCGAGGAAACCGTGAGCCTCGGCTTCGATCAGGGGCGCAAGCGGGCGTGGCTGTTCGACCGCAAGCTGGTGCGGTCGGAGACGCAGACCGATGGCGGCTACGAGGTCGGGGTGCGCTGGACGGACCGGGATCGGAGCCAGTTTTTGGCGCTGCACTGAGTCTGGCCAGATTGCTCGTGTGTTAACAGAGGTTTGGACGATCTTCTTTGCATCTTGAAAGCATCTGGAAACCATCTGGATGTTTTCGGGTTTTCGCCCGTTCGTTAACGTCCCGGAATGTCCCCGAGGGCCCCGGGGGCGATCCGGGTCCAGTCGGGCATCCGGTTGCGTAGCCAGGTGCGCTGGCGCTTGGCGAACTGGCGGGTGGCGGTGAGGCTGGCGGTTGTGGCCGCTTCGAGGGTGGTTTGGCCGCGCAGGTGCGCGATCAGCGGCGCGGCACCGAGGACGCGGCCGGCGGGAGACTGCGGGTCGTAGCCGTCGCGGATGAAAGCGGCGCACTCGGCGAGGGCGCCGTCATCCAGCATTGTCTTAAATCTCGACTCTATATGGCTGTT
The DNA here is from genome assembly GCA_963750745.1 of uncultured Alphaproteobacteria bacterium. GTDB lineage: Bacteria > Pseudomonadota > Alphaproteobacteria > Rhodobacterales > Rhodobacteraceae > Amaricoccus. The sequence continues at coordinate 93,275 of CAVVSO010000006.1, read as the reverse complement.
AAGCGTAACTAAATCTTGCTCAACAACCAGGCGGACGCAATCGCCGGCGGCGAGGATCGGGGGTCGTGCGGTGCGGTGCCAGTCCGACAGGCCGCGGCCGGTCGCGGTCAGGACTTCCCAGGCGCGCTGGACGCGCATCGGGTTGTTGCGGTCGATCCGCGCCAAGGTCGCGGGATCGTCGCGCGCCAGGGTCTCGAGGAGCCGGTCCAGGTCGCCGTCGCGCAGCATCGCCTCGGAGCGCTGCCGGATCTCCGGCGGGATCGCCGGGATGTCGGCGAGACCGTCGGTCAGGCTGCCGAGGTAAAGCCCGGTGCCGCCGACGATGATCGGGCGGAGGCCGCCGGCGCGCGCGGCGTCGATCGCGGCGGTGGCGTCGCGCAGCCAGGCGCCGACCGAGTAGCGCGTGGCGCAGGAGACGTGGCCGTAGAGCGCGTGCGGCGCGCGGGCGAGATCGTCGGGACCGGGCCGCGCCGTCAGCACGCGCCAGCAGGCGTAGACCTGCGCGGCGTCTGCGTTGATCACGCAGCCGCCGTCGCGTTCGGCCAGCCTCAGCGCCAGCGCGGACTTTCCGCTGGCGGTGGGACCGGCGATCAGGACGGGCCGCGGCGGCATCGGGCTCGTCCAAGCTTCTGTAACATAATCTTGATTATCCGACTTACCGGCGCGAAAGCGGCTTCGCCACCACTCGGCAAATCGTGGCCCCTGCTCGGAATTGTGCGCAGACCACGGAGCCGGGCCGCCAGATCAGCGGTTGACGTGCAGCGGAAATAGCTCTGCAATGCCGCGGGGTCCGAAAACAAGCGATGCCAAGGGGAGAAGATGATGAGCACAGCGACCATCAATGGCAAGCCGGTGCATCCCGCGGTACCGGGACTTGCCGAGGAAGCGCGCCAGGGCAAGCTCAGCCGCCGCGAGTTCCTGGCCACCGCCACGGCGCTCGGGGTGACCGGCCCGGCCGCCTACGCGATGCTCGGCCTCGCGGCTCCGGTCCGCGCCCAGGACTCGGTCGGCACCCCCGGCGGCACCATCAAGATCGCCCAGGCGGTGATGCGGCTCGACGATCCGCGGATCTTCGACTGGTCGCAGAAAGGCAACCAGGCGCGGCTGCTCTGCGAGCCCTTGGTGCGCTATTCCGCCGACTTCACTTTCGAGCCGTGGCTGATCGAGAGCTGGGAAGTCAATTACGGACGCGACCGAATACACGCTGCACGTCCGCAAGACCGCCCAGTGGACCAACGGCGACGCCTTCACCGCCGACGACGTGGTCTTCAACCTCGCCCGCTGGTGCGAGAGCCACGTGCCCAACAACTCGATGGCGACGCGGATGGCGCCGCTCATCGAGAAGAAGGGCGAAGAGAAGTTCATGGGCGACGTGAAGAAGGACGACGGCACCACCGTCCAGGAGGAGCAGACCCGCGAGATCTTCGGCGCCCGCGACGGCGCGATCGAGAAGGTCGACGACTTCACCGTCAAGCTGCACCTCGCCAATCCCGACATCACCATCGTGCCGAACTTCGCCGACTATCCCGCGCTGATCGTGCACCGCAGCTTCGACGAGACCGGCGCCGATCTCACCGCCAACCCGATCGGCACCGGGCCCTGGGAGCTGGTCTCGAGCGAGGTCGGCGTGCGCGGGGTCTATCAAGCGGCGCACCAACGGCGCCTGGTGGGGCGACGCCGTCGATGGCATGGGGCCGGTGTTCCTCGACGGCGTCGAGTATCATCGATTACGGCACCGATCCGTCGGCGACGATCGCCGCCTACGAGGCCGAGGAGATCCACACCAGCTACGAGACGCCGCCGAGCTATGTCGAGATCTTCGACGGGCTCGGGCTCACCAAGTCGGAGGCGGTGACCGCCAACACCATCTGCGTGCGGATGAACGTCAAGCAGCCGCCGTTCGACAATCAGCAGGTGCGCAACGCGGTGCAGCTCGCGGTCGACAATGCCACCGTGCTCGATCTCGGCTATCAGGGGCTCGGGCCGGCTGGCGCAGAACCACCATGTCGGCGAAGATGCACCCGGAGTATTTCGCCCTGCCCCCGATCGCCCGCGATCCGGAGAAGGCCAAGGCGCTGATGGCCGAGTCCGGCCAGGCCGACACCGAGCTGGAGCTGATCTCGCTCGACGACGACTTCAACCGCAACAGCTGCGACGCGGTGGCGGCACAGATGCGCGACGCCGGGCTGAACGTGAAGCGCACGGTGCTGCCGGGCAACACCTTCTGGAACAACTGGACCGGCTATCCCTTCTCCTCGACCGAGTGGAACATGCGCCCGCTCGGGGTGCAGGTCTATAACCTCGCCTACCGCACCGGGGTGCCGTGGAACGAGACCGCCTTCGCCAATCAGGAGTTCGATGACCTGCTGACCCAGGCCTATGCCATCGCCGACGCCGACCAGCGGCGGGATCTGATGGGCAAGATGGAGAAGATCATCCAGGACTTCGGGGATCATCGTGCAGCCCTACTGGCGCTCGACCTTCCGGCACATGACCCAGGACGTGAACGGCCTCGTGATGCATCCGACCTTCGAGATCCACCTGGAACGGACCTGGCTGGCCACCTGATCGCCCTGCCCCGCCACCCGGCCCGGCGCCTCCGCCGGGCCGGCAAGCCGCGCCAGCAGTCAACGAGGCCGGGATGATCGCCTTCCTGCTCAAACGCCTGGGCGTGATGCTGCTGACCGCGCTCTGCCTGACGCTGATCGTCTTCGCGCTGGTCAACCTCAAGCCGAACCTGGTCAAGCTCGCCAAGGAGCAGACCGGCAGCCGGATCAGCGAGCAGCAGGTCGAGGTCTGGCTCGACCAGAACGGCTTCAACCGGCCGTTCCTGATGCGCTACGGCGAGTGGCTGGGCGGTGCCGTGCGCGGCGACTTCGGGCATTCCTCGCGGTTCAACGCCACGGTCGCCGAGGTGCTCTGGCCGCGGCTGCGGCTGACCGCGGTCCTGATGTTCTGGGTGCTGGTGGTGATGATCCCGAGCGCGTTGCTGCTCGGGGTTCTCGCCGGCATGCGCGAGGGCTCGGCGCAGGACCGGGTGCTCTCCACGGTCGCGATCGCCACCACCTCGACCCCGGAGTATGTCTCGGGGGTGGTGCTGACGGTGATCTTCGCGAGCCAGATGGTTGGATTGCAATGGTTTTCCGGCTCCGCCACCAAGGCGGCGGAAGACGGGCCGACGCTCTATACCTTTGCGCTGCCGGTGCTGACCATCGCCATCTACGGCATGGGTTATATCGCCCGGATGACCCGCGCCTCGATGGCCGAGGTGATGACCCAGCAGTATATCCGCACCGCGCGGCTGAAGGGCGTGAGCTTTCGCGGCATCGTGGTGAAGCACGCGCTCAGGAACGCGCTGATCGCGCCCTTCACCGTGATCATGCTGCAGTTCCCGTGGCTGCTGACCGGCGTGGTCATCGTCGAGACGCTGTTCAACTATCGCGGCTTCGGCTGGCTCCTGATCGAGGGGGCGGCGAACAACGACATCAACCTGCTCCTCGCCTGCTCGATCGTCGCGGTGGTGATCGTGCTGGTGACGCAGCTGATCTCCGACATCGGCTATGTGTACCTGAACCCGCGCATCCGGGTGAGCGGCTGATGGAGCTCGAATTTCTCTCGACCGGCGCCATCATCTCGCGGACGCTAGGGCAGTTCCTGCCGGTCTGGATCGCGATGCTGGTGATCATGGTGGTGAGCTTCGTCTTTCGGCGCCGGCTCAGCACTTACGGGCGGATCTTCGATTCCGGGGTCGGAATGATCGGCTTCGGGCTGGTGCTGTTCTGGCTGTTGACCGCGATCCTCGCCAACCACGTCGCGGTGTTCGATCCTTACGTGCAGTTCCGCGCGCTGCAGAACAAGGCGCCCGGGGTGATCGAGGCCGAGAGCGGGCTGCCGTATCTCTTCGGCGGCGACGCGCTGGGGCGCGACGTCTTCAGCCGGATGGTCTATGGCAGCCGCACGGTGATGGCGATCGCACCGTTCGCGACGCTGTTCGCCTATATGATCGGCATCACGCTGGGGCTGCCGGCGGGGTATTTCGGCGGCTGGCTCGACACCAGCTTGAGCTTTCTCGCCAACCTGGTGCTGGCGTTTCCGGTGATCCTGCTCTTCTACCTCCTGGTGACGCCGGAGATCCGCGAGACGCCGATCCCGGCGACGATGGCGGCGGTGCTCTTCATCTTTCCGGTGGTGTTCGTCACGGTGTTCTTCTTCAGCCGGTTCCGCGACCGGCCGGAGGTGCTGTGGTTCTACCTGGCGCCGGTGCTTCTGATCGGCGGCTTCGGCTATCTCGGGCTGACCGGGCTCTGGGATTCCGACCGGGTGGCTCAGGATGGACGCCAATACGCTCAACATCTTTCTCGCGGTGGTCTTCGTCACCTCGCCGACGGTGTTCCGCATCGTGCGGGGGCTTACCCTCGACATCAAGACCCGCGACTATGTCGCGGCGGCGCAGACCCGCGGCGAGCGGCCTTGGTACACGATGATGTGGGAGATCCTGCCGAACGCCCGCGGGCCGCTGATCGTCGATGCCTGCCTCAGGATCGGCTATACGACGATCCTGCTCGGGACGCTGGGGTTCTTCGGGCTCGGGGTGAGCCCGGAGTCGCCGGACTGGGGCTCGACGATCAACGAGGGGAGGAAGCTCTTGCGCGTCTTCATCCACCCTGCCCTGCCGCCGGCGCTCGCGCTCATGAGCCTGGTCTTGGGGCTGAACCTGCTCGCCGATGCGCTGCGCGAGCAAACGCTGAAGGATTAGCCGGAATGCGTCTGGTTTTCGCCTTGTTGGCCGCTGCGCTGGTTCTGGGGGCTGCCCCGGTGCCGTCCGCGGCGAAGTCGAACGAGACCATCTACATCGCGGCCGGCGTGCCGGTCGCGGCGTATAGCGACAAGCTGAACGGGCCGCAGGTTCGCGACTACATTTATCCGGCGTCCAAGGGTCAGAAGCTGGACGTGTCGCTCTCGTCGAAAAGCGACAAGGTCTATTTCAAGATCCAGACGCCGGGCGGCCGGAGCACGCTCTACAACAGCGCGAAGAGCGGGAACTATCCCATCGGGATCAAGATCCCGCGCGGTGGCAACTACACGATCCGGGTCTATCTCAAGAACGTCGAGAAAGGCCATATCCGCCATTATTCGCTGGTGATGAAGCTGAAATGACCGGACCCCAGACCGCCCCCGCCGCGCCGATCCTCGCAGATCGAGGATCTGTCGATCTCGTTCTTCACCCGCGCCGGCGAGATCCCGGCGGTGATGAACTTCTCGGCCAGCGTCGAGGCGGGCAAGGCGCTGGGGCTGGTGGGTGAAAGCGGGTGCGGCAAGTCGACGGTGGCGCTGGCGGTGATGCGCGATCTCGGCAAGAGCGGGCATATCGTCGGCGGCTCGATCCGCTTCAAGGGGCGCGAGCTCACCACCATGTCGCAGGAGGAGCTGCGCAAGCTCCGCGGCTCGGAGATCGCGATGATCTACCAGGAGCCGATGGCGAGTCTCAACCCGGCGATGAAGGTCGGGCGGCAACTGATGGAAGTGCCGATGATCCATGCCGGCGCCAGCGCGGCCGAGGCGCGGGCGCGGGCGCTGAAGGTGGTCGATGCGGTGCGGTTGCCCGATCCGCAGCGGATTCTCGGCAGCTATCCGCACCAGCTTTCCGGCGGACAGCAGCAGCGGATCGTCATCGCGATGGCGCTGATGTCGGAGCCGGCGCTCCTGATCCTCGACGAGCCGACGACCGCGCTCGACGTCACGGTCGAGGCGGGGATCGTCGATCTGGTGAAGGACCTCGGGCGCGAGTTCGGCACCTCGATGCTCTTCATCAGCCACAACCTCGGGCTGGTGCTGGAGACCTGCGACCGGATCTGCGTGATGTATTCCGGCGAGGCGGTGGAGACCGGGCCGATCGCGGAAGTCTTCGACGAGATGCGGCATCCCTACACCCAGGGGCTCTTCCGCTCGATCCCGCTGCCGGGTGCGGACAAGCTCAGCCGGCCGCTGATGTCGATTCCGGGCAACTTCCCCCTGCCCCACGAGCGGCCGCCAGGCTGCAACTTCGGGCCGCGCTGCAGCTACTTCGAGAAGGGCCGCTGCGACGCGCAGGATATCCCGATGCTGCCGGTCACCCCGACCCACGCCAGCCGCTGCCTGCGCTTCCGCGAGATCGACTGGAACGCGCCGCCGCCGGCCAAGGAAGGGGTCGCGGCGGCGGCGTTCGGCGACGTGGTGATCAGCGTCGATAACCTGAAGAAATACTACGAGGTCGGCTCGAGCGCGCTCTTCGGCGGCGACACAAGGGTGGTCAAGGCCAACGAGGCGGTGAGCTTCGAGGCGCGCGAGGCCGAGACGCTCGCCATCGTCGGCGAGAGCGGCTGCGGCAAGTCCACGCTCGCCAAGGTGCTGCTCGGGCTGGAGACCGCGACCGAGGGCACCATCAGCCTCGGCAACCTCGAGATCGGCAGCCAGAGCATCGACCGGCGGGCCACCCGCACCGTCGCCTCGATCCAGATGGTGTTCCAGAATCCGTTCGACACGCTGAACCCCAGCCACAGCATCGGCGGCCAGATCATTCGGGTGCTTGAGAAATTCCACGTCGGCAAGAACAACGGCGAGCGCGAGCAGCGGATGTTCGAGCTGCTCGACCTGGTGAAGCTGCCGCGCGCCTTCTCCCGCCGGATGCCGCGCCAGCTCTCGGGCGGCCAGAAGCAGCGCATCGGCATCGCCCGCGCCTTCGCCGGGGCGCCGCAGGTGGTGGTGGCGGACGAGCCGGTCTCCGCGCTCGACGTGTCGGTGCAGGCGGCGGTGGCCGAGCTCCTGATGGACATCCAGCGCACCCGCCGCTCGACCATGCTCTTCATCAGCCACGACCTCGGGCTGGTGCGCTACCTCGCGGACCGGGTGATGGTGATGTACCTCGGCCATGTGGTGGAGATCGGCACCACCGACCAGGTGTTCGGCCCGCCCTACCACCCCTATACCGAGGCGCTGCTCTCGGCGGTGCCGATCGCCGACACCTCGGTGGAGAAGCAGCACATCGTGCTGCATGGCGACATTCCCTCGGCGGTGAACCCGCCCCCCGGCTGCCCGTTCCAGACCCGCTGTCCGCGCAAGGCGCAGGTTTCGGGCAACCTATGCGAGACCGAGGTGCCGCCGATGCGCGAGCTCGGTCCGGGGCACAAGGTCAAGTGCCACCTGCCTCAAACGGTGTTCGATTCGATGCAGCCGATCATTCGCACCCCCGAGGCGGTGCCTTGAGGGCACACGCATAGGTTGCCGGCACCGAAAATGGGTGAATCCGCGTAAGCAGGTTTTTGCCGAGCGGATTTTTCTGCTATAACTGAGCAGTTTACTGAGAGTCTGTTGAATTGCCGCGTCAGGTCGGGGTTCCGTAACCGATTTTGGGCATGTATGACGCGGCGCAACGACATTCGGGCGCCCGGCGCCAGGAGGGATAAAAGTGAGACCAAGCGCGACCGGACCCGAGGCGGGTTTCACGGGTCTGTCAGGGCTTTTCTGGTCGATCGGCATCTTCAGCACGGTGGTGAACCTGCTGATGCTGACCGCGCCCCTCTACATGCTGCAGATTTACGACCGCGTGATCCCCAGCCGGTCCGAGGAGACGCTGCTCGGGCTGACCGTGCTGGTCACGCTGCTCTACCTGATCATGGGCATGCTCGATTATGTCCGCGGCCGGGTGGCGGCGCGGATCGGCGCGACGGTGCAGGACCGCCTCGACGCCCGGGTGTTCAGCGCCTCGCTGCGCCGGGCGGTGCTCTCGAGCGAGCGCTCGAAGCCCTCGACCGGGCTCAAGGATCTCGAGGCGGTGCAGCGGCTCGCCGGCTCGCCGGTGCTTTTCGCCGTCTTCGACATGCCCTGGGCGCCGTTCTTCCTCCTGGCGATCTACAGCTTCCATGCCTATCTCGGCCATCTCGCGGTGGCGGGCATGCTGCTGCTGGTCCTCGCCACCTTCCTCAACCAGCGGCTGACCCGCAAGCCGGAGGGCGAGGCCCACGTTGCCACGATGCAAGGCGACGCCTTCGCCGAGACCATCCGCCAGCAGAGCGAGATGGTCGGCGCGCTCGGGATGCGCGGCGCGGTGCTCTCGCGCTGGCAGGGGCTGCGCGCCCGCGCGGTCAACGCCCAGATCGCCTCCAGCGATCGCGTCAGCCAGTTCGCGACGACGACCAAGACCTTCCGCTATTTCCTGCAGTCGGTGATGCTCGGCCTCGGCGCCTACGTGGTGATCCAGGGCGAGATGAGCGCGGGTGCGATGATCGCCGGCTCGATCCTGCTCGGCCGCGCGCTGTCGCCGGTCGAGCAGGCGATCGCCGGCTGGCCGATGGTGCTGCGCGCCCGGCAGGGCTGGGCCAACCTCAAGACGCTGCTCGAAGGCACGCCGGAGCAGGCCGACCAGACCGCCCTGCCCCGCCCGCGCGCCTATCTCGACGTCAACCAGCTCACCGTGGTGCCGCCGGAGCAGCAGAAGGCGAGCCTCAGGATGCTCGATTTCCAGCTGAAGCCGGGCCAGGCGCTCGGGGTGATCGGCGCCTCGGCCTCCGGCAAGTCCACGCTGGCGCGCGCGCTGACCGGCATCTGGCGGCCGAGCGGCGGCACGGTGCGGCTCGACGGCGCGTCGCTCTCGCACTACGAGCCGGACGTGCTCGGCAGCTACGTCGGCTACCTGCCGCAGGACGTGGTGCTCTTCGACGGCACGGTCGCCGACAACATCGCACGGCTGCAGGACAACCCGAACCCGGTCAAGATCGTCGCCGCCGCCAAGAAGGCCGGCGCGCACGAGATGATCCTCGACCTGCCGCAAGGCTACGACACGCCGGTCTCCGCCGGCGGCGCCCGGCTCTCGGGCGGCCAGAAGCAGCGCATCGGCCTCGCCCGCGCCTTCTACGGCGACCCGGTCTTGATGGTGCTCGACGAGCCCAATTCCAACCTCGACGCCGCCGGCCAAGACGCGCTGAACGCCGCGATCGCCCAGGCGAAGTCGGAGGACAAGGTGGTCGTCATCATGGCGCACCGCCCGGCCGGCATCGCCGAGTGCGACCAGATCCTCATCATCGAAGGCGGCGTCGCCAAGGCCTTCGGGCCGCGCGACGAGGTGCTGAAGGCGCATGTGCGCAACTACGCCCAGGTCGCCGGCCGCATCGGCGGCCAGGAGGCCCAGGGATGACCGTGAAGACCACCACCCCCAGCCGCGCCTTGACCGTGAAGGCCGCCAATCCGGCGCTGACCGTGAGGAGCGCCAATCCGGCGCTCACCGTGAGGACCGGCAACACCGCCAACACCGCCGCGGCCCCGACGCCGGCGCGCCACCACCTGCACGTCGGCCGGCTGCTCACCACCGGCTATCTGACGCTCTTCATGCTGGTCTTCGGCATGGGCGCCTGGGGTGCGGTCACCAAGATCTCCGGTGCGGTGGTCGGCTCCGGCGCGCTCGAGGTGCAGGGCAACCGCCAGGTCATCCAGCATCCGACCGGCGGCGTGATCAAGGCGATCCACGCCCGCGACGGCGACGAGGTCAAGGCGGGCGACGTCTTGGTCGAGCTGCAGGGCGACGATCTCTACCCGCAGCTCGGCATCGTCGAGGGCCAGTGGTTCGAGATGCTGGCGCGCAAGGGCCGGCTCAATGCCGAGCGCGACGGGCTCGACACCATCACCTTCGATCCCGAGCTCATCTCGCGGTCCGACAAGCCCGATATCCGCGCGCTGATCGCCGCGCAGCAGCAGCAGTTCTCCGCCCGGCTGAAGCTGCAGTCGGAGGAGGAGGCGCAGCTCGACGAGCAGCAGCGCCAGATCACCAACCAGAACGCCGGCCTCGCGGCGCTGCAGGTGGCGACGCAAGGCCAGATCGACCTGCTGAGCCGCGAGATCGAGGGCCAGCAGACGCTGCTCGACCAGGGGCTGACCGAGGTGACCAGGGTGCTGACGCCGCGGCGCGAGCTGGCGCGGCTGCAGGGCACCGCCGGCCAGGCCGAGGCCTCGATCGCCGAGAACCGCGGCAAGATCGCCGAGATCGAGATCGAGCGGGTGCGACTGACCTCCAAGGCCCGCGAGGAGGCGATCGACGAGCTGCGCGATCTGGAGTTCCGCGAGATCGAGACCCGCGAGAAGCGCCAGTCGCTGACCGACGAGATCGCCCGGCTGAACCTGCGCGCGCCGGTCGCGGGCATCGTCTACGGCTCGACCGCCGACACCCTGCGCGCGGTGATCCGCCCGGCGGAGCCGGTCATGTACATCGTGCCCAAGGACACGCCGCTGATCGTGCGCACCCAGGTCGACCCGACGCATATCGACCAGGTCCGGATCGGCCAGGAGGCGATGCTGCGCTTCTCCGCCTTCGACCAGCGCACGACGCCGGAGCTGAGCGGGCATGTCACCGCGGTCTCCGCCGACGCCTTCGAGGACCAGCGGCTCGGCCGGCGCTACTACAAGGCCGACATCGCCATCGACGACGGCGAGATCGCCAAGCTGAGCGCGGTGACGCTGATGCCGGGCATGCCGGTGGAGTCCTTCATCAGCACCGGCGACCGCAGCGCGCTCAGCTACTTCGTCAAGCCGATGGAAGACTATTTCATGCGGGCGTTCCGCGACGGCTGAGCCGCTACTGGCCGGCGGTCCCGGTGGTGTTGCGCCGGCCGAGGCCGTCGAGGATATCGCCGGCGAGGGCGTTGTAGTCGCCGTCGAAATGGTGGCCGCCCTTGGTGACGATGACCTCGACGCCGGAAGGCGCGAGCGCCGGGCAGGCGCTGTCCTTTTCCTCCGTGGCCCTGGATGCACTGCAGCTTGCCGGGCGGGATCCGCGCCAGCGCCGGGCCGGTCGGGCGGGCCTTCGAGGAGGCGGCGCCGAGCCAGCCGGAGACGGTGATCTGCCAGTCGGCCTGCTGCGACGGGGCGAGGAGCGAGATCTGGCTGACCCGGTCCTGGGCCTCGGGCGGCAGCGCGAGGTAGGTCTCGGGCAGCACGTCGGCGCCGAAGGAGTAGCCGGCCAGCACCACCTTCCCGACGCCCCAGCGCTCGGTATAGACGTCGATCAGATGCGCGATCTCGGCCGCTGTCGCCTGCGGGGTCCGGGCCGACCAGAACCAGCGCAGGGCGTCGAGGCCGACCACCGGCACGCCTCGCGCCTGCAGCGCGCCGGAGACCTGCTTGTCGAGGTCGCGCCAGCCGCCGTCACCGGAGATCATGATCGCCATCGCGCCGCGGGTGGGCCGGGTCGGCAGCTCGACGATCGATGGCGCGTCGCCGGCGTCGCCCGCGGCCGGCACCGAGGCGATCAGCGCGTCGGCGAGCGCCTGGTCGGCGGTTCCGCCGGCGTGGCGGAGGTCAAAGACGACGCCGGCCGCGGTCAGCGCCGCGGCGCGCGCGCCGCTTGCCGCCGGCGCGTCGGCGCTGAGCAGGAGCGTCAGCGGCGCCGGCGGCGCGCCCGCGGGCAGGGCGTAGGACGAGCCGTCGGGCCCCCGGGTGCGCGCGGCCTTGGTGCAGAGGGCGGTCTTTAGCGGCACCGCCGCGGCCGGATCGACGGCGATCGCGCCGCCGAGGGTGTCGGCGGGGGTCTGGGCCAGCACGTCGAGCGCCAGCGCCCCGCCCTGCCCGCTCCCCGCCACGCGCGGCGCGTGGAAGGCGGTGGCGCCGCTCGCCCGCTCGAGCGCATGGCCGAGCTGCTCGAAATCGGCGACGAGATAGACGCACTCCTTCTGCTGCGCATCCAGCGCTGCGAGGTAGCTCGGCAGGTCGATCCCGACCACCGCCGCGCCGGCTTCGCGCAGCCGCGCCGCGGTGGCGTCGTCGGCGGCGGACCAGCCGGCCTCCGACGAAAAGAGCATGACCGCATCGCGCGCCGGACCGTCGGGCAAGAGCACCAGCGGGTGCGGGATCTGGCCGGTGTCGAAGTGCGGCGGCGCGGCCTGCGCGCCGGCGGCGGCCAGCGCCGCGAAGAGAACGGCCGAGGCCGGGGTCAGGCGCATCATGCCTTCTCCTTCGGTGCGCGGCCGATCAGCCGCGTGGCGTCGAACAGCACCAGCGCCGGGCTCGCCGCGCCGGAGATCGCGAGGTAGCGCGGCCGCCATTCCGGCTGGAGCTTGCTCTTGAAGCCGCGCAACCCCTTGAAGTTGTAGGAGGGGACGCCCTCCTCGTAGATCGCTCCGCCGAGTCGGTGCCAGAGCGGCGCGGCCTCGCTGTTGGACATGCCGGAAAGCGGCGCCATCCCGAGGTCGAACCAGCGGCAGCCTTCGGCTTTCAGCATCTCGCAGAGCCGAAGAAACAGGAACTCCATCGCGACATTGGGGATTGGGTCGACGTGCCGCATCAGGTCGCTCGCCGTCTCCTCGCCCACCGCCGTCGCCATCAGGGTCGTGAAGGCGATGATCTCGCCGTTGAGGCGCATGAGCGCGATGCGCTGCGCGGCGACATAGCCGGGATCGAACGCGCCGAGCGAGAAGGATTTCTCGCCGCCGCCGCGCGCCGCCAGCCAGCGCGCCGAGATCGCCGCCAGCGTCGCGAGATGCGGCGCGACATCGCGGGGCTCCAGGATTTCGACGGCGAGCCCGTCGCGCGCGCCGCGGCTCAGCACGTTGCGGTGGCCGGCGCGGCGGCCGCCGGCGAGGTCGAAGGCGGCGAGATCGACGCGGGCCTGCTCGCCGAGCTTGTAAAAGCGCAGCCCGGCATCGGCATAGAGCGCGAGCTGCTCCGGCGTCGCCTGGTAGAAGGCCGGCCGGCCGCCGGCGCGGCGGGCGGTCTCGACGAACTTCCAGATCAGCTCCGGCCAGAGCTCGAGCGGCCCGACCGGGTCGAAGAGTGCGATCCACGAGCCGCCCTGGACGCCGTACATCACGAAGCCGCGGTCGTCGTCGGAGAAGATCAGCCGCTTGTCGCCCATCCGCACCAGGTTGGCCGCCGCCACCGGCTGGGCGTCGACGATCGCCACCGCCCGCGCCAAATCCTGCGGACTGGTGGTCGGAACCGGCTGCCGCGTCGGGCGGAGCAGCGACCAGGTCGCGACGAGCCCGGCGAGCAGGCTCGCCCCGAAGAGCGCGCGCAGGCCGCGCGGCGCCTCGGCCGAGATCTCGAAGCGCAGCCAGCTCTCGGCGCCGAACTCGGCATGGTCGAAGACGAAGCGCAGGATGACGAGCGCGCTGATCAGCACCACAGCGACCGCGGCGGTCCAGGGCGGCGTCAGCCGCGGCGCGAGCAGCGAGGACTTGCGGTCGAAAGCATGGCGCGTGAAGACGAGCGCTACGGCGAAGAGCGCGAGCGCGCCCGCCTCGTAGATCGCCACCGCCTTGACCAGCGACAGCACCAGTGCGGCGCAGGCCGCGATGAGCGCGGTCCACCAGGCGCCGTCGAGCCGGAAGGCGATGCCGCGGGCCGAGATCATCAGGAGCGCGCCGAGCACGGTCGCGAGGAAATGCGCGCCCTCGATCAGGGTCAGCGGGATGAAGCTGCCGAGCCACGCGAGGTCGATGCCGCGGGCCGGCGTCACCCCGGAGAATACCAGCATCGCGCCGAGGACCAGCGCCAGCGCCGCCAGCGCCTGTGGCGCGAGGCCGGCCATCGCCCGGAGCGCCGCCGCCGCCGGCCCGCGGGTGGTGAAGCGGCGGGCCTCGGCGATGGTCAGCCCGGCCGCGGCGAGCGCCAGCGGCACCACCTGGTAGATCAGCCGGTAGAGCATCAGCGCCGCGAGGATCCCGGCCGGCGGCGCGGCGTGGCCGAGGGCGGCCACCAGCACCGCCTCGAACACCCCGAGCCCGGCCGGGACGTGGCTGAGGATGCCGAGCACCAGCGCCACCGCGAAGAGCGGCAACAGCGTGAGATAACCGATCGCGCCCGACGGCAGCAGCACCCAGAGCACCCCGGCCGCAGCGACGACGTCGAGTGCGGTGACCGCGACTTGGCGCAGCATCATCCCGCGGTCCGGCAGGATGACGCCGCGGCCGGCGAGCAAGCCCGGCGCCAGCCGCCGCCCGCCCGCGGCGAGGAGGACCCCGCCGCAGCCCAGGGTGGCCAGCGCCGCGGCGACGATCCAGCCCGGCCCGACCTGGATCAACCCCGCGACCGTGCGCGCCTCCCAGAGCGCGCCGAGCGCCGCGGTGACCGCGAGCCCGGCGCCGAAGGCGACGGTGACGAAGGCCACCACCCTTGTGATGTCGGCCGGGGTGATCCCGAGCGGGGTATAGTACCGCAGCCGGATCGCGCCGCCGCTCAGGGGCCCGAACCCCGCGGTCTGCGCCACCGCATAGGCGGCGACCGCGCCCGGGGCGATCCGCCGCCACGGCTGCGGCCGGCCGATCGCCGCGAAGGCGTTGTAGTCGTAGAGCGTCAGCGCCGCGAAGCTCACCGCGGTCAGCGCCAGCGCCGCGGCGAGCCGCCAGGTCTCGGTCGCGAGCAGCGCTGTGACCACCGCTTCGTAGCTGGTCTCCGACGCCAGCCGCACCAGCGCGACCGCGGCGAGCCCGAGCATCGCCAGGGTGAAGGCCGCCATCAGCGTCGAGCGCCGCGCCGCCGCCCAGGCCAGGAGCCGGGAGCCCCGTTGCGCGCCCGCTCCCGGCCCGGGCGTGCCGGGAGCCCAGCTCATCTGCGGATCCTTGTGCATCGCGTCGAGCATCGCTCCCGCCATACGCCCGCAAGCTTTTGCCCGGATTGCGCGAAGATGAAAGACGCTTCATCGGCGCTGCGTCGCCGCATCCGGCGTTAGGCCGGGTCATTCGGCCGGAATTGGCCCGTTGCATCATCCTGCTCGGTCCCGAAACCACGGGTGCCTTGCGGGAGCGGCGGGCTTATACTGATATCGTGCGATCGCAACAGGGGGCGGCGGTGACAGAATCGGTAGTCTTTCGCGGCGCACCGTCCGCACTGCCGCCGCAGACGCGCCTCCGTGCCGCATCGCAGCACGGATGATGCGCCGCCGCGAGTTCATCGTCGCCGCCTCGGCGCTGTCGCTGGCAGCGCGGGCCTCGGTGCGCGGCGCCGTGGCGGCCGACGAGCCGTTCAGCCGCTCGGTGGTCTTCGAGCAGGCCCGCGCGCTGGCCGCGGCGCCGTTCGTCCGCCCCGAGCAGGCGCTGCCCGATTCGCTCGCGAACGTCTCGGCCGAGGACTACGCCGGCATCCGCATCCGCGACGAGCAGCGGCTGTTCGTCGATCCGCCGACCGGATTTGCGGTCGAGCCGATGCACGCGGGCTTCATCTACTCGATCCCAGTCGAGCTCTTCGTCGTCGAGGAAGGGGTGGCGCGCAAGATCGTCTACGACCCGACGCTCTTCACCTTCGGCAACCTGGCGCCGCCGGCGGCGGACGCCAAGCTCGAGTTCGCCGGCTTCAGGGTGCTGACCGCGCTGAACCAGCCCGACGCGCTGGTGCCTTTCTGCATCTTCGCGGGTGCGAGCTACTTCAAGGCGATCTCCAAGGGGCAGCTCTTCGGCCTCAGCGCCCGTGGCCTCGCGATCGGCACCGGCGAGGCGGAGGGCGAGGAGTTCCCCTTCTTCCGCGCCCACTGGCTGGAGCGGCCGGCCGAGGGCCGGATGGTGGTGCATTCGCTGCTCGACGGGCCGAGTGCGGCGGGCGCCTACCGCTTCTCGATCCGCCCGGGCGATCCGACGCAGATCGACGTCGAGGCGACGATCTTCGTCCGTGACGAGATCGCGCATATCGGCCTCGCGCCCTTGACCTCGATGTTTCTCTTCGACGCCAAGGATCGCGCGGCGCATGACGATTTCCGGCTCGGGGTGCATAATTCCGACGGGCTGGCGATGTGGAACGGCTCGGACGAGCGGCTGTGGCGGCCGCTCTACGCGCCGCGGCTGCTGCAGATCAGCGCCTTCTCCGATTCGGGGCCGCGCGGCTTCGGGCTGATCCAGCGCGAGCGGGACTTCTCCGAGTACGAGGATCTGGCCGCGCTCTACCAGCGGCGTCCCAGCGCCTGGGTCGAGCCGATCGGCGACTGGGGCAAGGGGCATGTGGTCCTGGTCGAGATCCCGACCAACGACGAGATCCACGACAATATCGTCGCCTACTGGCGGCCGGAGCAGACGCTGACCGCCGCCAGCGAGCTCTCGCTCACCTACCGGCTGAGCTGGGGCTCGGACGTGCCCGACCTCAGCGGGCTCCTGCGCATCGTGCGAACCCTGAGCGGCGCCGGGGCCAACGGCCGGCGGCGCTTCGTGATAGACTATGGCGGCGAGGGTCAGGTCCGCGCCTCGGCGGTGCAGCTGGTGGCGCAGATCAATCCCGGCAAGATGTACGACGCCGAGATCTCGGAGAACCCCGAGATCAAGGGGTTGCGGCTCACCTTCGATATCGACCCCGAAGGATCGGATGTGGTTGAAATGCGCATGGAGCTGCGCTCCGGCGAGCGTCGGATCGCCGAGGTCTGGGTCTATCGATGGAGCAGTTGACCGTCAGCCCCGCCGCCGAGGCGGCGCCGCGGCCGCCCGAGTTGCCGCTGGCGATGCCCGAGCAGCGGCTGCGCGGCTATCGCCGCCGGCGCGTGCTCAAGGGCGAGCGGTCGGTGCGGCTGGCGCGGGTCGGGCTCGGCGTCGCGTCGCTGCTGCTGACCTCGGCGCTGGTGCACCAGATGTGGCTGGTGCTCTCGGTGGGCGAGCTGACCGGGGTCGAGCGGGTGATGCTCGGGCTCTTCGTGATCAACATCGCCTGGGTCTGCTTCGGGGCGCTGTCGCCGCTGATGGGCTTCTTCCTCGGGGTCGGCAGCCATCCGCACGGGCAAGGCGCGCCGCGCCAGCGCACGGCGCTGCTGATGCCGACCTACAACGAGGATCCGGCGCGGATCCTCGGGGCTGCCTGCGCGATGATGCGGGCGATCGAGGCCGAAGGCGCGCTCGAGGCCTTCGACCTTTTCCTGCTCAGCGACACCACGCGCGCCGACGTCTGGCTCGCCGAGCAGGCGATGGTCGAGGCCGCCCGCGCCGACCCGGTGATCGGGCCGCGGATCTTCTACCGGCACCGCGCGCGCAACCTGCGCCGCAAGGCCGGCAACATCGCCGACTGGGTCGAGCGCTGGGGCGGCGCCTATCCGTTCATGATGGTGCTCGATGCCGACAGCCTGATGGAGGCTTCCTGCATCGTCGAGCTCGCCCGCCGTATGGAGGCCGACGAGACCCTCGGCATCCTGCAGACCGCGCCGCAGCTCATCGGCGGCGAGACGCCGCTCGGCCGGGTCCAGCAGTTCGCCAGCCGCCTCTACGGCCCGGTGCTGACCCGCGGCCTGCGCGCCTGGTTCGGCAATGCCGGCAACTACTGGGGCCACAACGCGATGATGCGGACCGCGGCCTTCGCCGGCTGCGCCGGCCTGCCCGAGCTTCGCGGCAAGCCGCCGTTCGGCGGGCTGATCCTCAGTCACGATTTCGTCGAGGCGGCGCTGATCCGCCGCGGCGAATACGCGGTGCGGATGGCCGACGACCTGCCCGGCAGCTTCGAGCACGCGCCGCCCAACCTGATCGAGCTGGCGTCCCGCGACCGCCGCTGGTGCCAGGGCAACCTGCAGCACACGCGGCTGCTCGCCACCTCCGGCCTGCATCCCTTGAGCCGGCTGCACCTCTTCATGGGGGTGATGTCCTATCTCGCCTCGCCGCTGTGGCTCTTGTTCCTGCTCTCCGGCATGGCGCTGGCGCTGCACGCCTACCTGGTGCCGCCCGACTATTTCCTCGACCGCTGGTCGCTCTTCCCCGACTGGCCGCGGATCGACCCCGAGCGCGCCATGGCGCTTTTCGGCATCTGCATGCTGGTGCTCTATGCGCCGAAGCTCTTCGGCACCGCGGCCTTCCTGCGCAGCCGCGATTCGCGCGGGCTGCGCGTCCGCAGCGTCTTCGGCTTTCTGGCCGAGCTGATCCTCTCGGCGCTGGTGGCGCCGATCATGATGCTGGTGCAGACCAGCTCGGTCGGTGCAGATCCTGACCGGCCGCGACAGCGGCTGGAGCGCCCAGGCCCGCGACAGCGAGCGGGTGCCCTGGCCGCTGCTCTGGCGGTTCCACCGCCGCCACATGCTCGCCGGCGCCCTGCTCGCGGTCGCCGCCGGGCGCGATCTCCTGGCGGCTCCTCGCCTGGATGAGCCCGGCGATCCTCGGCCTTGTGCTTGCGGTGCCGCTCTCGGCCTTCATGGGCAGCGCCGCCGCCGGCCGCCGGCTCGCCCGGATGGGCCTGCTGCAGACCCCCGAGGAGCGCACCCCGCCGCCGATCGCCGGCGCCGCCGAGCGGGAGGCCGCGGCGCTCCGCGCCCGGGGCCGGGTGCCGGACGGGCTCGCCGGGCTCCTGTCCGATCCCGGCGGCGTTCTCGCGGCATCTGGCCTGGCTCGACAGCGCGACCGCGCGGCGGCCGGGCGAGCCCGACGCAGCCCTCGGCGGCGCGCTCGCTCAAGCTCGCCGACGGCCTGCCGCTCGAGCGGCTCGACGCCCGCGAGACCTTCGCGGTGCTCGCCTCGCCCGACACGCTCGCGGGCCTCGCGCAGCGCCGGTCGGCGCAGCGCCGCAAGTGAAGTATTTGTAATGCTCCGGCGACAGCGCCGTCAGATCGCGACCCGATCTTGACCAGGACGCTCCCCGAGAGTGTGGCATGAACGAGAGGTTTCGACCCAATGACGCGCATCGCGACTTTCCTCAAACCGGTACCGGTGGCCTCCACGGCGCTGGCCGCCGCGGTGACCGGCGCCTGGCTCGCCTGGACGCCGGTCGCCGGCGCCGATACCCAGGCCGCGCAGCCCCCCAGCGTCGTCGATCTGGTGGCCAAGACCAGCCCGGCGGTGGTGACCGTGCTCGCGACCCAGGAGGCGTCCGCCGGAGACGACCAGGGCAGGCCGGCCCCGAGGCCTCGCCGTTCGGCCCGGACTCGCCGTTCGAGGAGTTCTTCCGCCGCTTCGGCATGCCCGACGGCCAGCAGATGCCGCAGCCGCAGCAGCCCGAGGGCCAGCAGGGCGTGGCGCTCGGCTCGGGCTTCGTGGTCGACCCGACGGCTTCATCGTCACCAACAACCACGTGGTCGATCATGCCGCGACGGTGAAGGTGCGCCTGTCCGACGACCGCGAGTTCGACGCCAAGGTGATCGGCACCGACCCGCAGAGCGACCTCGCGGTGATCAAGATCGACGCCAGCGGCCTGCCCGCAGCTCGCGCTCGGCGACAGCGACAAGGTCCGGGTCGGCGAGGACGTGATCGCCGTCGGCAACCCGTTCGGCCTCGGCGGCACCGTCACCCGCGGCATCGTCTCGGCGATGGCCCGCGACATCGACGCCGGCCCCTACGTCGACTTCATCCAGACCGACGCGGCGATCAACCGCGGCAACTCCGGCGGCCCGCTGCTCGATCTGAACGGCGAGGTCATCGGGGTGAACTCGGCGATCTTCTCGCCGAACGGCGGCTCGGTCGGCGTCGGCTTCGCCATCCCGTCCAACACCGTCAAGACCGTGGTCGCCAGCTCCGCTCGTCGGCGCTCGGTCGAGCGCGGCTGGCTCGGCGTGACCGATCCAGAACGTCACCCCGGAGATCGCCAGCCGCCATCGGGCTGACGACCCGCACGGCGCGCTGGTCTCCGACGTCGATCGGCGACGGCCCCTCGGCCGACAAGCTCAAGACCGGCGACGTGATCCTGAGCTTCGACGGCAAGCGGGTCGAGTTCAGCCGCGAGCTGCCGAAGCTCGTCGCCGCCACCGCGCCCGACGCCGAGGTCAAGGTCGAGGTGCTGCGCCAGGGCGAGGACAAGACGGTCGACGTTCAAGCTCGGCAAGTTCGACGCCGAGCCGCATGGCCTCCAACGAGCCCGCCGACAGCGGCAAGGCCCGCCGCGTCCGACCGGCTCGGCGCGACGCTCGGCGCCGATCACCCCGACGGCGCGCGCCCAGCTCGGCCTCGACGACGACACCGACGGCGTGGTGATCACCTCGCTCGACGGCACCGGCCGCGCCGCCGACGCCGGCCTCGAGGTCGGCGACGTGATCCTGCAGATCGGCGACACCGCCGGTGAGCACGCCGTCCGACGTCGATCATGCGCTGCACGCCAGCAAGAACGACGCGGTGCTGATGCAGATCGCGCGCCACGGCACCGCCGTCTTCGTCGGCGTCAAGCTGGCCTGACGCTGACCCCGGAGCCCGGCCCGCGCGGGCCGGCCCTCCCGCCCGAGAGGAGCCCCGCCATGTCGCGCCGCATCCTTGTCGTCGAGGACGACGACGACACCCAGGACTACCTCGCCAAGGCCCTGCGCGAGACCGGCTACACCGTCGAGGCCACCGCCTCCGGCCGCGAGGGGCTGATGCACGCGATCGGCGGCGGCTTCGACGCGCTGGTGCTCGACCGCATGCTCCCCGATCTCGACGGCCTGTCGCTGCTGAAGTCGGTCCGCGCCGCCGGCGTCCAGACCCCGGCGATCATCCTGACCGCGATGAGCGCCATCGACGAGCGGGTGCAGCGGCCTGCGCTCCGGCGCCGACGACTATGTGGTCAAGCCCTTCTCCTACGCCGAGCTCTCGGCCCGGCTCGAGGCGGTGCTGCGCCGCCCGGCCGAGACCCGCACCGAGCAGACCCGCATCGCCTGCGGCGATCTCGAGCTCGACCTGATCGCCCGCACCGCCCGCCGCGGCGAGCGCCGCATCGAGCTCCTGCCGCGCGAGTTCCAGATGCTCGAGTACCTGATGCGCCGCCAGGGCCGCGTCGTCACCCGCACCATGCTGCTCGAGGGCGTCTGGGACTATCGCTTCGACCCGCGCACCAACGTCATCGACGTCCATATCAGCCGGCTGCGCCGCAAGATCGACGCCGAGGACGAGCCGGCGCTGATCCACACCGTGCGCGGCAGCGGCTACAAGCTCTCGCCGGCCGCCTGACGGGCATGTTCCGCAACGCCACCATGCGCCTGGTCGCGGCGCATCTCGTGCTGGTGGCGGCCTCGACCGCGCTGGTGCTCGGCTTTCTCTACTGGCAGGTCGGCGGCGTCATCGACGCCGAGCAGCGCGCGGTGGTCGAGGCGGAGATCGCGCGGGCTGGTCGACGACTACGACCGCGGCGGCGCCGTGGCGCTGGCCGGCGCGATCGACCAGCGGCTCGCCAACCCGCCCGACCGCGACGCGGTCTACCTCCTGGCCGACCGCTCGCGGCCGGCGGCATCGCCGGCAACCTCAGCAGCTGGCCGCCGACGCGTGGCGCCCGGTGCCGGCTGGACGACGCTCGAGCTCTACCGCACCGATCGCTCGCAGCCGACCGAGATCTCGGCGCTGGCGCTGCAGATGCCGCGGGGCGAGCTGCTGCTGGTCGGCCGCGACGTGGCGGCGCGCGCCGCCTTCGACCGGACGCTCGGCCGGGCGCTGCTCTGGGCGCTGGCGGCGATCGCGCTGCTCGGCGCTCGCCACCGGCTGGCTCCTGTCGCGGCTGGTGCGCGGCCGGATCGCCGAGATCGACGGCGCCGCCCGCGCGATCATGGCCGGCGCGCTCGACCGCCGGGTGGCGCTGCGCGGCACCCGCGACGAGTTCGACCATCTCGCGGCGACGCTGAACGCCATGCTCGACCGCATCGAGACGCTGGTGCGCGACCTTCGCACCGTCACCGACAGCCTCGCCCATGACCTCAGGAGCCCGCTCGGCCGGCTGGTGCGCCACCTCGAGGCCGCCGCCGACGAGGCCGACCCCGCCGGCGACGCGGCAGGCCCGCATCGAGCAGGCGCTGCGCGAGGCCGAGGGCGTGCTGGCCACGGCGACGGCGCTCCTCGACATCTCGCGGATCGAGGCCGGGATCGGCGCCGAGCAGTTCACCGACGTCGAGCTCGGCCGGCTCGCCGCCGATGTCGCCGAGCTCTACGAGGCCGCCGCCGAGGAGCGCGGCGCTCGGGCTCGAGCTGCGACGCTCGACGCCCGGCCTCGTGGTGCGCGGCCACGACCAGCTCCTGGCGCTCGCGGTGTCGAACCTCGTTGACAATGCGCTGAAGCATGCGCCGGCCGGCAGCGTCATCGACATCGCCGCGCGCCGCGACGCCGGGCAGTCCGGCGATCATCGTCGGCGACCGCGGCGCCGGCATCCCGGAGGCCGACCGCGCGCGCGCGCTCGGCCGCTTCGTGCGGCTCGACCCGAGCCGCGGCGGCAACGGCGCCGGGCTCGGCCTGGCGCTGGTCGCGGCGGTCGCGCGGATGCACGGCGCCGAGATCGTGCTCGCCGACAACGCGCCCGGCCTCAGCGCGACCCTGCGCTTTCCCGCGCCGGAGGCCCCTGCCCTGCCGCCGGGATGACGCGGCCGTCACGCCTCGGCGCGGAAGCGGCGGGGCGAGCGGCCGGTCCAGCGCTTGAAGGCGTTGGAGAAGGCGCTCTGGTCGGCATAGCCGAGCAGATAGGCGACCTGCGCCAGCGACAGCTCGGGGTCGGCGAGGTAGCTCCGCGCCAGATCGAGCCGAAGCTCGTCCACCAGCTGGCGGAACGGCGCGCCCTCGGCGGTCAGCCGTCGCGCCAGCGTCCGCTCGCCGATGCCGAGCGCGTCGGCGACGTCGCCCGCGGTCGGCGCGCCGTTGGTCAGCCGCCCGAGCACCAGCCGCTCGACCGTGCCGCGCAACCGGTCCGGGCCGGCGGGCCGCGCCGCCAGCGCCGCCTCGGCGTGGCGCACCAGCATCGCCAGCAGGAACGGATCGGCGAGCCGGACCGGCAGGGCGAGCTGGTCGGCGCCGATCACCAGCTCGGTCGCCTCGCTGCCGAAGCGGACCTCGCAGCCGAGCCGCCGCTCGACCGCCCGGCGCGACGAGGCGCGGGCATGGGCGAAGCGGATCTCCAGCGGCTTGAACCCGGGCCCGATCCAGCGCCGGCAGGCCGCGACGACGAAGCCGACCTTGAACTCGGTGGCGTGCCGGCTGGCCCGGAGCCGGGGATTGTGGCTCTCGATGCGGAAGCTCGCCGCGGCGCCGGCCTCGCGCAGCGCATAGTCGGCGCCGGTGTCGTCGATCGCGCCATAGCGCGCGGCGTTCTGCATCGCCTCGCGCAGCGTCGCCGCGGCGATCGAGAGGTAGGCCGCGAGCCCGGAGTTCCTGATGTCGTAGCTGAGCCCGAGGGTGAGCCCGAAGGTATCGTCCCGGGCGAGCCTCGCCGCCTGCTCGACGAAGGTCACGAAGTCCTTCGCCGGGGCGCGCTCCGTCTCGTCGCTCAGCACCGCCGGCGGCAGTCCCGCCGCGGCGAGCGCGCCGGCGGCCACCGCCGAGCCGGGGCCGCACTGCTGCACCACATGGCGGATCCAGCTCGCCGGGACCTCGTGCATCGCCTGAGCCTCCCTTCGGAGCCGGGAGCCGTGTGACGCGGCTCAGAACGGATTACCGGCAACGACGAATATAGTCTTGCAGCGCAAATTTGTGGCAGATTCGCGCAAGAATTGCAGCGGAAATCCGCCGATATAGGAATGGCGAGACGGAACTGAGGGGTGCACGAAGTGACCGCGGCCGGCCTGCGACGGCCAGCGGAGAGCGTGAGTGGGGTGGTTCCGTCTCGCATGGCCATGCCGCCCGCCCCGAGGCGCAGCCGACTCTCGCAGTTTGTTCAGAGTAAAGCCAGTGTCAGAAGTAACCCAGCTAAAGCCTTGCAGCTGCTGCCATCTCCGCCCCTCCTCCACCGCCCGTACCGCCTACTGCCGGCCTTGTCGTGCCGCCTATCAGCGCGCGTGGCGGGCGCGTGCCCGCGGTGAGCGCGTGGAATTCCTGCCGCCGCTGCCGCCGGATCGTGGCGCCGCTGCCGCGGCCTCGGCTGCGCGGCACGCCGACCCGTGCCGAGATGGTGCGCTACGGGCTGATCTGAACGCCGCGGGGAAGCTGCTGCGGTCTGCGCCGCGGCGGCGCAGACCGCGTCGGACGCCGGGACCCACCCCGGCCCGGCGCCCGGGTCAGGCCGCGATCGCCCCTGCGGAACGGCCGCGGCGATCGGCCGCGATCAGATGCGCTGCGATCATCGGATCGACGATGTGCGGATCAGTCAGCGGCAGCAGGTGCCCGGCGTCGGGGATCATCCTGAGCGTCGAGCGCGGCATCGCCCGGGCGACCAGCTCGGTCACCCGAAGGCTCGGCGTTGGCGAACTCGAGGCCCATCACCGCCAGCGTCGGGACATCGATCCGCGCCAGATCGGCCAGGGCCGCCTCCTCGAACATCACCGCGCGGAAATCGGCGCAGACCCGGCTCAGGCAGGCGAGCAGCGCCGCCTTGAGCCCGTCGCTGGTCCGCGCCCAGGCGCCCGCGCCGTTCCAATAGTCGATAAAGCCGCGCATCGCCTCCTCGCGGTGCCCGGAGATCGCGTGCGAGAAGACATGCGCCGCGAGCCCGGCGATGTCGCCGTAGAGCTGCCAGTCGCCGCGCTTGCCCTGCCGCAGCAGGTGGAAGGCCACCGGCTCGATCACCGTCAGGCTGCGCAGCGCCTCCGGCCGCAATGTCGCGAGCTTCAGCGCCACCGCCGCCGCCGTAGGAATGGCCGACCAGATGCACCGGCCCGCCGAGATGATCGATCAGCGCCGCGATTGCCTCGGCGTCGGCCGCGAGACCCAGGGACTCGGGCGCGGCCTCGGATGCGGAGTCCGACCTGCCGTAGCCCGGCAGATCCGGCGTCACCACCCGGAAGCGCCCGCCGATATAGCCGGCCAGGCTCTGCCACTGCGCGCCGGTGCTGGCGGACCCGTGCAACGCGACCACTGGCACGCCATTACCCTCGACCCGATAATGCAGCGCTTTGCCGCTCAGATGCAGATAGGCCATGGTGCTCCCCCTTCGGACGGCTGCCGCCAATTCGATGGCGTGCAAACAAATCGTCGCATAGCGAGAGCCGGTTTCAGGCGCGTGCCGCCGTGCGCCCCGTCTGTTTCCATTGTCCCAGGCGTTTTCACGCGGACAATCGTTACAGCGCCGCTCCGCTGGGCGGCACAGCGGAAACCGTCGCCGGGTACGCTCGTCCGGCGGGGAAAGCCCTCCCGAGGAGCCGATGCCATGCTGACCAACCTTGCCTTCTGGCGCGCCCATGCCCGGCACGGCCGCGCCGTCGAGCGCGCCAATGCCCGGCGTCGCCGCGCCGCCGAGCCGGAGCCCGCGGTGCGCGACGAGCGGCTGCGCGCCGTGGTCTTCAGCCGCGCCGACCTCTACCTCGCGCTCATGCTGGGTATTCGCTGACCGGCTCTTCGGCCACCCCGTCCGCCCCGCCTTCGGCCCCCACGCTCTCCGGCGTCGGCCGCGGCATCCAGGCCCGTTCGCTCTGCTCGGCGCGCTGGGCGAGCCCCGCCGACATCACCCGCTCGAGCTCGGCGTTGCGCTGCGCCGCGAGACGGATGTAGTCGACGTTCTCGAAGACGCTGATCTCCGGGTTCCAGACCTCGGCCAGCATCCGCATGCTCTCGCGGTCGAACTTCACATGCGCCTCGACCAGCTTCTGCGCCCGGAACGGATGCAGGCCGAGCCCCTCCAGCGCGCAGCGCCCGGCCCGGACCGAGCTGTCGAACATCTCGCGCACGATGTCGTTGGCGCCGGCCTGGAACAGCGCATAGACCGCGACCCGGTCGTAGGCGCGCACCACGATATGCAGGTCCGGCCGCGCCGCCCGGGCGAACTTCACGAGCTCCAGCGCCCGCTCCGGATCGTCGATGGCCACCACCAGCACCTTGGCCTCGGCGAGCCCCGCTGCACGCATCAGATCCGGCCGCGCCGCGTCGCCGTAGAAGCCCGCGACCCCGAAGCGCCGCATCTCGTCGACATGCTCGGCCTGATGGTCGAGCACCACGGTCTTGATCCCGTTCGACAAGAGGATCCGGTTCACCACCTGCCCGAACCGCCCGAGCCCGGCGATGATCACCGTGCCCTGCTCGGTGATCTCGTCCTCGTCGCGCGCCTCCACCGCCCGCGCCTGCAGCGGCGCCACCAGCCGCTCGTTGAGCAAAAAGAGCAGCGGCGTCGCGAGCATCGACAGCGCCACCGCCAGCGACAGCGTGGTGCCGAGGCCGGCGTCGATCGCCCCGGCCGACCGGCTGAAGCTGATCAGGACGAAGCCGAACTCGCCCGCCTGCGCCAGGCTGAGCGCGAAGAGCGAGCGGTCCGCACCGCGCAGCCGGAAGGCGGTGCCGAGCCCGGCGAGCACCGCCGCCTTGACCGCGATCAGCCCCGCCGCCACCCCGAGCACCATCAGCGGCGCCGCCGCCAGCGCGGCGAAGTCGATGCCGGCGCCGACGGTGACGAAGAAGAGCCCGAGCAGCAGCCCCTTGAACGGCTCGATGTCGCTCTCGAGCTCGTGGCGGAACTCGCTGTTGGCCAGCACCACGCCGGCGAGAAACGCCCCGAGCGCCGGCGAGAGCCCGACCACCGTCATCAGCAGTGCATTGCCGATCACCACCGCCAGCGCCGCCGCGGTGAAGATCTCGCGCAGGCCGGCGCGGGCGAAGAAGCGGAAGGCGGGCCGCGCCAGATACTGACCGCCGAGCACCACCGCCGCGATCGCCGCCAGCGTGGTCAGCGCCGCCGCCCAGCCGGGCAGGCCCGCGACCAGGCTGAACATCGCCCCGCCATGCGCCGCTTCCCCGCCATCGCCGTGCGCGCCCGGCGCCGCCAGGAGCGGGATCAGCGCCAGGATCGGGATCACCGCGATGTCCTGAAAGAGCAGCACCGCGAAGCCCGCCTGCCCGCCCTCGGTCCGGAGCAGCCCCTTCTCCTTCAACGTCTGCAGCACGATCGCGGTCGAGGACATCGCGAGGATCATGCCGGTGACGAGGGCGGTGTCCCAGCCGAGCCCGAGGAGCCGCGCCAGCCCCGCCAGCGCCAGCGCGGTCAGGCAGACCTGCAGGCCGCCGAGCCCGATCAGCTGGCCGCGCATCCGCCAGAGCAGCCGCGGCTCGAGCTCGAGGCCGACCAGGAACAGCATCATCACCACGCCGAGCTCGGCGATGCCCTGCAGCGACGCCGGCTCGACCCCGAGG
The DNA here is from genome assembly GCA_963750745.1 of uncultured Alphaproteobacteria bacterium. Classification (GTDB taxonomy): domain Bacteria; phylum Pseudomonadota; class Alphaproteobacteria; order Rhodobacterales; family Rhodobacteraceae; genus Amaricoccus. The sequence continues at coordinate 66,383 of CAVVSO010000006.1, read as the reverse complement.
AACCCGAGCACCGGCCCGATCAGCACCCCGGCGCCGAGGTAGCCGAGCACCGAGCCGAGGCCGACACGGTGCGCCAGCGGCACCGCGACCAGCGCCGCGCAGAGATAGACGAAGGCCGGCAGCAGGACGCCTTCCACCGGCTCAGCCTGCGAACTCGAGGAGTGGCGCGGCACGATGCTGCGCCGGATCGAGCCGGCCGTCGCGCAGGGCCTCGAGCAGCCGCCGGTAGCGCGCCGCGTGCAGCGCCAGTGTCGCGCCCCGGGACGCCCGCCGCGCGGCGAAGAGCGCGAACGGCGGCAGGTAGATCATGCCGCAGAGAGTGGCGGTCTGCTCGAGCGGCGACAAGAGCACCCGCAGCGGAAAGCGGTTGTAGCCGGCCGGGCCGTAGGCCTCGACCGGCCCGCCCGCAGTCACCGCGCAGAGAAAGATCTTGCCGCGGAGCGCCGTGCCGCCCTGGCCGTAGGCCCAGCCGTATTCCAGCACCAGGTCCTGCCACTCCTTCAGGAGCGCCGGTGTCGAATACCAATAGACCGGATGCTGGAACACGATCACGTCGTGCGCGGCGAGCCGCGCCTGCTCGCGGTCGATGTCGATCTCGAAGCGCGGGTATTCGGCGTAGAGGTCGGCGAAGGTCACGCCCGCGACGCCCCGCGCCACCCGCGACAGCAGCACATGCGCCTCCGAGCGGTGCTGGGCGGGATGGGCGAAGAGGACCAGGATCGAGCGGGGCATCGGCGGCTTCCGGACGGCGGGCACGGCCAGAAAGCCCGCAATGCCACAGCGCCGCAACAGGTTTCTCCCGCTCGGCCGGGTCAGCCGAAGCTGCCGATGCCTCGGGCCATCAGCGCGGCGCAAAGCAGGATGACGACGATCCCAACCAGCTCCCAGTGCAGCACCCGGCGGATCCGCGTCATGCGCTGCGGCTCGGGCGCGGGCGCCCTGCCCGCCTTGAGCGCGGTCCGCCAGGACAGGAACTCGTGGGTCGGGACGATCGACAAGAGCCCCAGCCCGATGAAGAACGCGAGCTTGAGGATGAAAAAGCCGTTGTGGAAATAGTAGTTGGCGCCCTTCTCGAACAGGAAGACCCGGAGCAACCCCACCACCAGTAGCAGCCCCGCCGCAGCGCCGAGCACCGCGTCGGCCGCCAGGAGCTTGCGGGCGCTCGCGGCGTCGAGGCTCCCGCGGGCCAGGGCGAATTCGACGGCGATGGCGCCGACCAGCGCGAAGGCGGCCAGATGATGCAGGAATGCGAAGAGCGCCGTCATCGGGCCACCTTGCGCAGCTTTGATCGCGCGAGGCTATCAGAGCGCCGGCCGCGCGCCAATCCTCGGTCAGTCGCCGCGCGGCGGGTCGTTGAGCGCCAGCACGATGTCGCCGACCTCCGGCACGAAGCGCTCGCCGAAGCCCATTGCCATCCCGAGCTTCAGGGTCTGCAATGCGCCGTCCGACATCAGCGTCGCGGCCCGGTACTTGTTCGCCAGCCGGCTGTAGTAGCTGAGATCCTTGAAGCCGTTGGCGATCGAGAATTTATGCGCGTTCGGATCGCCTTCGACGGCGTACTTCGAGAAGGTCTGGAAGTTGCCGCAGTTCATGCCGGAGTTGCTGATCACCTCGCGGAACACCGCAGGATCGGCGCCGATCTTCTTGACCATGCCGTAGCATTCCGCCCAGATCGCCGCGTAGCCGAGCGCGACGAGGTTGTTGATCAGCTTCATCGCATGCGCCGAGCCGACCGGCCCGCCGACCGGGATCACCACGCTCGCCCAGGTCGAGAGCAGCGGCCGCCATTTCTCGACCAGATCCGCCGGGCCGCCGACATAGGTGGTCGCCTCGCCCGACCAGGTATGCGCCGGGGTCCGCGACAGCGGCGCGTCGATAAGCGTGATCTCGCGGGGCGCGAGCTCGGCCGCCAGCCGCGCGGTCAGGTCGGGCTCCGAGGTCGAGCAGTCGATGATGGTCAGCCCCGGCCGCGCCGCCTCGGCGAGTGCGGCCACCGTCGCCTCGACCTCGGGCGCGCCGGTGACGCAGAGCACGACCACGTCGGCCTCGGCGGCCATCTCGGCGAGGCTCGTGACCTCGCGGGCGCCGCGGCCGATCAGGTCGTCCACGGCTTCGCGCTTGCGGTGGGCGATGACGCGGATCGGATAGCCCTTCTCCACGGCGTTCTTCGCCATCCCCCAGCCCATCAGACCGACGCCCACAAATCCCACGACCGGATTTTCCGACATGCCTGCCCTCCCTGGCGGATCGTTCGAGCTGAGAATGTCGAACTGCCGCAGGATCCACCAGACCCCCGTCGCGAGCGATCGTCCTTATCTCCCGGTTGGCGCCGAGAAGGATTGTGCCCGCGCGCCAGACCGGTCAAAAACCAATGCGCCGTCTGAGCCGGAGGCCCTGCCCGTTGAAACCCGAAGTCCTGCAGATCGCGCCGATGCTGCCCCATGTCGAGGCGGCGCTCGGCGATGCCTATGTCGTGCACCGCTACTGGGAGGCTCCCGATCGGCCGAAGCTCCTGGCCGAGGTCGGCCCGCGGGTGCGCGCGGTGGCGACCGACGGCCACTACGGGATCGCGCCCGAGATCATGGCGGCGCTGCCCGGGCTGGAGCTCGTCGCGAGCTACGGCGTCGGCTATGACGCGATCGACACCGCCGCCTGCAAGGCGCGGGGCGTCCGGGTGACCAACACCCCGGGGGTGCTGAACGACGCGGTGGCGGAGCTGACGCTGGGGCTGATCCTCGCGCTCTGCCGGCGCATTCCGCAGGCCGACGCCTATGTGCGGGAGGGCCGCTGGCTGCACGGCAACTTCGACCTGACCGGCGAGCTGACCGGGGCGCACGCCGGCATCCTCGGGCTCGGGCGCATCGGCAAGGAGATCGCCCGGCGGCTGGAGGCCTGCCGGATGCGCGTCTCCTATCACGGCCGCCAGGCGCAGGCCTGGGAGCCGCACCAGTACTATCCCGACCTCGTGGCGATGGCGCGCGACGTCGATTGGCTGGTGGTGGTCGCGCCCGGCTCGGCAGCGACCCGCGGGATCGTGTCGCGCGAAGTGCTGGAGGCGCTGGGCCCGAAGGGCGCGCTGGTCAACGTCTCGCGCGGATCGCTGGTCGATGAGACGGCGATGGTCGAGCTCCTCGCCGACGGCCGGCTCGGCGGCGCCGCGCTCGACGTCTTCGCCGACGAGCCGCGGGTACCCGAGGCGCTGCTTGAGATGCCCAACGTCGTCCTATCGCCGCACCAGGGCTCGGCCACCGAGAAGACCCGCGCCGCCATGGGCGATCTGGTGGTGCGCAACCTCGCGGCGCATTTCGCCGGCGACCCGCTGCTGACCCCGGTGGCCTGACCTCAAATCATGCATATGCACCGCATAGGCATCGTCAGGCTTCAGCCGCGTCCGACCAGCGGCATCTTCGTCGCCATGATCGTGATGAACTGCACATTAACATCGAGCGGTAACTCAGCCATTTGCAACACGGCTTTGGCGACATGCGCCACGTCGATCGTCGGCTCCGGCGCCAGATGCCCATCCGCCTGCGGCACCCCTCCCGCCATCCGCGACGTCATGCTCGAAGCCGCATTTCCAATGTCGATCTGACCACAAGCGATGTCAAACGCCCGTCCGTCGAGCGAAATTGACTTGGTGATACCAGTAATCGCGTGCTTGGAAGCAGTATATGGCAACGACCCGTAGCGCGGCGCATGCGCCGAGATCGAGCCGTTATTGATGATCCGCCCACCCTGCGGCGTCTGCGCCCGCATCATCCGAAACGCCGCCGCAGCAATCAGGAACGCCCCGTCGAGATTGACCGAGAGCACCTTCCGCCACCCCTCCCAGCTCACATCCCCCGAAAGCGCCGCCGGAATATTCGTCCCGGCATTGTTAAACACCACATCCAACCGCCCGAACTCGGCACGGATCCGCTCGAAGAGCGCCTCCACCGAGCCCGGATCGGTCACGTCGCAGGCCACCGGCAACGCGGCGCCGCCGCTGGCCGCGATTTCCGCCGCCACCGCGTCGAGCTTGCCGGCGTCCCGCGCTGCCAGCACCACCGCATAGCCGGCGTCGGCGAAAGCCCGCGCGGTGGCGGCTCCGATGCCCTGGCTCGCACCGGTGACGAGGACGATCTTGCGGTCGGTCATGAATTCTTCCTCCGGATTTTGCCGGCACTCTGGAGGGGATCGCCGCGGCTCACAATAGGCGTGGCGGCGAGCGCGCGCTCACGCAGCCAGATGTAGAGCCCGCTCGCGCCGACGATCCCGGCGCCGACGATGACCCAGACGTCGGGCGGTTGGCCGAAGATCAGCCAGCTCGAGGCGGCCATGTAGAGGATCTGCACGTAGACGAAGGGCGCCAGCACCGAGGCCGGGGCGAAGCGGTGCGCGATGATCACCAGCTGGTGCCCGAGCCAGCCGAAGATGCCGATCATCACGAAAGCCAGCCAGCTCGAGGCTTGCTGCGGCCAACTCCAGTCGGCGAAAGCGAACGGCGCGGTGCCGAGCGTGGCGATCAGCGCCGCATAGAATTGCTGGGTCGCCGTGCTGTCCCGCCCGGCAAGGAGGCGGGTGAGGATCGAATAGAGCGCGCCGCAAAGTGCTGCGGCCATCGACAGCGCAACCGCCCAGTGCATCGACCCGGTCCAAGGCCGTGTCACCACCAGGATGCCGCAGAAGCCGACCAGGATCGCCGCCCACCGGCGCCGCCCGACCCGCTCGTCGAGGATCGGGATCGACAGCAGGCAGATCCAGAGCGGCGCGGAGAAGCCGATCGCCGAGGTCAGGGTCAGGGGCAGGTAGAAGAGCGCGGTGAAGTTGAGGGCGGTGCTCATCAGCAAGAGGCCGCCGCGCAGCAGGATCGTGCCGAGGTTGCGGGTGCGCAGGATCCGCTCCCCGAACGGCAGCGCGAGCCCCATCACCAGCGCGAGGTGCCCGAAATAGCGGACGAAGACCACTTCCGGTGTCGCCATGCCATGCAGCACCAGCCACTTGGCGCAGGTGTCGATGCCGCTGAAGCCGAGGAGTGCCGCGACGACCAGGCCGATCGCGGCGAGCTTGCGGTCCTCGATCGGAGCGAGGACGGTCACGGCCCGGCCGCGAAGAGTGCGCGCATGGCCGCACGATCCTCATTGAAACCCGGGCGCTATCGCCGCGGGAACGCTGGAACCCTGCGAGAGGAGCATCGATCGCCAGCGCTGTCGAGGGCATTCGCGAGCGCGGCGTACGTGGTTTGTTCCTACAACTTAAGTCATCTTCGATCGGATAACCCGTTGCTAATGCAGCGATGTTAGGTGTCGGTCCAACCCCGCTCCCGATGGAGATGCCAGATGATCCGCCGGTTCGGCCCTTGGCCGGTCCTTGCCATTGCTTTGTCCTTGCTGCTGCACGCCGCGCCGGCCCTTGCCGACCGCGACGAGGCGGGCGCGCAGATCTGCGAGCGCGCCATCCTCGAGGGCGCGCGTCGTGAAGGCGTGCCGGAGGGCGTGCTGCATGCGATCTCGCTGACCGAGACCGGGCGCGCGCAGAACGGCCGGCTGCGACCATGGCCCTGGGCGATCAATCGCGAGGGCAAGGGGTACTGGTTCGCCAACCGCGACGAGGCGCTCGCCTTCGCGAAGGCGAGCGTGGCAGCGGGACGCACCAGCTTCGACGTCGGCTGCTTCCAGATCAACTACTATTGGCACGGCCGGAACTTCCGGTCGCTGGAGTCGATGTTCGACCCGGCCACCGGGGCCGACTATGCCGCGCGGTTCCTGCGCAGCCTCTATGCCGAGCGGGGAGACTGGTCGGCGGCGGCGGGGGCCTACCATTCGCAGAGTCCCGACCGCGCCGGCGTCTATCGGGCCCGGTTCGACCGTATCCTGGCGGGGCTCGGCGGCGCGCCTTTGACCGTGGCGGCGGCCGAGCCGGAGCAGCCGCAGGTGGTCACGCCGCCGCGCAAGAGCAGGACGCGGCTGACCCGGGGACCGAAGATCATAACCATCCCGCCCAAGGCTGCCGAAGGCGTCGAGCAGGCCGGTCTCGGGCGAGGGGACACTCCGGCGACCGAGATCCGCGCCGTGGGGAAGCTGCCGATGACGGCGGAGCTGACGTTTTGATCTCTTCGGCGGAAATAATGATTTGATAACTCTTTCGGCATTTCTTGAGGCTGCTGAAAGTCTGACTTCGCACCCCGCGGCTCGATCACGCGTTATTAACTTCCTGTCTCGACCCTGAGGGCGGTTTGCAAGGGAGAACGGGCATGACCGTAGCGCGCAGGTGGGGTTGGCGGCTGTTGCCGGACGAGAGCGGCGCGACGGCGATCGAGTATGCGCTGCTGGCCGCGCTGATCGCCGGCACGATCCTCTTGTCGGCCACCTCGCTCGGCACGACCCTGACCGGTCTCTTCAGCCGGACCAATACCGAACTGATCGCCAACATGCCGGCCACCGGGCCGTAACCGCTATCAAAAGGCTTAGTGGCCGATGAATGTATTGAGAACAAGTGTAAATACAACTGGTTTGACAGCCGAGTAGATACCGATAATGTCGGCCGCGTGGGAAAGCCACGTGAAGTGAAGCGTGTAAGGAGTAACTGACGTGAACAAGTTCCTGAATTTCGGCAAGTCGCTCTGGCAGGACAACTCCGGTGCGACGGCGATCGAATACGGTCTGCTCGCCGCCCTGATCTCGGTGGCGATCATCGTCACCGTCACGTCGCTGGGCGGGACGCTCAACAGCGTGTTCAGCACGGTGGACACCGACCTGACCGCCGCCATGCCGGCTCCCTAATCGAGCCGGGGATCGTGGACGTCCGTCGTCGGAGACCCTTATAGCATGCGTATTTTCCTGGTCATCATTGCGGCGCTGATCGTGGCTGGCGGCACGGGATTCTACGTCATGCAGGGTCTCCGGCCGGACGCTCCGGAGGCAGCGGCCCAGACTGCGGTGCCGCAAGTCAGAGAGGTCTTCGTCCCTGCGCAGGAGCTCGCCGTCGGGACGATCATCACCCCTGAACGCCTCACCCGGATGGAAGTCCCGGAAAGTGCGATCGCGGGTCAGATGATCGTGGCGGATGCGGAGGGCACGGCGTTCCTGACCGGCAGCGTCGCCCGCCAGGTCTTGCCGCAAGGCGTTCCGATCGCCCGGTCTGCCATCGTGCAGCCGGGCGATCGGGGGTTCCTGGCCGCCGTCTTGCCCAAGGGCAAGCGGGCGATCACCATTCCGGTAGACGAGATCGCCGGCCTGAGCGGCCTTGCGCTGCCCGGCGACCGCGTCGATCTGATCCTCACCTACTCGGTTTCCGGCGACAGCGACGCCGGCACGGTCCGCGCCAGCGAGACGGTCATGAGCAACCTCCGGGTGCTTGCGTTCGACCAGCGGCTCGGCGCCGCCAACCAGACGGCGGAGAAGGAGGGCGAAGCGGAAGCGGCCCCGGTCGCTAGGACCGCGACCCTCGAGGTCTCGCCGCAGGAAGCGGAGATGGTCACCCTCGCCCAGACCCTCGGCACGCTGTCGCTCGTGCTGAACTCCGTCCGCGACGGGGGTGACGACGAGAGCGCCGGCAAGCTTGCGAAGACCGGCGCGCGCCCGCTGGAGGCGCTGGTCGGAAGGGCGGTCCCGGACCGTCTGCCCCGCCGCATGACGCTCGAATCCGACGTCACCTCCACCACCAAGGTGCAGGTGGTGCGCGGCGTGGCGATGCGCGCCACGCCTGCCCCTGCCGCCGCGGCCAGCCCCGCGACCACCGAATAAGGCCCACACGGGAATGAGAGCAGTGAACCGACAGCATCCCCTCGCCGTTGCCCTTGCCACGGCTCTTGCCGTTCTGCCGGCCAGCTCCGCCGGCCCGGTCCGCGCGTTCGAGATGGTGGCGCCTCCGGCGGAGAAGTCGGTCGAGCTCGTGGTCGGGACCGGTCAGCTGATCCGGGTCGACGAGGAGTTCTCCAGCCTCTTCGTGGCAAACCCCGAAGTTGCCGACGTCGAGGTCAAATCGCCGAAGCTGATCTACCTCACCGGGGTCGGCGTCGGCGAGACAACGCTGTTCGCGGTGGACGGCAACGATAACGTGCTGATGTCCGCGCGCATTCGCGTCACCCACAATCTCGCCGCCTTGCAGCAGGGCATCAAGAGTATCGCCCCCGGACAATCGGTCACTGCCGCGACCATCGACCAGTCGCTGGTGCTGAGCGGCACGGTGGCGACCGCCGAGGAAGCGGCGAACATCGTCCAGGTCGCAAACCAGTTCGTCGACGACCCGCTGCGCGTGGTCAACCGGCTGGCGGTCGCGGCGCCCACCCAGGTCAACCTCCAGGTGCGCATCGCCGAGGTCTCGCGCGACATCGACCGGCAGCTCGGCATCCAGTGGAACGACCTCAGCGTCGGCATCAATGGCGGCCGCGTCGGCTTCAGCGGCGGCAAGGCCGTCCAGGGCGACTACTCGGCCCGCTACGGCGCCATCCGCGGCAGCTTCAGCATCGACGTGGTGCTGCAGGCGCTGCAGGAGGAAGGCCTCGTGACCATCATGGCCGAGCCGAACCTCACCGCCCGTTCCGGCGAGAGCGCGGACTTCCTCGCCGGCGGCGAGTACCCCTATTCCACCGTCAGCGACGACGGAACCAACATCCAGTTCAAGAACTTCGGCATCGGGCTGAACTTCACCCCGACGGTGATGGACGGCAACCGGATCAGCCTGAAGGTCGCGACCGAGGTCAGCGAGCTCAACTTCGCCAACAGCGCGACGGTGCCGTCGCTCAACACCCGCCGCGCCGAGACGACGGTCGATCTCGCGAGCGGCCAGAGCTTCGCCATCGCCGGGCTGATGGAAAACCACTCGTCGCAGGACACCTCGCGGGTGCCGGCGCTCGGCACGGTGCCGGTGATCGGCGCGCTCTTCCGCTCGTCGGGCTTCAAGCGGGGCCAGAGCGAGCTCGTCATCATCGTGACCCCGGTCATCGTCAATCCGACCACCGGCAAGCGCATCTCGACGCCGATCGACCGCTTCGTCCCGCCGAACGACTTCGAGCGCATCCTGCTCGGGCGGGTGCAGGGCAATCCCCGGCAGGTGAACCGCGTGCAGAACAGCATCGGCCAGCGCCAGCTCATCGGCAAATCCGGCTTCGTTTTCCACTAGGGGCATGACCATGATGACCGCTTCCCTTGCGCGGACCGTCCGGCCGCTCCGCATCTCCTGCCTCGCCCTGGCCGCAGGCCTTGCGCTTGCCGCCTGCGAGGAGCAGCCGGTCGGCTCGTTCAAGAACGCGGCCTTCGTCGCCGACGGCAGCCGGGCCAGGCAGGATCTCTACTTCCAGCCCGGAGCCGCCGCGCTCCGCGCCGGCGAGGCGAACCGCCTGCGGGCGTTTCTCGGCGCGCAGCTCCTGACGCCCCAGACCGACATTCTCGTGCACGTCGGCACGACCGGGTCGCCGCTGCTCGATGCCCGCCGGCGGGGGGCGCTCCGCGCGTCGATGCCGCGGACGCCGGCGCGGGTGCGGCTGGTCGGCGTGGACAGGACGCTGGGCGCCGACCTGCTCGCCGACGCCGCCGAGATCGAGGTGGTGCAGTACAATCGCGTGCTGATCGAGTGCCCGGGCAATCCGGCGGCCGACTACGAGCTGACCACGCCGCTGCCCAACGACGGCTGCTCCAACGCCAAGAACCTCGCCTATATGGCCGATCATGTCCGTGACCTGACCGACCCCGAGGAGTTCCACGGCTCCGAGGGGGTCACCAGCGTCGCCGCGATCCAGCGCCACCGCGAGGGCAAGGTCATCACGACCCCGCTCGGCATCACCACGGGGAACTGAAGCATGGCGCGCTCCGCAGCCGTCCAGAACGGCATGATCTTCGACGATGCCGACGACGAGCGCGAACCTTTCGCGGCTTACCTGACCGACGACGGCTCGCAGGCCGCCGCCCAGGCGGTGGCGTCGCAGCGTGGCTGGTCGACCTCGAGCATCCGCAAGGGTGGTCTCGCCACCGCGCTGCGCCTGCTCGGCGTAGCGCCGCCGCCGCGCTTCATGATCGTCGACATCGAGGGCTCGCCGATCGACGAGGTCGAGTCCGGCCTGACCGAGCTGGCGCGGCTCGGCAGCCAGGTGATGGTGCTCGGCACCGTCAACGACGTGAACTACTTCCGCCGGGTCATGCGCACCGGCGCGCGCGACTATCTGATGAAGCCGATCGACGCCGACATGCTCGGCGAGATGTTCGTCCGGCTCGAGCAGCCGGGTGACGGCGTGACCCCCAAGGGCCGCGTCATCGGCATCATCGGCTCGCGCGGCGGCGTCGGAGTGACGACGATCGCGATCAACACCGCCTTCATCATGGCGGACAAGCTGTCGCGGCGCACCGCGCTGGTCGATATGGACATCTATTCCGGCAACATCGCGCTGGCGCTCGACATCGAGCCGACCCGCGGGCTGCGTGAGGCGCTCGACGATCCGGAACGGGTCGACGAGACCTTCCTGCAGAACGCGATGGCGAAGTTCGGCAAGAGCCTGCATGTGCTCGCAACCGAAGAGGCCTTCGACGACACGGTGCGGCTGACCGATGACAAGGTGCTGATGCTCGCCGACACCATCCGCGCCAACTTCGACATGGCGATCATGGACCTGCCGCGACATTTCATCATGCGCGAGCCGGCGCTGTTCTCGCGCTTCGACGACATCGTCATCGTCTCGGAGCTGACCCTGCAGTCGCTGCGCGACGCCAACCGGCTGATGAAGCTGATGAACGTGCGCAACCGCCAGGCCAAGGTGCACGTGATAGCCAACCAGGTCGGCACCAAGCCCGACGTGACGATCAAGGAGTTCGAGGCCGGGATGGAGGCGCCGCTGCGCTGCGTCTTCCCGCACGATCCCAAGGTGATGGCGAAGATGACGCTGAAGGGTCAGCCGCTGACCACCGGCGACGCCAAGCACAAGATCGTCACCGACCTGCACCGGTTCTGCATCGAGCTCGCCGGTGTGCCGGAGGAGGTCAAGTCCGGCGGCGGCTTCTTCCGGCGCAGGGCAAGAAGGAAGTAAGGCGCCATGGAAGACGGACTGGAGGGCCGCATCAGCGCCGGCAGCGATCCGCTGTCGGCGCTGCGTTCGGCCGCGGGCGATCGGCTGCGCCAGGAACTCGGGGCCGAGGGCCTCGCCAAGGCCAGCCCGATGCAGCTGGCCGAGCGGGCGAACGACGTGCTCGAGCATCTGGTCGCGGGGCACGCGGTCAAGCCGAGCCTGACCGACCAGCGCCAGCTGCTGCGCGAGATCGTCGACATGATGCGGCTCGAGCGTGCCGCGGCCGCCCCTGCCCCGGTCGCGGCGCCGGTCGTTGCCGAGCCGCAGCACGACCCGCTCGCCGAGAGCGCGGCCAAGGGCGCGCCCGAGGCCAAGAACAAGCGCGAGCTCCAGGTCAAGGCCCAGGTGATGCCGATGCTGATGCAGCGCATCGACATCTCGGTGGCCTCGGCGCTCGGGCCGGACGAGCTGCGCACCCAGATCGCCGAGATCGTCGAAGAGATCATCGTCGACATGAAGATCCAGCTCAATGCGACCGAGCTGCGCTCGATCGTGCGGCTCCTGGTCGACGACATGGTCGGCCTCGGGCCGCTGGAGCCGCTGCTCAAGGACGACACGATCACCGACATCATGGTCAACGGTCCGCACCAGGTCTTCGTCGAGCGCAAGGGCAAGGTCGAGCTGACCGACGTCGTGTTCCGCGACGACCCGCACGTGCTGCACGTCGCGACCCGCATCGTCACCGAAGTCGGCCGCCGGGTCGACGAGTCGACGCCGCTGGTCGACGCCCGGCTCAAGGACGGCAGCCGCGTCAACATCATCATCCCGCCGCTGGCCATCGACGGGCCGACCATCTCGATCCGCAAGTTCTCCAAGAAGGAGATCACCCTCGACGTGATGGCCCGGCAAGCCAACATCTCGGCCGACATGGCGACGGTCTTGAAGATCGCCGGCCGGGCGCGGCTGAACATCCTGATCTCGGGCGGCACCGGCTCGGGCAAGACCACGCTGCTCAACGCCATGTCACGCATGATCGACCACGGCGAGCGTACGGTGACGATCGAGGACGCGGCCGAGCTGCAGCTGCAGCAGCCGCATGTGGTGCGGCTGGAGACGCGGCCCGCCAACATCGAGGGCGAGGGCGAGATCACCATGCGCCACCTCGTCAAGAACGCGCTGCGCATGCGGCCCGACCGCATCATCCTCGGCGAGATCCGCGGCGAGGAAGCCATCGACATGCTGCAGGCGATGAACACCGGCCACGACGGCTCGATGGGCACGATCCACTCCAACACGCCGCGCGACGCGCTGACGCGGCTGGAGAACATGGTGGCGATGTCGGGCTTCAAGCTGCCGGCCGAGGCGGTGCGCGAGCAGATCCAGTCGGCGATCCACATGATCGTCCAGGTCAGCCGCATGCGCGACGGCAAGCGGCGGATTACCCAGGTCACCGAGATCACCGGGATGGAGGGCGAGGTCGTCACCACCCAGGATCTGTTCAAGTACGTCTACGACGGCGAGAACGCCGACGGCAGCCTCGCCGGCCGCTTCGAGTGCAGTTTCCTGCGCCCGCATTTCATGCCCCGCGCCGAATACTTCGGGCTCGGGACTCGGCTCCTGGAGGCAATGGGATGTCGGGCAACCTGATCGTCGCCGGGGCGATCTTCATTCTCTCGGTCGCGGTGGCGATCGGGCTCAGCCTCTTCGTGATCACGGTGGTGCTCAGGTTGCAGCACAAGCACCGCAAGCGGCTGGCGCGGGTCGGGCGCCGGCGGATGTCGGGGCGGATCGACATGGAGGACGCGCGGCTGATGCTCGTCCGCCAGAAGCAGGAATCGAACCTGGTGGTGCGGCTGACCGAGGCGCTCGCCCGGGTGGTGCCGCTGCTCGACACCGCGCGGCTGCGGGCGAAGTTCATCCGCGCCGCGCTCGACTGGTCGATAGGGACCTTCGTCTCGATCTCGCTGGGGCTCGGCGCGGTGGCCGTGGTGGCGGGAATGCTGCTGTCCGGGCGGCCGATTTATGTCTGCCTGCTGCCGGGCCTTCTCTGCGGGATGTTCGCGCTCGATACCTACGTCAAGTTCCGCGGCGGCCGGCGCGCCAACCGCTTCATGAAGCAACTGCCGGACGCGATCGACACCATCATCCGCGGCATCCGCTCCGGGCTGCCGGTCATCGAGTGCATCGGCAGCGTCGGCCAGGAGTACGACGACCCGGTCGGCGGCCACTTCCGCGCGATCAGCGAGCGGGTGATGCTCGGCGAGACGCTCGACGGCGCGCTCTGGCGGGTGGCGCGGGTCATCGAGAAGCCGGAGATGGATTTTTTCGCGATCTCGATCGCGATCCAGGTCGAGACCGGCGGCAGCCTCTCGGACGCGCTCGGCAATCTGGCGGATCTGCTCCGCCAGCGCGAGCGGATGAAGCTCAAGATCAGGGCGATCTCGTCGGAGGCCAAGGCGAGCGCGCTGATCATCGGCGCGCTGCCTTTCATGATGCTCGCGCTCCTGATGATGATGAGCCCGGACTAGGTGATGAAGCTCTTCTACGATCCGCGCGGCCAGATGATGCTGGCGGCGGGCTTCGGCAGCATCGCCATGGGCGCCTTCGTCATGTGGCGGATGACCCAGTTCGAAATCTAGGGAGCCCCTCGATGTCCCCCTTGGCGGTTTTCGGCGTCTCGGCGTCCCTCGCCTGCCTGTTGCTACTCACCGGCGCGAGCCACTGGCTCTATGAGAAACGCACGCGGATGCAGCGGGTGCGGACCGCCGCCGGCAAGCGCGCCGGCCGCATCGTCGCCGCATCCGGCGCCAAGCCGGTGAAGAAGGACCACCTGCAGCAAGGTGCCCTCGCCTTCATGCGCGCCTCGACCAAGGGCATCTCGCTGATCAAGGGGAGCCAGCTCAGCGAAACGCGCAAGCTCCTGGTCAGCGCCGGCTTCCGCAGCCGGGACGCGATCGTGGTCTTCACCTTCTTCAAGCTGGTCTCGCCGCTGGTCATCCTCGGCGGCGCCGCGCTCTACGTCTATGGCACCGATCCGATCGGCAAGGGGCCGATGCTCGATGCGGCGGCGGTGATCGGCGCGGCGCTGGTGGGCAGCAAGCTGCCGGAGACCGTGGTGAAGAAGATCCGCAAGAAACGCCTGGAGAGCATCCGCAAGTCGCTGCCGGATTCGCTCGACATGCTGGTGATCTGTGCCGAGGCCGGGCTCGCGTCCGACGCCGCGCTGAAGCGGGTCGTCGCCGAGACCGGGCGCAACTCCTCAGCGCTGAGCGAGGAGCTCAATCAGACCGCGCTCGAGCTCAGCTTCATGCCGCAGCGCCGTCAGGCGCTGGAGAACCTCGCCGAGCGCGCGCCATTGCCGTCGGTGAACGCCTTCGTCAACACGATGATCCAGGCGGAGAAGTACGGGACGCCCCTGGCCCGCGCCTTCAAGGTGCTGAGCCAGGAGCAACGCACCGAGCGGATGCTGCGCGCCGAGGAGAAGGCGGGCCGCCTGCCGGCCACCATGACCGTGCCGATGATGATCTTCATCCTGCCGGCGCTCTTCATCGTGCTGATCGGGCCGGCGATCCTCGACATCATGGACAACTTCATGGGCATCGGGAAGTAGCCCGCCCCTAGTGCGGACCGGGGCCGGCCGTCATGGTCGCCGGGGCTTCGGGGACGGCCTTGGCGACGTCGGCCGGCGGTATCGGGCTCTTCGCTGACGCGACCCCGGACGCGGGCATGAAGGGGGCTTCCAAGGGCGGGGTCGCGGGGATGGTGGACGAGAGGTCCGTCGTAGCCCCGGCAGCCGTCGCCGGAGCTGAGGTTACGGTCATCGTTGGCGCTGCTTCAGGTCCGGTCTGTGGCGCGGGGGCCTTGGGAACGAGGGCGCTCGCCACGGGCGATGTGCCGGCGGCCGGCAGGCCGAGCGCGCTCGGCGGCTCCAGCCTGGGGAGGACCACCGCGGCGGGCTTCGCCGCCGTGGTCGCCGACCTCGCCGGCTTTGTCTGCTGATCGAGCACGACCGGCTTGCCCTTGAGCAGCATGCCGCGCAGCTCGCGATAATAGGCGAGATTGCTCTGGATCTGTCCGGAGCTGAGATCGCCGGAAAGCGCCGCCGTTGCTTCGCGCTCGCGGCCGGCGAGGCCATAGACCAGCGCGAGATTGCCGCGGGTGTTGGCGGTGGCGGCGCCGTCGCGCACCAGGTCGCGCAGGATGGCGATGGCTTCGCCGGTCTGGCCGGACAGGCCGAGCGACAGGCCGAGGTTGCTCAGGAGCGCGAAGTCGGTCGGGTCGCGCTTCAGTCCCTCGCGATAGGCCTGCTGGGCTTCGGCGTGCCGGCTGACACGATCGAGGGCGATCCCCTTTGCGGTCAGCAAGGCGACGTCGTGCGGCCGTCTGGCAAGCGCAACGTCGAGGTTGGCGAGCGCGGCTTCGGTCTGGCCGGCGCCGAGCTGGGTGCGGGCGAGCTCGAGCAGCACCGTCGGATCCTTCGGCCGCCGGCGGTTCGCTTCGTTCAGTGCGGCCTCGGCGCGGTTGTACTGGCCCAGGCCGGTGTAGCTACGCCCGAGGCCGACCAGCGCGTCGACCGAATTCGGATCGGCATCGAAGGCCTGGCGGTAGAGCGCCTCGGCGGTCTGGTAGTCGCCGGCCGCTGCCGAGCGCGCCGCGAGCCGCTCGGAGGATCCGTGGCCTCCACCGGCGCCGCTGCCCGAGCAAGCGGCAAGAAGTGCTGTCGCGGCAACGCCGGCCGCCAGCCTCAAGTGGGAGTTCTGAAATGGGGTCATTGCTGTCGCCTCGTGCTCGACCGAGGGCAACATACCATTATGGTTGTATTCCGCCAACTACTTTAACGTTAAGGTAGTTGGCGGCGGCACGGTTACCTTCGGGAAACCTCTGCTCGCGAGAGTCCGAGGGCCGCGTCGGCAGTGCGGCCCACAGGGATGAAAGCCGTGCTCGAACTTCTCCTGTCAGGTCTCGCGATTGTGGTCTTCACCGCGGCCGCCATCTCCGACGCGCGCACCCGGCGGATTTCCAACCGGCTGTCGGCCGGCCTCGCGCTGCTCGGCCTCGCGCGGATCACGATTGACCTGATGAACGGCGCCGGCGCGGCCTCGGCGGTGGCGGATCTCGCGGTGGCGGTCGTGGTGTTCGGGCTCGGGGCTATCGCGTTCCGTTTCCGCGTGCTCGGCGGCGGCGACGTCAAGCTCTTGGCGGCGAGCGCGCTCTGGCTCGGCCTGGGCGAGATCGGCGCCTTCCTGCTGGCTACCGCGTTCGCGGGCGGCCTCCTGGCGATGATCTTCCTCGGCTGGCAGTTGCTGCGTCCGGGACCCAGGCTGACCTCGAAGCCGCCCAGCCTGCCCTATGCCATCGCCATCGCCGCCGGCGGGATCATGACCACCGCCATCGCCTCGCTGGGCTGAAGACCTAGACCCCCCGCGCGAAGATGCGGGTCAGGGTCTTCACCGGATAGGCCTTGGTTGCGATGTGGCCGATCACCGCGGCGAAGCTCGCCACCGGGTATTCCGAGTTGCCGCCGCCGTTGCCGATGTCGTGGAAGGTGAGGATCAGCGTCTTCTTCGCGAGCATGCAGGTGTCGATCAGCGCGGTGATCGCCGAGGCCGGCGACGGGGAGGCGCCGCCGGTCACCCCGCATTGGCGCAGCCGGGTGGCGTCGGCGAAGGGATAGAGGTCGGCCTCGAAGCGGTTGAGGTTGGTCCGGTAAGTGCGCTGCGACGAGAAGTAGCGCGCGGCGATGGTGCGGTGGGCCAGCGTGTGCTTGCCGACCGGCCAGGCGAAATGGTCCGAGCGGAAGCCGTTCACGATCTGCCAACGCTTCATCACCACGCAGGCGGCCTCGAAGCTTGCGGCATCGAGCGCGGTGAAGCCCGCGGCGGCGTTGTGATGAGCGATGGTGTCGGCATGGCAGCCGATGTCCCAGCCGGCATTTTGCAGAGCGTGCAGCTCGGCGCGGTTCATGTAGAGCGCGCCGCCGCCGGCCTCGTGCTGATCGCAGATCACGTAGGCGCAGCCGGGCAGCCCGGCGGCGCGCATGATCGGAAAGGCGTTCTGATACTGTCCTTTCCAACCGTCGTCGAACGCCAGCACCACGCAGCCGGCCGCGGGTTGGTCGCGCAGCGCGATGCTCTGGACGTTGGCCTGCACGACGTTGGCCGCCGCCAGCGCGCTCTGCCGGATCATGATGCGATCGATCGAGGCCAAGTTGATCGCCTGGTCCTCCAGGTCGTTCTTGACGATCTCGACGGTCACCCACTCGCCGTTGTCGCTGATGCCGCTGGCGTTGGTCAGAAGATCGACCGAGCTGTAGTTGGCGTTGCCGTCGTT
The DNA here is from genome assembly GCA_963750745.1 of uncultured Alphaproteobacteria bacterium. GTDB lineage: Bacteria > Pseudomonadota > Alphaproteobacteria > Rhodobacterales > Rhodobacteraceae > Amaricoccus. The sequence goes on along the minus strand of CAVVSO010000006.1, from coordinate 49,078 downwards.
GAGGAAGGCGAGCCGGGCGTAGCCGAGGCGTGCGAGCTGATCGACGGCGAGGCGGAGGCGGATGACCTTGCCGGAGAGATCCTTGTTCGGGTCGAGGCCGGTGATGTGGGCGTCGACGGTGGTGGCGGCGGGTTGGGTCTGGAGCTTGAGGCTCTGGGTCTTGCCGGTGTCCTTGACGGTCAGATCGAGGGTGACGAGGCCGTTGGCGCTGGATTTGGCCCAGGACTGAAGGCCCGCGGCGAAGTCGTAGACGGCAGTCGCCGGGAAGGGCGCCGGGGCGGGCTGCCAGCTCGCGAGCGTGGGCTGGCGGTGAAAAGAGCCAGGTATTTCAAGGGTGAGTCCGATCATGTCACTCTCCAGGCTGCCGCCCGTGTCGCGGGGCCTGCGGCCACCGCTGTCCTGCGTTGGATTGCTCGGGTCGGGGATCGCCGCCCAGGGGCGGCAGGAGGCTTTTAGCGGAACATCGTTAACATCGGGCGCACCCGGCGGTGCCGGGGTGGGTTTTGTGTCGAGTTCCCCACGCGTTAGGCCGATCTTGAAAGCATCTTGAAAGCATCTTGAAAGCGTATGGATGTTTTCGGGATCGGCTCAGGTCGGCGCGGCGGCGAGCAGGGTCTCGACCTCGGCGCGATCGGGGGTCCCGAGGCGTCCGCCGAAGGTCCGGCACTTGAGCGCCGCGGCGGCGTTGGCGAAGGCGATGGCGCGCGGCAGAGCGGCGCCTTCGGCGAGCGCGAGGGCGAAGGCGCCGTGGAAGACGTCGCCGGCGGCGAGGGTGTCGACCGCCTGCACCGGGGGCGGCGGCAGGCGGGACACGGTTCCGCTGGCGCGGTCGAGCCAATGGCAGCCGGCGGCGCCGGCGGTGACCGCGAGAAAGCCGTCGAGCATCGGCGCGAGGATCGCGAGCGCCGCGGCGATGTCCGGCGCGGCGCTGACCGCGAGCGCGCACGGCTCGGAGAAGACCACGTGGCTGGCGCGGGCGGCGAGACCGAGCACGGTGTCGCGGGGCCCGACATCGGCGTCGAGGATCGCCGGGATGTCGGCGGCGCGGGCGGCGGCGAGGACGGCGGCGGCGCCCTCGGGCCAGCGGACGTCTACCAGGACGGCGTCGGCTTGCCGCAGGTCGTCGAGCGGCAGCCAGGCGGTGTCGCGGCCGAGTGCGGGGTCGTAGAAGGGGATGACCAGCCGCTCGCCGGCGTCGTCGACCAGCACGGTGCAGATCGGCGAGCGGGCGCCGGCGACCCGGCGGACGTGGCCGCAGTCCACCCCGGCCGCAGTCAGGTCGCGGATGAAGCGCTGGCCGGCGAGATCGTCGCCGACGCGGGCGAAGAGCCGCGCCCGGCCTCCGAGGCGGGCCACCGCCGCGGCGGCGCTGGTCGCCATGCCGTGCGCGACCTCGATCATGCCGGTGGGCAGGATCTTGCCCGGGCCGGTCGGCATCCGCTCGACCCGGAAGATGGTGTCGAGCGTCGCGGCGCCGCAGCAGATGACCGTGGCCATGCGTGCGGGCCTAGACCTCGCCCTGCTCGATCAGATGCCGCTCGCGCAGGTCGTCGATCACCGCCTCGGAGACGCCGAACTCGCGCAGGATCTCCTCGCTGTGCTGGCCGATGATCGGCGCCGGCCGGTCGATCGCGGGCGGCGTCGCGCTGAGCTGCACCGCGGGGCCGATCACCTTGACGGTGCCGGCGCGGGGATGCTCGTAGGTGGCGATCAGGTTGCGGTGCTTGACCTGCGGGTCGTCCATCACCTCGAGGTGGCTCTTGACCTCGCCGCACCAGATGTCGACCGCGAGCAGCGCCTCGAGGAGATCCGCCTTGGTCCACTTGCGGGTCTCGGCGGCGATCTTCTCCCAGATCTCGTCGCGCTTGTCGAAGAGGGTGCGCGGGTCGTCGTAGGCGAGGAGCTCGCGGCGCGTTCAGCACGCCGATCAGCTTGCGGTAGGGGCTCATCGCGATCGTCACCCAGCCGTCGCTGGTCGGATAGAGCCCGAACGGCGCGTCCATGCCGGGATGGCCGATCGAGGAGTTCGGCCGCTCGAAATCCTCGCCGAAGTTCATCACCCAGACCAGCTCCTGGTTCTGGTGCTGCAAGCAGGCCCGACAGCAGGTCGACCTTGATCTCCTGGCCTTCGCCGGAGCGCTCGCGCCAGTAGAGCGCGCTGAGGACGCGCATAGACGATGTTGAGCGCGCCGATCTGGTCGGCGAAGCCGGCGCCGACCGGCACCGGCGGGCCGTCGCGGCGGCCGGTGGCGGCGGCGAGGCCGGTCAGGCCCTGCAGCAGCATGTCCTGGCCCGGGCGGCCGACGTAGGGGCCGCTGTCGCCGTAGCCGGAGGCGGAGCAGTAGATGATCCGCGGGTTGATCTTGCGGAAGTCCTCGTAGCCGTAGCCGAGCCGCTCCATCACGCCGGGGCGGAAGTTGTGCACGCACGATGTCGGCCTTCTCGGCGATCCGGTAGAGCGCGGCCTTCGCCTCCGGCGCCTTCAGGTCGATCGCCAGCGAGCGCTTGTTGCGGTTCCAGGCGAGGAAGTTCGGGCTCTCGGTGCCGCCGACCCAGCGGTCCTTGAAGGTCATGGTGCGGAAGAGATCGCCCTGCCCCGGCCGCTCGACCTTGATGATGTTGGCGCCCATGTCGCCGAGGAGCTGGGTGGCGAACGGCCCCTGCAGCAGGTGGCTGAAGTCGAGCACGGTCACGTCTTCGAGGGCTTTGGGCATCGTCGTCTCCGGAGATCAGCGCGCCGCGGCGGCGCTGGCGCGCGCATAGGTTTCGTTCGAGGAAGCGATCAGGCTCGGCGCGGTCGCCTTCGCCGGCGAGCCAGGCGTGCACGCGCTCGCCCATATGCTCGAAGGCCGGGATGAAGCCGTCGAAGCGCGGGCGCAGGTAGCTCTTGTCCATGGTCTCGAGCGTGCCGGAGAAGAAGCCGCCGGCCTCGCGGTCGATCTCGGGGTCGGTCCAGGCGGCGCGCAGGCCGGGCTGGCCGCCGTGGCGGAAATAGGCGCCGGCCTGGTGCGCGCGGCTGATGCAGCCAGGTGAGGTAGCGCACCGCTGCCTCGATCTCGGTGCAGCGCGCGGAGATGGCGCAGCCGGCGCCGCCGAGGATGGCGCCGGCGGCAGGATCCGCGCCGGGGCCGGCGATGGTGGTGAAGCGGATGGGGTTGGGCACGCCGAGGCGGGAGTAGTTCACGTAGCTGAAGCCGAAGGGGACGTAGGCGATCTCGTCGCCCGAGGACATCGCGTCGTAGATCGCGATCGGATTGCTCGCGGGCGAGCGCGGGTGGCAAAGGGTGATGAGCTCGGCGAGGTAGTCGAGGACCTGGGCGAAGGTCTCGTCGGGGAGCATCCGGTCGTCGGCCTCGCGGATCGGGCGGCCGAGATTGGCCGAGAGCGTGGCGACGAGGCAGGCGGCGTCGCTGGCGACCGAGGGCAGCGCCAGCCATTTGCCGGCGCGCCGCGCCTTGCGGCCGAGGGCGAGGACCTCGTCCGCGGTGCGCGGCGGGGTGGCGTCGAGGTCGGCGAGCAGGTCGGGACGGTAGCTCGCGACCTGGGCGGCGGCGTCGGTGGGCAGGCCCCAGACGCCGCCGGCGTAGTCGTAGGAGCGGGTCGCCGGGCCGACGCTCTCGCTCCCGAGCATCGCGAAGAAGTCGGCGGGGAAGAGCGGGCTGAGGTCGCGCAGGCAGCCGGTGGCCTGCGCGCGGCCGCAGAAGGGGTGGTCGATGACGATGAGGTCGTAGGTCTCGGCCAGCACCTCCACCGGCTGCACACCGAAGTCGCGCAGGGAGCGCCGGCTCCAGCTTACCTCGATGTCGGGATTGAGCGCGGTGAACGCTGCGACGGTTCTCGGCCAGCGGCTGGTAGCCGCGGGGATGGTCCCAGGTGATGCCGCGGAGGCGGATGGTCATGCGGCGCTCCTGTCGCGGCGCTGGCGCGCGGTCCGCTCGACCAGCCGCAGCCCCGTGGGTGTCGGTGCTGACCTCGGTGACGTGCCAGCGGCCGAGGTTGGCGGTGAAGAGCAGCGGCCCGTCGAAGGCGATGTTGGTCGGATGGCAGAAGACGTGTGCGGTCGGATCCTCGGCGTAGATCTCGAGCTTGCCGGCCGCGGCGCGCAGGATCCGCGACGGGTGGTAGAGCGAGATGTAGAGATCGCCCGCGTCGTCGAGGGCGATGCCGTCGGGCAGACCGTCGATGCCGGTGACATGGTCGGCGCAGCCGGTCGGGCGGCCGTCGGCGCCGATGGCGATGCGGCTGACCTTGTGGGCGAAGGTCTCGACCACGAAGAGCGCGCTGCCGTCGTGCGCCAGCGCCATGCCGTTGGCGAAGCGCATCGGCTCGGACCACCAGAGCGCGCCTTCGCCGGTCGCGAGGTCGTAGCGCCAGACCCCGGGTCCGGCGCGCGTCGGCGCCGAAGCTGTCGGAGACGTAGAGGCAGCCGCGGGCGGCATCGACCACCGGATAGTTCGGGATGCGGATGCCAGGGGCGGTGAAGCGCTCGAAGGCGCCGGTGGCGAGCGTCAGCCGCCAGACCGCGGCGCTGCGCTGGTCGCAGGCGAAGAGATGGCCGTCGGCGTCGAAGGCGAGGCCGAGGGTGAAGCCGCCGGTCGAGGCGACGCGGGCGGCGGTGCCGCCCGCGCGGTCGATCCGCACGATGTCGCCTTCGGCGTTGCCGCACCAGATCGCGCCGTCCGGGCCGACCGCGACGCCCTCGGGGTGATGCAGCCGCGGCGACGAATACTGGCCGTCGAAGAAGACCCGCGCCGCGCTCTCTGGCAGGATCATCCCTCGCGCCTCCCCCGCTGCGGCTGCGCGGCCGCGACCGCCAGACGCTCGCCGGTCGCGGTGGCGAAGAAATGCAGGCTCGCCGGCTCGAACTTCAGGCCGACGATGTCGCCGATGCGTGCCGGGCAGTCCTTGTCCGCCTTCACCGCCAGGAGATCGCCGCCGAGCCGGATGGTGACCAGCGTGCTGTCGCCGAGCTGCTCGGCGGTGAAGACCTCGGCGCGGAAGTCGCCGGCCTCGGGCGCGACGACGCGCATGTCCTCCGGCCGCTGTCCGAGCGTGGTGGCGCCGGCGGCGAGCCCGGCGGCGGGGAGCGCGAAGTGCGGGCAGGCGAAGCGGCCGCCGGCGACCTCGCCCTTGACCAGGTTCATCGAGGGGTTGCCGAGAAAGCCGGCGACGAAGACGTTGCACGGCCAGTTGTAGATCTCGAGCGGTGCGCCGACCTGCTGCAGCTTGCCCTGCGCCATCACCGCGACGCGGTCGGCGAGGGTCATCGCCTCGACCTGGTCGTGGGTGACGTAGATGGTGGTGACGCCGATCTCGCGCTGCAGGTGCTTGATCTGCGCCCGCATCTGCACCCGGAGCTTGGCGTCGAGGTTGGAGAGCGGCTCGTCCATCAGGAAGAGCTTCGGCGTGCGCACGATCGCGCGGCCGAGCGCCACCCGCTGGCGCTGGCCGCCGGAGAGCGCCTGCGGGCGGCGGTCGAGGAGGTCGCCGAGCTCGACCCGCTCGGCGGCGGCGCGCACCCGGCGGGCGCGCTCCTCGCGCGGCACGCGGGCGACCTTGAGCGGGTAGCCGATGTTCTCGGCGACGGTCATGTGCGGGTAGAGGCCGTAGTTCTGGAACACCATCGCGAGGTCGCGCTCGCCGGGCGGCAGGTCGTTGACCACCCGGCCGCCGATGCGGATCTCGCCCTCGCTCGGGATCCTCGAGGCCGGCGATCATCCGCATCGTCGTCGACTTGCCGCAGCCGGAGGGGCCGAGCAGCACGACGAACTCGCCGTCGGCGACGTCGAGCGAGACGGCGTCGACACCGATGACGGCGCCCCAGCGCCGCGAGACCGCGAGGAGCTCGACCGAGGCCACCTAGGTTTCCCCGAAAAAGCCGGTATCGAAGGGCACGGTGCGGGTCTCGCCGCCCACGTCGGTGAGCGTCAGCGAGCCGCCGCTCCAGCGGATGTCGGCGATCTCGCTCCAGCCTGCCGGCGCCGGGATGGCGCCGAGGGCGTAGCGGATGACCACCTCGCCGTCGCGGTCGAGCGCGACCGAGGTGCGGTAGCCGCGCGCGGTGTAGGCGTTGGGGGCGCTGGAGGCGAGGCGGCCGTCGCCGAAGTGGCTGCAGGCCTCCTCGATGCCGAGGACGGCGCGGTGCCGCGACGACCAGGGGGCGTAGCTGCGGCCGCCGTCGCTGGTCCAGAGCGCGGTCTGGCCGAGGATCTGCGCGTCCTTGACCGCGAAGAACACGAAGCCGTCCGCCGCGGCCACCGCCGCCGACCAGCCGGTGCGGGCGTCGGCCGGGTCGAACAGCATCAGGAAGTCCTCGTGGCCCTCGGCGAAAGGATAGCGGCGCAGGTCCGCCGTCCCGCCATCGGCGAGGGCGACCTGCGCGAGATCGGCGAACTCCTGGGGATGGGCGAGGATCGAGCGGCCACGGGCGGGATCGGGTTCCTGCGGCATCGCAGGCGTCGCCCCGAAGTCCTTGGGCGAGAAGGAGAGCCGCGCGCCGCCGGGCACGTGGATCATCGCGTGGTGCGCGAGCGAGGTCCGCCCCGCGCCGCCGGCGAGGATGTGGCGCTGGTAGACCAGCGGATGCCCCGGGCGCAGCGTGATCTCCTTGGTCACCGTGGCGCCGCGCACCTTTTCTGCGAGCCCGTAGCGGCCGGTGACCGCGCCGTCGGCGGCGCGGACCACTTCGAGCTCGCGCCAGGCGCCGTTCGCGGGCCAGCCGTGCGCCGGCACGCCTTCCTCGTCGGGCTTGCCGAACGGGGCGCAGAAGAAATCGCCTTCGAGCACCGCGAGGTGCGGCGCCGCCTCCGGCGGAACCTGGTCGGGGTGCCCGATCCAGGGCGCGCGGTGCAGCGGGGTGATCCGGGCGCCGTCGCGCTCGATGGTCAGGCCCTCGAGCATGCCGGCGAGCGGGGTGACCCCGACCGCGATGCCGTCCGCTTCCAGTCTTTGCATGTCAGTCGCCCTTGATTGCCAGGCCGCCATCGACCCGGATGATGTCGCCGGTGATGAACGACGACCGGTCGCTCGCGAGAAAGAGCACCGCCTCGGCGACCTCGCCGGGCTGGCCGAAGCGGCCGAGCGGGTGCGCGGCGTTCCAGCGGTCGATCAGCTCCTGCGGGTCGGCGGTCTCGCGGAACACCTTCTCGTTCAGCGGCGTCATGATGGTGCCCGGCGCCACCGCGTTGACCCGGATGCCGTCGGGCGCGAGATCGACCGCGGCCTGCTGGGTCAGCGCGTTGATGCCGCCCTTGGCCGCGGCATAGGCGGCCCAGCCGTGGAAGCCGCGCAGCGCCTGCACCGAGCTGATGTTGACGATGGCGCCGCCGCCCTGCGCCGCGCATCTGCGGCACCGCGCATTTCATGAAGCGCCAGACCGAGGTCAGGTTGGTCGAGATGACCTCGTTCCAGGCCGCCTCGTCGATCGCGTCGACCACGCCGCCGATGGCGCGGGCGGCGTTGTTGACCAGGATGTCGAGCCGCCCCCAGGCCTCGACCGCCGCCGCGGTGGCGGCCGCGGCGTCGGCGAGGCTGCGCACGTCGGTGCGCAGGAAGCGCGCCCGGCCGCCGTTGCCGCCGATCGCGGCCTCGGTGGCGCGCCCGGCCGCCTCGTCGATCTCGGCGATCAGCACGCTGGCGCCGGCGCCGGCCAGCGCCAGCGCGCAGGCCTGGCCGATGCCCATGCCGGCGCCGGTGACCAGCGCCACGCGTGTCGTCGAGATCCGCCATGTCATGCACCCTTGAACGCAGGAGACCGCTTTTCCAGGAAGGCGTCGATGCCTTCCTGGCCGTCGTCGGAGCAGTAGAGCCGGAAGAGCACTTCCTGCTCGAAGGCGAGTGCCGTCGGCAGCGCCGCGTCGGCGCCGAGCCGCACCAGCCGCTTCATCTCGGTGAGCGCCAGGGGCGCGAGCTTCAGCATGTCGCGGGCCTTGCTCGAGCGCGGTCGCGCATCAGCGCCTCGGGCTCGCAGAGCGCGGCGGCGAGGCCGAGCGCATGGGCGCGCTCGCCGCGCATCCGGCCGGCGGTGAGCAGGAGGTCGGCGGCGACATGGCGGCCGAGCGAGCGGATCAGCCGCTGGCGTGCCGCCGCCGCCGGGCGAGAGGCCGAGCAGCCCCTCGGGCAGGCCGAGCCGGGCGCTGGTCGAGACGCAGGATCACGTCGCAGCAGAGCACGATCTCGAAGCCGCCGCCGAGGGCGTAGCCGTTGACCGCGGCGATGGTCGGCTTCGGGAAGGCCTCGATCCGGTCGTTCAGCCGCCGGCCCGCGAACTGGAAGGCCATGAAGGCCTTCTCGTGGCGTCCCTGGTAGCCGGCGATGTCGGCGCCGGCGGCGAAGGCGCGGTCGCCGGCGCCGCGCAGGATGAGGACGCGGATCTCGCTGTCCGCTTCGACCTCGTCGAGGGCGAGTTGGAATGCGGCGAGGAGCGTCGTCGTTGAGCGCGTTGAGCTTCTCCGGCCGGTTCAGGGTGAGGAGGCCGATGCCGGGCTCCGGCCGGTCGAGCAGGATGGTGAGTTCGCTCATCGCTCATCCCTTGACCGCGCCGGCGGTCAGGCCGGCGACGAACTGGCGTTGCAGGAAGAAGAACACCGCCACCACCGGCAGCGAGATCATCACCGAGGAGGCCATCAGCTCGCCGTAGCGGATGCCGTACTGGCCGATGTAGTCGTTCATCCCCACCGGCAGCGTGCGCATCTCCTTGCTGGAGGTGAAGGAGAGCGCGAAGAGGAACTCCTGCCAGGTGACGATCAGCACGAAGACGGAAGTCGCGACGATGCCGGGCCGGGCGAGCGGCATGACGATGTCGAAGAAGGCGCGGAGCGGCGTCGCGCCGTCGATCGCCGCGGCCTCCTCCAGCGTCCGCGGCACGCGCAGGAGGAAGCCGCGCAGCATCCAGATCGCCACCGGCAGGGTGACGGTGATGTAGGCGATGATCAGCGAGGCGTAGGTGTCGAGGAGGTTCGCGGCGCGCACCAGCTTGTAGATCGGGATGATGATGGCGCCGGCGGGGAAGAACTGCGCCAGCACCACCGCGGCAAGGAAGACCGAGAGGATGCGGAACTGGTAGCGCGCGAGGCTGTAGGCGGCGAGGAGCGCCAGCGGCACGGTGATGAGCAGCGTCGCGCCGCAGACGACGAGGCTGTTGAGGAAATACTGGCGGAACTCCGGGCGGAAGGCGAGGACGTAGTTCTCCAGCGTCGGGCTCGCCGGCCACATGCGGGCCGGGATCGCGAAGGGCTCGGTCGCCGGCTTCAGCGAGACGCTGAACATCCAGAAGAAGGGGAAGAGCACCAGCGCCGCGACGAGGAGCTGGAGGGCGACGAGCGGGATTTTTTGCAAGGACTTGCGCCGTTTGGCAGCGGCTGCCGAGAAATCCGTCATCGCGTGCGGCCCTGTTTCGCCCGGGCCTTGGCCCGGGCAGCGGCCGTCCCGCGGGTTCGGCCGCTGCCCTTGACGCGGGCGGGGACGGCGGGCGGGACGGCCGGGGTGCAGGCGGGATCCGCATGGGCGATCTCAGGCATGCCGCTCACCCGCCGGTCCGGTGCGGAGGAGGAGCCAGAGGATCGCCACCAAGAGCACCAGCACCACCACCGAGGTCGCGCCGTAGGCGGCGGCCTCGCCGAAGCGGAACTGGCCGAAGCCGACCTCGTAGATCCGCGTCGGAAAGATCGCGGTGGCGTTCAGCGGGCCGCCGCGGGTCAGGACGTAGATGATGTCGAAATAGTTGAAGGTCAGGATGGTGGTCAGCAGGATGTTGGTCGCCGCGACGTTGCGGATCGCCGGCAGCACCACGTCGAAGAGCCGGCGCACCGGCCCTGCCCCGTCGACCTTGGCGGCCTCGACCTGCTCCTGGTCGACGTTCTGCAGCGCCGCGAGATAGACCACGGTGGAGAAGGGAAACCCCTTCCAGAAGGCGACGAAGATCACCGCGGCCATCGCCGACGACGGATCGGCCAGCCAGCCGAAGCCCTGGTCGATCACGCCGAGCCGCATCATGAAGGAATTGATCAGGCCGAACTGCGGGTCGTACATGAAACGCCAGAGGATGGCGACCACCACGCCGGGCAGCACCCAGGGCAGGAGCACCAGCGAGCGCAGCACCCCCTGCATCGGCAGCCGCTGGTTCAGCAGCAGCGCGATCAGGAAGCCCACGCCGTTCTGCAGCAGCACCACCCCCGCGGTCCAGATCACCGAGTTGCGCAGCGACCTGCCAGAAGACCGGATCGCCGAGCATCTCGCGATAGGTGGCGAGGCCGACGAAGACCGGCTTGGGGTTGATGAACGAGGTGGTGGTCAGGCTGAGCCGGAAGGTGTCGAGCATCGGCCAGTACATCAGCCCGCCGACCAGGAGCGCCGCCGGCAGCATGAAGCCGTAGGCGATCAGCCTCTCGCTCCGGCGCAGGGTGGCTCGCGTGGTCATTGGCTGCGTCCCGAAGGAGCCCCGCGCCGGACGCATCCCGCGCGGGGCGCTTTGCCTCAGAGCTTGTCGATGGCTTCGCAGGCCGCGGCGGCGGCCTCCGGCACCGCCGTCCCGGACAGGAGCTTCTGCACCATGTCCTGCTGGATCTCGGAGACCTCGAGATAGTTCGGCGACAGCGGCCGGGGCTTCGCGTTGTTCAGATGCTCGAGGATCACCTCGGGATGCTTGCGGCTCGCCTCGAGGAAGGTCTTGGCGGCGGCGACGTTGGCCGGGATCAGGTCGACGACGGCGCCGTTCACGTCCTCGCGGGTCATGAACTGGATGAACTTCCACGCCGCCTCCTTGTGCGGCGAGTTGGCGTAGAGCACCAGGTTCCAGCCGCCGAAGGTGCCGACCGGGGTCTTGCCCGCCGGCGCGAAGCCGGCGAAGAGATCCCAGTCGATCTTCGACTTGTCGAGCGTCGGCTGCTCCAGCGCCGGCCAGAGCTCGACCGCCAGCGTGCCGTTGAGGAACAGCTCGCGCATCGGCTCGTTCGGCGCGTTGAGGATGCCGGCCGGGGCGTAGGCGGTCATCTTCTTGTAGAACTCCAGCGCCGCGAGCGCCTCCGGGCCGGTCAGCGCGCATTTGCCGCTGTCGTCGAGCACCGCGCCGCCGTTCGAGTAGATGAACGAGTCGGTCATCACCACCGGGTATTCGCTCTTGTTGCCGGTGAGGCCGATGAAATAGTGGCCCTTGCTGGCGTCGGTCAGCTTCGGAGCGGCTGCCTCGAGGCCTTCCCAGGTGGTGATCGATGCCGGATCGACGCCGGCCGCCTTGAAGAGCGCGTTGTTGGTGAAGGCGAAGAACCAGACGTCGACGTTGAACGGCACGCCCCAGAGCGCGCCCTTGTAGTTGGCCGATTCCCAGGCGCCGGGGAAGAAGGCGTCCGCCTTCACGTCGGAGGCGCTGGCCATCTCGCCGAGGTTCTCCACGGCGCCGGCCTCGGCGAAAGCGGCGTTCCAGATCTGGTCCACGGTGGAGACGTCCGGGCCGTTGCCCGATTGCACCGCGGTCAGGAGCTTCTGCTGGTACTCGGGATAGGGGATCGTGGTCACCTCGACCTTGATGTCGGGGTTCTCCGCCTCGAAGCGCTTCACCGCCTCCTGCTGGAACTGCGACAGGCCGGATTCGGTCTGCTGGTTGTCCCAGAACTTGAGCGTGACCTGCTGCGCCTGCACGGCGGCCGCGGATCCGAGCAGACCGACGGCCACGATCGCCGCGATCCTCGATAGCTGAATTGGCATGGTTCTTCCTCCCTTGGCTTGTTGTCAGACAGTCTTCGTTGCAGCGGTGCCGACGCCCGGCCCGCCCGCTTCCTCCTCGTCCACCACGATGACCTGAAGCCCGGCCCCGGAGAGCTCGAGCCGGTGCGACGTGAGCGTGCCGGCGTCGGTGACCACCGTGTGCAGCCGGTCAGGGCGAACCGCCTGCACCTTGGCCTCGAGCCCGACCACGCCATGGTCGGCGAGGACCACGACCTCGCGGGCCACCTCGCAGAAGCGGCGGCAGACCAGCGCCGCGCGCTCGTCGTCGAAGGAGAGGCCGAAGGTGCGCGAGATGCCGTCCGGCGAGACGATCGCCCGGTCGACGCGGATGGTCTCGAGCAGCGAGCCGACGCTCGGCCCGACCAGGGTGCGGGTCGCGGCCTGATACTCGCCGGCGGTCAGGAACACCCGCACCGCCGGGGCGCCGGCGAGGATGTCGAGCACCGCCAGCGCGTTGGTGTAGATGCTGACCTCGGTGCCGGCGGCGCGCAGCGCCGCGGCGAAGCCGCGCGAGCATTCGCCGCCGTCGAGAAGCAGCGTCTCGCGCGGCCGGATCTGCGCCGCGGCCGCGCGGCCGATGGTCCGCTTGATCCCCCGCAGCTCCTCGGCGACCTCGTCCTCGGCGTTGCGGGCGACGAAGGTGGCGCCGACCTCGGCCGCGCGCCGCCCCATCTCCGCCGCGAGGCTGCGGTACCATTCGTGCGAGGGGTAGTGCAGCATGAAGCCGATCGAGCGGCCGGGGATCGCCGGGCCCTGGTAGGCATGCGGCGCGCACATCCGCTCCTGCACCTCGGGGCGAAGCCGCCAGTGCTGGTCGCGCTGCTGATAGTAGTCGGGCAGCGAGCGGGCGGTGACGACCTCGGCCGGGGTGATCACCTCGCCGCCGACCGGCTCGCCGGCGGTCACCCGGCAGATGGTGTCGATGGCGACCCGGCCGACCACCTCGGGAAAGAGCGCCAGCACCGCGCTCAGCGCGCCGCCGGCGGCGAGCTTGTCGAAAAGGCTGCCGCCTTCGCCGCCGACCGAATAGCCGATGACCGCGAGGCCGGCCCGCTCGGCGACGTCGAGCGCGCCGAGGATGGTGTGGTCGTTGACGCCGAAGACGACGTCGATGCCGGGGTGGGCGGCGAAGGCGTCGCCGGCCTGGCGGATCACCTCCTTGAGGAGGCCCCGCCCGTCGACCCGGTGCAGCACCAGCGTGCCGGGGAAGGTCTCGGCGAAGCCGGCGCTGAAGCCCTCGACCCGCTCGCGGGTATTGGGCAGACCTTCGAGTGCCACCAGCAGGACCTCGGCGCTCGATCGCAGGGTGGCCTGCTCGTGGCCGGCGAAGCGGCCGAGGGCGCGGGCGCCCTCGAAGTTGCGCGGTCCGAGGTAGATGCCGCCGACCTGCGGCGCCGATTCGGCGATCAGGATCGCCCGCCGCCGCGCGACCTGCTGGCGCAGCGTGTGCGCCCACTGGCCCTTGACCGGCGGCAGGATCAGCGCATCGAACTCCTGCGGCTCGCCGCCGGGCGCCGCGGCGTCCGGCATCGCGGCGACCGGAACCGCCATGCCGACGGCGCCGCCGCGGGTCCGGCTGAGCTTGCCGAGCCGCTCGAGCCGCGACAGGTCCCGCCGCAGGGTCACCGCCGAGATCCCGCGGCAGCGGGCCATGATCGCCTGCATGGAAATGACCCCCTGCGCGCCGAGCAGGTTCAGGATCACTTCCTCGCGTTCCCTGGCGATCATTATGGATCAAACTCGACGATGGTTCGCGGCGAATTTGCGCAGAGGCAGCCGCTTCTGTCAAATGCTTCCGATCGGTCCCGCTCCGATCGGATCAGTTTCGATCGCCGCGGCTCTAGGCGGGCGTGTCTTTCGCCAGCCCCGGATAGTCCTGCGCCCAGGGTCGCATGCGCTCGAACATCGCCGCCATGGCCAGGACGCTCTCATCGGCGTGGCGGCGCCCGATGATCTGCAGACCGACGGGCAGTCCTTCGGGGGTCAGGCCGGCCGGCACGGAAATCGCCGGGTGGCCGGTGAAGTTGATCGGATAGGTCATGCACCAGCCGATCAGCGGATCGACCGGCACGCCGTTGATCTCGGTCGGCCCGATGGTGTTGCCGTCGCTGCCGTTGCGGACCGGCGGGATGGCCAGCGTCGGCGAGACGATGAAGTCGTAGTCCTCGAGGACGTCCTCGAGCCCGTCGAGGACGCCGGTCCGAAGCACGTCGTCGAGCGCGTGATCGACCGCCGACAGCCCATTGAAGTCCGTCAGCATGCGCGAGGAACTGCGGCGTCAGCGCCGCGGCGTGATCGCCGACCAGGTCGATGCCCTCGGCCTGCCAGTGCCGGGCGATGGCGGCGTAGTGAACGGCGATGGTCCGGACCCAGAGCCCCGCGAGCTCGGCGTGGTCGGCCTTGAAGTCGAGCTCGCGCTCGTCGACGGCCAAGCCCTGCCCGCGCATCGCCGCGACGGCCGCCGCGACGACGGCGGCGACCCGCGCATCGACCGGAAAATTGCCGAGGCGCGGGGCGAAGGCGATACGCGGCGCATCGAGGCCAAGGGCGGCGCCGCGGATATAGTCGACGCCATCGTCGGGAAGGCAGAGCGGATCGCGGGGATGCGGCCCGGCCATGACCTGCGTCATGAGCGCCGCGTCGGCCACGCTGCGCGTCAAGGGGCCGATATGGACCAGCGGGTGCCCCCAGAGAAAGGCATCCGGCCGCGTCACCGAAGGGATGCGACCGAACGACGGCTTGAAGCCGACCGTGCCGCAGAAGGCGGCCGGAATGCGCACCGACCCGCCGCCATCGGTGCCCTGGGCGAGGGTCGCCATGCCGTCGGCGACCGCCGCGGCGCTGCCGCCGGAAGACCCGCCGGCGTTGTAGCCGATCGCCCAGGGCGTGCTGGTCGGCCCGAAGCGCAGGTTGTCGGTGATGCCCTTGTGCCCGAACTCGGGAACATTGGTCTTGCCGAGCACGATCGCGCCCGCGCCCAGCAACCGCTCGACCGCAACGGCGCTCCGCTGCGGCACCCGGTTCGGGACGGCGCGCGACCCCATTGAGGTCGGGACGCCGGCCAGGTCGTCGAGATCCTTGATGGCGACCGGCACGCCGTGCAGCGGCCCGATCGGGCCGCCTGCCATCACCGCGGCTTCGGCTTTTCGCGCGGCATCCAACGCCCGGTCGCCGAGGATCAGCGTGTAGGCGTTGATCACGGGATCGCGGGCCTCGATCCTGCGGAGATGGGCCTCGACCACCTCCACCGGCGATAGCTCGCGGCGCCGGATGCGCGCCGCGAGCTCGGTGGCCGGCAGGAAGCAGAGCTCGCTCGTCGCGCCAGGACCGGGCATGGTGGGCTGTCGTTCTTCTAGTGGATTAAATCTGACACTTGGTACCCGTGATGCGAGGGCATTTATCGCCGCTGATGGACCGCGTTTGACTTAAGGTCATCGGCCATTGGGCGCGAGTTGCGCCCGCCACAGAATTAGAGGAGCCATCGGCGCGTCCGCCGAATGACTTCTTCCGCCTCAGTAATTATATCATGCACGACTTCGCCGGCAGGCTTGATGTCGTTGATGTGCGTGCATGACTCTCCGCACCAGAGCGGCATGTACTCCAGATCGCCGACAAATTCAGGCGTCGCCAGTGATGAGTAGTAACGGGCCACCTGCCACGTTGAACCGCCGTGCTCCACAATTCCTACGCTTGTGTTCTCGCCGGGGCGCTTGCCGTGTCCCGGTCTGCCTGCCGTCTCCCATTCCCTCACAGCCTTGTTACGGAGTACCCGGTGTGGGGCGTAGGAAGGGAATTCCTCCATCGAACAGATTGAGGTACACCGTGTCTTGGGCTTGGGCAGAAACAACTCTGTGTTTGTATTCCGGTGAGGCAAACGCCTCGTGCGTGGCGACGAAGCGTGTTCCCATCGAAACGCCCTGAGCGCCGAGTACGAGAGCTGCCGCAAGGCCATGTCCTGTGGCGATGCCGCCCGAGCCCCAGTACGGGTAGCGGGCTCACAGCCTGCACGATGGCAGGAAGATTTGTTGCAAGCGAGACCGTGGCCTGAACGTGTCCGCCAGCTTCCACGCCCTGAGCGATTATGGCGTCTGCTCCTGCCCGTGCTGCGGTTCTTGCCTCCTCCACCGTTCCGACTTGAACAACGATCTTGATGCCGCTCTGCTGAGCTTTGCCGATCCAAGGCGTGGGATCGCCCAGAAACAAGACGATAATTGGCGGCCGTTCCTCGATGCAGGCATCGATCATTCCTTCACGAGCCACGGCGGGCAACAGATTAACTCCAAATGGTTTCGAGGACAGTGCCCGCATCTGTCGGATTTCGTTCCGAAGTCCATTGTTGGTTCGGCCGTGGCCACCGATGACACCGCAGCCACCCGCGTTTGAGACTGCTGCTGCGAGTGCCGCTCCAGCGCCAACACCCATCCCAGCTGAGAAAACCGGGAATTCAATCCCGAACAGATCACAGATTGGTGTTTGCAGGGTCATTGGCTACCCCAACTGAGTTCGGCCTGGTGTGAAACCTATATTAAAACGACCCGTAAGTCGCAGCCACTCCCGAGGTCCGGAAATGGCCCGAAGCCGAGTGGCATGTCTACCCGCCCCGGATTTGGATCCGGGTACCAAGTGTCAGATTTTATCCACTAGCTCTTGACGGATCCCGCGGTCATGCCGGCGAGGAAGTAGCGCTGGGCAATGAGATAGAGGATCAGCAGCGGCAGCGAGCCGAGCACGCTCATCGCCATCATCTCGTTCCATTCGAAGGCGTGCTGGCCCATCAGCAGCGAGATACCGATCGGCACGGTGCGCATGTCCATCGACTTGGTCAGCGTCAGCGCGAACAGGAACTCGTTCCACGACAGCAGGAAGGTATAGACCGCCGTTGCGACGATGCCGGGAAGCGACAGCGGCACGATCACCCGCCAGAGCGCGGTCCAGCTCGACCCGCCATCGACCAGCACCGCCTCATCGAGCTCCTTCGGCAGGGTGTTGAGATAGCCGGTCATCAGCAGGATCGCGTAGGGCAGCGTGAAGACCATGTAGGTCAGGATCAGCGCGAAATAGGTGTCGAAGATGCCGAAGGCGACGACCATGCCGAAGTAGGGGATCAGGAGCGTGATCGGCGGCACGGTCTGCGTGCTGATGATGAAGACGTTGAGCGGGTTCTTGAGCCGGAACGTGTACCGGCTGAACGCATAGGCCGTCAGAATGGCGATCACCACCGTCAGGAAGGTGACCACGCCGGCGACGAGATAGCTGTTGAGGAAGAAGCGCACCTTGACCGGATCGGCTGAAGATCGAGCGGTAGGCGACGAGCGTGAAATGGTCCGGGCAGGAGCCTCGGCGGCAGCGCGAAGATCTCGGTGTTCGATTTCAGCGAGCTGAAGAACATCCAGAGGATCGGAAAGCCGCGAACACCAAGCCCGACCGCGAGCCCGAGATAGACCAGCACGGTCGGTACCAGACGGACTTGTTGAAGGAACGTCTTCGCCATCGCCGGCTACCTGGCCTTCTGATGCTTGATGTAGAAGTAGGTCATGCTCATCGAGATGCAGCAGGATGATGATCGCGCTCGCCGAGGCCAGCGACAAGTCGTACTCGCGGAACGCCAGCTTGTAGGTATAGGTGCTCAGCATCTCGGTGGCATGGATCGGGCCGCCGCCGGTGGTCATCCAGACCAGCGGAAAGACCTGCATCGTCCAGATGAAGTCCAGAAGCGCGATGCTGATGATGATCGGCATCAGCTGCGGGATCGTGATGTACCAGAATTTGTGCCACTCGTTGGCGCCGTCGATGCCTGCGGCCTCGTAGAGGTCCTTGGGGATGCCCTGGAGGCCGGCGAGCAGGCTGACCATGTAGAGCGGATAGCCCGCCCAGATGTTGACGAAGGTCACCGCGTGCAGCGCGGTCTTCGGTCGAGGAGAACCACTCGACCTTGAAGCCGACGATATGCAGCGTCATCAGGACGCTGTTGATCACGCCGTTGGGATCCAGGAGCAGCCGCCAGATGATCGCGATGATCACCGCGGTGAAGAGCCACGGCAGGATGAAGAGCACGCGCAGGATGCTCCTGACCACCGGGTTGATCGCGGTCGAGTTCAAGCAGCAGCGCGAAGGCGAGGCCGATCAGCAGGTGGAAGATCGACGCTCATCACGGTGAAATAGAGCGTCTGCCAGACCGACTGCCAGAAGACCGGGTCGGCGAAGATCGTCCCGTAGTTCTGTCAGCCCGGCGAAGGCCGGCGTTCTTCTTCATGATCGCGCCGTCCATCAGCGAATAGCGGATGACCATGATCATCGGGAACAGCATCAGCAGGCAGAAGAGCAGCGTCGCCGGGGTGACGTAGACCAGCGGCACCAGCCGCCTGCTCGTCTTGTAGGAGATCAGGCCCCGCTTGCGGGCTCTCGATCCTTGCGTCCGGTCGCATCCGGGATGGCAGGGTCCATGCGGTCCTATTTTCCCTTTGGTCGCGGGCTCGTTATCGAACCTGCGACAGGCGGCAGCGCGACGGGCACCGCGCTGCCGGCTATTCGTGCGCGCCTACTTGGCGAACTCGGCCTCCCACTGCTTCTGCGTGGCGGCGGCCGCTTCCTGCGCGGTCTGCTGCCCGTCGAACATCTTCTGCACCTCGATGTCCATCTCGCGCATCAGCTCCTCGGCGACCGGCAGGCCGACGAACTCGTTCGCCAGATAGCCCTTCTGGAAGATCTCGAAGGCTTCCGCGAACAGCGGATCCGACTTCGAGAAGTCGGGCTTGGCGTTCACGTTGCCCGGGAAGGCGTTGGCGATCGTGACGAGCTTGGAGTTCACCTCCGGGCTCATCAGGTACTCGACGAGCTTCCAGGCCTCCTCCTTGTGCTCGCTGCCCTCGCTGATGCCGATGCCCCAGGAGGCGTAGGGCAGGCCGCGCTTGCCGTCGTAGCCGTCGACCGCCGGCACCGCGGATGATGCCGAAGTTCAGGTCGGGGTTGCGCTCGCGGATCAGGTTGATGTGGGCGAGCGAGTCGACCATCATCCCGACGCGGCCGTTGACGAACTCCTCGACCTTGTCCTGCTCCTTCTTGGCGAAGATGCCGGGCGAGATGACGCCCGCGTCGTTGAGCGACTTGATGTACTCGAGCGTGCCGACGACGGCCTCGTTCTGCACGTCGGGCTTGCCGTCCTTCAGCATCGATGCCCCGGACGCCCAGACCCACGACATGACGTCGTTCTGGATGCCGTTGGGGGTTTCCAGCGACAGCGGCAGCACCCAGCCGAACTGGTTCTTGTCGGCGTTGGTCATCTTCTTCGCGGCGTCGGCGAACTCGGTGCGGTTGCTCGGCATGCTCTCGACGCCGGCGGCCTTGGCCAGGTCGAGGTTGACGAAGACCGGATAGACGAAGGAGGCCAGCGGGAACATGTCGCTCTTGCCGTCGACCTTGATGATGTCGGCGATCTGGCTGCGGTCATAGGTGGCGGCGTCCATCAGCGGGTCCATCGAGGCGATCGCGCCCTGCTTGGCCAGGCCGTTGACCCATGCGCCGTCGAGGCCGACCACGTCGCTGAGCGTCCCCGAGGCGGCGCCGACCACGATCTGGTCGTGCGTGGCGGAATAGGGCCCGCTGACCAGCGTGACCTTGATGTCGGGGTTCGTGGCCTCGAAGTCGTCCATGATCCCGCGCAGCGCACCGGCCGGCATCTCCGGCTCCCACCACTGGATGAATTCGATGTTGGTCTGCGCAAGGGCGCTCGTGGCGCAAAGCGCCCAGACGGCCGCCGCCGACAGCATGGCAGCACGAGCCTTTTCGAGTTTCATGGTTCCCTCCCCTAGGATTGTGTTCGGTTCGACCCTGCGAGGGTCGTAGGCGAAGTAGGGTCCGTTCCGCGCGGATCTGTCAACGAACATGCGCGCTAGATCGCCAGCCTTGTTCCCGGATCGAAGAAGTGCAGCTTCGCCGCATCGATCGCCAGGTCGATCCGCTCGCCCGAACGCACCGTGCTGACGGGCTCGAACTTGGCCACGGCGTTGGCGGCGCTGCCGAGATCCTCGACGGCGTCGGGGTCGCCGGAATCGATCCGAACCCCGTCGATGTTCAGGTGGACGATCAGTTCCGATCCCAGCTCCTCGATCGTTCGCACCTCTACCGAAATCGTCGGGAAGCGCGCTCCGGACTCGAGCTTGCTGTCGTAGAGATCCTCCGGCCGGATCCCGAAGATGAGCGAGCGGCCCTCGAAGGCATTCAGGCCGGCAGAGCGCTCGAACGCACTCGCCGGCACCGGGATCGAGGCGCTCGGCAGCACGATCCTGCCATCCTGCAGCCGGCCCTCGAACAGGTTCATCGCCGGCGAGCCGATGAAGCCGGCGACGAAAACGTTGACCGGCCGGTGGTAGAGGGTCTTCGGGGTATCGACCTGCTGGAGAACGCCGTCCTTCAGCACCGCGACCCGGTCGCCCATGGTCAGGGCCTCGATCTGGTCGTGCGTCACGTAGATCGTGGTCACCCCGAGTTGCCGCTGCAGGCTGGCGATCTCGGCGCGCATCTGCACGCGCAGCTTGGCGTCGAGGTTCGACAGGGGCTCGTCCATCAGGAAGGCCGCCGGCTCGCGCACCATCGCGCGCCCCATCGCGACCCGCTGGCGCTGCCCGCCGGAGAGCGCCGCGGGCTTGCTGTCGAGCAGGGTGTGAAGCTGCAGGGTCTTGGCGATCTCATTGACCCGCTTCGTGCGCTCGGCCTTGCTCTTGCCCGCGAGCTTCATCGAGAAGGCGATGTTGTCGAACACGGTCATGTGCGGATAGAGCGCATAGCTCTGGAAGACCATGGCGATGTCGCGGTCCTTCGGCGCGAGGTCCACGACGTTCTCGCCACCGATGCTCAGGGTGCCGCTGCTGATCTCCTCGAGCCCCGCGATCATTCGCAGCGCCGTCGACTTTCCGCATCCCGACGGGCCGACGAGGATCAGGAATTCGCCGTCGTGTATCGTCAGGCTCAGGTCCTTGATCGCCTGATACTTGGTCCCATAGGTCTTGCAGATCCTGTCCAGCACAACCTCGGCCACGTGGCTTCTCTCCCCTTCATCTGATCTCGTCGGCCGTCGCTCAGCCGGGCGCCGCAATCGGGACGGGCTGTGGGCGCATCGTCCTCCGCCATCTTGGCGAGGCAGGCGCCGTGCCCCGGCAGGGCCTTGCGACCGCCCTGCCCCGTCACCGAGATCCCGGCGGCAGCGGTTGCGTAGAGCGCGCAGTCGAGGGGCGACTTCCCGTCCGTCAGCGCGAAGGCATAGGCGCCGTGAAAGCAATCACCGGCGCCGGTCGTGTCCACGGCCATGACCCTGTGGGCCGGAACGTGCCACAGCACAGCATCGCCTTTCTGCCGCACGTAGGCTCCTCGATCGCCATCGGTCAGGACCACTGCGGCGCGGTCATCCGACCAGAGCTTGCGCAAGATCGACGTGGTGTCGCGCTCCCCGGTATACGCCTGCGCGAATTCGCAGGGCAACACCAGGTGATCCGAGAGCGCGATCAACCTGTCCGTGGCGGGTCCGATCGCTCCATTCGATGTCGGCCAC
The DNA here is from genome assembly GCA_963750745.1 of uncultured Alphaproteobacteria bacterium. Classification (GTDB taxonomy): domain Bacteria; phylum Pseudomonadota; class Alphaproteobacteria; order Rhodobacterales; family Rhodobacteraceae; genus Amaricoccus. Next base: position 27,813 of record CAVVSO010000006.1, on the reverse strand, counting down.
CACCGCCAGACCCAATGCTCGGGCGCGGGCGACGACCCGATGCGAGCCCGTCGCGTATCCGTCGATCAGCAGCACCCGGGCCGGTGCGAGCGAGGGGTCGGCCAGCGCTTCGGAGGTGCCGTGCGGCACGTCGTCGTCGTAGGCGATGAAGCGCTCGCCATCAGGCCCGACGGTGATGACGGATTGGATGGCCTTGGCATCGGGGCGCCGTGGGGCGAGGGAAATGTCGACCCCTTGCCGCTCGAGCTCGCGGGCGCTCGGGTCGGCCGGCTGATCGCTCAGCCACCCGACAAAGCCCGCGCGGCCGCCGAGCCTCGCAACCGCCACGAGCGCCGTGGCGACGTTGCCGCCGTGGTCGGTGATGCGGCTCGTCACCCTGCCCTTCCCGGCGCTCAGCGGCCGGTCGACATAGATGAGTCGTCGACCGTGACCGCCCCGAAGCCCAGGACCTGAAGATCGTGCGGCACGCGTCAGGCGCCCGCGGCCGCCAGCGCCTCCTCCGGCGCCATGCCGTCGTGAATGACGAGCCTTGAAGGCGCGCGCGGCCATCGTCGTGTCGCCGTGACCCCAGAGGTTGCGGCCGACGACGGCGCCGATGGCGCCGGCGCGCAGGGCCTCGGCGGTCTGTGGTCAGCGCGCCCAGGAGGGTGTCGGTCTTCGGGCCACCGGCGATGACGACCGGCACCGGGCAGGTCGCCACGGTCTCGCGGAAGGACTCGAAGTCGCCGGTGTAGCCGACCTTGATCACGTCGACGCCGGTCTCGAAGCCGATGCGCACGGCATAGGCGATCTGGTCGGGGGTGAAGACGATCTTGCCTGACCGCCCTCCGAGAAGTCCCGCGGATAGACGTGCGCGATGACCGGCATCTCGAAGCGGGCCGCGGCGTTGACCGTGTCGGTCAGCCAGCGGATGTACTCGCCTTCGGTGTCGCCGCGCACCGGAATGGCGACCGCCAGCGCATCGGCGCCGTAGCGCACCGCATCCTCGGGCGTCGCGATCAGCTGGCGGATCCGGTCGTCGGGGGTGAAGCAGCCGGCCTGGATGACCAGCGCCGCCTTGCCGGCGTATTGCGGCCACAGGTGGCGCGCCGCGCCGGGCTGGATGCTGACGTAGTCCGGACCTCCGGCCATCACCCGCGCCAGCGCGCCCGGCAGATCCGCGAGGCCGCCCTCGCGGACGTTGCCGTAGCCGACGAAATGGTCGACCGCGCCGCCGAACAGATGTCCGGACGGATGCGAGAACAGGCGTGACAGGCGAACCTGGGTTCCGAGTCCCATATCAGCTAAGTTCCTTCATGATGTTCAGTCGCGTGTGGTGCATCGGCGCGCGCCGCGGTCAGGGTTCACCCCTTCGATTCCGAGGCGGCGCAGGGTTTCGAGATTCGCCCGCACGGCGGCGGCGGGGTCGGAGGCCGCGGTTTCCAATTCCTCCTCGACGACGACCCAGCCGTTGAAGTTGCGGCGCCCGCCGCACCGCCGAGATCACCGCGGCAACATCGCAGCTCCCTTCGCCCAGCATCGCCCAGGTGCCCTCAGCATCCACGTCCTTGAGATGCACGTAGCGGATCCGGTCGCCGATGGGCGGCCAGCGTGTCGCCGATGGACTGCCCGCCGCGCAGGATGTGGCCGGTGTCGGGCACCCACCCCACCTGCGGCTCCAGCAAGGCGAAGATCTGGTCGTAGTCCGCGCGGGTGAAGAGCAGCGTGTTGTGGTGCGACGAGGGATGAACGGCGACGGTCACGCCCGCCTCGCGCCCGATCTCCGCCGCGCGATTGTAGACCTCGGCGGCCACGCGCGAACTTGTCGTCGCGCGCGCCTTCGGACACCGCCGTGGCCGACCCCATCGAGACCAGGGCGCCGGGAAAGTGCGCGGCGAAGTCCACCCAGCGGCGGGCGGCCTCCAGATCGGCGGCGATCCGGCCGGGCTCGGTGAAGCCGCTGTCGGAGCCGAAGGCGAAGGACACCAGCGCCAGGCCCGCGTCGTCGAGGCGGCGCGCGAAATCCGCCGGCGCGGCCGGCGTAGGATCCGATCATGGTGTCGGTGATCTCGATCCCGGCATAGCCGCCGTCGGCGATCGCCCGAACCAGATCATCGGGCCCTCCGGTCCAGCCGGCGCCCAGCATCTCCCAGGTGAAGGTCTGGCAACCGAACTTCAGTGGGGGATGCGTCATCGTTCTGTCCTGATCTGGCTGATTGCGGTTGCGTCGATGCCGGCGCCGCGCCGGCATTTTCCGATTGATCTCATCGCGGGTCCGCCGATAGCCTGCCGACCGCAAGATCAAGCGATCGTCGCGTGTCGCTGCGATAGGGGCCTCCGGTGTAATTCGGCAACCTGCGGAGATCAAGTTCGGAACATGGCGATCACAGCAAACGAAACTGAGGATCGGCATCGTCGGATGCGGCAGTATTTCGATGGCCTATCTGCGCAATGCCCCGCTGTTCCGCGGCGTCGCGATCACCGCCTGCGCCGATATCAGACCCGGACGCGGCTGCGCGCCGCGCCGCGGAGTACGGATCTGCGCGCGATGGACGTCGATGCGCTCATCGCCGACCCCGAGATCGATCTGGTGCTGAACCTGACGATTCCCGCCGCGCATTTCGACATCTCGATGCAGGCGCTCGCCGCCGGCAAGCATGTCTTCACCGAAAAGCCGCTCGCCGTCAAAGCCGAAGCCGGCCGCGCGCTGGTGACCACGGCCGCGTCGCGCGGCCTTGCGCTGGGATCGGCGCCCGACACCTTCCTCGGCGCGGCCGGACGGCAGGCGCGGCGGCTGATGGAGGAGGGGCGCGATCGGCACGCCGGTGACCGGAACCGCCTTCATGATGGGGCGCGGCATGGAGCACTGGCACCCCGATCCGAGCTTCTACTACCAGGCCGGCGCCGGCCCGGTCATGGACATGGGGCCTTACTATCTGACGATGATGGTCAACCTCATGGGCCCGGTGCGCCGGGTCCAGGCGGTCGCCACCAGCGGCCAGGCGGAGCGGCTGATCACCGCGGCGGGCCCGAAGAGCGGGACGCGCTTCGCGGTCGGCACGCCGACCAGCGTGCTGTCGCTGCTCGAGTTCGCCGGCGGCGCGACCGTGACCTTCGGCGCATCCTGGGACGTCTTCCGCCATTCCAACCATCCGATCGAGCTGCATGGCACCAAGGGATCGCTGCGCCTGCCGGACCCCGACAATTTCGGCGGCGTCGTCGCCCTCTCCGACAGGGGCGGCGCCTGGGAGGAGACCGACACCTCCACCCTGCCCTACGGCGCCGTGAACTGGCCGCTGGATGCGCCGGACCGGGCCAACTACCGGATGCTGGGTCTGGCCGACCTTGCCCGTGCGCTGACCGAAGGTCGCGCCCCGCGGGCGTCGGGCGAGCTGGCGCTGCATGTGCTCGAGGTCATGGAGGCGATCCTGCGGGCCGGCGAGACCGGAACGGCGCAAATCGTCCCCGGCTCGGTCCAGCAGCCCGAGGCGCTGCGGGAGGACGAGGCGCGAAGCCTGCTTGCCTAGCCGAGCCGCAGGAAAGCCGAGGCGTTGCCGCCCATGGCGCCCGTAAGGACGGTCGGGGGAACCGGTAGTGCCAGCGCGGTCGCGACGATGTCCGATGCGTGGTCGAGGTGGGGAAAGTCGCTGCCGAAGAAGACCCGGTCGGGCCCGAGATAGGCGAAGGTTTCCGGCAGCAGCGGCTCGTCCGGCTCGAAGCCGATCCCGCACTGGCGGTGGAAGTATTCCGAGGGGCGACGGCGGACCGTCGCCGCCACCTCCTCGGCGAGATTGCCGTATTCGATCTCGTCGAGCCGCCACAGCCAGTTGACCATCCAGCCGCAGCCCGCCTCGAGGAAGGCGAAGCGGAGCTCGGGGTGCCGCTCCATGACGCCGCTTTCCACCAGTGACAGGAACGCCATCATCTGCTCCATCGGATGCGAGCAGGCGTGCAGCGCAAAACGCGAGGTGAAGCGATCGGCGCCGGCGCTGGCCGCTCGGGCATGCGCCGCTTCGTGCACCACGATCACGAGACCGTTCTCCGCGCAAAAGGCCCAGAAGCGGTCGTTCGCCGGATCGCCGAGCAGCCGCCCGGCGATCGGGTTCGGGCGGACGACGACCGCCGGCCAGCCGTGCTCGACGGCGAAGCGCGCGTGGCCGATCATCGCTTCCGGCTCGAAGCGGGCGACCAGCGCGGCGGCGCGCAGTCGCGAGGGGTCGGCGGCGCAGAGGTCGGCGATCCAGCGGTTGTAGGCGTCGGCGTAGCCATGGGCGAGGCCCGGCTCGCGGTGCGGCATCGCCACGAGGTAGGAGGCATAGCTCGGCAGGAGCAGCGCGCCGTCGATGCCGTCGCGGTCCATCGCCGCCAGCTGCCCGGCGGCGGTCTCGCCTTCGGCCAGATCGTCGGGCCGGGATATCGCCGCCCGCGCGATCGCCTCCTTGGCGCTGCGCGAGACGTTCATCACCGGCTCGCCATCCACCACCAGATCAGGCGGCAGCGGCATCAGCCCTTCCGGCGTGCGCAGGCTCATCCGCTCGCTCAGCGGCTCGCCCCGGTCGAGGTAGGCGAAGCTCGGGGCGAGGCTCCTGAACCGGGCCTCGAGGTAGGTCGGCCACAGGTCCATAGGCTCGTAGACGTGGCGGTCGATGTCGAAGATGCGAAAGCCGTCGCGCATGCGGTTTCCCCCGGGGTGTCGCGCCCATACGAGAGCATGGAGCGGCAGGCGCTGGCAATCAGAGGAAGAGGTGGACCGGGTTGAGATCGGTTTCGGCGAGCGGCGTCTCCCGCCATCCCATCGCCACCGGCACGTCGTAGAGGCGACCCGGGCCGAAGCGCGGCCAGAAGTGCCGGAGCCCCGGCACCACCACCTTGGCGACCGGCAAGCCGATGTCGGGTCTGGTCTGGTCGAGCATCAGCATCTCCAGTCCCGCTGCTGCGACCCGGTCGCGGCACCAGTCGATCAGCTCGACGAGCGTGCGGAGATCCGCAACCGGCGCGTCCTTCGCGGCGACGGTCCCCTGCGCGAACAGGTGCCGCTCGTCTCCGCCGGCGGTCCAGGGCGGCGGCCCATCCCGACCGTCGGCGCGGTAGAGCTGGACGAGCTCGGTCATCGCACGCTCGGCGGCGATCCCGACCTCGAAATGGCAGCCGAAGCCGATGGCCCAGCGGCCGTCGCTGGTGGCGCGGGCAAGTGCTGCAAAGCAGGGTATGCCGAGGTCGGTGGTGAGGTCGAGCAGCCAGGTCGACCAGCCCTGGGCCGCAAGCCCTTCGGCGAGTGTGTGTAGATAGGGATCGCGGATCGCTTCCGGAGCCAGGCGCGGGCGGCACAGGCGGTTGTACCACCAGATCGCGACGGCATCGCGTTCCACGAGCTCGAGAAAGCCCTGCAGCACCGCCTCCTCCAGGCAGCCGCCTGCCGCGTGGCCGTTGGGATTGAAGCGGCCGCAGCGCGGCTCGGGCGTGTTCGCGTAGCAATAGTCGCGCGGCAGCCACCGCCAGTGATTTTCGGTCAGCGACCAGGCCTTCACCCAGGCGATCGGCATTTCGGGCGGGGGCGGTTCCGGAACGTGACGTCGGGTGTCGGCGGTCACGGCGTTCCAGACCGCGCGCGATCGGACTTGCGCGGCGCTGAAGTTCCAGAGCGCGTCGGGCGGGATCGCGGCAGGTCCGAGGTCGGCCAGGGCCGCCATCGTGGCATGATCCCCGTCGCGCCACAGCGCGGAGAGCCGCTCGGCGGCCTCGGCGAGCACGCTTGCGCGCGCTTGTGCCGTATCCCGTCCCTTGCCGAGGCAGATGCCGTGAAAGGCATCGGGGGCCGGCCGAGCGTCCCGCGGGCTGATGCGATAGGTGCCGGCCCACACGTGGCGTCCCGTGCCCACCGGGAGCGGCCCGATGGCAGCGACCGGCCCCACGAGATCGCTGACCAGCGGCCGAAGCCGCTCGGTCACGGCCTCGGTGGATTGGAGCCGGTAGCCACCGGAACGGCGCTGAACCGGCAGCGACGGATCGAACGCCGGCGCCGCAGGGATGTCGGGCGCCGCGGTTGCACGCAAAGGGTGGTGCCGCAGCTCGCCGGAAACCGAATCCCATTCCTCGATGCGGGCGGGCGCCGCGCCGGTGACTCCGCGTTCAGCCAGCCGCGCCGACGAGTGCCGCAGCCAGCGCTTTCCCGCCAGTCTGCGGCGTCCGCGGCGTGGCTGTGCCGAAGGGTCTTCCGGCGTGCGACTCGAGCCACTGCTCGACGGGACGCCCGGCCCGGAGCGCCGCGAGGAGGCCGGCGCGCGATCCCGGCAAGCCAGGTCCGAGCGTCGGCCCGAAACAGGCGCGCGCACCGGCGAGCTTCAGCGGCATCCATGCCACCGCATCCGCCTCTGCTGCGATCATGAGTTCCTCGGCGCTTCGGCCAAGATAGTCGGTCAGCACGAGGAGCCGGGGCAAAGCTCGCGGCAAAGCTCCGGTCGGCGCTACCGCCACGCCACTCGACGCAAGCGCGTCCGCAAGGAGGCGCGGTCCCGGGGGTCGTCTCCGATGATCGCCAGCCGGTCTCCGGCATAGATCAAGGCCGCGGAAGCCGGGGGAACCGGGTCGGCGGGGCGGGAATGCACCCGACCACTCCGGCCCGGGCTAGTCCAGCCAGCGCGTGCGCCGCCAAAGCGCGGTTCTGCGGTTCGAAAGCCGCGATAACCGCATCCGCATCCCGGCTCCCGTCGAGAAGCGGCAGGATCCGGCGAAGCACCGGCGCAGTCGATAGCCACTGCCGCGCCTCGCTGATCAGAAACACCCCGACCTCATCGACCGGCCATGCTTCATACTCGGACGCGATTGTCAGGCCGGATGCTGGCGGCAGGCTTCTGCAATTTTTTCCCTTCGCAAAGCTTCGAAGCCTAGTACATTACGGTCGCGAAGCGTTGAAGAGCCGCGCGTTCGCGGCGTGGGTCGCCGGCATACAGCGACATGGATGGGGTTCGGTCCGGTGGATAACCTGCGGAGCTGGCTGGAAGCGGCGAACCTTGCCGATCTTCACGACGCCCTCGTCGGTCCATGGCATCGACTGTGACGTGCTCGACGGCCTGACCGAAGCCGACCTGCGCGAGATCGGGCTCAACCTCGGCGACCGGCGGCGCCTCCTGAAGGCGATCGCCGCTTCGGTTGCGGCACGGTCCCCGGCTCCTCCGGCGGGCTCGGCGAGCGCCGGCAGGTGACGGTGATGTTCGTCGATCTGGTCGGCTTCACCGATCTGGCCACGCACCGCGACGCCGAAGACCTGCGCGACATCATCGCCGCTACAACCGCACGCTGCGCGGAGGTGGTGGAGCGGCACGGCGGCACGGTGGCGAAGTACCTCGGCGACGGCGTGCTGGTCTATTTCGGCTACCCGCGTGCCGAGGAGCATGCGGCAGAGCGCGCGGTTCGCGCCGGGCTGGCGGTCATTCGAGGCGGTCGAGCGCCCATCTCCCGACCGGCTGCTGCGCTGCCGCGTCGGCGCCGCGACCGGGATGGTGGTCGTCGGCGAGCTCTACGGCATGGGCACCTGGGCGAAGCCGGGCTGCTCGGCGAGGCACCCGAATCTCGCGGCGCGGCTCCAGGCGGTGGCCGAGCCGGGCACGCTGGTCATCTCGGACACGACGCGCGAGCTGATCGGCAACGCTCTTCGAGTGCCAGGCGCTCGGCGTCGCTTGACGCTTGAAGGGCTTCTCCGACGCCGGTGCCTCGCCTATGTCGGTGCTGCGCGAGCGCGAGGTCGAGAACCGCTTCTTCGCCCGCGCGCGACGGCGCAGAGGCGTTCCGCCGCTCGAGGGACGGCCGGACGAGCTCGCGGCGCTTACGAGGCGTGTGGCAGCGGGCGGCCGCGGGCCAGGGCGGGCGGTGCTGCTCCTGGGCGAGGCCGGCATCGGCAAGTCGCGGCTGATGCTGGCGCTCAGCGACGAGGTCGCCGCGGGGCCCGGCCTGACCATCACGCTGTCCTGCCAGCCGCAGTTCGCCAACACCGCGCTGCAGCCGGTGCTGGCGCTCCTCCGGCGCTCGCGCGGGCATCCAGAGCGACAACGCCCCGAGATGCAGTTCCGCAAGCTCGGCGCGTTGCTCGACGGACAGCCCGGGCGACGGCCGTGCGCTTCGCGCGCTCTTCGCGGCGATGCTGAAGATCCCGCCGAGGGGCTCTACGCGCCGCCGGCCGAAAGTCCCGAGCGCCAGCGCCAGGCCTTCTTCGCGGCGCTGGCGGAGCTGATGCTCGGCCATGGCGCAGGGCGCGCCGCTGCTGCTCTGCGTCGAGGACCTGCACTGGGCCGACCCGACGACGCTCGAGTTCGTCGCCAGCCTGCTCGACGGCATCGACGCCCGCCCGATGCTCCTTCTGGCGACCTGCCGGCCCGACGCCCGGATGGCGCTGGCCGAGGATCCCCGGGTCGAGGTGCTCGGCCTCGAGGGCCCCGATCCGGCGCGGTCGAGGCGATCGTCGGCCGCGTCACCGAGGGGCTGCACCTCTCGCCGGAGGGCCAGTGAGCTGATCTGGCCGGCAGTCCGACGGCAATCCGCTGTTCGTCGAGGAGCTGACCAAGATCGCTGCTCCAGTCGGGCCAGCTCCGCGCGGAGTACGGGCGTCTGGAGCTGGCGACCCGCTGACGCGGATCGCCATGCCGGCGACGCTGCAGGATTCGCTGATGGCGCGTCTCGACCGGCTGGCCGCGGCCCGGAGCTGGCGCAGACCGGCGCCACGATCGGGCGCGAGTTCACCCTCGATTTGATGAGCGCGGTCACCCGCCAGCCGCCGAGGCGGTGATCCGCGACGCCCTGGCCGACCTTGCGATCGCGCCGAGATCGTCTTCGAGCGGCGGGGCGAGGACGCGACGACCTTTACTTCAAGCACGCGCTGATCCAGGAGGCCGCCTACGACAGCCTGCTGCGCAGCCGACCGGCGCGAGCTGCATGCAAGATCGCCGGAGGCGATCGAGACGCGGACCCCCGACGAGGCGCGGATGCATCCCGAGCTCATGGCGCACCACCTCAGCCGGGCCGGCGAGTACCAGCCGCGCCGTGGATTTCGGGATGGCCGCCGGGCATGACGGCGCTGACCCGCTCGGCCAATGCCGAGGCCATCGGCCACGCCCGCGCCTGCCTCGACTGGCTGACCAACCTGCCCGAGGGCGAGGAGCGCGACCGACTCGAGCTCGGCGTCAACGCGCTGCTGACGCCGGCGCTGATGGTCTCGCGCGGCTACGCCTCAGCGGAGGTCGAGGCGAGCGCCCGCCGCGGTCTCGAGCTCCTCGACGCGCTCGGCGAGCGGCCGGAGATGTTCCCGGCCTCTGGTGCCTAAGTAGTTCCATCACGTCCGCTCCGAGCGGGCGCAGGCGCGAGCGGTAGCCGAGCGTCTTCCTCGCGCTCGCCGAGCGGCTCGAGGACGCGGGCCAGATCGTCGCCGGCCTGACGCTTCTCGCCCAGTGCGCCTGGATCGAAGGCGACCTCGCCGAAGCCGAGCGCCTCGTCCGCCGCGGGATCGCCCTCTACGATCCGGCGGTGCATGGCCATCATGCCTATGTCAGTACGGCTTCGATTTCGCTCAGCTACAGCCGGATCACCCTGTCGCAGGTGCTGTGGATCACCGGGCGGAGCGCCGAGGCGCTCGCCGAGGCCGAAGCGGCGCTGGCGCACGCCCGGGCCATCAACCACGCCAACACCATCGGCATGGCGATGCTCTACGTCATGCTGGTCCTCCAGCAGCGCGGCGAGCGCGAGGCCGTGGAGGAACTCGGCCGGGAGACCGCCGGCTTCTGCGAGCGGATGGGGGTGACCACCCCGAGTTCCTACGCGGCGCTGGTCGTGGAACTGGGCGCGGGGCGATGTCGGGGCATCCTTGCGGATCTTCGAGATCCACGCGGCGATCGGCGCGCATCTCGGCATGACCTACTACCGGAGCCTGGCTGTCGAGAACGCGCTCGACGCGGGCGATGTCGCGGCGGCGCGCGCGATCCTCGCCCCGGCGCTGGAACAGGCGGCGACGACGGGGGAGCGCTATTGGGAACCCCAGCTCAAGCGGCTGGCGGCTCGGGTCGCTCTCGCCGGGGGCGACCCGATGACGGCGGCCGTGACACTGGCCGAGGCCGCTCGAGCGCGCGCGAGATGGGCGCGCACATGCTCGAGGCGCTGGCGCTCGCCGATCTCTGCGCGCTGGGCGCCGACGCTGCAGCCGCGACCCGCCTTGCCGCGCTCCTCGCGCTCGGCGTAGAAGTTCCGGTCGCCGCCGCCGCAGGGTGGGCGTCGCCGGTACCGACGGAAACGAAAGTCTCAGCAGGGGGTAACTGAACGTGACCTGGTTCTCGAAGCTTGGCGACACGATGGGCAGCGACTATCGGGCCGGCGCGCTCGAAGCGACAATGCACTGGCAAGTGATCTGGCCACGGGTCATTGCTCGGGCCTGGGAAGACCAGACGTTTCATGACGCGCTGCTCTCCGACCCGCGCGGGGCGATCAAGGAGGGCTTCGGCTACGAACTCTCGCCCGACCTGGACCTGACGGTTGCCGACGCCCCGGCCGACGCGACCTTTGATCCGGCCCAGGCGATGGTGGCCGACGGCTCGGCCGGCGATCCCTGGGGCAAGCTGCCGAACCTGGCGCTCACCATCACCATCCCGCCGGCGCCGCCGCCGGCGCTTCAGGCCGTCGCCATCACCGCCTATCAGGACACCGGACGGACCTATCCCTTCACCTGCTGCTGATGACATTCATCCGCGCAAACCGAGACCGCTGTCCTTTGCCAGGCGCGGCGATCTCGCGCCACCCCTCCGCCGCGGGCGTCGCGTCCTAGGTTGGTCCTGTCCGAAATGGGATGCCGCTCGCACCGACGCGCGCAGGACGTCCGGGTAAGCGCGCCATGCCGGCGCGTCAAACCGCTGGACTCGCGGGGAGACGCCGATAGTCTCGTGGTGATCGCCGGCAGAAAAACCGGCGGCTCAGCTCGCCAAAGCGAGCTGTCAATGAAGGGGAGGATGCATGTTGAGACTGAGATCGTTGCTGGCCGGCGCATCGGCCTTGGGCGTGCTTTGCTCAGTCCCTGCCTTGGCGCAGGACAAACCGTTCGAGGGGGTGACGGTGAATGTCATCACCCAGACCGGCGCCATTCAGGAGCCGCTGCAGCGGCGCGCGCCGGAGTTCGAGGCGCTGACCGGCGCCAAGATCAATGTGATCGCCGTCCCGTTCTCGGATCTCTATCAGAAGGTCCTGACCGACTGGGCGAGCGGCACCAACTCCGTCGATGCCGCGGTCTTCGCGCCGCAGTGGATGGTCGACTACATCGCCGGCGGCTATCTCGATGATCTGACGCCACGGATCGACGCCGACAAGGACATCCAGCAGGATGACGTCGGTGCCTTCTTCCGCGACTTCTCCGAGAAGTACAACGGCAAGACCTACATGATCACCCTCGATGGTGATTTCCACATGATGTATTACCGGACCGACGTGCTCGAGGCCGCCGGGCTGAAGCCGCCGACCACCTGGGACGAATACCTCGAAGTCGCCAAGGCGGTGAACGGCAAGGACATGAACGGGGACGGGACGCCGGACTTCGGCTCCTGCATCGCCAAGAAGCGCAACGCGCAGAGCTACTGGTTCGTGACCGACGTCATCGGCTCGATGACCCAGTCGAAGGGCACGAGCCAGGGCACCTTCTTCAATACCAAGGACATGACGCCGCTGGTCGACAACGAGGCCTTCCGCAAGGCGCTCGACTTCATGCAGGAGTCGACCAAGTACGGCCCGCCGGACGAGCTCAACCTGGATGTCGCTGACACCCGACCGCTTTTCGCCTCCGGCCGCTGCGCGCTGAACCTCGACTGGGGCGACGTCGGCACCATCTCGATCGACCCCAAGCAGTCGAAGGTGATGGGCAAGTGGGGCGCGGCGATCATGCCGGGCTCGAAGGAAGTGCTGGACTGGGACAGCGGCAAGCTCGTGGCCTGCGACGCGACCACCTGTCCGTATGCGATCGACGGCGTGAACCATGCGCCCTTCGCGGCCTTCGGCGGCTGGGGTGGCGGCATCAACGCGGCGGCCGACCCGAAGGTCAAGGACGCGGCCTACGCCTACTTCTCCTTCATGACCCAGCCGGCGCAGTCGAACTCGGACGTGACGATCGGCGGTACCGGCTTCAACCCGTACCGCAGCTCGCAGCTCTCCTACTCCGACCTCTGGAAGAACGCGGGGATGAGCGAGGAGGAGGCCAAGGTCTACCTCGGCGCGATCAATGCGAGCATGTCGAGCCCGAACATGATCCTCGACCTGCGCATCCCGCAGAACCAGAAGTACCAGCAGGTGGTGCTCGACGAGGCGATCTCTCGGTTCCTGTCGGGCGAGATCGACAAGGAAGCGATGGTCAAGGCGGTCACCGACGGCTGGAACGAGCTGAACGAGGAGATCGGCACCGACGACCAGCTCTCCTTCTACAAGGCGACGATCGGCGCCAAGTAGCCGGTTCGGCCCGGCGCGGCCATCCGCACCGGGCTTTTCCGCGCCGGGGATTTTCGATGCAGGCGACGTCCGCAACAGCGACCGAGGCCCCGCTGACCTGGGGCGAGCAGATCGACCGCCACGCAGGGCGGGTCATGGTGCTGCCGGCGGTGATCGTGCTGCTCTGCTTCGCGATCTTTCCGCTGATCGTTTCGGCCTACCTGTCGTTGTCGCGCTTCGCGCTGGCGCAGGGCGGGTTTACGCTGAAGTTCATCGGCGTGCTGAACTTCAAGAAGCTCCTCGACCGGATCGCAGCAATACCACCTGCTCGGCACCTTCGGCGCCCTCGGCACGGTGTACTGGCTGGTGCTCGGTCTGGCCGCGGCGGCGTTGGTCTACCTCTTCGCGCGCTATTTCCTGCAGGGGCGGGTCAGCGTGATGGGCATCGCTCGGCCGCCTGCTGGCGGCCGCGGTGACCTACTTTCTGCTGCTCGTCACCGTGCTGACCTTTGCGCCGGGCGGCGTGCCGGGCACACTGGTCAACACGCTGATCTACGTCGTCGTCGGCGTCTCGGTGCAGTTCGGCCTCGGCCTCGGCCTCGCACTCCTCTGCGGCAAGCCGATCAGCGGCCGAAACTTCTTCCGGGTGCTGTTCTTCGTGCCGCTGATGGTCACCCCGGTCGGCATCGCCTACACCTTCCGCATGCTCGCCGACATGCAGAAGGGTCCGTTCGCGCCGATCCTGCGCAGCTTCGGAGCCAGCGAGTGGTCCTGGGCGACCGAGGCCTGGTCGGCGCGGATGATGGTGCTGATCGGCGACACCTGGCAGTGGACGCCCTTCATCTTCATCGTGATGCTGGCGGCGATCGAGAACCAGCCGCGCGACCAGGTCGAGGCGGCGCGGCTCGACGGCGCGAGCGGCTTGCAGATCTTCCGCGACATCACCTGGCCGGCGGTCGCGCCGGTGGCGGCGACGGTGGTGCTGATCCGGCTGATCGAGGCCTTCAAGATCATCGACCTGCCGAACGTGCTGACCGGCGGCGGCCCCGGCCTCGCCACCGAGTTGATGACGCTGCACGCCTTCATCTCCTGGCGCACCCAGGATCTCGGCGGCTCGGCGGCGGTCGGCTACATGCTGCTCTTCATCTCGACGGTGGTCTGCGTGTCCTTCTTCAACTTCGTGGTCCGCCCGGCGCGGAGGTTCGAGGCATGAGCCCCGACGACCGCCCGCTGCTGGCCCGCCTCTTCGAGCCGCCCTCGGTCGACGAGCAGTCACCGGCCGGCAAGCTCGTCACCTACGCGCTGCTCTTCCTCTGGGCGCTGGTCGTGCTGGTGCCGCTCTACTGGGTGCTGATCACCTCGTTCAAGGGACCGGGCGAGGTCGACAACGGGCCGTTCTACCTTCCGTTCGTCGACTTCAAGCCCTCGCTCGCCGCCTGGAACTTCATGCTGGTCGAGAACAACACGCTGAGGCCCTACCTGAACTCGGTTGTCGCGGCGCTCGGCAGCACCGTGCTCGCCGTGCTGATCGGCGCGCTCGCGGCCTATGCGCTGGTGCGGATCCGCTTCCAGGTCAAGCTCGCCGCCGTCGCGATCTTCCTCGCTCCTGCTGGTCGCGGTGATCGTCGCCGTCGTCGCTTTCCGCCTGCCCTGGGCGCTGGCGGTCGGCGTCGCGCTGGCGCTCTTTTTGATCGCGCTCTTCACGCTGGTCGGCCGGACCCGGCTGGCGATCGGCAACAGCGACATCGAGTTCTGGATCATCTCGAACCGCATCATGCCGCCGATCGTCGCGGTGCTGCCGATCTACGTGATGTTCCAGCAGTTGCACCTCCTCGATACCCGGGTTGCGCTGGTCGCGACCTACACCGCGGTCAACCTGCCGATCGTGGTCTGGCTGACCCGCGACTTCTTCGCCGCCGTGCCGATCGATCTTGAGGAAAGCGCCGAGCTCGATGGCGCCTCGAAGCTCCGCGTCTTCTTCACCATCGCGCTGCCGCTGGTCCGCTCCGGGCTGGTGGCGACCTTCCTTCTGGTCCTGATCCTCGCGTGGAATGAATACCTGCTTGCGCTCTTCCTCTCGAACGCCAACGCGCAGACCATGCCGGTGCTGGTCTCCGCCCAGAACACCACGCGCGGCCCGCAGTGGTGGAACATGTCGGTTCTGATCGTCGTGATGATCGCACCGGTCGTGATCATCGCCAGCGTCCTGCAGAAGCACATTGCGCGCGGGCTGCTGGTCGGCGCCGTGAAGGGCTGAGCCGATGCGGGTCGTCATCTCCGGCATCCGGAAGTCCTTCGGCGCGCGTCGAAGTGGTCAAGGGGCTCGACCTGGAGATCGCGGACGGCGAGTTCCTGGTGCTGCTCGGGCCCTCCGGCTGTGGCAAGACCACCGCGCTGCGCATGGTGGCGGGGCTCGAGTCGGTCACCTCGGGCCGCATCCTGATCGGCGAGCGCGACGTCACGCGGGTGCTGCCGAAGTACCGCGACGTGGCGATGGTGTTCCAGTCCTACGCGCTTTACCCGCACATGACGATCGCCGAGAACATCGCCTATCCGCTGAAGCTCCGCGGCGCCGCGCCGGCCGAGCGCGAGACCGCCGTGCGCGAGGCCGCGGGCAAGGTGCGTCTCGGCGAGCTCCTCGAGCGCTACCCGCGCCAGCTCTCCGGCGGCCAGCGCCAGCGCGTCGCCCTCGCCCGGGCGATGGTGCGGCGGCCGAGCGTGTTTCTGATGGACGAGCCGCTCTCCAACCTCGACGCCAAGCTCCGCGGCCACATGCGCTCGGAGCTGAAGCGGCTGCAGGCCGAGCTCGGCGTCACCACGATCTACGTCACCCACGACCAGATCGAGGCGATGACGCTCGCCCACCGCGTCGCGATCATGGACCGCGGTATCGTGCAGCAGATCGCCAGACCTCGCGAGATCTACGACGATCCCGCCAATCTGTTCGTTGCCGGCTTCATTGGATCGCCGCCGATGAATTTTCTCCATGGCGAGCTGATCGACGGCACCTTCGCCTGTCCCGAAGGCCGGTTCGCAACCGCCGTCGCCGAAAGCCGCAGGAGTGTCGTCGCCGGGCTCCGGCCGGAGGACTGTCAGGTCACAGGCGCAGGCGAGGGCAAGATCGCCGGGCGGGTCTATGCCCTGGAGCTCATCGGCGACCATACCCTGGTCACCTGCCAGTGCGGAGAGGCCACCCTGACCGTAAAGGCCGACAAGAACGCCGCCTACGACATGGACACGCCGATCGGCATCACCTTTTCCGAGCGGGCCGTATTCCTGTTCGATGCGGACAGCGGTGAGCGTATCCGGGAGAGCCGCCAGGGCTGAGCAGCGGTTTCGATTAGCAGAAGGTCGCTCCTTGGGCGATTGCGGGCGAACTCACTGCGCCTCCGGCGGGTGCAGCGCTAGAGCCCGAGCCGGAAGCGTTTGAGCCGACGTGCGATGGCGTTCGGGGGACGCGCATCTAGCCGCTCTCCCCTCACCGCTGAGACGACCTCCAGGATTTCCGCTGTCAATTTGCACGCGCCGGTCCGATGTTCGATGCGCTTGCGAAGAGCCGCCGCTTAGGGCCCAGGTCGGAGACAACAGATGACGCCGCTCCGCACCTTCGACGACGCCCCGGGAGGATGATCTCGGTCTGCGTCGCATCAGCAACCTGTCCGGCCTGTCGATCAGCGTCCTACCCAACGGCTGCGTGTTTGCCATCGAGCACCAGCACGAGCGCGGGCGGACGCTGATCAACCAGGTCCATGGCTCACCGCTCCACGGCGGGATCGCCCGCCTGTATCTGCGGGTCGGCCCGCCGAAGCCGGTGGTCGTGGAGGCTGTCGGGGCCGGCGCGAAGGTCAGCTTCGGTGCCGCGGATGATCGCTTCACCTGGGAAGGCGCGGCGGCAGGCGTGCGGCACCGCGTCTCGCTTTGGCTGCACCCCCGAGCACAACCTCTGGCTGTGGCGGGTGCAGGTGGAGAATGCCGGTCAGCAGCCGCTGACCTGCGATGCGACCCTGGTGCAGGACGTCGGTCTCGGCGCCCGCGGCTTCGTCATGAGCAACGAGGCCTACGTCTCGCAGTATATCGACCATCATGTCGCCCGGCATGCCCGCTGCGGCCCGGTGGTGATGAGCCGTCAGAATCTCGCCCAAGGCACGGCGCACCCCTGGGTCGCGCACGGGTGCCTCGATGGGGCCGCCGCCTTCGCCACCGACGCGATGCAGCTGCTCGGGCCGTCGTACCGGGACGCGGGCCGGATCGACCCCGGGCGCGATCTGCCGGGCGAACGCCTGCAGCATGAGGTCGCCTGCCCGATGATCCAGTCGCCGTCCGCGGCCCTCGAGCCGGGCGGAGAGGCGACATGGACGTTCTTCGGTCTTTACGAGCCGGACCATCCCGAGGCGTCGAGCGACGCCGATCTCGAGAGAATCGACCAGGTTCGGCAGGCCTTGGGCGACTTCGTGCCGCGTCCGACAGCGCCTTGCGCGCCGGTGCGCGGCCTGCTGCAGGACGCGGTGCCGGTCGCGGGCCGGCCGTTCGACGAGAGCGCGATCGCCGAGCGCTATCCCGACCGCGCGCACGAGGAAAAGGCGGGCGGCCGGCTGCTCTCGTTCTTCGCGCCGGATGGCGCGCACAACCGCCACGTCGTGTTGCGCGACAAGGAGAGGACGCTGGCGCGCCGGCACGGCGCCATCCTGCGCACCGGGCAGGGCATGCTGCTCGACGAGACGACGATGTGCGCGACCTGCTGGATGCATGGGGTCTTCGCCTCGCTGCTGACGGTCGGCAACACCTCGTTCCACCGGCTGTTCTCGGCGGCGCGCGACCCCTACAACATCACCCGCTCGGGGGGCCTGCGGATCCTGATCGAGGCCGGCGCCGGCTGGCAGCTGCTCGCGGAGCCGTCGGTCTTCGAGATGGGGCTGAGCGACTGCCGCTGGATCTACCGCCTGGAGGAGCGCACCGTCACCGTGCGGGCGCTGGCTTCGGGCGACGAGCCGGCGATGCAGTGGCGCATCGCCGTCGAGGGCGTCCCCTGCCGCTTCCTGGTCTTCGGCGGGCTGGTTCTCGGGGAGCGCGAGTACGACCATGCCGGGCGCGTCGAGATCGACGCCGACAAGCGGCGGATCGCGTTCCGACCCGACCCGGCCTCGCTCTGGGGCCAGCGTTATCCGGACGCGGTCTACCATCTCGTCACCAGCACGCCGGATGCGATCGAGGCGGTCGGCGGGGACGAGCTGCTCTACACGGACGGCCAGCCGCGGGGCGGCGGCGTGGTGGCGCTGCGGACGCGGCCGACGGACGCGCTCGACTTCGCTGTCGTCGGCGCGCTGGCCGACCCGGGAGCTGCGGAGAGGCTCGCGGCGAAATACGCCCGGGGCGTCGAGGATGCCGCGAGCCTCGCGCCCGCCGCGCGCTACTGGAGCCACGTCACCCGCAACCTGCGTCTGAGCGGCGGCGGCGAGGGCGTCGCGGCGCTCGACACGATCCTGCCCTGGCTGGCGCAGAACGCCATGGTGCACCTGACCGTGCCGCATGGCCTCGAACAGTCCGGCGGCGCCGCCTGGGGCACGCGCGACGTCTGCCAGGGGCCGGTCGAGTTCCTGCTCGCGCTCGAGCATGATGCCACGGTCAGGGAGATCCTGCGGATCGTCTTCGCGCAGCAGCAGGAGACGCGCGGCGACTGGCCGCAGTGGTTCATGCTCGAGCCCTACGCGCAGATCCGCGACCGGCACAGCCACGGCGACGTCATCGTCTGGCCGCTGAAGGCGCTCTGCGACTATGTCGAAGCCACCGACGATCTGGCGTTTCTCGACGAGCCGGTCGCCTGGCGGCGGGAGGAGGATTTTGCGGCGACCGAGCGGCGGGATCCGGTGGCGGCGCATGTGGCGAAGCTCCTCGCCACGGTGCGCGAGCGGTTCATCCCCGGCACGCGGCTGATCCGCTACGGCGAGGGGGACTGGAACGACTCGCTGCAGCCGGCCGATCCGAAGATGCGCGACTGGATGGTGTCGAGCTGGACGGTCGCCCTGCTGTTCCAGCAGCTGAACCGCTATGCGGAGGTGCTGGTGCGGGCCGGCCGCGGCGGCGAGGCGGCGGATCTGGCCGCGCTCGCGGGCGCCATGCGCGCGGACTTCAATCGACATCTGGTGCGCGATGGCACGGTCGCCGGCTACGCCGTGTTCGATGCGGGTTTGGCGAAGCCGGAACTGCTGCTGCACCCGAGCGACACCCGGACCGGGCTCCGCTATTCGCTGCTGCCGATGACCCAGAGCATCATCGGGGGGCTGTTCACCGAGGAGCAGGCGCAGCATCATCTGCGGCTCATCCGCGAGCACCTGCTCTATCCGGACGGGGTGCGGCTGATGGACCGGCCGGTGGCCTACCACGGCGGCCCCGAGCGGGTGTTCCGGCGGGCGGAGTTGGCGGCGTTTTTTGGCCGCGAAATCGGGCTGATGTACGTTCATGCTCACCTGCGCTATGGCGAGGCGATGGCGGTGCTGGGGGAGGCGGAGGCGGTTTGGGAGGCGTTGCGGGTGGTGAACCCGGTCAGTGTCGCGGAGGGGGTGGCGAATGCCTCGCCGCGGCAGCGCAACGCCTATTTCAGCAGTAGCGACGCGGGGTTTCCGGACCGGTATCGGGCGAGCGCGGAGTGGGAGCGGGTGCGGAAGGGCACGGTTGCCGCCGACGGCGGGTGGCGGATTTATTCAAGCGGGCCGGGCCTTTACACCAACCTGTTGCTGTGCCATGCCCTCGGGATCCGCCGGCGGTTCGGGCAGCGCGTTGTCGCGCCGGTGCTGCCGCGAGGCCTCGGGCGGGTCACGCTGGAGAGGGTCATCGACGGACGGGAGGAGCGGTGGGATCTGTCGGCCGGCTGATCGCCGGCAATGGTTTACGGCAATTCGCTCCATGCACGACCCATGCACAAGCCATGCACAATGCATGCACCAAGCGAAAAAGGTCTGGATTGGATCGTTAACGCGGGCCGGGTTCAGCTCACGGCGGCCTCGGCGAGGTGCGGGCTCGCGAAGCCGAGGCGGCGCAGGCCGAGGCGGATCTCGGGGCAGCTCATGAGCAGGCTCCAGAGCAGGCCGCTGCGGGCGTTCTCGATCATCACCACGATCGGGCCCTGGTCGATCGCGAGGTAGTGGTCCGCATACCAGCCGGCGGTCTCGCTGAAGGCGTCGGTGAAGCCGTACTCGCCCCAGATGCGCGCGCCGAGGGCGTGATAGAAGTGCCGGAGCGCGCGCATCGATTGCTCCGGGGTGTAGGGAAAGGACGCGAGCGCCGCGGTCGGCGTGATGACCCCGAGGTCGTTGGTCGGGGAATGCGCGTCGTAGCCGTGGATGCTGTCGCTCGCGGTGAGGCCCCAGCAGTCCGGGCCGTAGCCCTTGAAGCCGCGGGGGTTGCGCACGCAGTAGTCGCGATTGACCAGGGTGTGGGCGAGGTTCTGCTGCCAGTAGTCGGCGTAGCGGTCCGCTGAGGCCGCGCGGGTCGAGGCCGAGGAAGGAATATTGGGCGAGGAACAGCGGGCCGCCGCCGTCCGGCCCGAGCGGCAGGGTGATGCCGTCGTAGGTGCGGCCGTTGCTGAAGTCGCGGCCGTCGGCCCAGCCGCGATGATAGACCTCGGGCGAGATCGGATAGCGCGGGGCCGAGGCTGCCAGCACGTAGGTGATCAGGCACTCGTTCCAGCCGCGGATCTCGTGGTTCATGCTCCAGCCGTTGTTCGGGCTCCAGTGCCAGTAGAGCACGTTGCGGCCGCCCTGCGTGTGCCAGCTCCATTCGGCCTCCGCCCACAGCCAGTCGATGGCGGCGCGGAGCCGGGTTTCGGCTTCGTCCGCGGCGTCGAAATACTGGCGCGCGCAGAGCAGCCCGGCGATGAGGAAGGAGGTCTCGACCAGGTCGCTGCCGTCGTCCTTGCGGCTGAAGGGAATGGTCTTGCCGGTGTCCCCGTTCAGGAAGTGCGGCCAGATGCCGTGGTAGCTGTCGGCCTTCAGCAGAAAGCGCACCATGGTCCACAGCCGCTCGACCGCCTCGGCGCGGGCGATCCAGCCGCGTGATACGCCGGCGATGATCGCCATGACGCCGAAGCCGCTGCCGCCGGTGGTGACGGCTTCGAGGCCGTAGCGCGGCGTGACGTTGCTCCGCTCGCGCGCGAGGCCGCAGGCGGGGTGGGCGAAATCCCAGAAGTAGCGAAGGGTCTGCCGCTGCACGAGATCGAGGAGCGCCTCGTCGTCAAGATCGGCGGTCTTCCTGCGCCGCATTCGTCACGCCTCCTGCCGAGTCTCCGTGCATGGATACCCGCTCCGGGACGCGGGCGGGAGCCCTGCCTAGGCCAGCGCCGCGGGCGGAAGGAGCGGCGACGCCGGATCGAGGCCGTCATCGGCCTCGGCGAGCCCGGGAACCATCGTGAGGTGGGGCCTGATCTCGAGCGTCAGGTTGTAGAAGGGTCTGCCGAAGGCATCCGCCGGGATGTTGGCGGAATGCAGCACCGAGAGGATGACGGCGGCGGGCAGGCGTTCGTCCAGGGCGAGGTGGAAGTCGGCGGCGGCCCTCACGTCGAGGGCCGAGGTCGCCTCGTCCAGGAGCAGGATGTCCGGCTCCTGCAGCAGCATCCGCGCCAGGACCAGGCGCTGTTTCTGCCCGCCCGACAGCACGTCGCGCCAGGGCCGCCCGTCGTGGAGCTCGTGGTCGAGGTCGCGGATGAAGCCGCCGAGGCCGGCGCGGGAGAGGGCCTCCGCGACCGCCAGCGCGTCGAAGTCCTCGGCGCGGCGCGGGTAGGTCACCAGGTGCTTCAGCGTCAGATGGTCGGGGAGGTCGGCCTCCTGCGCGGCGAGGAAGACCCGCGCGCCCGCGGCGATCCCCACCTCGCCCTCGCCGTAGGGCCAGAGGCCGGCGATCGCCTTCAAGAGCGAGGTCTTGCCGCAGCCGCTCGGCCCGCTGATGTGCAGCCGGTCGCCCTGGCTCAGGACGAGCTGCGGCACGCCGAGGAAGGGCGTGACGCCGTGCCCGCGGTGGCAGAGCTCCAGTCCCTCGATCGCCAGCATCGGGCCGGCGATGATCTCGCGCCGCCTGAAGTCGCTCCGGCCGGTCTCGGCGTAGAAGCGGTCGCGATCGCGCACCCGCTCGATGGCGGCGGCGAGCTCGGTCAGGCGGGTGGCGTTGGCCCTGAGCACCGCGATCTCGGTCATCACGTTGGTGAACCACGAGGCGCCGACGATCAGCTCGGTGGTGAGCTCCGAGCTCGCCACGAAGGCGCGGAAGCTCATGGTGCCCGCCATGAACGCCGGAAGCGCCGGCAGGTAGGCGAGCAGGCGTTGCGACAGGAAGCTGGAGACCTCGGTGAACATCAGCATCGCCGCGACCCAGACGTTCTGCCGGCGCCAGGCCAGGTCGATGCCGGCGTAGAGCCGGGCGTTGGTGGCGCGCTGCGCGAACTGCCCGCGCGAGGCGGCGACCAGACCGACCCGGTTCAGCATCGACGCGAGCTCGCCGCGCCAGGCGCCGTCGCTCTTCTGCCGCTCGAGGGTGGTGTACTGGACGGCGCGGCCGACGCCCCAGGCGAGCAGCGTGGCCATCGGCGCGTAGATGAGCACGAGGCCGGCGGCGAGGAGCGCGGTGCCGTAGTCGCCCGGCACCAGGTCGATCCGGCCGGCGATCTCCGGGCCGAGCAATGATTCGAGGATCCGGTTCGCGGCCGCGCCGGCCCGGTCGAGCAGCTCGACCGGCTGGCTGCGGCCGATCAGCGCCACCGAGACGAACCACATCGACGCCACGGCCCCGAAGAAGCCCATCACCAGGCCGATCAGTCCGCCGTAGAGGTGGTCGGTGCAGGTGTCGAGGCGCTGGTCGATCGAGTCCGGCAGCCGGGCGTCCCTGCGGTCGGAACCGCGGTCGCTCATCAGGTCGAGCGCGATGCGCTGGTCGGACAGCATCTCGGCGTCGAAGCGGGCGATCAGCCATCGCCGGCCCTTGCGATGCAGCGTCGTCGAGACCAGGTGCCGGAAGGCGAGGCCGGCGGAACGGCCGAAGGCGATGCCGAAATAGAGCCATCGCGGAAAGCAGGATGACGTGGGCTGGGTTGGCGGAGTCCTGCCGGTGGAACTCGACGAGCGAGGCGATGAAGTCGGCGCTCGCGGTGGCCGCCCAGACCGCGGCCTTGCTGATCAGCGCCGTGATCGCCAGCACCACCACGCTCAGCGCCCAGGCCTCGCGCCAGCGGTCCGAAATCCAGTAGGCCGAAACCAGCCCCCAGAAGGTCGTGCAGCGCTTCAAGGGGCGCGCTTTCGGGGAAGCGCTTGTGTCGCGCTGGCCTTCGGGAGTATCGCCGATGCTGTCATCGTCGCGGTTCCGCTCTTCCCGGACCTCCGGGATTGGAGTGTACGGCACTGAGCGGAATTCAGCCGACTGTGAACTTAACGATCGGTTAACGGAAAGGTGGATTTCGTTAACGTTGTGGTTTCATTGCAACGGACGGCTACCCATGGCGACGCGACAGACCTATTCCAAGCCCCCGCACGTCAGCGACCGCGCCTGGGCGCTGGCCGAGAGGATGACGCTGCGCCAGCTGGCCGGGCAGCTGACCTCGATCGATCCCGGGCGCTACCCGCAGCTGGCCGGCGAGGACATCGCGCTGGCCGTCGCGCGCGGCGAGATCGGCTGCGTCGGGCTGGTCGGCGACCGGCTGCGCGAGCTGCAGGAGATCGCGGTCGCGAACGGGCATCCGCCGCTTCTGGTGAAGGACGACGGGCGGCGGGGCTTCTACCTCGTCGCGCCGTTTCCCTTCTATTGCTTCGATATGGGCCTGGTGCGGCGGGCGCACGAGCAGGCGGCGATCGACGCGCACCACGCCGGCGTGACGCTGATCCGGATCACCTGCGACTATGCCTTCGCGCAGAACCAGGGCCGGACCCAGGAAGGCGGCCTGATCTCCGACCCGCGGTTCATGAGCGAGGTGACCCGCGCCAGCACCGAGGGGCTGACCGCGTCCGGGCGGATCGCGGTGATCCTGAAGCACATGGGGCCCTACCAGTACACCGCCGGTCCCGACTACACGGTCCTGCCGATCGAGCGCACCGAGTTCCTCGAGACCGTGCTGCCGCGCTATGCCGGCGGCTTCGAGGCGGGGGCGCACGGGGTGATGATGAGCTTCGTGGCGCTCAATGGCGTGCCGGCGCATGCCGACCCGTTCCTGCGCGACCTCGTCGCGGCGAACGCCGGGCCGGGCGCCGTCATCGAGTCGGACTACGACGGGATCTACGAGCTCTACGGCGGCTTCGGCTACGCGGCCAGCCCCAAGGAGGCGGCGCTCAGGGCGTTCGTCGAGGGCGGCATCCACTTCGACCTTGCCTCGCTGCTCTACCTCCTCCACCTGCCGGAGCTGGTGGAGGAGGGGCGCCTCGCCGAGGAGGACCTCCGGGTCCGGGCGGCGGAGGTGCTGCACTGCAAGGAGCGCGTCGGCCTGCTCGACGACCCGTATCTCGGCACCGCCCCCGACCGCGAGCAGGCGCTGCTGGCCGGCCCCGCGACCGCCTACCGCGACCTGGCGGAGGCCTCGGTGGTGCTGTTGCGGCCGACCCGGCCGGACCCGGCGGTGCTGCCGGTCCCGACGGCGGCCGGCGTTCGGCTGTGCGTTCTGGGGCCGCTGGCGGAGCAGCAGCCCGAGGACTGGGTCGGCGCCTACTCGAGCCACGCCAACCGCCATCTCGAGCGGGTGGTGACGCCGCTCGCGGGGATCAGGAAGCACTGGCCCGAGGCGAGCTATGCGCGCGGGTGCGACTATGACGCCGGCGGCGAGCGGCCAGCCGCGCGCGAGGCGGCGGAGGCGGCCGCGCTGGCCCGCGAGGCGACGCACGTGGTGCTCTTTCTCGGCGAGCCGTACAAGTGGAGCGGTGAATCGGCGGCGCTGGCGGAGCCGCGGCTGCCGCTCGTCCAGCGCCGGCTGGTGCAGAAGGTGCGCCGGGCGAACTCGCCGGGCGAAGCTGATCGTCTTCATCACCGCCGGCCGGGCGCTGCACATTCCGCGCGAGGTCGAGGAGGACGCCGACGCCATCTTCTGGACGGCGCACCTCGGGACCTTTGCCGGCGACGCCATCGCCGACATCCTCGCCGGGGTGGTGAGCCCGACGGCGCGGCTCTCGCACGGGCTGCCGATCGCCGACGGGATCACCTCGGGCTTCGATAGCCGGCAGGCGCGGATCGACCGGCCGGCGGTGCCGGTGGTGCCGGGGTCGGAGTCCCGGCGCCAGCGGCATCACTGGTGCGCCTACTACCTCGGCCTCGGCGCCCGCTGGCCGGCGGCCTACTATTTCGGCGAAGGCTACGGCTACACCTCCTTCGCGCTCTCCGACTGGTCGCTCAGCGACCGCAGGCTCTCGGCGTCGGCCGCCACGCCGGTCACCGCCAGCGTCCGGGTGACCAACAGCGGTAGCCCGCGCCGGCACCGAGACGGTGCATCTCTACTACCAGGACATGGTGTGCGAGGAGCGGGTGCCGCGCCTCCTGGAGCGCCTCGGCCACCAGCAGGTGACGCTCGCTCCGGGCGAGTCCGCGACGCTTTCCTTCACGGTGGCGCCCGAGATGCTGGCCAAGTACGGGCGTGATCCCGAGGCCGGCCGGCGGGTCTGGCCCGACCGGAACCCGGCGGAGAACCCCGACCGGCTGTTCCTGGTCCAGCACGAAGGACAGGCGCTCGACGCCATCGAGCGTTTCGGCGACGCGCCCTGCGTGCTCAGCTTCACTCTGGTGCCCTAGAGGAGGCCGGCGATGACGACCTGGGTGTTTCCCCTTGCCGGCCAGAGCAACATGGTGGGCCGCGACGACGCCGACGGCTCGTCCCGCTGGCCGGAGCGGGTGCGCTTCGTGACCGCAGGAGGGCAGGCTCGCCGCGCCGGCGGCCGAGATCGCCGCCCCGGAGGGCAACGGCGGGCCCTACCTCATCCCGAAGCGCTTCGCCGCGGACTTCCTCGCGGCGCGGCCCGGCGACAGCGTCGTCTTCGTCCCCGGCGCGGTCGGCGGGACCAGCTTCTGGAACCACCGCTGGAACCCCGGCGACGACCTCTACGACAACCTCGTGGCGCTGACGAAGACCGTCCTGGCCGAGCATCCGGCACTGGCGGCTGCGCGCGATGCTCTTCCAGGGCTTCGAGACCGACGCGAAGAACGGCATGCTGGCCACGACCTTCCGCCGCGCGCTCGAGCGCTTTGTCCGCGGCATCCGCGCCGACCTCGACGCACCCGAGCTCCCCATCGTCTTCGGCGAGCTGCCGGCCGGCTTCGTCGACGGCCACGCCGACCGGATGGCGATCCGCGACGAGGTCCGGCTGCGCGACCACGCGCCTGCCCTACACCGCCGTCGCGTCGAGCCGGCTCGCCGACGCGTGGCCGACGACGATGGCCTGCACTTCTCGACGGCCGGCCTGCTCTCGATCGGCGGCCGCTACGCCGACGCGCTTGCCGCGGCCGAGGCGAACACGCTGGCCGATTCTCCGGCCGCTGCGGCAGCCGTTCCGGAGGATGGGCCGGTCTCCTAGGCCGACACCCGTTCCCCTGCCCCGCCGCACCGGGTAGCGTCGGCTCGCGTGTCATGGCAGGTGGAGATCATGCCGACGGCCCCGATCGTCCTCTACGACGAGCGTGTGACCCACCAGGTCCGCGTGCTGATGCGCGCCGTGCACCGCACGCCGGGCCGAACCAGGCTCTACCTGCTCGCCGGCGCCATCCTCGCGGTCATCATCGCCACGGCGGTGATGCAGGTGCGGCTCAACGCCTGGAACCGGCCGTTCTACGACGCGATCGAGCGGCGGGACCTCGACGAGTTCCTGCGCCAGCTCGGCGTCTTCGTGGTGATCGCCGGCATCCTGCTCGTGCTCAACGTGGCGCAGACCGGCTTCAACCAGCTGATCCGGGTGACGTTGCGCGATCTGGCGACGCGGGACCTGATCGGGAACTGGATGACGCGCAAGCGCGCGGCGCGCATCAGCCGCGCCGGCGATATCGGCGTCAATCCCGACCAGCGCATCCAGGCGGACGCGCAGAACCTGACCGAGCTCACCACCGACCTCGGCATCGGCCTCGTGCAGTCCTCGGTGCTGCTTGGCGAGCTTCATCGGCGTGCTCTGGATTCTGTCGCAGGGCGTGGTGATCCCGATCGGCGGCCGGGATCTGGCGATCCCCGGCTACATGGTCTGGGCGGCGCTGCTCTATGCCGTGTCCGGCTCGCTGATCTCCTGGCGGGTCGGCCGCCCGCTGGTGCGGCTCGGGGCCGAGCGCTACGCGCGCGAGGCGGAGTTCCGCTTCGCGCTGGTGCAGGGATCGGAGCGCGCCGAAGGCATTGCGCTCAGCAACCGCGAGGCCGACGTCCTGCGCGGGCTTCGAGACGAGCCTCGGCACCGTCATCGCGGTGCTGCGGCAGCTCGCCTTCGCGCGGGTGCGCCTGACCTGGGTGACCGCCGGCACCGGCTGGGTCGGGCTGGTGTTCCCGATCGTGGTGGCGGCGCCGGGCTATTTCGCCGGACGATTGAGCTTCGGCGAGCTGATGATGGTGGTGGGCGCCTTCAACCAGGTGCAGCAGTCGCTGCGCTGGTTCGTGGAGAACACCGGCGTCATCGCCGACTGGCGGGCAACGTTGCTCAGGGTGATGAACTTCCGCCAGGCGCTGCTCGACCTCGACGCCGTGGAGGCCGGCGCCGGCCTCATCGAGCGCGGCGAGGACGCGGCAGGCCGCTTCACGCTCGACGCGGTCCGGGTCGAGACCCGGTACGGCTGCATCGCCCTCGACCCGCAGCACCTCGAAGTCGGGCCCGGCGAGCGCGTCGCTGATCCACGGCAAGCCGGGCTCGGGGCGCACCAGCTTCTTCCTGGCGATCGCCGGGCTCTGGAGCGCCGGCTCGGGCCGCATCGGCGTGCCCCCCGACGCCGAGGTCGCCTATCTGACGCAGCGCCCCTTCCTGCCGTCCGAGCTCGCTGCGGGCGGTTCTCTGACTCCAACGGCACGGCGCACGACGATGACGCGCTGCGGGCCGCGCTGAAGCGTGTCGGCCTCGACAACATGGCCGGCGGGCTCGACAGCGTCGCCCGCTGGGACCGGGACCTCGGCCTCGGGGAGCAGGAGCGGCTGCAGCTATGCCCGGCTGCTGCTCGCCCGGCCGAAGTGGCTGATCTGCGACGAGGGCCTCGACCCGCAGGACGAAGAGAACCGGCAGACGCTTCTGTCGATCCTGGCGGATGAACTCGCGGAAAGCGCGGTCGTCAACATCTCGCAGCGGCGCGAGCCGGCCGACTTCTACGGCAAGGTGGCGGAGCTCGTCGCCTCGCCGTCCGAAGCGACGCCCCCGAAGCCCCGCCCTCGGCGCCGGCGCCGGGGCGGCCGAGATCGCGGCGCCGGCGAGGCCCGCGCCGCGA
>CAVVSO010000005.1:0-21091 GCA_963750745.1 uncultured Alphaproteobacteria bacterium | reverse complement strand
AGCGCGCGGCGGGCCAGCAGCGCCGCGCCGATGTGCCGTCGTCGAGATAGTCGAGCTCGCCGCCGACCGGCACGCCCTGGGCGAGCGAGGTGACCGCGCACCCCGGGCGGGGCCAGCTCGTCGGCGATGTAGTGGGCGGTGGTCTGGCCGTCGATGGTGGCGGTCAGCGCCAGGATCACCTCGCGCGCCGCCTCCGCCGGCGACGCGCGCGACGAGCTCGGGGATGCGCAGGGCCTCGGGGCCGATCCCGTCGAGCGCCGACAGCACGCCGCCGAGCACGTGGTAGCGGCCGCGGAAGGCGCCGCCCCGCTCCATCGCCCAGAGGTCGCCGACTGTCTCCACCACGCAGATCTCGCCGGTCGCCGCGGCGGGTCGGCGCAGATCGCGCAGAGCTCGCGGGTGGCGATATTGCCGCAGCTGGCGCACTCGCACCCTCGCCGCGACCTCGGCCAGCGCCTCGGCCAGCGGCTCGAGCAGCTGCTCGCGCCGGCGGACCAGCGCCGAGCACCGCGCGCCGCGCCGAGCGCGGCCCGAGGCCCGGCAGCCGCGCCATCAGCCCGATCAGCCGCTCGATCGCGGCGTCGCCGGCCTCGCGTCGAATCCGGCATCAGAACGGCAGCTTCAGCCCCGCCGGCAGGTCGAGCCCGTCGGTGACCTTGGCCATCTCCGCCTGGGCGGCGCCATGGCCCGGGCCTGGGCGTCCTGCATCGCGGCGACGATCAGGTCCTCGACCACCTCGCGCTCGCCGGGCACGAAGAGCGACGGGTCGACCCGAGCGCGTTCACCGCGCCCTTGGCGGCGCGTCACCTTGACCAGCCCGGCGCCCGGCCTCGCCGACCACCTCGATGCGTCGAGCCTGCTCTGGGCCTCGGCCATCGCGTCTGCATCTCCTGCGCCTGCTTCATGATCTTGGCCAGGTCGCCAAGCTGTCCCAGACCCTTGAGCATTCAGCTCTCCTCTTGAAAACGTATTAGAACGGATTCCAGTCGTCGTCCTCGTCGCCGGGCTCGTCGCCGGCCTCGCCGGCGCCGGGGCGGCGGCCCGGGCGTCGGCGGGGCGGACCTCGCGGATCTCGGCGCCCGGGAAGGCCGCGAGCACCGCAAGGACGAAGGGATCCGCCGAGCGCACGGGCGCGCTGTTCGCCTTGCTCCCGGGCGCTGACTCGGCGATGGTGGCGCCGCCGCCGCCTAGCGCGCCACCCCCCAGCGCGCGCCGGTCCATTCCTTCAGCCGCTGCCGCCAGCCGCTGGGCGAGGTCGGGCGCGCCGCGTGGCGGGCTCGTACTCGATGGGGCCGGGCCGGAGCGCACCAGGCCGCAGCTTCATCGAGCTCGACGAGCAGGCTGATGTCGCGGCCGTCCGACCAGCGCCACCATGTCCTCGAAGCGCGCGTAGCGGGCGAGCGGCCCCGGCGCGGGGGCGGGCGCAGGTGCGGCTCCTGCGCCAGCGGCGCCGGGGCCGCGGCCGCGGAGGCGGCCGATCCGCGGGCGGTGCGTCCGCCGCCGCCGGGGGCCGGGGCCGGCGCCGGCGGCGGTGAAGCCGCTCAGCCGGCGGACCAGCTCCTCCGGGCCCGGCAGGTCGGCGACGTGGGCCAGCCGGATCAGCGCCATCTCCGCCGCCGCACGGGTTCGGCGCGGTCGCCACCTCGTCGAGCGCCTTCAGCAGCATCTGCCAGGCGCGCGCCAGCACCGGCATCGGCAGCCGGCCGGCGAGATCGAGGCCGCGGGCGCGCTCGTCGGGGCCGACGGTGGGGTCGTCGGCCGCCTCGGGGGCGAGCCGCACCATCGTCACCCAGTGGGTGACCTCGGCAGATCGCGCAGCATCGCCAGCGGGTCGGCGCCG
Source organism: uncultured Alphaproteobacteria bacterium (assembly GCA_963750745.1). Taxonomy (GTDB): domain Bacteria; phylum Pseudomonadota; class Alphaproteobacteria; order Rhodobacterales; family Rhodobacteraceae; genus Amaricoccus. The sequence goes on along the minus strand of CAVVSO010000005.1, from coordinate 19,251 downwards.
GCGGCGTATTGCGCGGCGAGCTCGGCCAGCGCGCCGCGGGCGTCGCCGGCCATCACCGCTCGAACAGGTCGAGCATCCGGCCGCGGTCGGCCAGGCCCAGCATGGCGCGCACCTCGGCCGCGGTCGGCGACGCCGGCGCCGTGGGCGATCGCCTGGTCGAGCAGCGACAGCGCGTCGCGCACCGAGCCTTCGGCGGCGCGGGCGATCAGCGCCAGCGCGTCGGGCGCGACCTCGACCGCCTCCTTCGCGGCGATGCCGGCGAGATGCGCCAGCATCGCCTCGGGCTCGATGCGGCGCAGGTCGAAGCGCTGGCAGCGCGACAGGATGGTCACCGGCACCTTGCGGATCTCGGTGGTGGCGAAGATGAACTTCACGTGCGGCGGCGGCTCCTCCAGCGTCTTCAGCAGCGCGTTGAAGGCCGCGGTGCGACAGCATGTGCACTTCGTCGATGATGTAGACCTTGTAGCGCGCCTCGCCGGGCGGTAGGCGACGCCGTCGATGATCTCGCGGATGTCGTCGACGCCGGTGCGGCTGGCGGCGTCCATCTCCATGACGTCGACGTGCCGGCCCTCGGCGATGGCGCGGCAGGCGTCGCAGACGCCGCAGGGGTCGATGGTCGGGCCGCCCTGCCCGTCCGGGCCGGTGCAGTTCAGCGCCCGGGCGATGATCCGCGCGGTGGTGGTCTTGCCGACGCCGCGGACCCCGGTGAGCATGAAGGCGTGGGCGATGCGGCCGGCCGCGAAGGCGTTGCGGAGCGTGCGCACCATCGCCTCCTGGCCGATCAGGTCGGCGAAGGTCGCGGGGCGGTACTTGCGGGCGAGGACCCGATAGGCGGTCTCGGTCAAGCGGCGTTCCGATGGCGTGGGTACGGTTGCGGCAACCTAAGCGCCGCACCCGGCAGGGGCAAGGGAGGGCGGGTTCCCACGCCCTCTCGCCCTGCGGTTACAGCCCGGCCTGGCACTCCCTCAGCGCCGCGATGGCCGCGTCCGCGTCCTCGAGCGGAACGATGACCCGGCGGTCGGCGCCGTAGGTGATCGTCATCGAGTCGCTGTCGATGACATGATAGACGACCTCGGGGTCCTTGACCGCCACCGAGGCGCCGCCGTAGCCCGCTTCCTGCAGGCCGGTGAAGGTGCCCTTAAACTCCTGTTTGCCGAGCGCAAAGGTCGCCGGGATCGACTGGCCGGGCTGTATCCCTTCGTAGCCCTCGACGAAGATCGCGAAAAAGCCCGTCGGCGGCGTCGAGGTGGCGTTGATGCCCATCTGCACTTCCGAGGTCGGGTCGACGAAGTGGCGGATCGCGACGCAGCCGGGGCCGGCCTTCTGGCTGACCGCGATCTGCCACTCGCCCACGGTCTTAAAGGTCTTGATGTCCTCATTCTTTTCGACGGTGGCGCAGGCCACCAGCGCCGTCGAAGCCGCGAGAATAAACGCTGTCGTTCTCATTGCTTTCCCTCCATTCAGGCCCCACGGCCACAGGCAAGTTATATCGGACTTTGCACTGGCGTCACCTGCCGACGACAGCCGCGGCGCGGGATTTCAGCTGTCTGCCTCGGCGGCGCCGCCCCGCGGCCGGTCGACGTGGCCGAGCGGCCGGTCCGGAGCGACCCGATCCCGGACCAGCCGCTTCAGCGCGGTGATCTCGGGAAACCCGCCGTCGCGCTTGCGCTCCCAGATCAGCTCGTCGCCGACGCGTATCTCGAAGATGCCGCCCGTGCCGGGCACCAGCGTCACCCCGCCAAGCTCTGCCGGAAAGGTCGAGAGCAGCTCCTGCGCCATCCAGCCCGAGCGCAGCAGCCAGTTGCATTGCGTGCAGAAGGCGATCGTCACCACCGGCTTCTCCGCCTCAGCCATAGCCACCACCCCCCGGCGTCTCCAGCCAGAACACCTCCCCCGGCCCGATCTCGCGCTTGTCGGCACTCGCCAGCAAATCCTCGCTGCCGTCGGACCGCACGATCCGCGTGCGCCCGCACGCCCCCGCCCCGCCGCCATCCATCCCCGGCGGCGGCACCAGCCGGTGCCCGGCGAGGATCGCGATCGTCATCGGCGCCAGGAAGCGGATGCGCCGGCTCACCCCGTCGCCGCCGGGAAGCGTCCGGCGCCCCCGGAGCCGGCGCGCAGGCGGAACTCGTCCACCACCACCGGGAAGCGCCATTCCAGCACCTCCGGATCGGTCAGCCGCGAGTTGGTCATGTGCGAATGCACGCCGGAGGTGCCGGGGTGGCCGCTGCCGTCGGAGAGCCGGCCGGCGCCGGTGCCGCCGCAGACGGTCTCGTAGTATTGCAGGCGGGCGTCGCCCCAGGTGGTGTTGTTCATGGTCGATTGCGCCGCTGCCTGCACCCCGAGCGCGAGAAAGAGCGCCGAGGTGACCGCCTGGCTGGTCTCGACGTTGCCGGCGATCACCGCCGCGGGATAGCGCGGCGAGAGCATGGTGCCCGGCGGCAGGATCACCTCTAGCGGCTTCATCACGCCTTCGTTCATCGGGATGGCGTCGTCGACCAGGCAGCGGAAGACGTAGAGGACGGCGGCGCGGGTCACAGGCTCGGGGGCGTTGTAGTTGGTGGCGAGCTGGCCGGTGGTGCCGGTGAAGTCGATGACGGCCGAACGCGCGGCGCGATCGACGGTGATCCGCACCCGGATCTGGCGCGGGCGGCCGTCGAAGTCGGGGTCCATCGGATAGAGGTATTCGGCGTCGCTCAGCGCCTCGATGGCGCGGCGGACGCATTCCTCGGCGTTGTCCTGGACGTGGCGCATGTAGGCCTCGACCACGGGGAGGCCGAACTGGCCGACCATGCGGCCGAGCTCCTGCGCGCCCTTCTCGCAGGCGGCGAGCTGGGCCTTGAGGTCGGCGAGGTTGATGTCCGGGGCGCGCACCGGGTATTTGACGCCGAGGAGCAGGGCGCGGGTCTCCGCCTCGCGGAAGCGGCCGCGGTCGACCAGCTTCCAGTTGTCGATATAGGCGCCTTCGTCGTGGATGGTGCGGCTGTCGGGCGGCATCGAGCCCGGCGTCAGCCCGCCGACGTCGGTATGGTGGCCGCGGGCGGCGGTGAAGAAGAGCACGCGCGCGCCGGCCTCGTCCCAGACCGGGCGAACCACCGTGATATCAGGCAGATGCGTGCCGCCGTTGTAAGGGGCGTTGAGGACGTAGACGTCGCCCGGCGCCATGTCGGGGTTCTGTTCAATCACCGTCTTAACACTTGCGCCCATGCTCCCGAGATGCACCGGCATGTGCGGGGCGTTGGCGATGAGATCCCCCGCGGCGTCGAACACGGCGCAGGAGAAGTCGAGGCGCTCCTTGATGGTGACGCTGGCGGCGGTGTTCTCCAGCACCGCGCCCATCTGCTCGGCGATCGACATGTAGAGGTTGTTGAAGACCTCGAGCATCACCGGGTCGGCGCGGGTGCCGATGGCGTGGGCGGAAGGCCGCGGCTCGGTGCGGGTGAGCTCGACATGGTCGTGGGCGGTGATGCGGGCCTGCCAGCCGGGCTCGATCAGGATCGAGGTGTGCGGCTCGACCAGCACCGCCGGGCCGCTCAGCGTGTCGCCGGGGCGCAGCGCCTCGCGGCGAACGAAGCGGGCGTCGCGCCAGGCGCCGGCGAGGAAGACCGGGGCGGCGAGCGCGGTGGCGAGTTCGGCCTCCGGGCGCCCGGCGAGCGGGTGGGCCGGCTCGCGGAGGTCGGCGGCGGCGCCGACGGCCTCGGCCTGGGCGGCCTCGATCACCAGCGGCGCGTCGCCGGGGTCGAAGCCGAAGCGGGCGCGGTGCGCGGCGGCGAAGGCGTCCTGCATCGCGGCGGGCTCGGCGAAGGCGACGGGGAGTGCTGTGTCGGTGCCCTTGACCTTGAGGAGCAGCGTCTGGCGCAGGCGCACCGCGGCCGCGGCGACGCCCTGCGCCTCGACCTCGGCCTGCGCGGCGGAGCCGAGGTCGTCGAGGAGCGCCGCGGCGGCCAGGCGGCTCGTGGGGTCGAGCGGCGCCTCGACAGCCTGGGTACGGGTGGCGCGGATGTCGGCGAGGCCCATGCCGTAGGCGGAGAGGAGCGAGGCCATCGGGTGGATCAGGCAGCTGGTCATCCCGAGGGTGTCGGCGATGGCGCAGGCGTGCTGCGCGCCGGCGCCGCCGAACACCGTCAGGCAGTAGCCGGAGACGTCGTAGCCGCGCTGCACGCTGATCTTCTTGATGGCGTTGGCCATATTCTCGACGGCGATGCGCAGGAAGCCCTCCGCGACCGCCTCGGGCGGGCGGCCGATGCGGGCGGCGAGCGCGTCGAAGCCCGCCCGCGCCGCGGCGGCGTCGAGCGGGCGGCGGGCGTCGGGGCCGAAGATCGCCGGGAAGAACTCCGGCCGGAGCCGGCCGGTGACGAGGTTGGCGTCGGTCACCGCGATCGGGCCGCCGCGGCCGTAGCAGGCCGGGCCGGGATCGGCGCCGGCGCTCTCGGGGCCGACCCGCATCCGCGCGCCGTCGTAACTCAGGATCGAGCCGCCGCCGGCGGCGACGGTGTGGATCATCATCATCGGCGCGGTGATGCGGACGCCTGCGATCTCGGTGTGGAGCACCCGCTCGAGGTCGCCGGCAAAATGGCAGACGTCGGTCGAGGTGCCACCCATGTCGAAGCCGATGATCCGGTCCTGGCCGGCGATCTGGCTGGTGCGGACCGCGCCGACAACGCCGCCGGCCGGGCCACTCAGGATCGCGTCCTTGCCCTGGAAGCGCCCTGCCCCGGTCAGGCCGCCCGAGGACTGCATGAACATCAGCTTGCCGGCCATGTCGCCTTCGAAGGCGGCGGCGACCCGGTCGATGTAGCGGCGCAGGATCGGGGTCAGGTAGGCGTCGACCACGGTAGTGTCGCCGCGACTCACCATCTTCATCAGCGGGCTGACGCGGTGGGAGACCGACACCTGGGCGAAGCCCGCGGCCTCGGCCAGTTTCGCCGCCTGCGCCTCGTGCGCCTGGTGGCGGTAGCCGTGGACGAAGACGATGGCGCAGGCGGCGAAGCCCGCCGCGCGGGCGGCGGCGAGCTCGGCCGCGAGATGCTCCTCGTCCAGCGGCCGCTCGACGGTGCCGTCGGCGCGCACCCGCTCGCGCGCCTCGATCACCCGGGAATAGAGCATCTCCGGCAGCACGATGTGCCGGTCGAAGAGCCGCGGGCGGTTCTGGTAGGCGAGGCGGAGCTGCTGGCCGAGCCCCTGCGTGGTGACCAGCACCACCGGCTCGCCCTTGCGCTCGAGCAGCGCGTTGGTGGCGACCGTGGTGCCCATCTTGACGCTGGCGACGCGGTCCGCCGGGATCGGGTCTTCCGGGCCGAGCCCGAGAAAGCCGCGGATGCCGTGCAGCGCGGCGTCGCGGTACTGATCGGGGTTCTCGGAGAGGAGCTTCGCCCGGTGGAGCGCGCCGTCGGGATCGCGCGCGACGATGTCGGTGAAGGTGCCGCCGCGGTCGATCCAGAAGTCCCAGCCCGTCATCGGCGCCCGCCCCGCCCGTTCCGCCCGACACTCACCACGTCGCCGGGGACGACGCAAGCGCGGCCGGTTTGTGCGCTGCCGCCCGGGCTGCTAGTCTGCGGCGCGATGTCGATCTGGACCCGCATCACCGAGGCGATCGCCGGCATCGTCGCGCGCGGCGAGAGCCTGCTCTCCGTCTTCGAGCGCCGGCGGGCGCCGGAGCGCAGCGTCGCCTTCACCATCGCCATCCTCAGCCTCGGCGCCAAGATGGCCAAGGCCGACGGCATCGTGCGCGCCGCCGAGGTCGCGGCGTTCCGCGAGGTCTTCCGAATCGCGCAGGAGGACGAGGCGGCGGCGGCGCGGGTGTTCAACCTGGCGCGGCAGGACATCGCCGGGTTCGAGGCCTATGCCGCCCGCATCGCCGGCATGTTCCACGACCGGCCGCGGGTGCTGGAGGACATCCTGGAAGGGCTGTTCCACGTGGCGCTGGCGGACGGCCGCTACCACGAGGGCGAGGAGGAGTTCCTGAACGTCGTCGCCCAGAGCTTCGGGGTCGCGCCGGAGGTGTTCGATGGGATCGAGGCGCGGCATCTGGAGGGGCGGCGCGGGGATCCCTGGCAGGTGCTCGGACTGCCGCGCGACGCGGATCTCGCGACCGCGCGGGCGCGCTGGCGGGATCTGGTCCGCGCGCATCACCCGGACAAGATGATCGCTCGTGGCTTGCCGGTCGAGACGGTGAACCTCGGCAACGCGCGGCTGGCGCAGATCAACCTCGCCTGGGAGGAGGTCTCGGCGCGGCTGCGCGAGGCGCAGGCCGTGGGCTGAGCCGCCCGCAACTTCAATTGCCGAGGCAATTCAAGTAGTCTCTGCCAATTGGCCTTCGATTCGATTTGCGGGTGAGCCGATGCTGAGCGCTGGAGACTTTCGCCGCCGACCCGCCGCACTGAGCGCGAGCCTTGCGGCCGCGCTCGCGCTGGCGCCGGGTGTCGCGCTCGCGCAAGGGTCCGGCACCGGGCCGGTCGGGGTCGGGCAGGTGATCCTCTTCGTCCTCGTGGTCTGCGCGCTGGTGGCCGGGGCCTATTATCTGCTGGTTTCCCGGGCCCAGGGCGGTGCGGCGATCCGCTACAGCGACGAGGATCTCAAGGTCTTCGAGGCGACCAAGAAGATCGGCCGGACGGTGTCGGGCTTCGCGGCGCTCGGGCTCCTCGCGGTGGCGATCGTCTGTTTCGGCACGGCGGACGCCGGTCATGCCTACCACGCGGTGCTCGGCACCAACCTGGTGATCGCCGCCGCCTCGGCCGCGATCGGCGCGGTGATCGGCTTCATCTTCGGCATCCCGCGGGTGCTCGACGCCGCCAGCCGGGTGGCGGTGGCGAACGCGGTCGGCAGGCAGACGGACGGCAAGGCGGTTTTCGGGGTGAACACCAACCTCGAAAAGGTATCGGACTGGCTGACCACCTTGCTGATCGGTGCGACGCTGGTGCAGATCGGCTCGATCCCCGGCTGGCTGGGCGGCCTTTCGACATTCATCGAGCCGGCGGTCGGGGTGGCCAACTCCCGGGTCGCGCCCTTCGTCGTCGTCTTCTATTTCGGGCTGGCGTTTCTCGGGGTCTATCTGATCACCCGTCTCTATCTGACCACGGCGCTGAACCTGCCGGGGATCGACGGCGACAACGGGATCGGGGCGCTGAGCGAAACCGAAGCCGAGGCGGTGGTCGAGGCCGGCAGCGGCGCCGCGCCCGGCGGCCGCCGCGGGCGACGACGCCGCGGCGCTGACGGCGCTGGTCTCGAAGGCCGGCGCGAGCGGCGATCCGGCGGCGATAGAAGGCGCGCTCGCCAAGGTCGAGGCGGTGCAGGGCTCAGCGCGGACCGATCCCGGCCTGAACGGCGCGCTGGCGCGGCTGCTGGCAAAGTCGATCGCGGACGGCAGCCCGGCGGCCGACAGGCGCGATGCGCTGCAGGCGGCGGTGCAGCGCGCCGCTCTGGATCCTGACGGTCCGGGCCTCGCTGAAGGCGGACCTCGACGCCGGGCGGCTGACGACGGGGGACACCGCGGCCGACGCCGAGATCGGCGCGCTGCTCGCGGGCTAGCCGCCGGCGAAGGGCCTGGCGCCGGGCTCGTGCGGGTCCGGGCTCATCTCCAGGTGCAGGCGGTCGCCGGTCCAGGGGTGGGCGCGGGCGACCGCCTCGTCGATCTCGACGCCGAGGCCGGGGGCGTCGGGGGGCAGCACGTAACCGGCTTCCCAGGTGATGGGGCGCTTCAGGAGTTGGGCGTAGAAGCCGCCGCCGGTGCCGATGGTCTCCAGGATCAGGAAGTTCGGGATCGAGAGCGCGAGCTGGATCCCGGCGGCCCAGGCGATCGGGCCGTCGTAGAGGTGGGGCGCGATCTGGGCGCCGAAGCCCTCGGCCATGGCGGCGATCTTGCGGGCTTCGAGGAGGCCGCCGACCCGGCCGAGGCTCGGCTGCAGGATCGAGGCGCCGCCGGCGCGGAGGAGGGTGGCGAACTCGGCCTTGGTGGTCAGCCGCTCGCCGGCGGCGATCGGCACCGGCGATTGCGCGGCCACGGTCGCGAGGTCGAGCGGCAGGTCGGGCGGCACCGGCTCCTCGAACCAGAGCGGGTCGTAGGGCGCGATGCGGCGGGCGAGGCGGATCGCGCCCGAGGGGGTGAATTGGCCGTGGGTGCCGAAGAGGAGATCGGCCTTGTCGCCGACCGCCTCGCGGACGCGGCGGCAGAAGGTCTCGGAGCGGTCGAGGTCGGGCAGGGTCGGCTGATGGCCGCCGTGGATGGTGTAGGGGCCGGCGGGGTCGAACTTCACCGCGGTGAAGCCCTGCGCGACCATGCGCGCGGCGCAGGCGGCCGAGGCGTCGGGGTCGTTGTAGAAGGTGGCCGGATCCTCGCCAGGGCCGGGGTAGAGGTAGGTGTAGCTGCGCAGGCGCTCGCGCAGCCGGCCGCCCCAGAGCGCATGCACCGGGCGGTCGCGGGCCTTGCCGAGGATGTCCCAGCAGGCGATCTCGAGGCCGGAGAAGGCGCCCATCACCGTCGGGTCGGGGCGCTGGGTGAAGCCGGCGGAATAGGCGCGGCGGAACATCAGCTCGATGTTCTCGGGGTTCTCCCCGGCCATGTGCCGGGCGAAGACGTCGGTGATCACCGCGCGCATCGCCGCGGGGCCGACGGTGGCGGCGTAGACCTCGCCCCAGCCGGTGACGCCGTCATCGGTGGTGAGCTTGACGAAGGTGAAGTAGCGGCCGCCGAAGCCCGGCGGCGGGTTGCCGACGACGAGGATCTCGAGGTCGCAAAGCTTCATGCGACGGGTCCGAAGATGATGACGTTGCGGCGGTCGGCGCCGGAGCGGGTGGCGGCGAAAGCCTCGTTGATGGCTTCGAGTGGGTAGCGGCCGGAGATCAGCTCCGCGAGCTTGAGCCGGCCGGCGCGCCAGTGCTGGACCAGCCAGGGGATGTCGCGGGCGAGCACGGTGCGGCCCATGCGGGCGCCGACGATGCTCTGGTTGAGCGAGGCGAGGCGCGTCGGCTCATAGTCGACCATGACCCCGTTCGCGGGCATGCCGACCACCACCACCGCGCCGCCGGCGGCGATCAGCTCGGAGGCGCCGGCGATCGCCGCGGGGGCGCCGACGGTGACGAAGGCGAAGTCGACGCCGCGGCCGCCGAGCAGCGCCCGCACCGCGCTGGCGGCGTCGGGGCCGGCGGGAATGCCGTCGGTCGCGCCGAAGTCGCGGGCGGCCTCGAGCTTGGCCGGCTGCACGTCGATGGCGATGATCCGCGACGCGCCGGCGAGGGCTGCGCCCTGGATGGTGTTGAGCCCGACGCCACCGGCGCCGATGACCGCGGCGGTGGCGCCGGGCGGCATCCGCGCGACGTTGACCACAGCACCGACGCCGGTGATGACGCCACAGGCGAGGAGGCACGCCTGGTCGAGCGGCAGGTCGGCGGGGAGCGGCACCACCTGGCTGCGGTCGACCACCACCGCCTCGGCGAAGCCCGCGGTCTTCATGCCCTGGGTCAGCGGCGTGCCGGCGGCGTCGCGGAGCGGGCTCGGGTCGGCGTCCCAGGCGTGGTCGCAGGAGGTGGGGTCGCCGCCGGCGCAGGCCGGGCAGGCGCCGCAGGCGCGAATCAGCGTGACCAGCACCGGGTCGCCCGGCGCGAGGCCGGCGACGCCGGGCCCGAGGGCGGTGACGTGGCCGGCGGCCTCGTGGCCGTAGACCGCGGGCAGCGCCCCGCCCCAGGCACCGTCGGCATAGGTGAGGTCGGAATGACAGACCGCGCAGGCGGCGACGCGCACCGCGACCTGGCCTGGTCCCGGCGGGTCGAGGGTGATCTCCTCGATCCGGAGCGGCTCTCCGAAGGCCCGGCAGACGGCAGCGCGCATTCGCTTCATTCCTTCGCTTGCGTTGCGATCCCATTATCAGATCGAGGGCACGGGGCGCGTGCAAACTTGCGCGCACAGGCATATCCTGTGGACAGAGAGAGGTGGACGCCATGCTACCGCACTTGCCGACCGCGATTCTGCTGGGGGCGCTCCTCGCGGCCCCGCTGGCGGCCTCGGCCCAGGGCGCGGACGGGCTGACGCTGCGGCAGGTCGAGGCCAAGTATCCGCGGATGAAGGCGGTGCATATCGAAAAGTGCGATCGCGACGGCGACGGCATCTACACCCGGACCGAGATGCTCTGCGTCGCCAGCATCTACCAGGCGCTGTACATGTCCGACTGACCGGCCGCTTCCCGGCTTGCGGCATCCCGGCCGCCTGCTAGGGTCGCCGCCATGACCGCGCCGCGATTCATCCACCTCCGCCTGCATTCAGCCTATTCGCTGCTCGAGGGGGCGATCCCGGTCAAGGCGCTGCCGGAGCTCTGCAAGGCGCACAACATGCCGGCGGTGGCGCTGACCGACAGCGGCAACCTCTTCGCGGCGCTGGAGTTTTCCGAGGCGATGGCCAAGGCCGGGGTCCAGCCGATCATGGGCTGCCAGTTGGCACTCGCCCATGCGACCCCGGCGCATCCCGGCGACCGGGCGCCGGCGCCGCGGCCGGTGGTGCTGCTGGCGCAGGACGAGATCGGCTTCGGTAATCTGATGAAGCTCTCGTCGATCAACTATCTCGACTGCGGCGCGGCGCTGCCGCATGTGACGTTGGGGACGCTGGCCGCGCATGCGGCCGGGCTGATCTGCCTGACCGGCGGCGCCGAGGGGCCGCTCGGGACGCTGATCCGCGAGGGCCATGCGGCACGGGCGCGGGCGTTCGCCGAGGAGCTGGCGGGCCTGTTTCCGGGGCGGCTCTACATCGAGATCCAGCGGCATCCGGAGAACGGCGCGCCGCGCACGCCCGGCGAGGAGGCGACCGAGCCGGGGCTGGTCGGGCTCGCCTATGAGCTCGACCTGCCGCTGGTCGCCACCAACGACGTGATGTTCGCGACGCCGGCGATGCACGAGGCGCACGACGCGATGATCTGCATCGCCGAGGGCGCTTACGTGGACCAACAGGAGCCGCGCCGCCGGCTGACGCCGGAGCATGGCTTCAAGTCGCAGGACGAGATGGTGGCGCTCTTCGCCGATCTGCCGGAGGCGGTGGAGAACACGGTCGAGATCGCCCGCCGCTGCGCTATCCGGCCGAAGAAGCGCAAGCCGATCCTGCCGAAGTTCGCCGAGGACGAGGTGGAGGAGCTGCGCCGGCAGGCGCGCGAGGGGCTGGCGGAGCGGCTGGCGGTGATCCCGATGTCGGCGCCGGAGGCGGCCTACCGCGAGCGGCTGGAGTTCGAGCTCGGGGTGATCGAGGGGATGGGCTTCCCCGGCTACTTCCTGATCGTCGCCGACTTCATCAAGTGGGCCAAGGAGCGGTCGATCCCAGTCGGGCCTGGCCGCGGCTCGGGGGCGGGGTCGCTCGTCGCATACTCTCTGACGATTACAGACCTGGATCCATTGCGTTACGGGCTGCTATTCGAGCGTTTCCTCAACCCGGACCGCATCTCGATGCCGGACTTCGACATCGACTTCTGCATGGACCGGCGCGAGGAGGTGATCGCCTATGTGCAGTCGCGCTACGGCCGCGACCGGGTGGCGCAGATCATCACTTTCGGCGCGCTGCTCTCGAAGGCCGCGGTGCGCGACGTCGGTCGGGTGTTGCAGATGCCCTACGGGCAGGTGGACCGGCTGTCGAAGCTGATCCCGATGGAGGGGGTCAAGCCGGTCTCGGTCGAGAAGGCGCTGGCCGACGAGCCGCGGCTGCGCGAGGAGGCGCGGCGGGATCCGCAGGTGGCGCGGCTGTTGCAGATCGCCGGGACGATCGAGGGGCTCTTGCGCAACGCCTCGACCCATGCGGCGGGGGTGGTGATCGGCGACCGGCCGCTGCAGGAGCTGGTGCCGCTCTACCGCGACCCGCGCTCGGACATGCCGGCGACCCAGTTCAACATGAAATGGGTCGAGGAGGCCGGGCTGGTGAAGTTCGACTTCCTCGGCCTCAAGACGCTGACGGTGGTGCAGAACGCCGTGGACCTGCTGCGCGCCCGCGGCGTGGCGCTCGACATCGGCGCGATCCCGCTCGACGACCCGAAGACCTACGAGATCTACGCCTCGGCCAACACGGTGGCGGTCTTCCAGGTGGAATCGACCGGCATGCGCACGGCGCTGCGCCAGCTCAAGCCGACCTGCATCGAGGACATCATCGCGCTGGTCGCGCTCTACCGCCCCGGGCCGATGGAGAACATCCCGAAGTTCTGCAACGTCAAGAACGGGCGGGAGAAGCGCGAGAGCCTGCATCCGTCGATCGACCCGATCCTCGACGAGACGCAAGGCATCATCGTCTATCAGGAGCAGGTGATGGAGATCGCCCGCAAGATGGCGGGCTACTCGCTCGGCGGCGCCGACCTGCTGCGCCGGGCGATGGGCAAGAAGATCCAGGCGGAGATGGACGCGCAGAAGCCGTTGTTTCTGAAGGGCGCGGCCGAGAACGGAGTCGGCAAGGCCAAGGCGGACGAGGTCTGGAACCTGCTCGACAAGTTCGCCAACTACGGCTTCAACAAGAGCCATGCCGCGGCCTATGCGGTGGTGAGCTACCAGACGGCCTGGCTGAAGGCCAACCACCCGGTCGAGTTCATGGCCGCGGTGATGAACTGCGACATCCACCTCACCGACAAGCTCGGCCCCTACAAGCAGGAGGTCGACCGGCTGGGGATCGAGGTGGTACCGCCTTGCGTCAACCGCTCGGAGGCGAGCTTCAGCGTCGCCGAGGGGCGGATCGTCTATGCGCTCGGGGCGCTGAAGAACGTCGGGCGTCGAGGCGATGAAGCTCGATCACCGACGCGCGCGCCAATGGCGGCGCCTTCGACGGGCTTTTCGACTTCGCCGCGCGGGTCGATCTGCGCCGGGTCGGCAAGCGGGCGCTGGAGATGCTGGCGCGGGCCGGGGCGCTCGACCGGCTCGATTCGAACCGGCGCAAGGCATTCGAGAACCTGGAGGCGCTGATGGCCTATTCCGGGGCGGCGCACGACGAGCGGGCCTCGGCGCAGGTGAGCCTGTTCGGCGAGGCCAGCGACGTGCTGCCGCCGCCGCGGCTCACCCAGCCGGAGGACTGGTCGCCGATGGAGCGGCTGGCGCAGGAGCATCAGGCGATCGGCTTCTACCTGTCCGGGCACCCGCTGGACGATTATGCGGCGGCGCTGCGGCGCGAGCGGGTGCTGACCCATGCCGAGCTCGTTCGGCGCACCTCCGCCGCCTCGGCGACGATCGCGCAGATCGCGGGAACAGTGGCCGCGCTCGACCAGCGCAAGTCGGCGCGCGGAACCCGGTTCGCCTTCGTGCGGCTCAGCGACCCGACCGGGCTCTACGAGGTGCGGATGTTCTCCGACGTGCTCGATGCGGCGCGCGATTTTTTGGAGGCCGGCCGGAGCGTGGTGCTGACGGTCGAGGCGACGCTCGAGGGCGACGAGCTGAAGCTCCTCGCCAGGGCCGCCCAACCGATCGACGTGGCGGTCGCCGGCGCCGCCAGCGCGGGCCTGCGGATCTTTCTCGACGACGCGGGCGCGGCGGCGTCGCTGGCGGCGCGGCTCGATGCGGTGGCGCGCGACGCCGGCTCGCGGCGGAAGGGGCCGGTGAACCTGGTGCTGATGCATCCCGAGCTGCCCGGCGAGGTCGAGATCGTGCTGCCCGACCCCTACCCGATGAGCCCGCAGGTGCTCGGCGCGCTGAAGACCGTGGCCGGGGTCGTCCATATCGAGGAATTCTGAGGCCGCCTCCGGCGGCGCCAGCGGAGGGTCGTCGGTGCTGGGCAAGGCGATCGCGGAGCTGGCGCCGCTGGGGCTGGCGGCGGCGCTGAGCCCGCTGCCGGTCATCGCCGTGGTGCTGCTCTTGAGCGCGCCGGCGGGTCCGGGCGCAGGAGTGGCGTTCGCCGGCGGCTGGCTGGCGGGTCTCGCGGGCGTGACCTGGGCGCTGGCCTTCGCCGCCGTCGAGGTTGAGGCGGTGTCGCTCGACCTCGATGCCTGGACCCGGGTCGCGATCGGGCTCGGCCTGCTGGCGGGCGGCGGCTGGAAGTGGGCGACGCGGCCGCGGCGGGACCGGGTGCCGAAGCCGCCGCGATGGATCGCGTCGCTGGCCGGGGTCTCGCGCGGGACGGCGCTGCTGATCGGGGTGGTGTTCGGCGGGCCCAATCCGAAGAACCTGGCGCTGGCCTTCGTGGCGGGTGCGACGATGGCGGAATACGGGCTGGAGGGACGCGGCGCCTTCGTCGCGGGGCTGGTCTTCGTGCTCCTGGGGTCGGTCACCGTGGTCGGCGCGACCCTGCTGCGGATCGCCGGCGGCCCGCGTCGTGTTCAGCGGCTGGTGGCGCTGAAGGCGTTCATGCTCCGGCACAACAACCTGGTGCTGATGCTGGTCTTCGTGGCGATCGGCCTGAAGATCCTCGGTGACGCGATCGCCGATCTGCGGGGCTGAGCCGCGTCAGCGCACGGTCCAGCCGCCGTCCACCGCGAGGACGTGGCCGGTGACCAAGGAGGCCGCGGGCGAGGCGAGGAAGACCACGGCGCCGGCGACCTCGACCGGCGTGCCGATGCGGTGGAGGGCGGCGATCCGCGCCACGGTATCGGCGCGGAACGCGGGGTCTGCGAGCGCCGGCTCGGTTCCGGGGGTGGCGATGAAGGTCGGCGCCACCGCGTTCACGGTGATGCCGAACTCGCCCCATTCGACCGCGAGGCAGCGGGTCAGGTGCGAGACCGCGGCCTTGGCGAGGCAGTAGACCGGCTCGCCGGGGAGCGCCACGGTGCCGGCCTGCGAGCTGACGTTGACGATGCGCCCGCCGCGGCCGGCGGCGATCATCTGCCGCGCGGCATGCTGGGAGAGAAAGAAGGTCGATTTGACGTTGAGCGCGACCACGGTGTCGAAATCGGCCTCGGTGACGTCGAGCGCCCTGTCGTCGATGCCGCCGCCGGCGTTGTTGACCAGGATGTCGATGCGGCCGAGCTCGGCGTGGGCGCGATCGAGGGCGGCGCGGGCCTGGCCGAGATCGGTCACGTCCATCTGCAGGGGCAGCGCCCGGCGGCCCATAGCCGTGATCTCGGCGGCGAGGCCGCCGTCAGCCTTGGCGTCGCGGAGGCCCAGCGCCACGTCGGCGCCCGCCCCGGCGAGGGCAAGCGCGATCGCCCGGCCGAGGCCGCGCGCCGCGCCGGTGACGAGTGCCACCTGTCCGGTGAGATCGAAGCTGGGAAGCTCGGTCATCCGCCCCGCGGACGTTGTGGTTATCGGCGCCTTCAGGCGGCTTCCGACCGCTGTGCGTGCTGGCGCTCGCTCTCCTCGCGGCTCAGCGCCACCGAGGTGCGGACGCCGCGGCGGACGAAATCCATCATCCCCTTCACGGTGCGCTCGTTGGGATCGATCCCGGCGCACATCAGCACCTCGCGGCCGTCGCGGAGCGCGCCCAGCGGGCGATCACCTCGGCGCCGTTGCCGTACTTCTTGTCGTCGGCGATCGCGTCGTCCAAGGCCGCCAGCACCACCGCGGCGAACAGCTTCTGCGCGCGGTTGCCCTGGTCGTTGGTGAACGCCAGCTCATCCACGTAATCGAACATTACGTCAGTCCTTCCTAATCCGTCTTGCTTTGCGCGCACTATGACGATCTCATGACGCAAGTGGTCTGCCGATTTCACATGACCGACATGCGCCGACCGTATACCTTAACGCTCCATATAGAGTGTGCGTTGCACCAAATCAACAATTCTCGCGGGTGCCGGCGCGCCTAGCGCGAGGGTGCCGCCAGCGCCTCGGGCTCGGCGGCCTGGTCGGACCATTTCAGCCTCCGGTAGTCGAATCCGGCCTCCAGCGTCGGCTTGACCACGTGGAAATACGGCGAGAGGTCGAAGTCGCGCGGCGCGTAGAGCGAGTGGTGGCGGATGTGCAGGATTTCGCTGCGCTGCGAGCGGGCCAATGCGTTGGCCCGGAACTCGCGGGTGATCACCGGCAGGATCGGATAGCGGATCCGGCCGAAGGCCTGGGCGATCAGCGACGAGCAGATCGCCCGCGTCGGGTCGCCGGAACCGAAGGAAAGCAGCCGCCGGCGCCAGCGCACCGGCACCGGCGGCGTCGGCAGCGAAGTAGCGCAAGAGGTCGGTGATGTTCTTCATGTCGTAGCTCTTGCCGAGGCTCTGCACCATGAAGTCGATCAGCCGCGCGCGGTCCTGCGGCGTGAGGTTGTTCGGCCGGCAAATCCGGGTGTTGTAGTGCTGGTACTTCGACAGCGGCGCCGCGATGCAGCCGTCGCCGACGTTGACCTCGATCAGGCAGAGCAGCTCGCCGTCCGGGGTGGCCCGGCCCACGGCGTTGCCGACGTAGAGCGCGGCGTGCGACCAGGTCGACTGGGTCAGATACTTGATCGCTACCGAGACCCGGCTGTTGCCCTCGACGAGCAGCACGTCGCCGGGCTGGAGCACCTGGCGCAGCGCCGCGACGTTGGCGTGGGTGAAGGGCCGGAAGCCCGGCACCGGCGCGTCGAGCTTGCGCGCCATGTGGCGGCCGATCGGTCGGCGAGGGTGTCGCGCGCCGCTGTCATCGCCCTCGGCCTTCCGCCCCGGCCATCCCCGCCGCGGCGGCAACCCGCCCCCGGTCCTGCCGAAATCCGCGTCCGCACCCGCCGCGTTCGGTCGCGCTATTCTGCACGACAAGCGCGTCGTTCCCGCGCCGCCGTCCTCGCGTTCACGACTCATGCGACCCCGTGCCTCGACGCATGCCGCGGAGTCGATCCGGAGCAGCCGTGCCGCTCTGATGCGCGATTCTCGCTGAATTGCGTCGGATACGGTGTAACAAGCCGGGTCCATGCGTCGAACGGAGATCGAATGAGCCCCGCCGACGCGCCGCCGCTCGACGACCTGCTGCGGGCGGCGAACCGCGGGGACGCGCGCGCCTACGGCGACTTCCTGCGGGAATGACGCCCTTGGTGCGCGGGATCGCGCGGGCGCGCGGCGGCGGGCTCGGGGCCGACGTGATCGAGGACATCGTGCAGGAGACGCTGCTCGCCATCCACCAGAAGCGCCACACCTGGCGCGAGGACATGGCGGTGCGGCCATGGCTCTACGCGATCGTGCGCTACAAGGTGGTGGACGCCTTCCGGGCGCGCGGGCGGCGGGTCGAGCTGCCGATCGAGGACTTCGCCGAGGTGCTGCCGGCGGCGGCGGATCCCGACCCGACCGAGCGGAGCGACGCGCTCCGGGTGATCGGCGCGCTCGACCGCGCTCGGCGCGGATCGTGCGGGCGATCGGCATCGACGGGGCCAGCATCGCCGAGACCTCGGCGGCGCTCGACATGACCGAGACCGCGGTGCGGGTCGCGCTCCACCGCGGACTGAAGCGGCTCGCGCAGCTGCGCGAGAGGATGGTGGAATGAGGACCGCGAGCTGATCCGGGCGATGGCGGCCGACACCACGACCAGCCGGCCGGTCGCGCGCGGTGCTGCCGGCGGTGCTGATCGCGACGATGCTGGCGGTGGCGCTGGTGTTCCTGCCGATGATCGGGATGCGGCCGGACTTCGCCGCGGCGATGATGCGGGCCGCGGTCATGGTCAAGCAGGCGGTTCCGGTGCTGATCGCGCTCGGGCGTTCGGGGCGGCGCTGCGGCTGTCGCGGCCCGGCGGCGGCGTCGGTGGCTGGGCGCTGCTGCTGGCGGCGGCGCCGGCGCTGCTGATCCTCGCGGTGGCGGCGGAGCTGATGCTGCTGCCGGAGCCGACTGGATGCCGGCGGTGATGGGCCGGAGCAACGGCCAGTGCGTCGGCTTCATCAGCATGATGGCGCTTCCGCTGCTCGCGGGCACGCTCTGGGCGCTCCGCCGCGGCGCCGCCCCGGCCGTGGCTGAGCGGTGCGCTGGCCGGGCTCCTGGGCGGCGGCGCGGCGGCGATGGTCTATTCGATCCACTGCACCGAGGACAGCCCGCTGTTCTATGCGGTCTGGTACATGCTCGCGATCCTCGGCGCCTCCGCGCTCGGCGCGCTCCTCGGATCGCGGCTCCTGCGCTGGTAGCGCGGCGGCTTGCTTCTTTTTCCTTGGAAAAAGTTCAGTAATGCGCCATGAAGCCGCGGCTGCGTTACGACAATCGACCCGCTGTCTCCGTCACTGGCCCACGGTCGCTCGGTTATCCGCTGACTGCGCCAGGCCGTCGCAAGTCCGCGGGCGGCATCTAGACAGGAGACTATCACGATGGCTAAGGGCACCGTGAAATGGTTCAACGCCACCAAGGGCTTCGGCTTTATTCAGCCTGAGGGCGGCTCCAAGGACGTGTTCGTCCACATCTCCGCGCTCGAGCGCGCCGGGATCACCCACCTCGACGACGGCCAGAAGGTCACCTTCGACCTCGAGACCGGCCGCGACGGCCGCCAGTCGGCGGCGAATCTCGCCCTGGCGAACTGAGGCTTCATCCCCCCGCGGCAGCGCCCGCGGCGCTGAAGGGCCGGCTCGCGCCGGCCCTTTTGCGTTTTGCGGGGCCGCTTTCGTCACCTTGCGCCAAATTAAGGCATAGACTTACTGCGCAAATCTACCGAAAGAGCCGATCGCCGATGCGATTTCGCGAGTACCCGCTCCTCAACACCCCGAACTGATGGCCGATCATTCTGCGCGAGGCCTCCGCCGGGCCCGGCGACGCTCGCGCGTTGCGCAGCGCGGCTGCAGGCGCTGCTGGCGCGCGCCGACGAGCACCCGCCGTTCGGACCGGAGGAGGTGGCCAGCCGGCTCGAGGTGCTGATCCGCTACCTGGCGGAGGCGCGGCTGATCTCGGGCGGCACGGACGGCAGCTTCGCGCTGACCGAGCGCGGCCGCGCGCCCTGGCAGAGCATCCGCAGGGTTTCGATACCGCCGACCTGATGGTCTATCCCGAGCTCGCCCGCTCATCCGCGGCTTCGAGCGGCGCCGCGGCCGGGTCGACGCCGCGCGCCGGCGGCTACGACGAGGCTACTACGCCTACTGGACCGGCGAGAACCCGGCGGACAATCCCTTACCCCCCGATTGGCGACCACCTCGCCTGGGAGAACGGCTGGTCCGAGGCGCTGGACGAGGACTTCCGCTCTTCCGGCCGCGCGCCCACCCCTGAGCCCCGCGATCAGGGGCGCCGAGGGCTCGTCCCGATCTGCCTCGTGGCCGCGGTTTGCAAGCCTCGACACGTTGCCATCCGCTGTTCGGTCGGCGCGGCGGATGGCAGCGGTTTGTGCGCCGCGACCACGTCGACGCCGCTGGCCTCGAGCAGCGGTAGACCTTGTTCCAGCACGAGCCGTTGGCCCGGGCCCCGTGAACCAGTACGACGGTCAGCGGCATGGGTTCGACCCCGCGATGGGCGATCGGGAG
>CAVVSO010000004.1:0-26674 GCA_963750745.1 uncultured Alphaproteobacteria bacterium | reverse complement strand
CCTCCGGCGGCAGCGGCGGGGTGTTGGAGGCGCGGTCGAGCATGGGCTCGGCATATAGCCGCGCCGCCGGGGCGGGGGAAGGGCCGATGCGGCGACGCCGCGCGCGGGATCGGTACCGCCGCGCAAGCTTCTGGTATGCTTGGCCGGGGCGCGGGGCGGCGCGATGGACGCGCGGCGCGCTTGAATGGAGGGAGCCAAGATGCCGTACTATCTGACCCGGTTCAGCTATACGCCTGCGACATGGGCGAAGCTCATCGAGAATCCCGAGGATCGGCGGACCGCGGCCAAAGAGTATATCGAGGGGGTCGGCGGCAAGCTGCACGGGTTCTGGTACGCCTTCGGCGAGCACGACGGCTACAACCTCTGGGAGGCCCCGGACAACGTCTCGATGGCGGCGA
The DNA here is from genome assembly GCA_963750745.1 of uncultured Alphaproteobacteria bacterium. GTDB lineage: Bacteria > Pseudomonadota > Alphaproteobacteria > Rhodobacterales > Rhodobacteraceae > Amaricoccus. The sequence goes on along the minus strand of CAVVSO010000004.1, from coordinate 26,276 downwards.
CGGCGCTGGCGATCGGCGCCGGCGGGGCGCTGAGCTCGGTCCACACCACGGTCCTGCTCACCGTCGAGGAGACGGTCGCCGCCCTGCAGAAGGCCGCCGCGATCAAGTACCGGTCTCCGGGCGAGCGACGCTGAGGCCGGGTTCTCAGCGCGCGGCCATCGCCCCGGCGGCGCCGGCCATCATCCCGGCGGACAGGCGGTTGGCCAGGCGCCGTCCGGCGGCGGTGCGGAAGAGGCGGCGGGCGCGGGCGGCGGCGAGCACCCAGGCAAGGTCCACCGCGACCAGCACCGTCGCCATCACCGCGGTCAGCTCCGCCCAGCCGGCGGTCGAGACGCCGCCGAGATCGAGGATCGACGGCAGGAGAGCGAGATAGAAGACCATGATCTTTGGGTTGCCGAGGGTGACCGCGAGGCCGGCGCCGAAGAGCCGCCACGGCGAGGCGGCGTCGGGAAGCTCAGCGTCGTGGGCGGGGGCGCGCCACATCTTCCAGGCCAGCAGCAGCAGGTAGGCGATGCCGGCCCATTTCAGCGCCACGAAGGCGGCGTGGAAGGTCTCGGCCAGCACCGCCAGGCCGAAGACGGCGCAGGTGAGCCAGATCGCCTCGCCGATCCACATCGCGACGAGAAACGGCAGCACGGCGCCGGGGCCGCGGGAGAGCACGCGCGCCACCAGTGCGGCGATCGACGGCCCGGGCGAGCCGGCGGCGACGGTCAGCGCGGCGGCGAAGGCGAGCAGGGAGGCGGCGTCGAGCATGGGGGGCAGCATAGGCCGGCGCGGGCGGCGGTGGAATGGCCAAAGGGGGTTGCGCCCGGCCATGGCCGCCTTAGGCTCCGGGTGAAACCGGAAGGGTGCGGATGCGGACGATTCTGGTCGCCAATCGCAAGGGCGGATGCGGCAAGACCATGGCGGCGATCACACTGGCCAGCGCGCTGGCGCGGCAAAGCGGCGGCGTGGCACTGGCCGACGCCGACCCGCAGAAGTCGGCGCTGCGCTGGCTGAAGCAACGGCCGGCGCAGTCGCCGGCGATCGCCGGGCTCGACTGGTCGAAGCTCGGCCACGTCGGCGAGGTGCCGCAGCGCTACGCCTGGCTGGTGATCGACGCGCCGGGGGCGATCCGCGACGGCCGCGCTGAGGCGCTGATCGCCGAGGCCGACGCGGTGATCGCCCCGGTGATGCCCTCGGCGTTCGACGCCGACAGCACCCGGCGGTTCCTCAGGGACATCGAGGAGATCAAGCGGGTGCGCAAGGGCAGGGTCGGGCTGCACGTCCTCGCCAACCGGGTGCGGCCGCTCAGCCATGCCACCGAGCGGCTGCGCGCCTTCTTCGCGGCGCACGGCCAGGAGCCGATCGCCTGGATCAGCGAGCGGGCCGCCTACGCCGATCTCGCCGAGCAGGGGCTCGCGATCTTCGACAAGCCGCAGCGGGCCTATGCGCCCTTGCGCGCGCAATGGGCGCCGGTGCTGGAAGCGATCGCCTGAATTTGCGTTAACCCTATGATTCGTTGACCGATATGGCAGCGCCTGCCAGCCTCGTTGCCGGGGCTTGGGGGGTCTTGCGGTGTATCGGTTTTTCGCTGTGGTTGTCGGCGTTCTCGGCGGTGCGGGTGCGGCCGGGGCGCTCACCTTCACCGAGCTGCCCGGTGGCGGGTCGGTCTTCGTCGAAGCGCCGGCCAGCTCGGAGTATCGCTTGATGCTGCTCTCGCCGGATCCGAAGGACCACTCTGGCCGGGCCAGTGTTTCCGCGACGGCGGATGCGAGCTATCGCGTCTCGTTCGAGTGGCTCTACAGCGGCGAGCCCGGCGACTTCGGGGACAGCGGCATAGGTTCGTTCGGATATCGGCACGGCGGCAATGATTTCGAGCTGATCGATCCTGCCGGGACGTTCGACCAGGAGGGCAGCGCCAGTTTCCTCGTGCGCAAGGGCTCGAGCTTCGGATGGTATCTCGACTATCAGCCGATCGGCGGCGTGCCTTCCGATCTCGCCCGGGTTTCGGCGCACATCGCGCCGGTCCCGGCGCCGGCGTCGCTGATTCTGATCGCGACTGCGGCGGTTGGGTTTCTGGGCCTCTGCAAGCGCCGGCGAGCGGTGACCCGGGTTCCGTCCACCGCGACGCCCTAACGGATCGGCGTCGCCGGCTTCGCCGCAGCGCCGCGGGTTGGTGAAGAATTCGCTGCCGGGCGTGTGGCATCGGTCGCGGTATGGGGGCGTCCGACCCTTTCCGCCGCCCGCGCGTCCGGCTAGGGTCTGCTCGTGTTGGAGCGGAACGGGTGGGGACATGGATCTCGGCATCAGGGGCAGGCGGGCGATCGTCTGCGCGGCATCGAAGGGGCTCGGCCGCGGCTGCGCCGAGGCCTTGGCCGGCGAGGGGGTCGATCTGGTGATCAACGCCCGCGGTGCCGCGGCGCTGGAGGTGACGGCGGCGGCGCTCCGCGAGCGGCACGGGGTCTCGGTGACCGCGGTTGCCGCCGACATCACCACGCCGGCCGGCCGGGCGCTGGTGCTGGCGGCTGGCCCGGACCCCGACATCCTCGTCACCAACGCCGGCGGGCCGCCGCCGGGGCTCTGGTCGGACTGGAGCCGGGACGACTTCATCCGGGCGTTCGACGGCAACATGCTGACGCCGATCGCGCTGATGCAGGCGGTGCTGCCGGGCATGATGCAGCGCGGCTGGGGGCGGATCGTCAACATCACCTCCAGCGCGGTGAAGGCGCCGGTGTCGACGCTCGGGCTCTCCAACACTGCGCGGGCCGGGCTGACCGGCTTCGTCGCCGGCACCAGCCGCCAGGTGGCGCCGAAGGGGGTCACGATCAACAACCTGCTGCCGGGCATCCATGACACCGACCGCTCCGACGCGCTCGACAAGGCGGAGGTGGCGGCGAAGGGGATCGACCTTAAGACCGCGCGGGCGCAGCGGTCGGCCAGCATCCCGGCCGGCCGTTACGGCACGGCGGAGGAGTTCGGCGCGGCCTGCGCCTTTCTCTGCTCGCGGTATGCGGGGTACGTCGTCGGGCAGAACTGGGTGATCGACGGCGGGGCGATCAACAGCACGATCTAGAGTCTCGAGTGCCGCGATATCTTAACCATCGGACGGTTCCGTCCGATTGGATATCGCTACCGTAGCGCTTGCCAGTGAAACCCGGCGTTGCTATCTGACCCCATACCCGATGAAATTAATCGGATAAAGGGGGCGCCGGTGAAGGAATTCCGTCCGGACCCGGACGGGGTCAGGCTGGCGCTGGGTGGCATCGGCCACGCCTATGCCGGAACCCGGGTGCTCGACGATGTCTCGCTGGAGCTCTCGGCCGGCGAGGTGACGTGTTTGCTCGGCCCCTCGGGCTGCGGCAAGTCGACGCTGCTCAGGATCGCTGCCGGCGTCGAGCGGCAGGATGTGGGGAGCGTGGCGGTCGCGGGGCGCGTGGTCTCCGACGGCGCGCGCCACGTGCCGCCGGAGGGTCGCGGCATCGGGCTGATGTTCCAGGACTTCGCGCTCTTTCCGCACCTCAGCGTGGCGAAGAACGTGGCCTTCGGCCTCGGCGGGCCGGGCGCGGCGCGGGCGGAGCGGTCGCGGCGGCTGCTCGAGCGGGTCGGCATGGCGCGCCACGGCGAGAAGTTCCCCCACCAGCTTTCCGGCGGCGAGCAGCAGCGGGTGGCGCTGGCCCGCGCGCTGGCGCCGCGGCCGCCGATCATCCTGATGGACGAGCCCTTCTCCGGCCTCGACAACCGCCTGCGCGACGGCATCCGCGACGAGACGCTCGATATCCTCAAGGAGGAGGCGACGGCGGTGCTGCTCGTCACCCACGAGCCCGACGAGGCGATGCGGATGGCCGACCGCATCGCGCTGATGCGCGACGGGCGGATCGTGCAGGAGGGGGCGCCCTACAATATCTACAACAATCCGGTGGACCGCGAGGCGGCGCAGTTCTTCTCCGACGTTAACGTCATCCACGGCGTGGTGCGCAACTTCCAGACCGTGACGCCGTTCGGGCCGTTCCTGACGCCGGGGCTGGCCGACCGGGCCGATGTCGAGATCGTGATCCGGCCGCAGCACCTGAAGATGGACTTCGACCGCAACGGCGCGGGTCCGTTGCCGACGCCGTCCGACGGGGTCCCGGCCCGCGGGCAGGTAGCGCGGGCGCGCTTCGTCGGCAACCAGTCGATCGTCGAGCTCCTGATGGAGCACGACAGCTCGATGCTGAAGGCGACGATCCCCGGGGTGTTCCTGCCCAAGCCCGGCACGCCGCTCTGGCTGTCGCTGCGCCGCGACCGCTGCTTCGTCTTCCCCTGCCAGGTGCAGCGCGCGCTCACGAACCCGTATTTCGGCTGAGAAGGCCCCTCCGCCGCGGCGATTGGGGTTTGCCTGTGCCTGCGGGAGGCCATATGTACGGGCAGGGCCGGGCGGCGCATGCGCTGCCCTGCCGGACATGGAGAAGAGCTATGCTCAGTAACATCGGACCGACCGGCCTCTTGCTCGTCGCGATCGTGGTCCTGGTCCTTTTCGGCCGCGGCAAGGTGTCGGGGCTGATGGGCGAGGTCGGCAAGGGGATCACCAGCTTCAAGCGAGGCCTCAGCGAAGGCAAGGCCGAGATCGAGAATTCGACCCAGGCCGCCGCGGCAGACCATGCCCACGACATCACCCCCGAGAAGGAAAAAGTCTGATCCGTCATGTTTGACATCGGCTGGGGCGAGCTTTTCCTGATCGGTGTCGTCGCGCTGATCGTGGTGGGTCCCAAAGACCTGCCGGCGCTGTTTCGGACCGTCGGCAACTTCATGGGCAAGGCCCGCGGCATGGCCCGCGAGTTCCAGCGCTCGCTGGAGCAGGCCGCCAACGAATCGGGGATGAGCGAGGTGTCGAACAGCCTGCGCTCGATCGACCGGAGCCTCGAATTCCGCGACGATGTCGGCCCGCAAGTTCGCCACGTCGATGACGCGGCTGCCGGATACGCCGGCGGCCGCGCCCGAGGCGGCGGCGGCCGCCGCGGCTGCGCCGGCGGCGGCTGCGGCCGAGGCGACGCAGCCGGTCGAGGAGGCGCCGGAAGCGGCGCCCGAGGTGCCGTCCGGGGGTCGTGACCGGGGAACGGCCGCCTGATGGCCGACGACGAGATCGACGACAGCACCGCGCCGCTGATCGAGCATCTGGCGGAGCTGCGGACCCGGCTAATCAACTCGCTGGTCGCCTTCTGCGTGGCGATGATCGCGGCCTTCGCCGTCGCCGGGCCGATCTTCAATTTTCTCGCAGCACCCTTGGCGAAGCTGCTGATCGAGCACGGCCAGAAGCCGGAGCTGATCTATACCGGGCTGCAGCAGGGGTTTTTCACCCAGATCCGGATCTCGGTGTTCGGCGGGCTGCTCTTGTCTTTCCCGGTGATCAGCTACCAGCTCTGGCGCTTCGTCGCTCCGGGGCTCTACCGCCGGGAAAAAAAGGCGTTTTTGCCGTTCTTGATCGCCTCGCCGGTGCTGTTCCTGCTCGGCTGCGCCTTCGCCTTTTACGGGCTCCTGCCCTTGGTCTATAACTTCTTTCTCGGCTTCCAGCAGTTCGGCACCGGGCCGGTCGAGGGCCAGGACGTGACGATCCAGTATCTCGGCACCATCAATGAATATCTGTCGCTCACCATCAAGTTCATGGTCGCCTTCGGGCTCTGCTTCCAGCTGCCGGTGGCGCTGACGCTGATGGGGCTGGCCGGGATCGTCACCGCCAAATCGCTGTCGGGCTTCCGCAAGTACGCGGTGGTCGCGATGCTGATCGTCGCGGCCTTCGTCACGCCGGGGCCGGACGTGATGTCGCAGCTGATCCTGTTCGCGGCGATCTATCCCCTCTACGAGATCTCGATCCTCTTGGTGCGCTATTTCGAGCGCAAGCGCGAGGCGGAGCTGCGCGCGCAGGGGCTGTGGGACGAGGCGGCCGAGGTGGCGAAGGACAATCCGTGAGCGACGCCGACCGCGGGGCGCTGGCGCGGATTGCCGAGGCTCTGGAGCGGGTCAGCCCAAAGCCGCAGCCGGCGCCGGATCTGGCGGCGGCGGAGGCCTTCGTCTGGGCGACCGGGCCGGACCGGCTGGAGCCGGTGGCGAAGGTGGCGCGGGTGGCGATCGGGCTTCTGGTCGGCATCGATCGGGCGCGCGACACGCTGATGGCCAATACCCGGCAGTTCGCGCGGGGGTTTCCGGCGAACAACGTGCTGCTCTGGGGCGCGCGGGGGATGGGCAAGTCGAGCCTCGTCAAGGCGGCGCACGCCGAGGCCGCCGAGGAGGCGCCGGGGCGGCTGAAGCTGATCGAGCTGCATCGCGAGGATCTGCCGTCGATCGGGCGGCTGCTCGGGCTGCTGCGCGGGTCGGACTGCCGGTTCCTGCTCTTCTGCGACGACCTGTCGTTCGACAAGGACGACAGCCATTACAAGTCGTTGAAGGCGGTTCTTGATGGCGGAATCGAGGGGCGGCCGGATAATGTCGTGCTTTACGCCACCTCGAACCGGCGGCACCTGATGCCGCGGGACATGATCGAGAACGAGCGACAGACCGGGGTGAACCCGACCGAGGCGGTCGAGGAGAAGGTGTCGCTCAGCGATCGCTTCGGGCTGTGGCTGGGGTTCCACGCCTGCAACCAGGACGATTTCCTCAGCATGATCCGCGGCTATTGCGATGCCTTCGAGATCGCGATCTCCGATGCCGAGCTGCGGGCCGAGGCGATCGAATGGTCGCAGACCCGCGGCGGGCGGTCGGGGCGGGTGGCGTGGCAGTATGTCACCGACCTCGCCGGGCGGCGCGGGGTGCGGTTGGGATGAAAGCCTTTCGGATCAAGCGTTAACAGCGGAATCCTGCGTCTGGAGCGCATCTGGAATCCATCTGGAAACCGTAATGAGACTAAATTTGTCAGGATTGAAGGTTAACGCCGCCTCCGGGTGAGGCGGCGTCGCGGTCGAAGCGGTCGGCGACGCCCTCGACGAGGATGGTCCGGCTGCCGGCGAAACCAGGAGCGGCGGACAACGGCGCCGGAGGCGCGACGCGCGGAGTTAGCCGCCGCCGCCGAGGTAGGGAGTCGGGTCGACGCTGCTGGTGCCGCGGAACACGTCGAACTGCAGCTCGGGCTTGTCGCGGGCGGCGACGGTGCCGAGGACCTGGCCGCTGGTGACCCGGTCGCCTTCTTTCACCCGGACGTTGGAAAGGGTGGAGTAGGTGGTGATCAGGTCGTCCTTGTGGCGGACCAGCACGATGGTGCCGAGCCCGCCGAGCGCCTCGGAGACCAGCGCCACCTCGCCGGGGGCGGCGGCGTGCACCGCGGTGCCGGCGGGGACGTCGAAGCCGATGCCGTTGGGATTGCCCGGGTTGTAGGTGCGGGTGACGGTGCCGCTCACCGGCGCGCCGAGCCGGCCGCCGGGCGGGGTGCGGTACTGGCCGAGGTCGGGCGATTCCGGCTCGACCGCGGTGGCGATGTCGGCGGGCAGCGGCGCCGCGGCGATCGAGGGCGCCGCCACCGGCGTGCCTTCGCCGGGCTGGGTGTCGAGCGCGCTCGAGATGCGGTTGGCGTCGCTGACGATCGGGATCAGGAGCTCCTGGTTCGGGCGCACCGCGAGATCGGGGCCGAGGCCGTTCCACGAGGCGAGTGCGGTCACCGAGACGCCGTAGAGCCGGGAGATCGAATAGGCGGTCTCGCCGGATTCGACCCGGTGGCGGACCGGGTCGATCAGGGGCTCGGTCTGGCCGTTCTGGAACGGGTTGGCGGCCGGCGGCGTGGTGCCGCCGCCGGCGGCGCTGTCGATCGCCGCGGAGGCCTGGTCGGGGGTCCAGCCGAGCGGCTGGGTGGTGATGGCGCCGCTGTCGAGCCCGCCGACCGGGCGCGGCACGCTGTCGGGCAGGAGCAGCACCTCGCCGGGGTGCAGGAGGTAGTTGTCGGGCAGGGCGTTGCGGCGGGAGAGCGCGCCGGGGGTGGTGCCGAGCCGGTCGGCGATGGTGCTGAGCTTGTCGCCCTCCTGGGCGATCACGACCTGGTAGGTGGCGTAGGTGATCACGCCGCGGCTGTCGGGCTCGGGGTTGGCCACCGCCTGCGGCGGCGGGGGGGCGAGATCCTGCGAACCGCCGCCGTCGCCGAAGGGATTCAATTTCTCCGCCGTGGAGCAGGCGCTGAGGGCCAGGGCCGCCGCGAGGAGCGCGGGCAGGCTCGCAGCGCAGTGCCGCCGATGCTCCGCGCGTGTCGTGGCCATTGCGGACCTCCCATGGTTCTGCCCGGCGCCTAGTCCAATACGTCCTGCGCGACCCCTTCGACAAGGGGCACGAACCGGACGGCGCCGAGATCGGTATAGTCGAGGCCCTGTGCGGTCTTGACGATGCGGATCAGCGTCTGCACCGCGTTCGACTGGCCGACCGGCAGCACCATGATCCCGCCTTCGCGGAGCTGGTCGATCAAGACCTGCGGCGGATCCTCTGCCGCGGCGGTGACGATGATGCGGTCGAAGGGCGCCTGCTCGGGCAGGCCGAGCGAGCCGTCGGCGTGGAGCACGGTGATATTGTGCAGCCCGAGCCGCTGCAGGAGCTCGCGGGCGCGGCGGGCGAGGCGGCGGTGGCGCTCGACGGTATAGACCCGCCGGGCGAGCCGCGACAGGATCGCCGCCTGGTAGCCGGAGCCGGTGCCGATCTCGAGCACCTTGCAGCGCTTGGTCACTTCCAGCGCCTGGGTCATCAGGCCGACCACGGTGGGCTGGCTGATGGTCTGGCCGCAGGCGATCGGCAGCGGGGTATCTTCGAACGAGCGGTCCTGGAAGATGCCTTCGAGGAAATCGACCCGCGGCGTCGCCTCCATCGCCTTCAGCACCTCGGCGTTGGTCACCCCGTGCGAGCGCAGGGTGAAGACGAACTGCATCTGCTGTTCGGCGGGGAGCATGGCGGCGAGCCTCGCCTTAACCGAGCGCCCGCGCAAGCGGCGCGATGAGCTCGTGCGCGGTGAGATCGGCCCGGAGCGGCGTCACGGTGATATGGCCGTCGTGGCTCTCGCGCGAATCCGAGCCGGGCGGGGTGTCGGCGTTGCCGTGGCCGTGGGTCAGCCAGAGAAAGTGCCGGCCGTTCGGGGCGACGTGCGGCAGCACGCCGAAGGTCGGCGAGGTGCGGTGGCCCTGGAAGGTGGCGCGGGTGCCGCGCACCGCCTCGGCGGGCACCGGCGGGAAGTTCACGTTGTAGAAGATGGCGTAGGGGTGGGTCGGCCAGGCCGCGGCGTCGATTAGCCGGCGGAGGAGCGCCGGCCCATGGGCGCGGGCTGCGGCGAAGGGGTCGGCGCGGCGGCGGTGGCCGGGCCGAAGTATTGCGACAGCGCCACCGCCGGGATGCGGTGCAGCGCCGCCTCGAGCGCGCCGCCGACGGTGCCGGAGTAGAGCGTGTCCTCGGCGACATTGTGGCCGCGGTTGACCCCGGAGATGACCAGATCCGGCGGGCCGTCCTTGAGGATCTCGTGCAGGCCCGCCAGCACGCAGTCGGCGGGCGAGCCCTCGACCGCGAAGCGGCGGGGCTCGAGCCGTTCGAGGCGCATCGGCCGGACGTAGGAGACCGAGTGGGCGACGCCGGACTGCTCGAAGGCCGGGGCCACCACCCAGACCTCGCCGGCGGGGCCGGCGAGCTCATGCGCGATCGCCTCGGCGACCGCGAGCCCCGGGGCGCTGATGCCGTCGTCGTTGGTGAGGAGGATGCGCATTGAGGTCCCTTCGTGCGTCGCCGCCCGTTCTTAGGGACAGGACGCGCCGCCGTCCAGCGACCGCCGGCGATGCGACGGATTCGCGGCAAATCGCCGGTGCGGCTTAGCGGTTCGGGAAGGGGCGGCGGCTAGGGTCGGTCCGGCGCCGGGGGGCGCGAGGGGTGGGGACATGGGGTGGCGGCGGGGGGCCGGCCGGGCGCTGCTGGCGGCGGCGGTTCTGGTTGCCGGGGTGGTGTCGGCGTGGGCGGAATCGCGGCTGCGGCCGCTCGCCTATCATGCGGTGGTGGTGAACGGCGCGGTGGTGGGATCGGCGTTCCTTATCGCCGAGGGGGTGGCGGTGACCAACCGCCACGTGCTGCGCGGCCGGCTGCCGGGGGAGGCGGTGACGCTGGTCGCCGCCGACCTCAGGGCTGCGGAGGCGCGGGTGGTGGCGCTGAGCCCGTGGATGGATCTGGCGGTGCTGCGGGTGCCGGCGGGGTTCCTGCCGGCGGTGGCGGCCGAGGATGCGCCGGAGCGGGCCGGGCTCGCGGTGACGGCGGCCGGGATCGATGCCGCGGGCGACGCGACCGCGGGCGCACGGCTGGAGGCGGCGGGGGCGGTGGTGGCGCCGCGGGCGGAGATCGCCGCTTACGGGCCGGGGCTGATCGCCCGGCTGCCGGCGGCGCGGCCGGGGTTCTCCGGCGGGCCGCTGCTTGACGCCGAGGCGCGGCTGGTCGGCATGGTCACGGCGATCCGCATCGGGCCGGAGGCCGCGGCGCAGGGCGGGAGCGGGGAGACGGTCGAGGTCTTCGCGCTCAGGGCGGCGGCGGTTCGTGCCGAGGTGCGCCGGCTGCTGGGGCCCGCGGCGCGCTGAACGGGGCTTCACGGGCGGGGGGATCGGGTGTCTGATGCCGGCGCGCCGCGCCGGCGCCCGGAGGCCTCGAGGGTGTGACTTTTCCCGACGCTTTCAGCTTCAACGGGCTGCGCAGCCGGGTCATTTTCGGCGACGGCACGCTGGCGGAGGTCGGGGCCGAGATCGAGCGGCTCGGGCGGAGGCGGGCGCTGCTGCTGTCGACGCCCGGGCATCGGGCGCTGGCGGAGCAGGTGGCCGCGCACCTCGGGCCGCTGGCGGGGGGGAGCTTCGCCGGGGCGGAGATGCATACCCCGGTCGCGGTGACCGAGGCGGCGCTCGCGACCTGGCGGGCGGCGCGGGCGGATTGCCTGGTGGCGCTCGGCGGCGGCTCGACCATCGGGCTCGGCAAGGCGATCGCGATGCGGACCGGCGCCGACCAGGTGGCGGTGCCGACGACCTATGCCGGCTCGGAGATGACCGATATCCTCGGCGAGACCGCGGCGGGGCGCAAGACCACGCGGCGCGATCCGGCGATCCTGCCGGAGACGGTGATCTACGACGTGGCGCTGACGCTGGGGCTGCCGCCGGGGCTGACCGCGACCTCCGGGCTGAACGCGCTGGCGCATGCGGTGGAGGCGCTTTATGCGCGCGACCGCAACCCGGTGCTGTCGCTGATGGCGGGCGAGGCGATCGCGGCGCTGGGCGCCGCGCTGCCGGCGCTGGCGGCGGATCCGGGGGACCGGGCGGCGCGGCGGCGGGCGCTCTACGGGGCGTGGCTCTGCGGCGCGGCGCTCGGCGGCACCACGATGGCGCTGCACCACAAGCTCTGCCACGTGCTCGGCGGCAGCTTCGGGCTGCCGCATTCCGAGACGCATGCGGTGATATTGCCGCACGCGGCGGCCTACAACGCCGCTGCCGTGGGCGAGCTGCTGGCGCCGGTCGGCGCGGCGCTGGGCGGCGGGGAGCCGGGCGCGGCGCTCTTCGGGCTGGCGCGGCGGATCGGCGCGCCGCTGACGCTGCGCGAGATCGGGCTCGGCGAGGCCGATCTCGACCGGGCGGCGGATCTGGCGGTGGAGAACCCCTACTGGAACCCGCGTCCGGTGGAGCGGGAGGCGGTCAGGGCGCTCATCGGGCGGGCCTGGGCGGGCGAGCCGCCGGCGGCATGAGCCTGGCCGGGCGGGAGGTCGCGGTGATCGGCGCCGGCATCGGCGGCCTCGCGGCGGCGCTGGCGCTGGCGCGCCGCGGGGCGCGGGTGCGGGTGTTCGAGCAAGCGCCGGCGCTGAGCGAGGTCGGGGCCGGCATCCAGATCGCGCCGAACGGCGTGGCGGTGCTGGCCGCGCTCGGGCTGCTCGAGGCGGCCGCCCCGCTCGCCACCACGGCGGAGGCGGTCGAGCTTCGCGACCACCGCGACGGCCGGCTGGTGGCGCGGCTGCCGCTGGGTGCTGCGGCGGTAGCGCGCTACCGGCGGCCCTACTGGCAGTTCCATCGCGCCGACCTCATCGGGCTGCTCGCCAGGGCCGCCGCCGAGGCGGGTGTGGAGGTCGGGCTCGATCATCCGGTGGACGCGGTCGTGGTCGCGGCGGGCGGGGTGCGCCTGTGCCTTGCGGGCGGGGCCGAGGCGGAGGCGGCGATCGTAGTGGCGGCGGACGGGCTGAGGTCGGGGGTCCGGGCGGCGCATTTCGCCGAGGCGCCGCCGCGCTTCACCGGCCATGTCGCCTGGCGGGCGCTGGTCGAGGCGGCGCGGCTGCCCTTCGCGCCGCCGGCCGCCAGCCGGGTGGCGATGGGGCCGGGGCGGCACCTGGTCAGCTATCCGTTGCGCGGCGGCGCGCTGGTGAACCTGGTGGCGATCGAGGAGCGGTCGGCCTGGGCGGCGGAGGGCTGGATGGCGCCGGACGATCCGGACGCTCTGCGCCGGGCGTTCGCCGGCTGGGGCGGCGGCGTGGCGCCGTTGCTCGCCGCGGTCGAGGCCTGCTTTCTCTGGGGCCTTTTCGACCATGCGCCGCTGCCGCGCTGGACGCATGGGCGGCTGGCGCTCCTCGGCGACGCCTGCCACCCGATGCTGCCGTTCCTCGCGCAGGGCGCCACCATGGCGCTGGAGGACGCCTGGGTGCTGGCGGCGGCGCTCGATGCCGCCGCCGATCCGGCCGCGGGGCTCGCCGCCTATGCGGCGGCGCGGCTGCCGCGGACCAGCCGGGTGCAGCGGGCGGCGGCGCGGAGCGGGCGGATTCTATCACCTGCGGCCGGGTCTAGGCGCGCCGGTGCAGGCCGGGCTGCGGCTGGTCTCCGGCGTGGCGCCGGGGCATCTCCTCCGCCGTTTCGACTGGCTCTTCGGCGCCGATGTGACGAGGATGGGTTGACACCGGCGCCGCAGTCGCCACCCTCCGCGCACCGCGGGCAGGAGAGGACGGGATGGTAGACGCAGCGTTCATCACCGCCTTCCTGCAGGTCATCATGATCGATCTGGTGCTCGCGGGCGACAACGCGGTGGTGATCGGCATGGCGGCCGCGGGGCTGCCGAGCGACCTCCGGCGCAAGGCGATCCTGATCGGCATCATCGCCGCCACTGCGCTGCGCATCTGCTTCGCGCTGATCGCGACCCAGCTCCTCAACATCACTGGGCTCCTGCTCGGCGGCGGCCTGCTGCTGCTCTGGGTCTGCTGGAAGATGTACCAGGAGCTGCGAGTGTCGCACGCTTCTTCCGACGCCGGGATCGAGGCGCTGGGCGACGCCGACCTCAACGCCGACGGCACCATCGCCGGCGGCGTGCCGCGCAAGACGCTGAAGCAGGCGGTGATCCAGATCATCATCGCCGACGTCTCGATGTCGCTCGACAACGTGCTGGCGGTGGCGGGCGCGGCGCGCGAGCATCCGACGGTGCTGATCTTCGGGCTGGCGCTGTCGATCGCGCTGATGGGCATCGCCGCCTCGCTGATCGCGCGGCTCCTGCACAAGCATCGCTGGATCGCCTGGGTGGGCCTGCTGGTGATCCTCTATGTTGCCGGGCACATGATCTGGGAAGGCTGGCTCGACATCCACCAGGAGATGGCGCCGGGCGGGCCGGCGGCGGTCGAGGCGCCGGCGCACTGAAGCCCGCTCAGGGCTCGAGCGTGACCCAGACCGGGACGTGGTCGGAGGGCTTCTCGCGGCTGCGGGTCTCGGCGTCGATGCCGCAGGTCTCCAGCCGGTCGGCGGCCTGCGGCGTCAAGAGCACGTGGTCGATCCTGAGGCCCCAGTTCTTCTGCAGCGCGCCGGCCTGATAGTCCCAGAAGGTGTAGAGGCCGGGGCTCTGGTCGACGGCGCGCAGCGCGTCGGTGAAGCCGAGGTTGACGAGGCGGCGGAAGGCCTGGCGGGTCGGGGGCAGGAAGAGGGCGTCATTCGCCCAGACCTTGGGGTTCCAGCAGTCCTTTGGCTCGGGGATTACGTTGTAATCTCCGAGGATTATCGCGGTTTCCTCAGTGGCGATCAGCGCGGCGGCGCGGGCCTGGAGCCGCTCCATCCAGCCGAGCTTATAGTCGTATTTCGGGCCGGGGGCGGGGTTGCCGTTGGGCAGGTAGAGGCCGCAGACGCGGATGCCGGCGACCTCGGCCTCGATCCAGCGGGCCTGCTCGTCGGCCTCGTCGCCGGGCAGGCCGCGGCGGACGTCTGCCAGCGGCAGGCGCGAGAGGATGGCGACGCCGTTGAAGCCCTTCTGGCCATGGGTTTCAATGTTATAGCCCATCTCCTCGATCTCGAGCCGCGGGAACTGGTCGTCGGTGGACTTGATCTCCTGCAGGACCACGACGTCGGTGCCGGCGTCGCGCAGCCAGTCGAGCAGCGCGGGCAGCCGCGCCTTGACGCCGTTGATGTTGAAGGTGGCGATCTTCATGGGAGCGGACCCTAGGCAAGGCCGGAACGGGCCGCAAGGGAGGGGGTTGGAAAGTGGCTGGAAAGTGGCTTGCCACCAGATCAGTCGGGAATAGCCGCGCCCGCGCCGATGTGCTCGCGCTTCGGCGAGGCGCGCCACTTGGCGATGAAATCGTGGGGCGTCACGCGCTGGTCCCTTGGGGTTGTGCGATGCGACCGTAGCGCGGCGAAAGCGGTGTGCGAAAAAAATCTCGCGGGCTGTCGAATCCGGCGGGGGTCGTTCGTCGTTAGGGGCATGGAGGCTGCTGTGGGTCTCCGGAAAGAGGAGAGAGACGATGCGGGTGATGGTGCTGGTGAAGGCGACCGCGGACAGCGAGGCGGGGATGAAGCCGACGACCGAGCTTCTGGAGGCGATGGGCAAGTTCAACGAGGATCTGGCGAACGCCGGGGTGATGCTGGCGGGCGAGGGGCTCAAGCCGTCGAAGGAGGGCAAGCGGATCGGCTTCGACGGGCCGGGGCGCAAGGTGATCGACGGGCCGTTCGCCGAGACCCGCGAGCTGGTGGCGGGCTACTGGCTCTGGGAGGTGCGCGATATGGCCGAGGCGGTGGAATGGGCCAAGCGCTGCCCGAACCCGATGCCGGGGCCGAGCGAGCTCGAGATCCGGCCGGTCTACGAGATGGCGGATTTCGCCGAGACGCTGACCCCGGAGGTCGAGGCGCTGCACCAGCGGGCGCGGGCAAAGGCGGAGGGCCGCTGAGGCGGCGAGGGAGGCCGTCCGGCCGCCTTGCCTGCGGGACGGTCGTCGCCTAAGGCCTGAGGGGTGGCGACGACCGGGACGCAAGCGGCGATCGAGGCGGTGTTCCGCATCGAGCGGGCGCGGCTGGTCGCCGGGCTGGCGCGGCTGGTGCGCGATGTCGGGCGGGCGGAGGAGCTGGCGCAGGACGCGCTGGTGGCGGCGCTCGAGGACTGGCCGCGGAGCGGGGTGCCGCGCAATCCCGGTGCCTGGCTGATGGCAGCGGGCAAGCGGCGGGCGATCGACGGCTTCCGCCGCGAACGGGTGCGGGCGAAAAAGCACGCCGAGATCGGGCGGGAGCTCGAGGCGGCGGATGCGGGGCGGCGGCGGCGGTCGAGGCGGCGCTCGACGATGCGGTCGGCGACGAGCTTCTGGGGCTGATCTTCGTGGCCTGCCACCCGGTGTTGGCGCCGGAGGCGCGGGCGGCGCTGACGCTGCGGCTGATCGGCGGGCTGACCACCGACGAGATCGCTCGGGCGTATCTGGCGCGCGAGCCGGCGGTGGCGCAGCGGATCGTGCGGGCGAAGAAGGCGCTGCGCGCGGCGGCGGTCGGCTTCGAGGTGCCGCGGTGGCCGGAGCTCGGGGCGCGGCTCGGTTCGGTGCTGGAGGTGGTGTATCTGATCTTCAACGAGGGCTATGCGGCGACGGCCGGCGCGGATCTGGTGCGGCCGGGGCTTTGCGCCGAGGCGCAGCGGCTGGGGCGGGTGCTGGCCGGGCTGATGCCGGGGGAGCCGGAGGTCTGGGGCCTCTTGGCGCTGATGGAGCTGCAGGCGTCGCGGCTGGCGGCGCGGACCGCGCCGGGCGGCGCGGCGGTGCCGCTGCCCGAGCAGAACCGGGCGCGCTGGGACCGGCTGCTGATCGGGCGGGGGCTCATCGCGCTGGCGCGGGCGGAGGCGCTGGGCGGGGCCGGGGGGCCCTATGCGCTGCAGGCACAGATCGCGGCCTGCCACGCCCGGGCGCCGCGGGCGGAGGCGACCGACTGGCGGCGGATCGCGCGGCTCTACGATGCGCTGGCGGCGGCGCTGCCGTCGCCGGTGGTGGCGCTGAACCGGGCGGTGGCGTGGAGCATGGCCGTCGGGCCGGAGGCGGGGCTGGCGCTTCTGGCCGAGATCGAGGCGGGGGCGCTCGAAGGCTATGCGCCGCTGCCGGCGGCGCGGGGCGACTTCCTGCTCCGGGCCGGACGCCCCGCGGAGGCGCGGGCGGCGTTCGAGGCGGCGGCGCGGCTGACGCGCAACGCCGGGGAGCGGGCGTTCCTGCTCAGGCGGGCCGAGGCCTGCGGTTGAGCCGGCCGGCTCAGAGCGAGAAGCTGGTGCCGCAGCCGCAGGACGAGGTGGCGTTGGGGTTGTTGACGACGAAGCGGGCGCCGATCAGCTCGTCGGCGAAGTCGATCTCGGCGTTGGCGAGGAACGGCAGCGACACCGGGTCGATCAGCACCCGGGCGCCGTCCTTCTCCAGCACGAGGTCGTCGTCGGCGGGGTCGTCGAGCTTGATGTCGTACTGGAAGCCCGAGCAGCCGCCGCCCTCGACGGCGACGCGCAGCGGCTGGACGGCGCCGAGCTCGTGCAGGCGGGCGAAGGCGCGGTCGGTGACGCGCGGCGGGATGGCGAGCATGGACGAGCCTCGTGGATGGCTGGCGCTTTAAGAGGAAGATAGGCGCGGCGGCGGCTTGCGGCAAGGCCGCGCCGCCGGAGCGAGCGGCGGCGCTTCCGGGGGCGCGCGGGATCGGCTAAGACGGCGGCGAGAGCTGAGAGCGGAAGGGCTGCCATGACCCCACGACGCTTCGCGCCGGTCGCCCCGGGTGCGCGGTGACCGCCGCCTTCGCGACGCTGCCCGAGATCAGCCGCGGCCGCCGCTTCCCCGAGCTGCCGCCGGCGCACCGCTCGGAGTTCCAGCGCGACCGCGACCGGATCATCCATTCCAGCGCCTTCCGGCGGCTCAAGCACAAGACCCAGGTCTTCGTCGAGCACGAGGGCGACTACTACCGCACGCGGCTGACGCATTCGATCGAGGTGGCGCAGGTGGCGCGCACGGTGGCGCGGGTGCTGGGGCTCAACGAGGAGCTGGCCGAGGCGGTGGCGCTGGCGCACGACCTCGGGCATCCGCCGTTCGGCCATACCGGCGAGGAGGCGCTGCAGGCGCTGATGGCGCCCTGGGGCGGGTTCGACCACAACGCCCAGGCGCTGAAGATCGTCACCCGGCTCGAGGCGCACTATGCCGAGTTCGACGGGCTGAACCTGACCTGGGAGACGCTGGAGGGCATCGCCAAGCACAACGGGCCGGTGACCGGCGCGGGACCGGGCAGGTGGCCTTCGCGCTCGCCGAGTACGACGCGGTGCACGACCTCGAGCTCGGCACCCATGCCAGCGCCGAGGCGCAGGTGGCGGCGATCTGGCCGACGATATCGCCTACAACAACCACGACCTCGCGGACGGGCTCAGGGCCGGGCTCTTCACGCTGGAGGACCTGCGGCGGCTGCCGCTGATCGGGCCGTGCGTGGCGGCGGTCGATGCGCGCTGGCCGGGGCTGGCGCCGGCGCGGCGCGAGCATGAGGCGCTCCGGCGGTTCTTCGGGCTGCTGGTGGAGGACGTGCTTGCCGCGAGCCGGGCGCTGATCGCGGCGGCGGACCCGAAGAGTGCCGAGGACATCCGCCGGCTCGGGCATCCGGTGATCCGCTTCTCCGACGCGACCTTCGCCGAGCTGAAGCAGATCCGCGGCTTCCTCTACGTGCGGATGTACCGGCACTGGGCGGTGCAGCGGATGCGGCGCAAGGCGCGGCTGGTGGTGGAGGAGCTGTTTCACGACCTTCGCCGCGGCGCCGGAGCTGATGCCGCCGGAGTGGAACGCCTGCGGCGCGCTCGACGCCAGCGGCGCGGGCGCGGGTGGTCGCCGACTATATCGCCGGGATGACCGACCGCTTCGCGCTGCAGGAGCACCGCAAGCTGACCGATCCGATGGTGAAGGGGTAGCGCCGACGCCCGGGGCGTCAGGCGCAGACGGCGGCGCGGTGCGGGCGACGAGCGTCTCGGCGGTCCTGAGCGCGGCCGAGGTCATGATGTCGAGGTTGCCGGCGTGGGCCGGCAGGTGGTGCCCGGCGCCGCGGACCTCGAGCAGGATGGTGACCGCGAGGCCGGCGAGGGGTGAACCGGTCTCGCCAGGCGCCGTTCCCCGGCCGACCGGCTCGATCGACACCTCGCCTTCGAGGCGGTATCCGGGCACGTACGACTGCACCGCCGCGAGCATGTGCGCGATGCTGCCGCGGATCGCCGCCGGGTCGGCTTCCTGGCAGAGGCAGACGATCCGGTCGCGCATGGCCGTGGGCGGCTCCGTGGCGTCGAGGACGATGGCGGCGGTGCCGCGCCGCGCGCCGCCGATCCGCTCGATCGCCTGCGCCGTGGTCGAGACGAAGGCGTCGATGTTGGCGAGGGTGCCGGGACCTGCGGTGCTCGCGGCGATGCGGGCCACGAGGTCTCCCCGGTGCACCGGCGTCACCCGCGCGACCGCCGCGATCATCGGGATCGCCGCCTGTCCGCCGCAGGTGACCATGTTGATGTTGGGGGCGTCGAGATGCTCGGCAAGGTTCACGGTCGGGACGCAGAACGGGCCGATTGCGGCCGGGGTGAGGTCGATCACCCGCTTGCCGTCGGCGACCAGGGCCTCGGAATGCCGGCGATGGGCGCCGGCCGAGGTGGCGTCGAAGACGATCCGGATATCACCGTAGCCCGGAAGCGCGCGCAGACCGGCGAGGCCGTCGTGGGTCGTGGCGAGACCCATGCGCCGCGCCCGCTTCAGCCCCGCGCTCCCGGGAGTCCGGCCTGCCATGGCCGCGCAGTGCAGGTGCGGCGACAGCCGCTGAATCTTGAGCATCAGGTCGATGCCGATGTTGCCCGGGCCGATGATGGCCGTCCCGACCTTGCGCATGCGTCGCCATCCCCTGGTGAGGCCAGACGGTATTGGTCAGCAAGCGAAGGTTGTGCCGCGAAAGAATCAAACCGTATAATGCAGGTATAGTATCAGTATTCGTGCGAACGGACAACACGTCACCCGAGCGCATGACAACCGCGTTCCCGTGGTGCATTCGGATGACAGACTGGCCGGAGCATCTGTGGCACAATCCGGGGAGCGCTCGCGAAAACGGAAAGATGGCTATGCTCGACGGCGGCGAGAGTGACCGGCAGGCGATCCTGCGCTTGATCGAGGACGAAACGGCGGCCTTCTGGAACAAGGACTGGGAGGCGTTCGAGAAGTGCTGGGTGCATGAGCCGTATCTGCGGCGGGTGGGCTGGTGGTCGCTCGGCGGGGTCACCTACCGCGAGGGCTGGGAGGAGTTCGCCCGGCTGGTGCAGGCCAGGTTCCGGGACAACCCGGAGCCGAACCGGTCGGCGGTCGAGGTGCGGCGGGAGAACTTCAACATCCGCGTCGGCACGGACATGGCCTGGGTGACCTACGACCAGTACGCGCCGGACACCGGCGAGCCCGACATGGACATGCCGGGGCTGTCGCGCGAGACGCTCTTCCTCGAGAAGCACGACGGCGCGTGGCGCTTCGCCTACAGCTGCTACCTGTTCCGATCGGTGCACCAGGAGAGTGCGCCGCTGCTGCAGGTGGACAAGGCCGGCGTGGTGGTCTGGCGAAACGCCGGCGCGGCCCGCGAGCTCGCCCGCGGCTGCGGCCTGGAGATGCGCGCGCGGCGGCTGCACGCGACCCGCCGCGACGACGATGCGCGGCTGCAGGGCGCGCTGCGGTGGGCGGCCTCGCTGGCCGAGGATCTGGAGTCGCGCCGCGGCCTGGTGCCGATCGTGATGCAGGCCGACGCGGACGCGGTGGCCGAACGTCTGCTGGGTCACCGCCGACAGCGGACTGGTCTTCGTCGCGATCAACGACGCGGCGCTGGCCGGGGAGCGCCTGGAAGCGGCCGCGCTGGCCTACGGGCTGTCGGCGGCGCAGATGCGGCTCGCCGAGCGGATCGTTGCCGGCGAGGAGCTGCCGGCGGCGGCGCGCACGCTCGGGGTCAGCGTCAACACCGTCCGCACCCAGCTGCAGCGCATCTTCGACAAGATCGGCGTGCGCAGCCAGTCGGCGCTGGTGCGGGTGCTGCTCAGCATCGCCTCGCCTGCCGTGTGAGGCTGGTGTCGGGCCGCGCGACGGCTTGCCAGCCGAGCGGCGCCCGGCTATCAGGCGGCGCGGGCGATTAGCTCAGTTGGTAGAGCGCCTCGTTTACACCGAGGATGTCGGCGGTTCGAGTCCGCTCATCGCCCACCATCCTCCAACCTGAATTCTATCAGCGCAACTCTGTCGGAATCTGGTGCAGGGCCGCGTCTCGATCTCCGCGGACGGCCGTCACGTCGTCTACGAGAGCATCAACACCAATCTGGTGCCTAACGACACCAACGGCCTCCGCGACATCTTCTGGCATGACCGGGAGGCCGGCGAGCACGGTGAAAACAGGCGGGCAATGTCACCAGCCCGGACGACGAGGGCAACGTTGTGGAGTGCGCCCCTGTCGCTGGACAGGATCAGGCGGCGGTTTTGACAGGGGTGCGGGCGTTGCGGTTCCTCGAACTGGATGGGGCTGAGATAGCCCAGGGCGGAGTGTAGTCGTCTTGGCGTTGTAGACCTCGTCGATGAAGCGGGGAAGGTCGGCGGCGACATCCTCGTAGGTGTCGTACTCGGCGAGGTAGACGGCCTCGACCTTGAGGGTCTTCATGAAGCTCTCGGCCTTCGGCGTTGTCGTAGGGGTTGCCGCGGCGGCTCATCGAGCCGACGAGGCCGTGGGCGGTCGAGGAGCGCGCGGTGCTTCTCCGAGGCGTATTGCGACCCGCGGTCGGTGTGGAACGACGCAGCCGGGCAGCGGGCGCCGCAGCGCCACCGCCCGCTCGAGCGCGGCGACGGCGTGCCGGGCGTCGAGGCTGCGGCCGATCGCGTAGCCGACGACGCGGCGCGACCAGGCGTCGAGGATGACCGCGACGTAGACGAAGCCGGTGGCGATGGCGACGTAGGTCAGGTCCGCCACCCAGAGCTGGTCGGGGCCGTGGACCTCGAAGTCGCGCGCGACGAACGGGAAGATCGGCCCGTCGTGGTCGCTGTCGGTGGTGCGGGTGAAGCGCCGTCTTCTCCGTGGGTTGAGGTCGTGCTCGCGCATCAGCCGGCGGACCTTCTTGGCATTGACGACGTGGCCGCGGTGGCGGAGCTCGGCGCCGACGCGGCGGTAGCCGTAGCACTCGAACGCGTCGGTGATGGCGCGGATCTCCGCGACGATCTCGCGCATCGGACGGCTTCTTCCCGTGGCGCGGCGTAGAAGGTGGAGCGTGGCAGTCCCATCAGCGCGCACCCCCGTTCGATGGAGAGGCCGCGGGGCCGCTGGTCGCGGATGTAGGCCCGCTTCTCGGCGACCGTGCGTTTTTCTGAGCCCCTTTTTGAAACTCGATCTCCAGCGCCTGGCGGCCGACCAGCCGCTCGAGCGCGGCGATCCGCGCCTCGTATTCGCTCAGCAGCTCGGCCGACGCCATGTCCTGGTCGAGCGAACCGGCCTCCGCCTTCTCGACCCAGATCCGGATCAGGTTGCGAGACAGGTCATGGCGTCGGCCGAGCGCGTGAAGCGTCTCCCCGGCGTGGTACTCGGCAACGACCTGACGCTTGAAGTCGATGCTGTGGCTGCGGTGTCTGGGCATGGGCCTTCTTCCTCAGAAAGCCCGCCCCCGGTCAATCGCGAGCCGCCCTATCTGTCCAATCCGAGGGGCGCACTCCATTGTCGTGGCAAACATGGCCAGGGGCCCCAACGTGGTTCACGATACGACAATCTCAGGCAACGGGCGCTTCGTTGCGTTCCAGTCGCCGGCCACCAACCTGATCGGCACCGGCAACGACACCAACAACCAGATCGACATCTTCGTCCACGACACGCAAACGGGGGATACAGTGCGCCTGGGCATCATCAGTGCCGGCGTGAACGGCCAGCAATCGAACAACTTCAGCTCGGGGCCTGCCCTGTCGCAGGATGGCCGATACGTGGCCTTCGCGTCCCAGGCCAATAACCTGGTCGCAGGTGACACCGGGCGAACAACGACGTCTTCTGGTATGACCGGCAGGACGGCGTGACCAAGCGGCTGAGCGTCTCACACGACGGGTCGACGGTCACCGGCGGATCCCTGAGCCCGTCGATCTCTGAGAACGGGCGATACGTGGCGTTCCACAGCACGGCCAACAACCTGGTCGCCGGCGATGCCGGCAACACCGACGTTTTCGTCTACGATACGCAGATGAACACGATCAGGCTGGTGAGCGTCAGCAGTCCGGACGAGAACGACCAGGTTGTCAAGGGAAACGGCAACAGCACCTCGGCGCAGATATCGGCGGATGGAAACTGGGTCGTCTACGCAGCAATGCGACCAAACTGAGCCCTTTGGAACCCCGGAGCGCCTGAACGACATCTTTCTCCACCATTCCGACCGGCACGACGACGCTGATCAGCGCGATTGGGCCGGATGAGAACGGCAGCGTGGTCGTGGCCAGAGCAACTTCCCGACGATCTCCGGCGACGGTCGCTTCATCGGATGGGAGGAGCTCGGCACTAACCTCATTGAAGGCGACACCCAGCCTCCGGCCGACATACTCGTGCACGATCGCGTGACCGGCACACGTTCCGGGTCACAGAGAACGCGGCAAGGGAACCCGCCGGCCCGCCGACACTCGGCCCCGGCATGAACGCCTTCAGCCGTGCCGCGTCGATCTCGGCGGACGGCAGCACCATTGTGTTCGCCAGCAACACGACGAATCTCCTGCTGCCGACGCTCGACACCAACGGTCGCGAGGATGTCTTCGCCGTGTCGCTGCTGCCGGACACGATCTCGCTCACGCTGGAGGAGGACCCGCTGCAGGCGGACACGTTCCAAATTCGTCTACAGGGAGGACACTTTCCACACCGCCAGCGCCTTCGTGATCGACACGGTCGCGACCGGCGAGGGGTTCGGCGCGCTGCCGAGCTTGTACACGCCGCTGCGCCTGTCGATCGGCGGGCCGGCGGGGGCTCAGTCCTACGTCGACGGCGACCAGGGCGTTGGGATTTGCTCGCTCGGCCAGAACCCTGGCGTCCTCGGCCAGCATGCCGGCGGCGGCGAGGTTTTCCGGTTCGATTTCGACCCGGCCTCGCGCATCAAGGAAGCCTTCACGGCCAATATCGGCTTTGGCAATGTCGTGGCCCCGGGGAACCAGGGACGCGTCACCGTGACGGCGTTCGACGACGGCGTGGAGGTCGACAGCGAGACGTTCCTGGTCAGGAACGGCACGGATCGAAGCGTAAGCTCCACGTCCGAGGCCGCGTTCGACACGCTGGAGATAGCGCCGCTCCCCGGCAACGGGATCAGGTTCAGCCTCACGGGCATCACCAAGGGCCTGGCGCCTACTCCCTGGTCTGAGGCGCCTCCGCGCCTGGCGGCCGCTGGGCAATTGCGCCGTCGGCCGGGAGACAGGCTCGGCCCAAGGACCCAGGCGGTATTGAGCCGTCTTCGCCAACCAAACCGATCTTCAGGCGGAACTCGGCCTGAGGACCTTCGCTGCGATCCGAATCAGGAGGAGAAACGCTTGGAGTTCGTCGCTTTCCGCTTGAGGCGTTCGTTCCGGAAAGCGTAGCTGTTGGATAGTTTGTGTTGTGCCGGGAAGGACCAAAGGTGATCGAAAGACCGATTTCATGTTGGGTTAAAATTAAATATAAAGTGAAGGCAAAAGCTGCAATTATCAATAACGCAGTAGAACAATTTGCGTGCAAAACGAGCAAAAGTTATTCACTTTCGGTAAAGCCGAGCGGAAATATTTTAAGTATTACTGTCACCAATGGAGATGGCTTGCCGAAGGCGTTCGTGGCCAAGATAGAGTTCCGCGACAAAAATAGCTGCCTTATCCCTGAACCGTACAACGGCTTCTCGGTCTCAAGCAAAGTGGGCTCTTATTGCTACGTCAAAGGAGGGAGACCCAACTCGCCCCGTAGGACCGAAAGAAAGTTCGACGCACCACTCACGGCAGCCAGCATTAGGATAGTATTGTTGCCGTGGAAATACAGATCACCTCCTAAGTTGCGGTTCCCACCGTTGATCAGCGATGGTGAGAGTCTAGAAGGGATACGCCTTGATTTGTTGAGAGATCTATCTATTCCATCTTTAGTGTCATACAAACTCGCTCCAATTACAGATCGTATTTGCTATGTGCTTCATAATTCCCTTCCTCATTCGACAGGCGGGTATGCAACACGAGCTCAGGGGTTGGCGAGGGGGATTCAAACGCAGGGATTCGAAGTCATCGGCATCACGCGTCCTGGCTTCCCTCTTGACGCCATGAAAGTTGATCGCGATGACGCGTCGCATCATTGGATCGACGGTGTTCGGTACCATCGCCTCTGCGCTCCGTGGCGGAAGGATAAGAACATTCACGAGTACATGCAAATATGCGTCGCGGAGTATGAGGGAATCTTCCGTGATTTGAGACCAGTAGCGGTACTTGGCGCATCATTTTATTACAGCGCAATGCCATCCATGATCGCGGCAAGAAGGTTGGGACTGCCGTACATTTATGAGGTACGCGGCCTTGCGGAACTGACTAAGGCCTCCCGCGATACCTCGTACAGTAAATCTGCAAGTTTTGCTGAATCTGTACAAATGGATACCGCGACTTGCATGGTCGCTGATCATGTGTTTACGTTGACCAGAGGTATGGAGTCGATATTGATAGATCGAGGTGTTCCGGCCAAGAAGATCTCCATTGCTTCCAAACTCTGTCAGATTCCGACTTCTTCGAAGTTCTCCCACGGGATCGCGAACTCGCCGAGAGACACGACCTACCCGCGGACGTTCCGGTGGTAGGCTACGTCGGCGGTATCGTCGACTACGAGGGGCTGGACGACTTGATCGCCGCCTGCGCGTTGGTCAGGGGGCGCGGGATCGAATTTAGGCTCCTCTTGGTCGGCAACGACGGTTCCAGCGCCGGCGAGGGCCTAGGGCCACTGGCCACGACGCTGAAGCAAACTGCAGACGGACTAGGCATCGGGCACTGGCTGATTATGCCTGGCAGAGTCTCCCACGGCGACGCGCGCCGCTACTATTCCCTTATCGACATTGCGCCTCTTCCCAGAAAGGCTTGGCCGGTTTGCGAGACCGTTTCACCAATGAAGCCACTTGAGGCGCTCGCAATGGAGAAAGCCGTTGTGGTATCGAGTGTCGCGGCACTCGCCGAGATAATCGACGACGGCGTCACGGGGTTGGTCTTTGAAAAGTCGAACGTTGTAGGTCTGGCGGACAGCCTCGAGAGGCTCTTCAGGGATCGAGACCTCCGGGCGAGGCTGGGGTCAGCCGGCCGGCGGTTTGTGCAGGAACATCGTTCATGGTCGCATAGCGCAAAGATCGCAACCTCGCAGATAGAGTCACTGATTCATTCGCGACGGGGATGATCTCTACTTGATCCCGTCAACGTCGGGCCTCCTCGATTATCAGCCAGGGCGTGCCAGCCCGCTTTTCCTTCATGAGCAAGGTGTATTCCGCAGCAGGGAACAACCGGGAAATCCTGTCCGGCGTGAAGCGCTGGAAGTGACCTTTGTAGAGGGGGTTTCCCTCACAGAACGGCACCGAAATGATGATCCGTTTAGCTGCAACTCGACGGATCTCGGCGAGCGCCTTGTAAACGCCGTCGTCTGAAAGGTGCTCGATCACTTCCATGCATGTAACGGTATGAAATTCCCCGTCTGTGAAAGGCATCATTGTTACGTCAGCCACAATGCGCTGATGGGGATGAATCTCAGAATACAAGCTGTAGTCTCTAATGTCGATTCCTACCAGTCTCCCAACCATACCGGAGCAGGACAAGGCGTTCAGAAACGTACCATGCGCCGTGCCGATATCTAAGATCGATGGTGTCCCCTGTAGTTGCTCGACCATGAGGGACCAGCGAGCCCAATCGTCCAACGGTAGCCGACTTGCGATGATTTCCTCGCCAAACTTGATGCGCATTGCCTCCCGCACCTGCTTGCACGCGTCTCCTACCATTTCTTCCGACAGCAGGAACATCTTTCCGACGAATTCCAATATGGATCATCCTTTAAACTCCGGATTGGCCGCTGGCGAAAAGACGGAGGCGGTATTACTCCCGCTTGGTGCCG
>CAVVSO010000003.1:0-49937 GCA_963750745.1 uncultured Alphaproteobacteria bacterium | reverse complement strand
GGTCGCCTCACACCGAATCCCGCCCCGAAGCAACCGGAGCCGCCCTCCGCCAGGCCCCAGCCACATCAGATCGCCGACAGCGATCGCCGTGGCAGCGAACGCTTCGAGATACTCCGCCCATAGCGCGCGACCCACCGCGGCTTCGTTCAATCCGGCTTCCATGAGGCGCCAGCCCACGTCGCGCTCGCCCCAAACGCGCGACGCGCCTCACAGAAGCCTCCAGATTCCCAAGGCAGTCGCGGCGTGATTCATCGTGGAAAACAGGCGAGGTTTTCCATGGCGGCTGCACTCGAGCTTCGAGACGACTTCACTGGCGATGACCTGCGTCGGCTGGCCCGCTCCAGTCGGGACGCGAAGCAGGTTCGGCGGCTGCTGGCGCTTTCGGCGGTCCGGGACGGCGGCTCCCGGACGGAGGCGGCGCGGATCGGTGGCGTCGGGCTGCAGATCGTCCGGGACTGGGTTGTGCGCTTCAACGCCGAGGGGCCGGCCGGTCTGGTCGACCGCAAGGCGCCTGGCAAGCGACCGACGCTGACATCGGACCAGCGCGCGGCGCTGGCGCAGATCGTGGAGGCCGGACCCCAGCCCTGGCGCGACGGGGTGGTGCGCTGGCGGCTGATCGACCTCGCGCAGTGGCTCTGGGAAGCGTTCCGGGTCTCGGTGAGCGTGGCGACGGTCAGTCGGGAGCTGCGGGCGCTCGGGTTCCGCAAGCTCTCGGCGCGTCCGCGGCACTATGCGCAGGACCCGGAGGCCGCGGAGGTTTTCAAAAAAGCCTCCCGGAGCGCCTGGCGGAGATCCGGGACGCCCATCCCGGCAAGCGCATAGAGCTCTGGTTCCAGGATGAGGCAAGGGTCGGGCAGAAGAACAAGCTCACCCGCCGGTGGGCTCGGCGCGGGACTCGCCCGCGGGCGCCGCACGACCAGCGCACCGCCTGGGCCTATGTGTTCGGCGCGATCTGCCCCGGCGAAGGCAAGGGCGCGGGGCTCGTCATGCCGTTCTGCGACACCGAGGCGATGCAGGCGCATCTCGTCGAGATCAGCGCCATGGTCGCCCAGCACGCCCATGCCGTACTGATCCTCGACAAAGCCGGGTGGCATCTCTCCGGCGCGCTCGTCGTCCCGGACAACATCACCCTCCTGCCGCTGCCGCCGCGCTCGCCCGAGCTCAACCCGGTCGAGAACATCTGGCAGTTCATGCGCGACAACTGGCTCTCGAACCGCGTCTTCACAGGCTACGACGACATCGTCGCTCACTGCTGCGCTGCCTGGAATGACCTCATCGACCAGCCATGGCGCATCCGATCCATCGGGCGCAGAACCTGGGCGGAAGGGTTCTAATCAATGCGCGTTAGTATTAGAGGGTGCCACGCGCCATTGACGGTTCTTGTTTGGCCGTCGCTAAGGTGGAAAAACATTTGGGTTAACTCCTATTGATTAAGCAACGAGAGAGATATACGCGCAAGGTGCGCGTTAGAAATCGGCCTATCGCGCACCTTAATCGCTTTGGAAACAAGGGCTTCGCTACTGGCCGCGGGTTGGCCGCGCGTTTGAACGCATTCGCAGCCGATGCTTCTGGCAGCAATGTCGCCACTGTCCCTTGCGCGCGGGGCGAAGAAAAAAGCGTATGCAGAAAAGGTAAAGAGAGAGCAAATATCTTTTATTTCTTGCGCGTAGGATGGACATAGACGACACTCTTCAACCCCCCGCTGCAGCGGCGAAGATGCCTGCTAAACTTTCACGCGAGGCCTGTCTTCGGGCGCGCTCTAACTCTGCCCTTTCGGCGAAAAACTGGTGACACAGGGGATTGACGTTCCAGCGCGGCGCGGGCGCCCTGAGCCGCGGCGCTTCCTGAGCCAACCCAGCGCGCTCAGCTGCTCGAAGACGCGCTGGACCTCTTGCCCGTCGAGATTACGCATCGTCCGCGAGCCGCGCTGAACATCGCGGTTGGTGACGACCTCCAGCTTGTTCGCGAGGATGTAACCGGCGATGGCGGTCAGCCTGTCGTGGTCGTCGGCCAGCCCCAGCAGCCCCGAGAAGAAGGCGACGGCGTGCGGCAGCAGGAAGCGATGCATGAAGTCCGCAACCCGACTGCGCGGTGGCGCCCGCTATCAGTGGCGGCGGGATGGGCGGCGTGCCTATCGGCCCGACGTCGACGTTCTCGACGACATGCCAGAGCACGCATAGGCGCGCGAAGATGCCGTCATACTTGCCGAGATGCGCCGCCAGCTTGCGGTTGAAGACAGCGCAGCCGATGAGTTGCAGGTGCCGGCGCTCAAGGTCGTTGCGAATCTCCTGAGCTTCGTCGTCGAAGCGCAGCAGCATCGACGGTCCATCGCGGTAGGCATGTAGAGCAACAACCAGTTCATCGTATTGACCGACGGCGGTAGGGGCAGGCTTGTCGCATCCCATGGTCGCCGGACGCAGCACGATAGGGCAGAGCCGCTGCAACAGCCCGTCGTCTATGCCGTCTGCCGCCAGCTTTCGGATCAACTCCGGCTGAATTCCTCCGAGCACGCACAGGCTCAGGTTGGGGATGATGAATGTGCCGCGGGTTATCCGGTTGACGGGGTGGCTTCCCCCGTTGAACGCCTGCAGCCAGAACCCGCGGTCCTTCATTGCCCCGCGATTGCCTGCGTATTTGTCCATCCCCCCGAAGAACCCGGACAGCTCGTCATGCAGGCAGCAGCAACCCCTCATGGCTGTCCTTGAGCACCTCCTGCGCCGCCTCGATCGTCGCATCTGCGAGGCGAAGCCTCACGTTGCGCGGCGCAGTCGCAGTCGCCTTTTCCTCTTTGGACAGCGCCTCGAATCGGGCCTGCTCGGAGACGAACTGCCGGAACATGTCACTATCCAGCCGGATCAGCGCACGCACCACTTGCGTCAGGATCGGGCTCTTCTTGGTCGACGGATCACCGACCAGCGCCGCCCACAGACGCGCCGGCTCAAACCAGTGGGCGTCATGGACCTTCACCTGCACCCTGATCTTGTCGGGCACCGTGGCGGCGCACACGCACAGAGCCGCTACTGCAAGCCCTCCAGGGTCTGCCCCCATCATCCTCACCCTGGACGAAGGCGAAGGCCTCCAGCACCGGCGGCAGCAGCCCTGTGGGCAGGACAGGCGGAGCGAGCAGCCCCACAGGTCGACCGGCGCCTGCCGGTTCTCGCCGGTGTGGTCGTGCTCGGGGCCAGCCTCTGCCGCGGCCTCCGCCTCCTCGCGGTCCTCGTAAAACTTCGCATAGGCGCTCTCGATCAGCCTCTCGACCCCGGCATCCGCAGACCGGACAGACGTCGCGGATGAAGGCTTCGGCGAGCTTACGGTTCATGCCCATGCCGGCGAGGCTTGCGGCAAGGTCACGGACGCCGCCGTGCTTCTCGCCATCGGTGCGAGCCCGCCGGAGGGCGTCGCGGTAGTCGTCGACGGTCTTGCTGCCAGTGTCGCCCGCATCAGCATTGCCGGCACCGGTGTCGCCGGCCGTGATCGGCGGGAAGACCGCCATCAAGTCCTCGAACGCGATCGGCTCGCGCTCGGGGTTGACCTCGATGGTTACGGTCTCGGGGACGTACCCCCGCGCCACGCTTCCTGGCCGGGGGATACGAGACCGTGCCGGCGAGCCGCATGACGCGACTGGCGTTCTTGACCGTGGGGTCGCTCTTGAAGTGAGCGGCGATGGCAACCTGCAGGCCCCGCCAGGCATCCAGGTTGAAGGCCGGCTCGGCCAGCTGCCAGTAGGGATGCAGCCGCGGCGACGGTGTGTGACCGGTCGAGACCGCGGCGTTCCACCTCGGGCCGGCATACTGCATGAGGTTGTCGACGGACTCGGACGAGTCGCAGTCTGCCCAGACGAAGAAGGCCGCGAGGATCGAGGAGTCAGTTGCCGCCCCCTTATGATCCAGCCGGATAGCGTTGGGGGCGAGGTAGACGTTGTACCCCCGCCCGTTCTGCGCGACGGCCCATTCGACCGCTTCCTCGATGCGGCTCGGGGTGAAGTGCGCCGGGAGCACAGGAAACTTCGGGTCTTCCTCGGGGTGGATGGCGCGGAGCTCGAAGTAGCATTTCTGAGGAAGTTCGGACCACCGCGCCGTCATGAGGGTCAGGTGGGCGCGGATGGCCTCGCGCACCGGTGCGTCGCTCTCCGGCGCCTCGGTGCCGTGCGGGCTCAT
This sequence comes from uncultured Alphaproteobacteria bacterium, assembly GCA_963750745.1. Taxonomy (GTDB): domain Bacteria; phylum Pseudomonadota; class Alphaproteobacteria; order Rhodobacterales; family Rhodobacteraceae; genus Amaricoccus. The sequence continues at coordinate 45,780 of CAVVSO010000003.1, read as the reverse complement.
GACCAGACCTCCTTGATGGTCCACAGAGGCCGCACCTCAAGGCAGGTGCCCTTGGCCCACTGGACCTCGACCAGCACCTCCCCCTCCTCGCGCCGGTCGCAGGCGAACAAGATATCGGCCTTGTTGATCCGGACCTTGGCCAGCACCGCCTCGGGGGGTCTGATCCCTCGGTGGCCGTAGGCGAACTGGATCGCTGTCTGCCGGTCCACGGTCCATGACAGGCCGAATAGCCGCTCCACCGTGCAGCCTCGGTAGACCGTCAACTGGTCGGGGAGCTCATCGAACCATTCAAAATCCTCGGGGCCGATGGCGTCCTGCCAGCCGGGGCCAGCCTGCCCCAGCGCCATGGTCAGGCGATGCCGATGCGGCCACGTGTCATCGCAGGTTGGCCAGACGGTCGCGAAGGGAAGCCAGAAGTCGGCCCCCCTTCGCCCCTTGAGCTCGTCGAGCATGGGCCCGAGCCGGGTGGTCGAGTCGATGCCCGGTGTGCACAACGCCCGGCGGGTGACGGGGTTAGCGCGGATTTCCTCGACACTCATCCCCCCGATACGCCCGCCCGGAGCTATCTCACTCGAAATAAAAGGTGCAGCTAGATTTTGCTTCCCTTTCAGGGGCGTATCGGAGATAATGAAGGCCTCTCTTGGAAGATCGTCAGCCTTCGGCGGCCGGGCCCCCCGCCCGGTCGTTCGCCTTGTGTGGGTCATGGCAATTCACGAGGCCCCCTGCTGCTCAACATCGCGAGCGGTGGTGGCGCGCTCGATCGTCGCGAAAATTTCATCGGATCGCCATCGCGAGGTGTGGCTGCCGATCCTGACCGGCCTCGGGATTCTGCCGCGACCCACCCACCGCCAGATCGATGTCCGGCCGCAGCCGAACAGGGCGCACAGGTCGGCCTCATTCATCAACCAGAACGGCTGCTGCTGCCGCCGAGCCTCATTGGCTGCGTCCTGCGCGGCCTGCTTTTCAGCAACAAGCTGCCGCATCCTCTCGGCCGAAGGATTGTTGTCATTCAACATGGGCTACTCCGGGCTTGCCCCCGGGTCGCTGGCCGCGTCTCTATGAGATGGGGCAATCGATCCGGAGACGCTAAAAAAATGGCGTCTGGATCGACATCGCCCGTTACGCCCATCCAATTCCTCGGCGGGATTGGGCAACCCCTGTCGGGGGGCCGGAGGTCGGGTTGCGCCCGTGACAGCGCTCGCCTAACGCTTGGACTTACGAACACTAGTCCCCGACCGTCGAGGGAGCCGGGAGGGTCCGTAGGGATATAAGAAGCATCTTTTTGGGCCGCTTGGCCAGCGGAAAGTTCAGGGCGCGGCCTCGACCAGTCGCACGACATCACCACCACCGCGACCTACAACGTGGTCAGCCCAGCGCTCCGCCAGCACCTGCCGCTGCTCGAGAAAATCGGTCCGGCGATAGGCTCGCTCGACCTCGCTGCTGCCGTCAACGACGTGACCTAAGGCAGCCTCGGCGACCTCGCGCTCGACGCCGGCGGCTTCGGCGCACCAGGTCCTGAACGACGATGCGAAACCCATGCGGGCGCGCGGCCATGCCGCGATCGCGCATGTATTGCGCCGACGGCCCAGCCCGTCACCGGACCCGCGGCCGCCGCCCCGGCTGGCGAACACCAGGCCGCCGCGGGCGAGCGGCATCGCCTCGGCGATGACGCCAGCGCCTCGGCGCTCAACGCGACCCGATGCTCGCGCCGGTTCTTTGTCCGGGCCGGCCGGGATCGTCCAGACGTTGCCGTTGACCTCGCCCAGCATCAGCCCGCGCGCCTCGGCGACCGCGCACGCCGGTCAGGATCAGCAGCCGCAGCACCAGCGCGGCGACGTTGCCGCTGTCGGCGGCCAGGCTCGCGTAGAAGCCCGGGACCTCGCGCCAGTCCAGCGACGGGACATTGACGCGCGCTGTGCCGGCGAAGCGCCGAGAATGATTTTCGCCTTCTGCGGCGCGGTGATGTCCACCGCCAGCCCCTTGGCGACGGCGTAGCGCGAACACCGCGTTCAGCCGCGCCAGCGCGGTCTTCGCGGTCGGGCTTTGCTCGGCCCAGAGCGGCCGGAGCGTCCGCGCGAGGTCATTCTGATCGATATCCTCGATCGGCACCTTGCCGAGCTTCGGCAGCACGTGGAGCGTGATCGCGCTACAGCCAGCGCCCGGCCGTGCCGTCGCCCTTGAGCGCCGCCTTGCCGCGCCTCGAAGGCCTCGGCAGTGACCATCGCCAGCGTCGGCCGCAGCTTCGCCGCCTCGCGCCGCTCGCGCTCGCGCACCTTGATCGGATCGCGGCCGGCCGCCACCTCGGCGCGCCACCTCGCGGCCGCCTCGCGCGCCTGTCGCAGCGGCACCGCATCGAGCGAGCCCAAGCCCATTTCGCGGCGCCTGCCGCCGATGGTGACGCGCAGTACCCATTGCCCGCCAGCCGCCGCGCTTGTGCAGCCACAAGCCCGCCGCCGTCGCCCCACTTGCCCGGCCCGGCGGCCCTGATCTCGTCACGGTTAGACGATGAAGCGCGCCCATGGGATCCTGTCCCCCGCGATTGTCCCCCTTTGGGTTGCGACAATATGGGACTAGCTGCGCCGTGCTGCAACAGGCAAACACCATATATTGCGTGATTATCGGTGTTTAGCGACGAAATGGGACTGGCTGGGACGGGTGCTTCGTGATCAAGCACAACACGGTGGTCAGCGGCCAGGTCGGCGGCATCGCGGTAGGGCAGACCCAGGGGTTGAGCATCTACGACAACACCATCCTGCAGGACACCAAGTTTCCTTCCAGGGAGGAGGTGCATATCCCGGTCATCCGGGTGAACGCGGAATCGACCGGCGTCCGCATCACCTCCAACACCCTCCACAGGGTGCCGGAACCCAGCGGCCCCAACTGGTTCCCGACCGACAGGCCGGAGCCGGGCTGGACGATCGCGAACAACAAGCAGGTGCCGCTGGGCACCACGCCGGCTCAAGCATCGAACGCTCGGGCGAGCCTTGCGGATACCGACAGCTTCCGCTTCGAGGCTGCCGGCGAGGCGAACGTCGATCAGGGGCCAGGATCGGCCCGATCCGACCCTCTGTCGCATCGAGGGGGAGGCGGCCGGAGCCCAGCGGCCGACGGCCTCGACCTGACGTCGCGCGGCGTGCACGGCGCCGACGCCGCCGGCGGAGCTCTTCGTCTCGATGACGACCACTCGGCCGTGCACCATGCGGTCCATCACATCGAGCTGGCCCACGCCCATCTTTGACGCTGGCGCGCTTTGACGAAGGACCGTGCTTGAGCAAACGTTTCGATTGAACTAGCCTCCGCTCAGAAAAGGAAGAACTCGGGGAGGAAGACGCGGTGGTCCGCCAACGTCAGGCGATGGCGGCGCGGGCGTCGCAAACATGACAACGATCGCTGACGTCGCGCAACGGGCGGGAGTGTCGATGTCCACGGTGTCGCACGTCGTGAACCGGACGCGCTTCGTATCGCCGGAAACCGCGAACCGGGTGCTCCAGGCCATCGATCTGGTGGGCTATACCCCGAACACGCTGGCGCGCGCGCTGAAGCGGGCCTCGACCAGCAGCGTCGGGCTGGCGATGTCGGCGATCTCGAATCCGTATTTCGCCGATCTGATCTGCGCGATCGAGAAGGAATGCGCCAAGCTCGGGCTGATGGTTTTCCTGTCAGATACCGAGGACGATCCCGAGCGCGAAGTGGCGATCGTGCGCGCCTTCCATACGCGCCGGGTCGACGGCATTCTGCTGGCGCCGTCGGCCAGCCCCGGCGCGGCGCTGAGGCAGATCGCGCTCCGCAACATCCCCTGCGTCCTGGTCGACCGGCTGTCCGATCCGTCTTTCGACCAGATCGGCGTGGACAACGAGGCGGCGGTGCGCGCGCTGGTCGAGCACCTGCTGGCGCATGGCCACCGGCGGATCGGCTTGTCGGGGGGCAGCCGGGTCTGGCCACGACCCGGGAGCGGGTCGCGGCCTTTCGCGCCGCGCTCGCCGGTGCGGGCATCTCGGTCTTGGATGACATGCGTCGAGGCGTGCAGCGTCACGACGCGCGAAGCGGCGGCGGCCACCGGGCGGCTGCTCGATCTGCGCGACCGGCCGACCGCCGTCATCGCCGGCAACAACCTCGCGACGATCGGGGCGATGCAGGCGCTGGGCGAGCGCGGGCTCCGGGTGCCGCGGGACATCTCGCTAGTCGGGATCGATGATTTCGAATGGGCCGACTGCTTCGAGCCGCGGCTGACCCTGGTCGCGCAGCCCTGCGCCGAGATCGGGCGGCAGGCGGCGGCGCTGCTGGTCGAGCGGATCGCCGATCCGCAAGGCGCGCGGCGCACGGTGCGGCTGCTGCCGAGCCTGAGCCTGCGCAACTCGGTCGGGAGGCTGGCATGAGCGCGCCGATGCTGGTGATGCAGGGTGTGACCAAGCACTTCGGCGGCGTGCAGGCGCTGCGCGGCGTCGATTTCGACCTCAATGCCGGCGAGATCCATGCGCTGCTGGGCGAGAACGGCGCCGGCAAATCGACGCTGATGGGGGTGCTCGCCGGCGTGCATGCGCCGGACGAGCGGAACCATCGAGCATCGACGGCGCGCCGGTGCGCCTTTGCGAGCCCGCGCGAGGCCCAGGCGGCGGGGATCGCCACGATCTTCCAGGAGCTCGACCTGGCGCCCGGCCTCGACGTCACGGCGAATCTCTTTCTCGGGCGCGAGCTCACGCGGCCCGGCGGCTTTCTGAGCTTCGGCGCGATGCGAGAGGAGGCGCGCAAGCGGCTGGAGGCGATGGAGATGGACATCGACGCCGACCAGCGGGTTGCGCGATCTCTCGATCGGCCAGCGGCAGGTGGTGGCGATCGTGAAGGCGCTCTCCTACGCCTCGCGGGTGCTGATCATGGACGAGCCGACCGCGGCGCTGACCACCGGCGAGGTCGAGCGGCTGTTCGGCATCATCCGCCGGCTGGCGGCGACCGGCGTCGGCATCGTCTATATCTCGCACCGGCTGGAGGAGGTGCCGCAGATCGCCGACCGGGTCACGGTGATGCGCGACGGCCGGGTCGCCGGCACCACCGCCGCCGACGCGCCACAGGGCGAGCTGGTGCGGATGCTGGTCGGCCGGCCGCTCGACGAGCTCTATCCGCCGCGGGCGAAGCCGGGCGGGGCGCTGCGGCTGCGGCTCGCCGACGCCAGCTTCGAGCCGGTGCGGCCGCGCGCCGGCTGGCAGGCGCCGCGCGAGATCTCGCTCGACGTGCATGCCGGCGAGATCGTCGGGCTGGCGGGGATGATGGGCGCCGGGCGGACCGAGCTCCTGAGCGCGCTCTTCGGCACCGGCGCGCAGGGCCGCTGGCGCGGCACGGTCGAGATCGACGGCCGGCCGGCGGACCTCTCGTCGATCCGGGCGGCACGGCGGGCCGGCGTCGCCTTCGTGACCGACGACCGGCGCGGCAGCGGGCTGATGCTGCGCATGAGCGCTGGGGCGCAACCTGGTGATGTCGGTGCTGCGGCGGATCTCGCCGGGCGGCCTGATGTCGGCGGCGCGCGAGGCCGCCGCGGTGGCACGCTCGCTCAGCCAGTTCGATATCCGGCCGAAGAACCCGGCGATCGCCGTCGGCGCGCTGTCCGGGCGGCAATCAGCAGAAGGTGGTGCTCGCCAAGGAGATCCTCGACGAGCCGACGCTGTTGCTGCTCGACGAGCCGACGCGCGGCGTCGATGTCGGCGCCAAGGGCGAGATCTATGCGCGGCTGCGCGAGCTCGCGGCGCAGGGCCTCGGCATCCTGGTCGCCTCGAGCGAGATGCCGGAGCTGATCGGGCTCTGCGACCGGATGGTGGTGCTGCGCGAGGGGCGCAACGTCGCGGAATTCACCGGCGAGAGTCGACGAGCACACCGTGCTCGAAGCCGCCAACGGAAGGGTCGCCAATGTCTGAAGCCAGAAGCATGTCGAAGCGGCACGAGCCGGCCAGCCCGGCGGCAGCGCCGGCGCCGGCAAGCGCCGCGATCCGCTGGCGCTGATCGTGCGGTTCCAGAGCCTGATCGGCCTGGTCGTGGTGGTGATCGGCGGCGTGGTCTTCTCGCCGCGCCGCCACGGCGAGATCCTGTTCCTGGCGCCGGACAATATCGCCAACATCGTGCGCGCGGTCTCCGAGACCGGCATCATCGCGATCGGCATGACCTTCGTCATCATCACCGCCGGCATCGACCTCTCGGTCGGCGCGCTGCTCGGCCTCGTCGAGCGTGGTCACGGCGACGATGATGATCTCGGGCGGGTTCGGCCTGATCCCGACGCTGCTGCTGGTGCTCGTTGATGGGCACGGCCTTCGGCGCCGGCCAGGGCGCGATCTCGACCCGGTTCCGGCTCGAGCCCTTCATCGTGACGCTTGCCGGCCTGCAGGCGGCGCGCGGGCTGGCGCTGGTGGTGTCCGACAATCAGTACATCAACATCTCCTATGGCGATGGCCCGGGGCTGGCGCCGCCGGTCTTCGCGGTGCTGGGCGAGCGGCTCTTCAACAACACCGTGCCGGTGGCGACCATCGTCTTCGTCGTCTTCGCCGCGATCGCCACCGTCGTGCTCAACACCACGCGGTTCGGCCGCTATGTCTTCGCGGTCGGCGGCAACGAGCGGGCGGCGCAGCTTTCCGGCGTGCCGGTGTCGCTGGTGAAGACCAGCGTCTATGCGATCACCGGCTTTGCCTCGGCGCTTGCCGGGATCGTCCATGCCGGCCAGTTCAACTTCGGCAGCGCCAACGACGGCACCGGCTACGAGCTGACCGCGATCGCCGCCGTGGTGATCGGCGGCACCAGCCTCTTCGGCGGCTCGGGCTCGATGGTCGGCACCGTCGCCGGCACGATCATGCTCGGGCGCGCTCGCCAACGTCCTGCAGCTGAACAACATCACCCCAGCCCTGCAGCTGCTCGCAACCGCCGCGATCATCGTGCTGGCGGCGGTGCTTCAGTCCCTCGTTCGCCGCCGCGAGGGTCTGTCACGCTGACGAAGCGGCTCGGAGAAGACCGGACGTTGGCCGGTGCCCACAGGAGGAACGTCATGAACACCATGCCGACGCTCGAACCCCAGCCTGACGACCGCGCTGCTGGCCGGCGCTGCCCTCGCCCTCGCCGCGGCGGCTCAGGCGGATCCGATCTCGCCGTACTGCAAGGCCAGGACGGCGAGTTCCTCATCGGCTTCTGCCAGGCCAACAACGCCGAGCCCTACCGCCAGCACGTCAACGACGAGCTGACCGCCGCGGCGAAGACGGTGCCGCAGTTCACGCTGCAGATCGCCGATGGCGCGGGCAACGTGAACACCCAGACCTCGCCAGGTCGATAATTTCATCACCCAAAAGGTCGATCTGCTGCTGATCTCGCCGTTCGAGGCGGCGCCGATCACCCCGGCGGTAAAGCGGGCGATGGACGCCGGCATCCCGGTGATCGAGCTCGACCGCAAGACGGTCGGCGATGCCGGCAAGGACTACACCGCCTTCATCGGCGGCGACAACTACAAGATCGCCGAGGCGGCGGGCGAATATACCGCCAAGACGCTGTTGCCCGACGGCGGCGAGGTCGCGGTGCTTCAGGGCCTGCCGAGCTCCACCCCGGCGGTCGAGCGGCTGAACGGCTTCAAGGACGGCGTCAAGGACAATGCCGAAGATCCAGGTCGTGGCCGAGCAGGCCGCCGACTGGCTGCCGGACAAGGCGCAGACCGCCTTCGCCGCGATGCTGCAGGCGCATCCCGACATCAAGATGGTCTATGCCAGCAACGACATGATGGCGGCGGGCGCGCGGCTCGCGGCCAAGGGCGCCGGCAAGGCGGACGGCGACATCCTGATCATCGGCACCGACGGCCTGCCCGGGCCGGCGGGCGGCATCCGCGGCGGTGGCGGAAGGCGACTGGGCCGCGACCTTCACCTATCCGACCGGCGCCAAGGAGGCGGTCGAGATGGCGAAGTCGATCCTGCTCGACTGCGCGACCGAGGTGCCGACGACGGTTACGGTCGACGACCACTGGCGATCACGCCGGAGAACGCCAAGAGCATGATGAGCAATTAGGGGATCCCCAGAACCTGGGCCAAGCCTCTCCGGAGGCTTGGCCCGCTAGAATGAGCAGGCGACCGCGGCCTGCGCGGCGATGATGCGGTCGATCAGCGCATCCTCCTCGGCTGCGGCCGGCGAGGGCGGATTCTTCAGGCGTTCCCTGGCGTGGGCGATGGAGTCGCTGCAGGATCTCGTCGAGATCCTCGGAGGCGTCGAAGGCCCCGACCACGCCCTTGACCTTGGTGTTGTCGAAGAGGGCGGACCAGGACTTGTCGCCCATCAGCGGGCCTTCCCACGCCTTGTTGCAGGCGACGAGCGTCGCGGTCGGGACGTGGGCGTGGATCGCCTCGACGCCGAAGCCGCGGGCGATCGCCGCGTGGATCTGGTTCCAGGTGAAGCCGCGATCGGTGGTGATCTGGAAATCCTCGTCGAGCGCCTTGGGGTTGCCGAGCAGCCCGACGAAGGCGCGGGCGAGATCGGCCGATCGGGTCAAGGTCCAGAGCGAGGAGCCGTCGCCGGCGACGATCACCGGCTTGCCGGCGAGCATCCGGCGGATGGCGTTGTCGGCATTGCCGACCTGGATCGGCATGCCGGTGCGGACGGTGTGGCTGGGGCGGACGATGGTGTAGGCTGAGCGCGCTCTGGTCGCGGAGCAAGGTCTCGCACGCGGTCTTGTTGCGGCTGTATTCCCAGAACGGGTTGAGTTGCCGGGTGCGCTCGGTCATCAGATAGTGCTGCACCGGCTTTTCGTAGACCGAGGCCGAGGAGATGAAGACGTATTGGCCGGTTCGGCCGGTGAAGGTCTCGATGTCGCGCGCCATCTCGTCGGGGGTGAAGAGGCGGAATTGCGCGACGACGTCGAAGCTGCGGCCGCGCGAGCGCGCGGTAGGTCTCGGCGCCCATGTCGCCGACCAGGGTCTCGACGCCGGCGGGAAGCGGCACCGTGGTCTGGCCGCGGTTGAGTAGGGTGACCTTGTGGCCGAGGGCGACGGATGCCTCGACGCAGGGGAGCGAGATCTGGCCGGTGCCGCCGATGTAGAGGATGCTGAGTGGCATGGGTTGGCTCCTTGCTTTGGGAGGGTCGCCTGATCTTGTCGGGTCAGACGAAGCGGGACTGGGCGCCGGCCATCCACATGTCGGCGTTGTCGCCGAGCTTGGCGCGGACGGCGGCGGTCGCGGCGCTGGCGCGCTGGAGTATGGCGTCGGGGATGGCGAGGTCGGTGGCGGCGACGCTGGCTTCGAGCTCGGCGGGGGTGCGGGCGCCGACGATCACCGAGGCGAGGTGTTTTTTGCGGAGGAGCCAGGCGAGGGCGAGCTGCGGCATGCTGACGCGGGCTTCGCGGCAGAGGGCGTCGAGCGCGGCGAGGGCGGCGACGATCTCGGCTTCCGCCCCGGCCTCGCCGTGGGCGGCGATGCCGTTGTCGCCGCGGTAGAAGCGGGTGACCTTCAGGTGGTCGGGGACGGCGGCGATCGAGCGGTACTGGCCGGAGAGGAGGCCTTGGGCGAGGGCGCTGTAGGCGACGATCGGCATGCCGGCGGCGTTGGAGCCTTCGAGGATGGGGCCTTCGATCGCCCGCCAGAGCAGGTTGTAGGGGAGCTGGTGGCAGATCGGGTGGGCCGAGGTTTGCGGCAGTGCGGCGAGCGCTTGCAGGTTCCGGGGGCCGAAGTTGCAGATGGCGACGGCGCGGACCTTGCCGGCGTCCTTCAGCCGTTCGAGCGCGCCCATGGTGTCGGCGAGGGGCACGTCGGGGTTGGGCCAGTGGATGTAGTAGAGATCGACATGGTCGCTGCCGAGGCGATGCAGGCTGGCTTCGAGCGCGCGCGGAAGAGTGGCTGGCAAGAGGTTGTCTCCGAAGGCTTTTGTCGCGACGATCGCCGCGTCGCGGCGGCCCTGGAGGGCGCGGCCGACGATTGTCTCGGCGCGGCCGTCGCCGTAGCCTTCGGCGGTGTCGATGAAGCTGACGCCGCGGTCGAGGGCGGCGTGGATGGTGCTGACCGAGTTGGCGTCATCTTGCGGGCCCCAGTATTGGCCATCGCCCATGGCCCAGGTGCCGAGGGCGATGCGCGAGACAGTGAGGTCGGAAGCTCCGAGCGTGACGTATTGCATTGCCAAGTCTTTGAATTGTCGCTCCCCTGTCGGCCAGAGGAAACGATTGGCCGGGGAAGGTCAAGGAGCGCACCATGACGTTGCGACGCGGGGACCGGGACCATGGCTGACGGCAATGCCTTCAAGTGGGACGATCCATTTCTGATCGAGGATCAGCTCAGCGAAGAAGAGCGGATGATCCGGGATGCCGCGGCGGCCTACGCCCGGGACAAGCTGGAGCCGCGGGTGCGCGAGGCTTTCCGCCACGAGTTGAGCGATCCGGCGATCTTCGCCGAGATGGGGGAGCTGGGGCTGCTTGGCGTGACTATCCCGGAAGAATATGGCGGTATTGGTGCGGGGTATGTCAGCTATGGGCTCGTGGCACGTGAAGTGGAGCGAGTGGACTCCGGTTATAGATCGATGATGTCGGTGCAGTCGTCGCTGGTGATGTATCCGATTTATGCTTATGGATCGGACGATCAGCGACGGAAATACTTGTCTAAACTTGCCAAAGGCGAATTTATCGGCTGCTTCGGCCTTACCGAGCCGGACGCGGGGTCCGACCCGGGGGGCATGACGACCCGGGCGGCGAAGACCGCGGGCGGCTACCTGCTGAACGGCGCGAAGACCTGGATCTCGAACGCGCCGATCGCGGACGTGTTCGTGGTGTGGGCGAAGTCGGAGGCGCATGGCGGCAAGATCCGTGGGTTCGTGTTGGAGAAAGGCACGCCGGGGCTTTCGGCGCCGAGGATCGAGGGCAAGCTCAGCCTGCGCACCTCGGTCACCGGCGAGATCGTGCTCGACGCTGTCGAGGTCGACGAGGCGGCGCTCCTGCCGGGCGCCGAGGGGCTGGCGGGGCCGTTCGGCTGTCTTAACCGGGCGCGGTACGGGATCGCCTGGGGGTCGATGGGGGCGGCGGAGGCTTGCTGGCATGCGGCGCGGCAGTATGGGCTGGATCGGCGGCAGTTCGGGCGGCCGCTGGCCAATACCCAGCTTTATCAGAACAAGCTTTCGAACATGCTGACGGAGGTATCGCTGGGGCTTCAGGCGTGCCTCAGGGTCGGGCGGCTGTTCGAGGAAGGGCGGGTGGCCCCGGAGATGATCTCGATCATCAAGCGCAACAACTGCGGCAAAGCGCTTGATATTGCTCGGATGGCGCGGGACATGCACGGCGGCAACGGCATCTCGGATGCGTTTCCGGTGATGCGCCACATGTTGAACCTCGAGACGGTGAACACCTACGAGGGCACCTATGACGTGCACGGGCTGATCCTCGGGCGGGCGCAGACCGGGTTGCAGGCGTTCTTCTGATAGTTGGCGGTAGCGGTCGGAAATCGTTGTGAAATATCGATCTTGAACGCATCTTCTTTCCATCTGGAAACCATCCAGATGATTTGGCGTCGCAGGCAGTCGTGAGATCCCTGGTGGCGCGGCATCTCTTGCGCTTCGCGTTCCGCGAGGCGCTGGCGATCGAGTGGCGGACGGCGTGATCCGGTAAGCGTATGGAAAGCGTCCTGAAAGCATCCAGACGTTTTCAGGCGACGTGGTCGGCGACGTAGGCGCCGCGCTGGCCCATCGGCTGCGGCGGGCCGGTGGTGGTGTCGCGCGCGGTCTGCAGCTCCATCTCGGCGTTGAGCTCGGCGCCGAGCAGGACGACGTAGGCGCTGACCCAGAACCAGAACATCAGCGCGATGATGGCGCCGAGCGAGCCGTAGGTCTTGTTGAAGTTGGCGAAGTTCGAAATGTAGAAGGAGAGCGCCAGCGAGGCGACGACCCAGGCCAGCGTCGCCAGCACCGCGCCCCAGCTCACCCAGCGCTTGCGGGCGGTGGCGCGGTGCGGGCCGTAGCGGTAGACCGCGCCGATCACGAAGACGACGGCGACGCCGAGCACCAAGAGCGGGACGAGCGCGGTCAGCCAGGCGCCGAGCGGGCCGAAGTCGACGAGCCGCAGCGCCGCGGGCAGGGCGACGGTGGCGAGCAGTGCGACGATCGCCACGGCGAGGAGCAGCAGCGGTGATCGCCAGCGACACCGCGTACTGCACGATGAGGCTGCGGGTGTCGACCTCGCGGTAGACGATGTTGAGGCCCTCCATCAGGCCGCTGACCCCGGCGCGCGCCGACCAGAGCGCGAAGAGGATGGCGAACCCCGAGGCGAGGCCGAGCTTCTGCTGCGGCACCGCGACCAACGCCTTCACCTGCGCCGCGATCAGCGCGTAGGCGTCCGGCGGCAGCAGCGAGTGGACGGCATCGAGGTTCTTCGCCACGTCGCCGGGATCGGCGATCAGGCCGTAGAGCGCGACCAGCGCCGCAAGCGCCGGGAAGATCGCCATCACCCCGAAGAAGGCGACGCCGGCGGCCACCGTCGAGAGATGATGCGCGCCGATGTTGTTCCAGACCCGGGCCAGCACCTGCCGCCAGGCCCGCCGGTCGAAGCCGTGCGGCGCGCCGGCCGCGCGGCCGGGGGCGGCGGCCTGGTCGTTGGCGCTCGGCGTTGCCGTCGGCGGTGGTCATCGGCGAAGCTCTCCCTCCGGTGATCTAGCGCGAACGCCGCGGGGACGCGAGAGGTTGCGCCGGCGGCGCGCGAGGGAGGTGGCCCGGCGCCGGGAAACCGGCTAGCCATGGACCGGTCGGCGGCGAGCGGGGGGCGGCGATGCGGCGGGTTCGGGTGGGGGTGATCGGCGCGGGCGGCATCGCGCAGATCGAGCACATGCCGAACCTGATCCGGCTCAAGCGACCGCTTCGAGCTCGTCGGCGTCTCCGATCCGTCGGCGAAGGCGCGGGCCTTCATCGCCGAGGAGCATCGGGCTGGCGGCGTTCGAGACCGTCGAGGCGCTGCTGGCGGAGCGCGCTCGAGGCGGTGGTGATCGCCTCGCCGGATCGCGCTGCATCTGGAGCAGATGCTCGCCGCCTTCGCTGTGTGGCCTGCCACGTCTTCTGCGAGAAGCCGCTCTGCTATGCGCCGGAGGACATCGACCGAGGTGATCGCGGCGCGCGACCGGGCGGGCAAGGTGCTGCAGGTCGGCTATATGAAGCGCTTCGACCCGAGCTACGAGCCGCGGCTGCAGCGGCATGCCGGGCACCGCGAAGACGCTGCGCTACGTCTCGGTCGAGGTGAACGATCCCGACGCCTGGCCGTTCGTTCGGCACCACGGCACGCTGCGCGGCGACGACGTGCCGGCGGAGCTGATCGCGGCGGCGCGCGGAAAGCAGCGCGCAGCAGGTGGCGCGGGCGGTGCGGGCCTCGACTCGATGCCGGCGATCTTCAAGGGCTTCGTCAGCGCCTATTGCTCGTCGATGGTGCATGACGTGAACGCGGTGCACGGCCTGCTCGATGCGCTGGGCGTTGCCGACGGCGAGATCGCCGGCGCGAGCCTCTTCGCCGGCGGCGAGGGCGGGCAGGGCAGCGGTGCGGCTGCTGGGCGGGCAGGCGCTGTGGAACATGGTGCATCTGACGGTGCCGGGGCTCGCCGACTATCGCGAGCGCATCACGCTCTATTTCGACGATGCGCTGCTCGAGCTCGAATTTCCCGTCGCCGTAGCTCAACCACCAGCCGACGCGGCTGACGATCCGGACCAGCGACGGCCACACGCTGAGCGCACCGAGGATCATCCGCACCGGCTACGAGGAGGCCTTCGTCGAGGAGCTGAAAGGCTTCTGGTCGGCGGTCGTCGAGGGCGCGCCGGTGCGCAACACCGCCGAGCAGGCGCGCCGCGACATGGAGCTGCTTGCTGGCTCGCCGGCATCGCGCGCGCGTCGCGGCGACCGGATGACAACGGAGGCCGCTCGTGAAGGTTCGCATCGGCATCAATCCGATCACCTGGACCAATGACGACGTGCCGGAGCTCGGCGGCGACACGCCGCTCGAGGTCTGCCTCAGCGAGACGAAGCAGGCGGGCTATGCCGGCACCGAGCTCGGCGGCAAGTTCCCGCGCGAGGCGGCCGTGCTGAGGCCGATCATGGCAGCGCTACGGGCTGGCGGTGGTCTCGGGCTGGTATGACGGGCGCTGCGCCGAAAAGGAGGTCGCGGCCGAGATGGACGCGATCGCGCCGCATCTGCAGCTGCTGAAGGACATGGGCTCGCGCCACGTGGTCTATGCCGACACTTCGCTCGGCCGCCATGGCGCGATCTGGGAGCCGATCTCGCAGCGGCCGCGGCTGGCGGCGGAGGAATGGCCGGCTTACGGCCGCAAGCTGACCGCGCTTGCCGAGCGCATGGCGGATTTCGGCGTGCGCATGGCCTTCCATCATCACATGGGCACCATCGTCGAGACCGACGCGGAGGTCGGCCTGCTGATGCGGCATACCGGCGAGGCGGTCGGGCCTGCTCTACGATACCGGGCATTCGGTCTTTTCCGGCGGCGATCCGCTGGCGCTGGTCAAGGCGCATGTCAAGCGCGTCGTGCATGTGCATTGCAAGGATGCGCGCCAGCCGATGCTCGAGCGGGCGCGCGCGAGGACATGAGCTTCATGGGCGCGGTGATGGAGGGCATCTTCACCGTGCCGGGCGACGGCTTCATCGACTATCCGGCGATCCTGCGCGTGCTGGCCGAGGCCGGCTATTCCGGCTGGCTGGTGGTCGAGGCCGAGCAGGATCCGCGCGAAGGCGCATCCGCTGACCTATGCGACGATGGGTTTCGCGAACCTGTCGCGGCTGGCGAGGGAGGCGGGCTTCACGCTGGAGAATTGATGGAATCGGACTTCGGCCGCCCTCGGCGGCGATCCAGTCCTCCGGAGCCGGTGCCGGAGACGATGCAGAACAAGCAACGGACGGGCGGCCGGAAGCGCCGGCCGGTAACCAACAGGAGGAACGATGTTGTACGCTTGCGAAGGTGCTCAAACCGTGCTCGGCCTGTGGCCGGGCTGACGCTGGCGGCGGCGGCCGGCATCGCGGCCGCCGACGGAGACCCGGGTCGTCTTCGTCACCCACGGCCAGAGCGGCGATCCCTACTGGTCGGTGGTCAAGAACGGCATGGACGACGCCGCCAAGACGCTCGGCGTCAAGGCCGAATATCTGTCGCCCGAAACCTTCGACATGGCCAAGATGGCGCAGATGATCGACGCGGCGGCGGCCTCGAAGCCGGACGGGCTGGTGGTTTCGATCCCCGACGCCGCCGCACTCGGCGACCCGGTGAAGAACGCGGTCGCCGCCGGCATTCCGGTGATCGTGATCGATTCCGGCGGCTCCAAGCTGACCAAGGAGCTCGGCGGGCTGCTCTATCTCGGCCAGTCGCGAATATGAGGCCGGCGTGCATGGCCGGCGAGCGGGTGGCCAAGGACTGGGCGTCAAGAAGGCGGTCTGCCTCAACCACGAGGTCGGCAACCAGAGCCTCGACGACCGCTGCGCCGGCTTCGCCAAGGGCCTCGGCGTCGAGGTGCCGGTGGTGCAAGGGCGTGATCGACCCGACCGAGATGAAGACCGCGACGCTGGCCTATCTCACCGCCCATCCCGACGTGCGAGTTCATGCTGGCCTGTCGGCATCACCGCGGCCGAGCCGGCGCTGGCGGCGCTCGACGAGCTCGGGCTCACCGGCAAGGTCAAGCTCGGCACGTTCGACCTGTCGCCGACCATCCTGCAGGCGATCGTCGACGGCAAGATGGAGTGGGGCATCGACGCCCAGCAATATGCGATGGGCTACATCCCGGTGGTGATGTTCGACCTCTGGAAGAAGTACAAGATCGCGCCGATCGCCGACTATCCGACCGGCCCCGGCTTCGTCACCAAGGACGACGGCGGCCTCGGTCATCGACCTCGCCAAGCAGGGCAAGCGCTAAGCTGAGCGGCGGCGGCCGGCCGCTCGCCGCCGGCCGTCAGTCTCGCAGCGCCGAGCATGGCCGGACTCCGCGCTCGCGACGAACGGGTGCGCAGCGTTCCGCTGCTGCGCCGCCTGCTGCAGCCGGCCCGAGCTCGGCGCGGTGGCCGGGACGCGTGCTGGTCATCGTGTTCTTCGCTGATCGTCGCCGGCGTCAGCGGCCTGTTCAGCGCCAAGGGCATCGTCAATTTCCTCGAAGTCTCGGCGCAGCTCGGCATCCTCGCGGCGCCGGTGGCGCTGCTGATGATCGCCGGCGAGTTCGACCTGTCGGTCGGCTCGATGATCGGCTTCGCCGGCATCGTCATCGCCATTCCGGCGACGCTCTGGGGCTGGCCGATCTGTGGCTGTCGCTCGTGCTCGCCTTCGCGCTGCGCGGTGGCTGGTCGGCTGCCTCAACGGGCTTGTCGTGGTGAAGCACCGGGCTGCCGTCCTTCATCGTCACGCTGGGCAGCCTGTTCATGCTGCGCGGGCTGACGCTCGGCGTCTGACCGGCTGCATCACCGGGCGCACCCAGGTCTCCGGCATGCACGAGGCTGACCGCCGGCGACTGGCTGGCGCCGCTCTTCGCCGGCCAGTTCGGGCGGCCGCTGATGGCGTGGCTGGCCGAGCATCGGCGTGATCGGCCAAGCGCGCCGGACGGGCTGCCGATCGTGCAGGGCATGCCGGTGTCGATCCTGTGGTGGATCGGCGCTGACCGCTGGTCTTCACCTGGGTCCTGCTGCGCACCCGGTTCGGCAACTGGATCTTCGCCTGCGGCGGCGATGCCAACGCGGCGCGCAACGTCGGCGTGCCGGTGGCGCGCACCAAGATCACGCTGTTCATGCTGACGGCGCTGGCGGCGACGCTCTTCGCCGCGATCCAGGTGCTGGCGACCGGCTCGGCCGACACGCTGCGCGGCACCCAGAAGGAGTTCGAGGCGATCATCGCGGTGGTGATCGGCGGCACGCTGCTGACCGGCGGCTACGGCTCGGCGATCGGCGCCATGTTCGGCGCCTTCATCTTCGGCTTCGTGCAGATGGGCATCTTCTACACCGGCATCGACACCGACTGGTTCAAGCTCTTCATGGGCGCGATGATGGTGATCGCCGTGCTGTTCAACAACTATCGTCCGCAACCGCGCCATGCGGAGCCGCTGATGATCGGCGCCGCTGATCGAGCTCGATGCGGTCAGCAAGTATTTCGGCACGGTGATCGCGCTGAAGGACGTGTCCTTCGACGTGCGGCCGGGCGAGGTGCATTGCCTGCTCGGCGACAACGGCGCCGGCAAGTCGACGCTGATCAAGATGCTGTCGGGCGTGCACACGCCGGACGAGGGCGAGATCCTGCATCGCCGGCCAGGCCGGTCGCGCTTCGGCTCGCCGAAGGACGCGCTCGACAGCGGCATCGCCACGGTCTACCAGGATCTGGCGCTGGTGCCGCTGATGAGCGTGGCGCGCAACTTCTTCCTCGGCCGCGAGCCGCTGAAGCGGGTCGGGCCGTTGCGCGCAGTTCGACGTCGCGCTGGCCAACGCCACCGCCTATCCGCGAGCTCTCCGGGCTCGGGCATCGAGCTGCGCGACCCCGAGCAGCCGGTCGGCACGCTGTCGGGCGGCGAGCGGCAGTGCCTCGCCATCGCGCGGGCGATCCACTTCGGCGCCAAGGTGCTGATCCTCGACGAGCCGACCTCGGCGCTCGGCGTGCATCAGGCATCGGTGGTGCTGAGGCTGATCGTGCAGTCGCGGGCGCGCGGCATCGGCGTCATCTTCATCTCGCACAATGTGCACCACGCCTATGTGGTCGGCGACCGCTTCACGCTGCTGAAGCGCGGCCGCAGCTCCGGCACCTTCCTGAAAAGCGAGATCGATCGCGACCACCTGCTGAGCCTGATGGCGGGCGGCAAGGAGCTGGTCGACCTCGAGGAGGAGATCGCGCGTCTCGGGGTGACGAGTTTGTGACAGGGTTAACGCGACCAGGACAACGCGTTGACAGAAATCTGCGGGGCGTCTAAGAATTGGACGCCGGGACAGGGCTACTACTACATCTTCGCAGTAGTTGCCAACTAGAACCGATCAACGGGAAACAATCCCGGCGTGCAACGCGGCAGAAGCCGTGTCTTGGGAGGAGAAAAAGATGATTGATGCCAACTCACGGCGGCGTCTTGCCGGGTTGTGCGTGTCGGCGGCGATCCTTGCGGGTTCGACGGTCGGCGCGCTGGCCGCGCCCGAGATCGTCGCCGGTCCGGCCACCGACCCCGACTGCTTGGCGCCATGGTCGGCCGACACCAAGTTCTTCCAGTATCCGAAGAAGGAAGGGCCGTACCGGATCGCGCTCGCCAACGGCTATATCGCCAATACCTGGCGCATCCAGATGATCCAGACCGCCAAGGCCTATGCGGCGCAGCCGGACGTCGCGGCGAAGCTCAAGGAATTCAAGGTCGTCTCGACCGGCGAGGACGTGCCGGCGCAGATCGCGGCGATCAACAACTTCATCGACTCCGGCTATCGACGCCATCGTCGTCAACGCGCAGAACCCGACCGCCTTCGGGCCGGTCATCAAGCGCGCCAAGGAAGCCGGCGTCGTGCTGGTCGCCTTCGACAACATCCTCGACACCGAGGATGCGATCAACGTCAACGTCGACCAGAAGGGTCTCGGCGAGCTCTGGGGCGAACTGGCTGGTCAAGAACGTGCCGGACGGCGGCAAGGTCCTCGAGGTGCGCGGCGTCGCCGGCACCTCGGTCGACACCGACCGGCACAACGGCATCCACGAGGCCTTCGACGCCTCCGGCAAGAAGTGGGAGGTGATCGAGGTGATCGGCAAGTGGGACGACCCGACGGCGCAGAAGGCGACCGCCGACGCCATCGCCGTCCAAAGAACGTTCGACGGCATCACCGCGCAGGGCGGCGACACCGGCGTCGTGCAGGCGATGATCGACGCCAAGCATCCGTTCGTGCCGTTCGGCGGCGAGACCGAGAACGGCTTCCGCAAGTTCTGCGCCAAGTATGCCGACGACGGGCTGAAGTGCTCGTCGGCCGGCACCGGCCCGGCGCAGGTCGCGGTGGCGATCAAGACGGCGATCGCCGCGCTGGAAGGCAAGGTCGTGCCGCAGTCGGTCAAGCTGCCGCTCGCGATCGTCGAGGACCCGAACTTCAAGGAAGGCGAGGACTACTTCCCTGACCAGTCCGACAACTTCTTCGTCGGCAACTCCTTCCCGACCTGCGGCATCAACTTCACCGCGCAGGAGATCATGGGCCAGACGAAGGAAAACCAGTAAGCCGCTGGCTTCGACGAGGACAGCCGCGGGCGCTGCCTGCGGCTTTCGCGCCTGAGCGGGACTGGTGGAGGCAATGGCAGCAGACGAGCCGCTTTTCCGCATGGAGGGCGTTTCCAAGCGCTACGGCGGCGTGCGCGCGCTCGAGGATGCCGAGCTCACGGTCCGGGCCGGGCGCATCCATGCGGTGCTCGGCGAGAACGGCGCCGGCAAGTCGACGCTGATCAAGATCATGGCGGGCGTCGTCGCGCCCGACGAGGGCCGGATGCTGCTCGACGGGCAGCGAGGTCGCGCTTCGCCTCGCCGGCGGCGGCCAGCGATGCCGGCATCGCCTGCATCTTCCAGGAGCTGTCGCTGATCCCCGACCTGACGCGTCGCCGACAACATCGCCATCTCCGATCCGCCGACGCGCTTCGGCCTGATCGACCGCCGGGCGCAGCGCCGGATCGCCGAGGAGGCGCTGGCGCGCGCCGGCGCCGACGACATCCATCCGCTGGCGCTGGTCAAGGACCTGCCGCTGTCGCGGCGGCAGATGGTCGAGATCGCCAAGGCGCTGCGCGCAGAGCCCGCGCATCCTGATCCTCGACGAGGCGACCTCGGCGCTGACCGCCGCCGACGTGGCGAAGGTCTTCGCGGTGCTGAAGCGGCTGCGCGCGGAGGGGCTGGCGCTGGTCTACATCTCGCACCGCATGCACGAGATCGCCGAGCTCGCCGACGAGTGCACGGTGTTCCGCAACGGCCGCAACGTCGCGAGCTACGCGGCCGGCACCAAGACCGACAACGAAGTCGTCGAGATGATGATCGGCCGCGAGTACAGCCACGTCTTTCCGCCGCAAGCCCGCCCGGCCAGACCTCGGCGCGACCGCCGGTGCTGGAATGCGCGGGCTGAGCTGGACCGACCGGCTGCGCGACATCTCGCTCGCGGTCAGGCGCCGGCGAGGTGGTCGGGCTCGGCGGCCTCGACGGGCAGGGCCAGCGCGAGCTGCTGCTGGCGCTGTTCGGCGTGCTGCGCGGCATCGACCGGCGAGGTGCTGATCGACGGCAAGCCGGTGCGCGATCGCGAGCCCGGCGCGCAAGCGCGGCGGAGATCGGCATGGCGCTGATCCCGGAGGACCGCAAGACCGAGGGGCTGATGCTGCCGATGTCGGTGCGCGACAACCTGTCGTTCGCCGCGCTCGACCGGATCTCGCCGCGCGGGGCGTCATCGACCGGCGGGCCGAGCGCGAGGCTGATCGACGAGATGGTGAAGCTGCTCGGCATCCGCACCGCCGGGCATCGACGTCCCGGTCGGCGCGCTGTCGGGCGGCAACCAGCAGAAGGTGGTGATCGCCAAGTGGCTGATGAGCAAGCCGCGCATCATCCTGCTCAACGATCCGACGCGCGGCATCGATGTCGGCACCAAGCAGGAGATCTATCAGCTGCTGCGCCGGCTGGCCGACGCGGGCGCGGCGATCCTGTTCTATTCGACCGACTATGACGAGCTGATCGGCTGCTGCGACCGGGTGCTGGTGCTGTACGACGGCGCGGTCGATCCGCGAGCTGGTAGGGGCGGAGATCACCGAGCGCGCGCTGATCGCCAGCGCGCTCAACATCGCCGACGCGTGGCGGCCGGCGCGGGCGGCGGCGGCATGAGGGACTGGCGCTTCTGGCTGGCCGAGCAGCGCGGCACGCTGCTCGCGGTCGGCATCTTCGTCGCTGATGTTCGCGATCTATGCCGTCGAACCATCCGGCCGGGCTTCACCGCCAACGTCGTGCAGACCGCGGCCAACAAGGGCGTGCTGCTCGCCTTCGTCGCGATGGCGCAGACGCTGGTGGTGATCACCGCGGGCATCGACCTTCGGTCGGCATGATCTTCATGCTCACCAACTGCCTCGCGTCGTGGCTCGTCGTCGGCACGCGCGCTCGAGACCGCGCTCGGCGTCGTGGCGCGTGCTGGCGGCCGGGCTGGCCTGCGGCGCGCTCAACGGCGCTGATCGTGATCTACGGCCGGCTGCAGCCGATCGTCGCGACGATCGCGACGGGCGCGGTCTATTTCGGCCTCGCGCTGCTGCTGCGGCCGTTTCCCGGCGGCTCGGTCAACGAGACGCTGGCCGACGCGCTGACCGGGCGGTTCTTCGGCGTCGTCCCGGCGAGCCTCGTGGCGCTGGCGCTGGTGGTGCTGCTCGATCTGGGTGCCGTTCAGCCGCTCGGTGATCGGCCGGGCGGCCTATGCCGTCGGGCTCGTCGGAGGTCGCGGCCTACATGTCGGGCGTGCCGATCCGCCGCGCCAAGTTCGCCGCCTACACGCTGTCCGGCCTGCTGGCGGCGATCGGCGGGCTGTTCCTCACCTTCTTCACCTATACCGGCGAGGCGGCCTTCGCGAGCGGCAACGCCTACACGCTGTTCTCGATCGCCGCGGTGGTGCTGGGCGGCGTGTCGCTGTTCGGCGGCGCGGGCAGCGCCATCGGCGCGATCTTCGGCGCGCTGGCGTTCCGCACCATCGGCGACCTGCTCTTCGTCTTCGACTTCGATCCGCTGTGGCAGCCGCTGTTCCAGGGCGTGGTGCTGCTGCTCGCCGTCAGCCTCGGCGCGTTCGGGCTGTTCCGGGTGCGCAACCGGCTGGAGTGGTTCGAATGAGCGACGCGCTCGGAGCGGCCGGTCGCGGACGCGGCTGCCGGCGGTGCTGCGCCGGCGCTCGATCCGGCGGTGGCGACGGCGTTCGGCTGCATCCTGCTGCTGCTGCTGGTCGGCAGCCTCTATTCGCGCAGCTTCCTGTCGCCGGAGTATCTGCTGCAGCAGCTCAAGGTCGCCTCGTTCCTCGGCGTCATCGCCACCGGCATGATGATGGTCATCCTGCTCGGGCAGATCGACCTGTCGGTGCCCTGGGTGGTCGCGGCCGGGGCGATGATGGCGTGCGCGGCGGCCGCCTACGGGCCGATCGGCGAGGTCCTGGCGATCCCGTTCGGCATCCTCTGCGGCGTGCTGTTCGGGCTGGTCAACGGCTTCGGCGTCGCCTATCTGCGCATCCCCTCGATGATCATCACGCTCGCCACCAACGCGGTCGCGCAGGGGCTGATGGTGGTCTACACCGGCGGCTTCTCGCCGCAGGATTCGGCCTCGCCGGCGATGCGCTACCTCGCGACCGGCTTCCCGATCCCCGGGCGTGCCGAACGCGGTCATCATCTGGGCGGTGATCGGCGCGGCGACGGTGTTCCTGCTGACGCGCACGACCTTCGGCCGGTCGGTCTACGGCATCGGCAACCGCGAGCGCGCGGCCTATCTCTCCGGGGTCAACACGCGGCGCGTCGTGCTGATCGCCTTTGCGATCTCCGGGGCGCTCAGCGCCTTCGGCGGCGTGCTGCTGGCCGGCTATGCCTCGAAGGCGGCGCAGTCGATGGGCGACGCCTATCTGCTGCCGTCGATCGCGGCGGTGGTGCTGGGCGGGACCTCGATCCTCGGCGGGCGCGGCTCCTATCTCGGCACCGTCGCCGGCGTGATCCTGATCACGCTGCTGCAGTCGATCCTGTCGGTCATGCAGATGCCGGAGGCGGGCCGGCAGATCATCTACGGCGTCGTGATCGTCGCCATGCTGCTGCTCTACGGCCGCAGCCGAAATAGCGCCAAGCGACTCCACGTTCCGCCCGCAAGGTGGCAAGGTGGAGCCATGCGCGGCCTTGAGGGAGGCAAGTCGTGAAACCGGAACCTCGCCTTGACGGCAAGCTGATCCGCAACCCAGGCGTCGCGCTCGATCTCGACGAGGTGATGGCGGTCACCGCCAACACCTCGGCGATCGAGCGGCGGGCGGCGACGCTCGGCACGCGGCGGACGGTGAAGAAGGATTTTCAGGCCGCATGGCTCCTGAAGGCGGTCACCTGCATCGATCTGACCACGCTCGCCGGCGACGATACCGAGGACCGGGTGCGGCGGCTCTGCCGCAAGGCGCGCAACCCGATCGGGCGCGAGCTGCTAGCGGGTCTCGGGGCCGCCGATCTCGGGATCACCGTGGGTGCGGTCTGCGTCTATCACGACATGGTGGCGGCGGCCTGCGCGGCGCTGGAGGGCAGCGGTATTCCGGTGGCGGCGGTCTCGACCGGGTTTCCGGCCGGGCTGTCGCCGCTCGAGCTCAGGCGGCGGGAGATCGAGGCGTCGGTGGCGGCGGGGGCGGCGGAGATCGACATCGTGATCTCGCGGCGGCACGTGCTGAGCCGCAACTGGCAGGCGCTCTATGACGAGGTCCGGAGCTTCCGCGAGGCCTGCGGCGAGGCGCATATGAAGGCGATCCTCGCCACCGGCGAGCTCGGCAGCCTGCGCGACGTCGGCCGCGCCTCGATGGTGGCGATGATGGCGGGGTCGGACTTCATCAAGACCTCCACCGGCAAGGAGGCGGTCAACGCGACGCTGCCGGTGAGCCTGGTGATGGTCCGCGCGATCCGCGCCTATCACGAGCGCACCGGCTACATGGTGGGCTACAAGCCGGCGGGCGGCATCTCCAGGGCCAAGGATGCGCTGACCTACCTCAGCATGATGCAGGAGGAGCTCGGGCGGCGCTGGCAGGAGCCGGATCTCTTCCGCTTCGGCGCGTCGTCGCCTGCTCGGCGACATCGAGCGGCAGCTCGAGCACCATCTGACCGGCCGCTATTCGGCCGCCAACCGCCACGCCATGGCCTGAGGAGCGCGCCGATGTCGGTCAAGGAGATCTTCGAGACCCTGGAGTACGGCCCGGCCCCCGAGGCGGCGGCGCCGGCGCTCGACTGGATCAACGGGCACGACCGGCGGTTCGGGCTCTTCATCGCCGGTAGCTTTGCCGCGGCGAAGGACGGGAGCACGTTCGCGACGCTCAACCCGGCTACCGGCGGCGGTGCTGGCGCATGTCGCGGAAGCCGGCGAGGCCGACATCGACCGCGCGGTCGCGGCGGCGCGCAAGGCGCAGCCGGGGTGGGCGGCGCTGCCGGGACCGGAGCGGGCGCGGCATCTCTATGCGCTGGCGCGGCATCTGCAGAAGCACAGCGCGGCTCTTGGCGGTGCTCGAGACGCTCGACAACGGCAAGACCATCCGCGAGACCCGCGACATCGACGTGCCGCTGGCGGTGCGGCATTTCTACCATCACGCCGGCTGGGCGGCGGTGGCGGAGAGCGAGTTCGCGGGCTTCCGGCCGCACGGGGTCTGCGGCCAGGTGATCCCGTGGAACTTTCCGCTGCTGATGCTCGCCTGGAAGATCGCGCCGGCGCTGGCCGCTGGCAACACCGTGGTGCTGAAGCCGGCCGAGCAGACGCCGCTGACCGCGCTCCTCTTCGCGCAGATCTGCGTCGAGATCGGGCTGCCGGCCGGGGTCGTGAATATCGTCACCGGGGCCGGGGCCACCGGGGCGGCGCTGGTCGCGCATCCCGGGGTCGACAAGGTCGCCTTCACCGGCTCGACCGAGGTCGGCCGGGCGATCCGAGAGGCGACGGCGGGGAGCGGCAAGAGCCTGACGCTGGAGCTCGGCGGCAAGTCGCCGTTCATCGTCTTCGACGACGCCGACATCGACAGCGCGGTCGAGGGCGTGGTCGATTCGATCTGGTTCAACCAGGGCCAGGTCTGCTGCGCCGGCTCGCGATTGCTGGTGCAGGAGGGCGTCGCCGGGGCGATGCGGGCCAAGCTCGCGGCGCGGCTCGGCAAGCTCCGGGTCGGCGATCCGCTCGACAAGAGCAACGACATGGGGCCGATCGTCTCGGCCGAGCAGCGTGACCGCATCGCCGGGCTGGTGGCGCTCGGCGCCGCCGAGGGCGGGACGCTGATCCAGGCGCCAGGCGCCGCTGCCGGAGGCGGGCTTCTTCTTCCCGCCGACGCTGATCTGCGATGTGGGTCCGGCCGACACCGTGGTGCAGGAGGAGATCTTCGGCCCGGTGCTGACGATGATGAGCTTCCGCACCCCGGCGGAGGCGGTGGCGCTCGCCAACAACACCCGCTACGGCCTGTCGGCGAGCGTCTGGAGCGAGAATATCAACCTGGCGCTCGGGGTGGCGCCGCAGATCCGCGCCGGCGTGGTCTGGGTCAACGGCGCCAACATGCTCGACGCGGCGGCCGGGTTCGGCGGCGTGCGCGAGAGCGGCTATGGCCGCGAGGGCGGGCGCGAGGGGATGATGGCGTATCTGCGGCCGGTGCGCGCGGCTGCCGGGAAGGAAAAGCCGGCGCGGCGGCGCGTGGTGGCGGCGGCTGAGGCCGGGCTCGACCGTACCGCGAAACTCTATATCGGCGGCAAGCAGGCGCGGCCGGACAGCGGCTATTCGCTGCCGGTGCATGACGCGGCCGGCGGGCTCGCCGGGCACGTCGGGCTCGGCAACCGCAAGGACGTGAGGAACGCGGTCGAGGCGGCGCAGGCGGCAGGCGGTTGGGCCGGGGCGTCGGCCTATGCCCGGTCGCAGGTGCTCTATTATCTCGCGGAGAACCTCGAGGCGCGGCGGGCGGAGTTCGCCGGCCGGATCGCGGCGCTCGGCGGGATCAGCGCCGAGGCGGCGACGGCCGAGGTGCGGCGCGGCGGTCGAGCGGGTTATCGTCTGCGCCGGCTGGGCCGACAAGTACGACGGCGCGGTGCATTCGGTGCCGATCCGCGGCGTGGCGCTGGCGATGCGCGAGCCGATCGGCGTGATGGGCATCGTCTGCCCGGACGCGCCGACGCTCGCTCGGGCTGCTCGGGCTGGTGGCGCCGGCGATCGCGCTCGGCAACCGGGTGGTGGTGGTGCCCGAGCGAGACGCAGCCGCTGGTCGCGACCGACCTCTACCAGGTGCTGGAGACCTCGGACCTGCCCGGCGGCGTGGTCAACATCGTCACCGGGCGGCGCGCCGACCTAGTGCCGACGCTCGCCGATCATCTCGATGTCGCGGCGGTCTGGTACTATCGGGCCGGGCGACGGGATCGCCGAGGTGGAGCGGCGCTCGGCGGGCAACCTCAAGCGCACGCATGTCGGCGACGCGCAGGACCTGATCGCGTTCCGCAAGGACCTGCTCGGGCACGCGGTGCAGGTGAAGAACATCTGGATCCCCTACGGCGAGTGAGGCTGTTGCGGGGGAATTGACGGCCCGATACACTGCGAAACGTCGCCGGGCGCTGGTGCTGGCGATGGTCAAACAAAACCAGCCCGGGAGGAATTGAAGTGTCCAGAAAGCTTACTCTCGCCCTGAGCGGGGCGTTGCTCGTTGCCTCTGCGCTGGGAGCCGCGGCGCAGGAGAAGATCAAGATCGGATTTCTGCCCGGCG
Organism: uncultured Alphaproteobacteria bacterium; assembly: GCA_963750745.1. Taxonomy (GTDB): domain Bacteria; phylum Pseudomonadota; class Alphaproteobacteria; order Rhodobacterales; family Rhodobacteraceae; genus Amaricoccus. The sequence goes on along the minus strand of CAVVSO010000003.1, from coordinate 19,415 downwards.
TGACGGATCCGTTCTACCAGGTGATGGAGCTCGGGGTGAACGAGGCGGCCGCCGACCTTGGCATCGAGGTGGTGACCCAGATCCCGCCGTCCTGGGGCGTCGAGGCGCAGACCCCGATCCTCGACGCGCTGGTCGCGCGCGGCGATCTCGACTACATTATCACCGCGCCGGTCGACAAGGACCAGATGGTCGGGCCACTGCAGTCGGCGGTCGATGCCGGCATCAAGATCATCACCGTCGACACCTTCCTCGGCGACGGCGACTACGCCGGTGGCCCGGTCACCTTCCCGCTCAGCTACATCGGCTCGGACAACGCCGAGGGCGGTCGCATCTCCGGCCGCGCTCTCGCCAAGTCGATCGGCGGCAAGGGTAAGGTCTACATCAACTCGACCAACCCGAACGTCAGCTCGGTCGAGGGCCGCGAGAAGGGCTTCGCCGAGGTGATGAAGAACGAGTTCCCCGACATCACGGTGATCGGCCCGGACTACAACCTGGACGACCCGAACAAGGCCGCCCAACAGACCGGCGCCGTGCTCGAGCGCGAGCACGACCTCGCCGGTGTCTTCGGCACCAACGTGTTCAGCGCGCAAGGCGCCGGCCAGGCGGTGATCAACGCCGGCCTCGGCGGCCACGTCCAGGTCGTCGCCTACGACGCCACCAAGGACGCGATCGAGTTCGCTGAACAACGGCGTCGTGACCATGGTGCTCGCGCAGAAGCCTTTCGACATGGGCTATATGGCGGTCGAGTTCGCCGCCGCAGACGCCGCGGGCGTCACCAGCCTGCCGAAGCGCGTTGAGACCGGCTTCGCGATCATCGACAAGGACAACATCGCCGACCCGGAGATCGCCCGTTTCATCTACCAGGTGCCCGGCAACTGAGCGTCCGGCAACCGAGACGTCGCGGGAGCGCCGTTGCGGCGCTCCCGGCCACCATCCCGAAGGAATGACGGCGTGAACGCAGTGGAACGCAAGGCCGCCGCGAGCCGGACCGTGTGGCAGCGGTTCCTGCTCACCTTCAGTAGGCTCTGGGCTTGGGCGTTCCTTGGTCTGATGATCCTGTTCTTCGTGATCGCCGTGCCGCTCGCCAGCGGCGGGTCGGTCAGCTTCCTCACGATCCGCAACTCGCAGAACATTCTGGTCGCGATCACGCCGATCGTGCTGCTCGGGCTCGGGCAGACCTTCGTCATCATCGGCGCCGGCATCGATCTCTCGGTCGGCTGGGTGATGAGCCTTGCGTCCGTGCTGTCGGCGCTGGCGCTGCGCGCCGCCTTCAACGCCGGGGTGCCGCTGTTTCCCGCCACGCTCATCGGCTTTCTCGCCGCCGTTGCCGGCGCGGGGTTCGTGGCTTCGTGAACGGCGTGATCATCGCCAAGCTGAAGGTGCCGGCCTTCATCGTGACCCTCGGCACCTCGTTCATCGTCCGCGGCGTGGCGCTGCTGCTCAGCGAGAACACCACCGTCATCGGGTTGCCGCAGGGGATCCGCGCCTATGGCAACGAGGCGCTGGTCTATCTGATCCGCGGCGAGGGCGGCGGGCTCTACTTCCTCGCTCCGCCGGAGGTCAGCGGCGAGCTGCTGCGGCGGATGGACCGCGTCCTGCCCTATCCGGTGATCGTCACCGCGATCGTGGTCGGGATCGCGATGTTCCTTTTGCACAAGACCCAGTTCGGGCGGCATACCTATGCGCTCGGCGGCAACATGGAGGCGGCGCGGCGGGCCGGGATTCCGGTCGACCGGCGGGTGATCGCGCTCTACATGCTCTCGGCGATCACCGCCGGCATTGCCGGCTTCCTCTCGACGCTGCGCTTCACCGCCGGATCGGCAGTGATCGGCGACCCGTTGCTGCTCTCCTCGATCGCAGCGGTGATCATCGGCGGGGTTAGCCTGTTCGGCGGGGCGGGAAGCATCATCGGCACGGTGATCGGCTCGCTGATCATCGCGGTGCTGACCACCGGCCTCGTGATGCTGAACGTCGACGCCTTCTGGCAGTTCATCGTCGTCGGCGCGGTGGTGATCATCGCCGTGCTGATCGACCAGTCGCGCGACCTGATCGTCGGCCGCGCCCGCGGCGGAGTCCCGGCATGAGCGAGCCGGTCCTCTCGCTGCGTGGCATCACCAAGCGCTTCGGCGGGCTGACCGCGGTGCGCGACGTCAGCCTGGAGATCTTCCCCGGCGAGGTGGTGGCGCTCCTCGGCGACAACGGCGCGGGGAAATCGACGCTGATCAAGTGCATCTCCGGCGTCCACACCCCGGACGAGGGCGAGATCTTCCTCAACGGGCGGCGGCATATTTTCCGCGGCCGATCGACGCGCGGCGGCAGGGGATCGAGACGATCTACCAGGACCTGGCGCTGGCCAACAACCTCGACGTCAGCGCCAACATCTTCCTCGGCCGTGAGCTGAAGAACCGCTATCTCGGCGGGCTGGTCCGCACCCTCGACGAGGCGACGATGCTGCGCGAATCCGAGGTGGCGCTCGACGAGCTGGAGATCCATTTCCCGACGCTGACCCAGCCGATCGAGAGCCTGTCGGGCGGCCAGCGCCAGGCGGTGGCCATCGCCCGCGCCGTCTATTGGGACGCCAAGCTGATGATCATGGACGAGCCGACCAACAACCTCGGCGTCCCCGAGCAGCAGAAGGTGCTGGAGCTGATCAGGAAGCTCCGTGAGCAGCAGGTGCCGGTGATCCTGATCACCCATACGCTGCCGGATGTCTTTGCGGTCTCCGACCGGCTGATCGTCATGCATCGCGGCCGCAAAGTCACCGAGAAGCGCACGGTGGACACCTCCACCGAGGAACTGGTGCACTATATGGTCGGATCGCTGGACGATACGCGGCAGGGCTAGGGCAAGAGCGCCCGAAGGGCGGCTGCGCCGGAGGGATGGGCATGGACGGCCAGGCCGGAGTTTCGCCGGCAGCGGACGACCTCGGTGAGCTGACCGAGGCGGTGCTGGCGTGCCGGATCTGCGCCGAGAGGTTCGCGGCGACCCGGACCGGCCATGCGCCGCGGCCGGTGCCGTGGCTGTCGGCGACGGCGCCGATCCTCTTGGCGGGGCAGGCGCCGGGGACGCGGGTGCATGCGAGCGGGCGGCCTTACGACGATCCGTCGGGCGACCGGCTCAGGGACTGGCTCGGGGTGGACCGCGCCGCCTTCTACGATCGGCGGCAGTTCGCGGTGCTGCCGATGGCCTTCTGCTTCCCCGGCTATGACGCCAAAGGCGCCGACCTGCCACCGCCAGTGGTTTGCGCGCCGATTTGGCGGGACCGGGCGCTGGCGGCGATGCCGGGGGTGCGGCTGACGCTGCTGATCGGCGGCTATGCCCAACGCTGGCACCTCGGCCGCGCGCGACGTCACCACGACGGTGGCTGGGTGGCGGGACGCGCCGCCAGGCGTGCTGCCGCTGCCGCATCCGTCGTGGCGCAATACCGGGTGGCTGAAGCGCAACGCCTGGTTCGAGGCGGAGCTGGTGCCGGAGTTGCGGCGGCGGGTGGCGGGGCTGCTCGTGGCGGTTCATGCGCGATCCGGCTGAATGGTTCGGTGCGCCCACGTTAACAATTCACTCCTTGTTCATGGGTGGCAAGCCATTTTCCAGCCACTTTCCAGCCGGGTTCCAGCCAGAACGAAAGTCCGTAAACCCTTGCGCCGCCGGCCATTCTGAATTGCTCCGCCGGATCCCGTGTCAGTAGCCGGCGCCGCGGTCGACAACGTTCAGGAACGGCTGGCCGTCCTCGCCGCGGCGGATATTGCGGGCGATGGCTTCCGAGGCGGTCTCGGGGCGGGTCTCGGCGGCGACGTGCGGCGAGACGGTGACGCGGGGGTGCGCCCAGTAGGGATGCTCGGGCGGCAGCGGCTCGTCGCGGAAGACGTCGAGCGTCGCGTGGGCGATGCGGCCGGCGTCGAGCGCGTCGAGGAGTGCGGCGTCGTCGATCAGCGTGCCGCGGCCGGCGTTGATCAGCCGGGCGCCCGGCGGCAGCAGCGCCAGGGTGCGGGCGTTGAGGAGGTTGGCGGTGTCGGGGGTCGAGGGCAGCAGCGCCACCAGGATCTCCGCCTCGCGCAGCACGCTTTCGAGGCCGTCGGCGCCGGAGGCGGTGGCGATGCCGGGGAGGTCGCGCGGGCGGCGGCTCCAGCCGTGGAGGTCGAAGCCGAGCCCGGCGAGGGTGGCGGCGGTGGCGCGGCCGATCTCGCCGAGGCCGAGGAGGCCTACGGTGCGGTTCGGGGCGAGCGGCGGGGTGATGCCGTTCCGCCAGACGCCGTCCTGGCCGAGGATGTGGACGTCGAGCCCGAGGTGGTAGCGAAGGACGTGCCCGGCGACCCATTCGGCCATGCCGCGGGTCAGGCCGGCATCGACCATGCGGCAGAGCGGCGCCGTGAGGGTCGGCTCGCCGATGATCGCCTCGACGCCGGCCCAGAGGCTCAGCACCGCCTTCAGCCGGACGAAGGGGGTGAAGTCGGCGACCGGGCCGCCGGGGCGATAGACCAGATAGTCGAAGCTCCAGGGGCCGGCGGGGTCGTCGGTCAGGGTGACGTCGAGATCCTCGGCGGCGAAGGCGGCGAGAAGATGCGGGCGCCAGAGCGGCCAGTGCTCGGGCGGAGCGGAGAAGAGGACGCGGGTGGTCACGGGGGATCGGTTCAGTCGCGGTTGCGGGGGCGGTGGACGTGGGCACTCTGCACCAGTCCGAAGGCCGCGAGAAGCATCAGCATCGCCGAGCCGCCGTAGGAGACGAAGGGCAGCGGCACGCCGACCACCGGCATCATCCCCATCACCATGCCCATGTTGACCGCGAAGAGCAGGAAGAAGGTGGTGGCGATGCCGCCGGTCAAGAGCGCCCCGAAGCGGTCGCGGTTGGAGATCGCCGAGGCGACGCAGAAGACCACGATCAGCGCGTAAAGCACGAGCAGCGCCATCGAGCCCATGAAGCCGAACTCCTCGGCCAGCGTGGTGAAGATGAAGTCGGTGTGCTTCTCGGGCAGGAAGTTCAGCCGGGCCTGCGTGCCTTGCATGAAGCCGCGGCCGGAGAGGCCGCCGGAGCCGAGCGCGATCTTGGCCTGGGTGATGTGGTAGCCGGCGCCGAGCGGGTCGGCGTCGGGGTCGAGGAAGGTGAAGATGCGGGCGAACTGGTACTCCTTGATCAGCTGCCAGTCGGTGCCGTGCGATTCGATGACGGCGGCGACGAGGCCGACGCCGCCGGCGATGGCGGCGGCGAAGTACCAGAGGCTGACGCCGGCGAGGAACATCACCGCGCCGGCGCCGGCGAGGAGCAGGATGGCGGTGCCGAGGTCGGGCTGCTTCATCACCAGCGCTACCGGGATCGCGGTGAGGACCAGCGGCAGGATGAGCCAGAAGGGACGCGAGACCTTGGCCGGGTCGAGCCGGTGGTAGTAGGCGGCGAGCACCATCACCAGCGAGACCTTCATCAGCTCGGAGGGCTGCAGCTGGACCGGGCCGAGGTCGATCCAGCGCTGGGCGCCCATGCCGATCTCGCCCATGATCTCGACCAGGATGAGCAGCGCGAGCGAGCCGATGTAGGCGAGCGGCGAGACCAGCCGCCAGAAGCGGATGTCGATCATGGCGATGCCGATCATCGCCACCATGCCGACGCCGAAGCGCAGCATCTGCGGCCCGGCCCAGGGCTCGGTGGCGCCGCCGGCGACCGAGTAGAGCATCAGAAAGCCGGTGCAGGCGACGGCGCCGAGCAGGAGCACCAGCGCCCAGTTGATCGCGACCAGCTTGGCGAGGCCTTGCGGGGTGCCGCGGCCGGTGGCGTCGTAGGCGCTCACGCCCGATCCCTCGCGGGCACCGCCTCGGCGGCCGGCAAAAGCGCGCGCTGCTCTTCGATCGCCTTGCGCTGGTCGGTGGGATAGGCCTCGAGCGGCGGCAGGCCGCCGCAGAGCGCGAAGAGCAGGATGTCGCGGGCGATCGGCGCCGCCACCGCCGAGCCGCCGCCGCCGTGCTCGACGATCTGGGCGACCGCGTACTTCGGCTGGTCGTAAGGGGCGAAGCAGACGAAGAGCGCGTGGTCACGGCGCTTCCAGGGCAGCTGCTCGTTCGAGGTGACGCCGGCGGCGCGCTCGGCGGCGGTGATGATGCGGACCTGGCTGGTGCCGGTCTTGCCGGCCATGGTCATCGCCGGATCGACGATGCGGGAGCGAAAGGCCGTGCCCTCGTTGGAGACCGCGAACATGCCGTCGCGGACGGTGCGGAGGTGCTGCGGCGCGATGTCGAGCGGCTCGAAGGGCGCCAGCGGCTCGGGCACGCCGTCGATCGCCCTGAGGATGCGCGGCTTCACCGCGGTGCCGCTGGCGACCCGCGCGGTCATCACCGCGAGCTGCAGCGGCGAGGCGAGGGTGAAGCCCTGGCCGATGCCGTAGTTGAAGCTGTCGCCGGTGGTCCAGGACTCCTTGCGGTTGACCTTTTTCCACTCGGCGTCGGGCATGTTGCCCTCGCTGACCGCGGGCATCGGCAGGTCGTGGCGGACGCCGAGCCCGAGGCGGTGCGCCATCTCGCTGATCCGGTCGGGGCCGAGGCGGCGGCCCATTTCGTAGTAGTAGCAGTCGCAGGACTGGGCGAGGCTGCGGCGCATGTCGACCCGGCCGTGGCCGCCGTGCTTCCAGCAGTGGAAGCGCCGTTTGCCGAGGTAGGTGCCGCCGGCGCAATGCACGCCGTCGCCGGGGCTGACGACGCCGGCCTCCAGCGCTGCCAGCGCCATGCAGACCTTGAAGGTCGAGCCGGGCGGGTAGGTGCCGGTGATGGTCTTGTTGGCGAGCGGCCGGTAGTCGTCGGCGAGAAGGCCCTGCCATTCCGGGGAGGAGATGCCGAAGACGAAGCTGTTGGGATCGAAGCCGGGGACCGAGGCGAGGGCGACGATATCGCCGTTGGTGACGTCGATCACCGCGGCGGCGGCGCTGAGGCCGGCCATCCGCTGCATCGCGTAGGACTGCAGCGCGAGATCGAGGGTGAGCTCAGAGATCCTTGCCGGCGGTGCCTTCGACGCGGCCGAGCTCGCGCATCACCCGGCCGGCGGCGCTGACCTCGATCTTCTGGGTGCCGGCATGGCCGCGGAGGTCGGCCTCGAGCCGGACCTCGATGCCGGTCTTACCGATCTGGAAGCGCGGGATTTGCAAGAGCGGGTCGGGGTCCTCGAGCTTGGCGAGGTCGGCCTCGGAGACCGGGCCGACGTAGCCGATCACCTGCGAGGTGGCCGGCCCGTCGGGGTAGAAGCGGCTGAGGCCGACCTCGGGGATCACCCCGGGCAGGAGCGGGGCGTTGGCCGAGACGCGGACCACCTCGTCCCAGCTCAGGTGCTCGGTGACCACCACCGGGACGAAGGCGCTGCGGCCCGCCATTTCCTTCAGCGCGCGTTCCTGGATGTCGGGGGGCAGCGCGATGATCGTGGCGAGCCGTGCCAGCACCGCCGCCGGGTCGCGGGCCTGCTCGCGGACCATGGTGACGCGGTAGTTCTGCCGGTTGCCGGCGAGGAGCTTGCCCTGGCGGTCGAGGATCAGGCCGCGGGCCGGGGGGAGCAGGCGGATGTTGACGCGGTTTTCCTCGGCGAGGAGGCTGTAGCGCTCGTGCTCAAGGACCTGAAGGTCGCGCATCCGCCAGGCGAGGGTGCCGATCACCCCGGCCTGCAGCCCGAGCAGGACCAGGCCCCGGCGGGTGATCCGCGGCGCCGGGGCGTCGGGCTTGCGGCTCATTCGAGGCGCCCCAGCGGGTTGCCGAAGCGGTGGGCCTGCGGGGCGCGCAGGCGCAGGCACCAGGTGAGGCCGAAGACGATCAGCGGGTAGGCCAGCGCGGTCGTCAGGAGATGGTGGAGCAGCGTGCCGAGGCCGGGCGGATCGAGGAGGACGAGGGCCATGGCGATCGCCATGCCGGCGAGCATCGCCGCGAAGCCGGCCGCGGCGGCGAGCCATTCGAGCGGGAAGGGGGCGCCGTGGAAGCGGCGCGCCCGGTGGCGGAACCATTCGGAGGCGAGCAGGAGGCCGAGCGCGCCGAGGCCGAGCGGGCGCGACAGCATGACGTCGGCGAAGAGCCCGAGCGCCAGCACCACCCAGATCGGCGCGGTGGCCGGGCGGCGGATCACCCAGGCGACGGTGAGGCCGTAGAGCAGATCCGGCGGCACCAGCGCGCCGCCGGGGCCGAGCGGGATCAGCGCCGCCTGGACCGCGACGACGCCGAGGGCGAGGAACAGCAGCTTTTCGGTGAAGGGGGGCAGGGTGCGGGGCCGGTTCACTCGGCGGCTCCAGGCGCGGGCGCGGGCGCCGGCTGCCCCGCGAGGAGCGGACCGATCAGCCCGCCCGGGCCTTCGACGGCCGCGGCCGGCACGGCGCGCACCACCCGCACGAAGTCGAGCTGGCGGTAGTTGGCGGCGAGCCGGACCCGCTGGCGGCCGTCGGGTCCGATCACCACCTGGCCGATCAGGATGTCCGGCGGATAGAGCCCGCCGTCGCCGGAGCTCACCACCCGGTCGCCGGGGCGGAGCTCGTCGACCTGGTCGATGAACTCGAGCGCCGGCGACAGGCTGTTGTCGCCGGCGACCATCGCGTGCTGGCCGGACGGCCGGATCACCGCCGGCACCCGGCTGGAGCCGTCGTTGAGCAGGATGATCCGCGCCGAGCGCTCGCCGACGCCGGCGATGCGGCCGACGAGCCCGAGCCCGTCGAGCGCCGCCGAGCCGTCGGTGACGCCGTCGATACGGCCGACGTTCACCATCGCCGAGCGCAGGAACGGGCTGCCGCTGTCGGCCATGACCTCGCCGGTGACGAAGGTCAGCCGCGGGCTCAGCCGCACGTTGTTGAGCGCGAGCAGGCGGGCGTTCTTCTGCTCGAGCTGCAGCGCCGCCTCGCGCCAGCCCTGCATCCGCTGCAGCTCGCGGCGGAGCTCGGCGTTCTGCTCATAGACCCGCTGGTAGGAGCGGAGGTCGGTCAGCATCCGCGCCGTCGCCGCGACCGGCTTCACCGTCCAGGCGAAGCTCGGCACGAAGCGGTCGATCAGACTGATGCGGAGCTGCTCGACCCGGGCGTTGTCGATGCGCCAGATCAGGAAGATCATGAGCAGCACCGCGGCGATGACGCCGAACAGCACCCGGCGGACGCCGCGGAGGTAGTCGGGGGATTGCTCGCTGCGGAACGCCACGCTGATTCGATGCCTCTGGCCGGGCGCCTCCGGCGGCCTTGCCGCGGACGGATCTTGGCGCCCGCCTCAGGTGCCGAAGTCTATCACATGCGCGAGCTGGGTTTCAAACTCCAAGGACTTGCCGGTGCCGAGCGCGACGCAGTTGAGCGAGTCCTCGGCGACGGTGATCGCGAGCCCGGTCTGCTCGCGGAGCGCCAGGTCGAGGTCGCCGAGCAGCGCGCCGCCGCCGGTCAGCATCACGCCGCGGTCGACGATGTCGGCGGCGAGATCGGGCGGCGTCTGCTCGAGCGCGGTCATCACCGCCTCGACGATGGTCTGCACCGTCTCGCTCAGCGCCTCGGCGATCTGCGCCTGGCTGATCTCCATCTCCTTCGGCACGCCGTTCAGGAGGTCGCGGCCGCGCACGTCCATTCGGGCGCCGCGGCCGTCGTCGGGCATCCGCGCGGTGCCGATCTCGAGCTTGATCTTCTCGGCGGTCGACTCGCCGACCAGCAGGTTATGCTGGCGGCGCAGGTAGTTGATGATCGCCTCGTCCATGCGGTCGCCGCCGACCCGGATCGAGCGGGCATAGACCACGTCGCCGAGCGACAGCACCGCGACCTCGGTGGTGCCGCCGCCGATGTCGACCACCATGTTGCCGGTCGGATCGGCGATCGGCATGCCCGCGCCGATCGCCGCGGCGATCGGCTCGGAGATCAGCCCGCCTTGCGGGCGCCGGCGGCCAGCACGCTCTCGCGGATCGCGCGGCGTCTCGACCGGGGTCGCGCCGTGCGGCACGCAGACGAGGATCTTCGGCTTGGACCAGCCGCCGCGGCGGTGCACCTTGCGGATGAAGTGCTTGATCATCTCCTCGGCGACGTCGAAGTCGGCGATCACCCCGTCGCGCAGCGGCCGGATCGCCTGGATCGACTCCGGGCGTGCGGCCGAGCATCAGCTTGGCGTCCTCGCCGACCGCGAGCACCCGTTTCTTGCCGTCCTTGAAGTGATAGGCGACGACCGAGGGCTCGTTCAGGACGATGCCCTTGCCCTTGATGTAGATCAAGCGTATTGGCGGTCCCGAGATCGATCGCCATGTCGGACGAGAACAGTCCGCTCAATGCGCCAAACATAGTCTCTTGCCCTTCAACCCTGGCCGGTGTCGTTTTTTTTCGGATGCTCGCGCACGGCCGCGCGCTCGTTATATTCCGCCATCCCGTACCCGGTAAAGTCCTCGCAATTCATCCTGCGGGCGATGTTACAGCAATTTTCCGCAACCATTGGATGAAATTTTGCGGAGAATGCAACGCAACGCGAGCAAGAATCTTCGCGGACCGTTCTCCTTAGGGTTGCGGGGGTTTGGCCGAGCCTCTAAGCGGGCGCCACCTTTGCAGACGGCAAGTCGCTGCATAACAACCTTAGGGAGCCCGCATGACCCTCGAGACGACACCGAGCCGCATCGTCTATTTCGGCGACAGCCTCAGCGATCACGGCGCCTTCCACGAGGTGGCGAGCCGGGTGCTGACGGTCCCGGTGCCGCCGGAGTTCCGCCGGCTACGTCGGCTGGTTCTCGAACGGCGAAGTGCAGTCCGGGGTGACGCCCGATCTGCTCGGGGCCTCGGCCGACGTCTACGCCGTCGGCGGCGCGCGCGCCCTCGGCGAACGCACCGTCCAGGACATCATCCACGAGAGTTTCGATGGCAAGACGTTGCCTTTCGACCCGGTGCTGCCCGGCGCCACGGCCGAGGACCTCGCCTTCGACACCAATCTCGGCGGGCAGGTGGCCCGCTTCCTCGCCGACACCGGACCGGTCGCGGGGACTGCCGCGGCGTTCTTCATCGGCTTCAACGACTACGCCAACTTCCACCCCACCAGCGCTGCGACCGCCCAGGCCGAGGCCGGCGCGCTGGTCGCCGGCGTCCTGACGCAGACCGTTGCCGCCGCCGCGGCGGTCGGCGCCGCCGGGGTCCATTCGGTGCTGCTCTACAACCTGCCCGGCCTGTCGTTCTTCCCCTCGGCCTCGTTCCTGACCCCCGAGCAGGTTGCGCTGGCCGACATGGTGATCGGTGCCCACAACGCCGGGCTCGAGCAGAGCGCGGCGCTGCTGCGCCAAGGCGGGCTCGAGGTCGAGGTCGTCGACATGCATCGCATCGCCGACGAACTGGTTGCCGATCCCTCGACCTTCGGCCTGCTGCCGGAGCTGATCCGCTCGCCGAAGCTGCTCGGCTCGGCCGCGAACCCCACGCTCGTACTCGACGCGAACCACGAGCCGGCCGCGGTCATCCCCGAGAACCCGGCGGTCGCCGGCGTCGATCTCGACCGGATCATGTTCTTCGACCTCGTGCATCCGACTGCCGCCACCCACGGCGTGCTCGGCGCCTTCGCCGCCGAGAGCGTGACCAGCCGGACCCAACTCCTCGGTGCCGATGCCGACGTGATCCGGAGCGCGGCACCGCCAAGGATCCGGTGCTCGCCGGCGGCGGCGCCGACCGGGTCTATGCCGGAAGCGGCGATGACGTGGTGCTGGCGGGTCTCGGCAACGACCTGGTGACAGGCGGCACAGGCAACGACATCGTCGCCGGCGGTGCCGGGCGCGACTTGCTCGACGGTGGCTTGGGCGACGATGTGGTTGCCGGCTCGGGCGGCCATGACTTCGCGCACGGTGGCGGCGGCGACGATCTGCTCGTCGACGGCCTCGGCTACGACATCATGACCGGCGACCGCGGCGGCGACGCCTTCCTGTACGTTGAGGCGACCCTGCAGGGCGGACGCAATGCCACCGACGGAGGCGTGTTCGTCGGCGGGCAGGGCGACGACACGCTCTATCTGGCGGTCTCGGACCAGGTCCAGGCGCGGGTCGCCGCGCAGCTCGTGGACGGCGCCGCCAGCCAACACCTCGCGTCGATCGGCGTAGTGACCCACGGCATCGAGGACTTCGTCTTCGTCGATCCCTCCGACCCGGCCAGCGGGATCGTCACGGAGGCGCAGGTTGCCGAGGCCGATCTCTGGGGCATGGTCTGAGGATCGGCCCCGCCGCGCGGCGGAGCCGAAAGTCACGCCGTCTGCGCGGCCGGCGCGGTCTTCAGCCGCCGCACCAGCAGCTTGTTGAGCGCGTTCACGTAGGCCCGGGTCGAGGCGACCACGGTGTCGGTGTCGGCCGACTGGCCGGTGGCGATCTTGCCGTCCTCCTCGAGCCGGACGCTGACCGTCGCCTGGGCGTCGGTGCCCTCGGTCACCGCGTGCACCTGGTAGAGCGCGAGCCGGGCGCTGTTGCGGCACCAGCTGGCTGCACCGCGTTGAAGGCCGGCGTCCACCGGGCCGTCGCCGGTCGCGGTCACCGCGTGCTCGACGCCGTCGATGGTCAGCGTCAGCTCGGCGGTCTGCGGCGCCTCGGTGCCGCAGACCACCTTCAGGCGCTTCACCTGGATGCGGTCGTTGGCGGCGTTGGTGCCGGTGTCCTGCATCAGCGCGACGAGGTCGTCGTCGTAGACCTCCTTCTTGCGGTCGGCGAGCTCCTTGAAGCGCACGAAGACGTCGTTGAGCTGGTTGTCGCCGAGCTTGTAGCCGAGCTCGCTCAGCTTCGAGCGCAGCGCGGCGCGGCCCGAGTGCTTGCCCATGACGAGGTTGGTGGCGTTGAGGCCGACGTCCTCGGGGCGCATGATCTCGAAGGTCTGGGCGTTCTTCAGCATCCCGTCCTGGTGGATGCCGCTCTCGTGGGCGAAGGCGTTCTTGCCGACGATCGCCTTGTTGAACTGCACCGGGAAGCCCGAGACGGTCGCGACGAGCCGGCTCGCCTGCATGATCTTCGTGGTGTCGATGCCGGTCGGGTACGGCATGATGTCGTTGCGCACCCGCATCGCCATCACCACCTCCTCGAGCGCGGTGTTGCCGGCGCGCTCGCCGAGGCCGTTGATCGTGCACTCGATCTGCCGCGCGCCGGCCTCGACCGCGGCCAGCGCGTTCGCCGTCGCCATGCCGAGGTCGTTGTGGCAGTGGGTGGCGAAGACCACGTCGTCCGCCCCCGGCACCCGCTCGAGCAGCATCGCGGATGAGCTCGGCGCTCTCGCGCGGGGCGGTGTAGCCGACGGTGTCGGGGATGTTGATCGTCGTCGCGCCGGCCTTGATCGCGATCTCGACAGACCCGGCAGAGGTAGTCGTGCTCGGTCCGGGTCGCGTCCATCGGCGACCACTGCACGTTGTCGCAGAGGTTGCGGGCGTGGGTGACGGTGTCGTGGATCCGCTCGGCCATCGCCTCCATGTCGAGCGCCCTGGGATTCGCCCGGTGCAGCGGCGAGGTGCCGATGAAGGTGTGGATGCGCGGCCGCCGCGCGTGGCTCACCGCCTCCCAGCAGCGGTCGATGTCGGCGGTGTTGGCGCGGGCCAGGCCGCAGATCACCGCGTTCGCGGCGAGCCTGGCGATCGCGGCTCACCGCCTCGAAGTCGCCGTCCGAGGCGATCGGGAAGCCCGCCTCGATGATGTCGACGCCCATCTCGTCGAGGAGCGTGGCGATCTGCAGCTTCTCCTCGAGCGTCATGGTGGCGCCGGGCGACTGCTCGCCGTCGCGAAGCGTGGTGTCGAAGATCAGGACGCGGTCCTGAGCGGCTTGCGGGTCGGTCATCGAATTGATCCCTGGACTGAGAGGCTTCCTGCGGCGCGTCAGGCTCACCTCTGAGCGCGCGCGCCGGACCCCGGCACGCTCAGAGGCGGCTAAGCAGAAGCAGCCGGCGCGGCAGGCCCTGGGCCGCCGTTCCGAAATCCGCTCGTGTCCGCGCAATACCGCTCATGGCGCGCAGTATAGCCGCGCCGTCCGGCGAGTGAAAGGCCGAAAGCGGCGGGCTCAGGCGGCGCCGAAGAGCCGCTGGTGCTCGATCTTCGGGCAGCGGTCCATGATCACCGTGACGCCGGCGGCCTCCGCGCGCGCCGCGGCGGCCGCGTCGATGACGCCGATCTGCATCCAGATCGTCCTGAGGCCGCGGTGGAGGAGATGCGCGAGCGCCGCGTCGACTACGCCGCCGGCACGGTCGGAGCGGCGGAAGATATCGACCATCTCGATCGGCCCGAGGTCGGCGGGCAGGCTTGCGAGATCGGGCCGAACCGTCTCGCCCAGCAATATCGTGCCGGCGACGCCGGGGTTGACCGGGGTCACCCGGTAGCCTTTGAGCCGCAGGTAGCGGGCGACGTAGAAAGAGGGGCGCAATTCGTTCGGGGAGAGTCCGACCACCGCGACCGTCCGCGTTTCCGTGAGCACCCGGCGCAGCAGGTCATCAGAGGTCGGGGTCATGCCTGAGGCAGCCGAAAAAAGCGCCCGGACAATTCCGGGCGCTCAGTTGGAACGAGGGACAGTGAGATGAAGCAGGGCGGTTCCACGCCAGCTGCTTCTCTGCGGAATATGGGGTCGGCGCCCCGTTTCGGAAAGGTCCATGAGCAAAATGTGATCGTCATGTCACACTTTTCCGTCACACCTTCGCGTCACGGGCCGCGGCGGCGTAGAGCGCCACCGCCGCGGCGTTCGAGACGTTGAGTGAGCCGAAGCGGCCCGCTGCAGGGATGCGGGCCATCCGGTCGCAGAGCTTGCCGGTCAGCTCGCGCAGGCCAGGCCCCTCGGCGCCGAGCGCCAGCGCCAGCGGCCGTCCGGCGAAGGGCCGAGCGCTGCGTCGAGCGGTGCTTCGGCGCCGCCGTCGAGGCCGACGATCGCGTAGCCCATCTCGCGCAGGCTTCCCATCGCGCCGGCGAGATTGGGCACCCTGAGGTAGGGCTGCCGCTCGAGCGCGCCGGAGGCGGCCTTGGCCAGCGCCCCGGTTTCCGGCGCGGCGTGCCGGCGGGGTGCGATCACCGCCCGGGCGCCGAACACCTCGGCCGAGCGCAGGATCGCGCCGACGTTGTGCGGATCGGTGACCCGGTCGAGCAGCAGCACCACCGGCGTGCCGCCGCGGGGGGCGCAGATTCGGAGACCGAGCCCCAGTCGAGCGGCTCGACCTCGAGCGCCGCGCCCTGGTGCACCGACTGCGGGTCGAGCGGCGCGTCGAACCGGCGCGGGTCGGCGAGCTCGGGGTAGCCCGGAGACGGCGATCGCCTCGGCCAGGCGCTCGGCGGCGTTGCGCGTCACCACCAGCCGCCGCCGCACCCGCGCCGGATTGGCCAGCGCGTCGCGCACCGCGTGCAGACCGAACAGCCAGACGCCGCCGTCGTCCCGCCGCTCCCGCTCGCGCTCGATCGCCCACGCCGGCTTGCGTCCCATGGGCCGCCCCCCCCATCGGCGGCGGGATCGCACGCGCGTCCCGGCATTGCAAGCGCGCCCGCGGTTTCGAGTTGACGCGCCGGCTGCCCTGTCCTAATCCCGCGGCCACCCGCTCGGGCGCGCAGGCGCCGGAGGCATCCGCGGAGGGGTGGCAGAGCGGTCAAATGCAACGGACTGTAAATCCGTCGGGGTAACCCTACGCTGGTTCGAATCCAGCCCCCTCCACCAAGGCTAAGTCTCTGAAATCAAAAGTTAATGTGCTGCCGGGCCATCGGCGCTCATTCCTGTAGTCACGGATTTTCTGCCCTTTTCTGCCCATTTTCTGCCCTCGCTCTTTCGACCCGTTATAGGTGAGTCTGGTCTCGCTGGAGCAGACTGCTCCCACTCGGACGTGGCGGCGAAATGCCCACGCCCGGCACAACGACGAACACTCTCTAGCGCCGGTGGCTCAGCGCCGGAAGGCGGCTGACCAGTCGCGATCGGCCCAATGCGGTCGCTCGACATCGGTCGCCGTGGATTTCACCAGCCTCATCGCCGCCAACCTCACCCGCAACAGCCGCTTCAGGATGGATGCCGCCGCCGAGGAGCGCTACTACCGCACGAGCGCCCTGCCGCGGCCGCGGCTCGGGACGCTGGTCTCGCTGGCCACCGCGGCCGGAGTGTTCCTTCTCCTGACCGGCATCGCCCAGGTCTGAGCATGCCCCGGGCGATCGCCGCTCACGCCGCCGGCCCGCAGCGTATAACCTGGTCCCCGACGCCATCGGGGATCGCGCCGGAATGGACGACAGCGACGCCGACGCGGCCGCGATCCTGGCGGTCCTCCGAGCCGAGACCGACGCCTGGCTGCGCCGGGACTTCCCGGCGATGGCGCAGCACTGGGTGCACTCTCCGAAGACCCGCCGCATGACCGCGTTGGCCTCGCTCGGCACCCACGTGGACGAAGGGTGGGATGCGATTGCATCGCGCATGAAGCTCTCCATGGAGCGCTTCTCGACGCCTTACGAGATTGCCGAGCGCATTCACTGGGAGAGGGTCAATGTCAACGTCATCGGGGACATGGCCTGGGTCAGCTACGATCAGGTCGGGACCGATACCGGCGATGACTTCGAAATGCCGGGCGTGAACACGAGCTCAAATCTTCCACCGCGTCGACGGCGCCTGGAAGATCGGCTGCCTGGTGATGATGGGGCGCACCGTCGAGCACGAGATCGGCCCGTTGATCGAGATCGATGCGGATCGCAAGGTGCTCTGGATGAACCCGCCGGCGCGGGAGCGGATCAGGGATCATCCGGCTCTGGTGGTGGCTTCCGGCCGCCTGCGCGCCCGCCGGCGCGACTGCGATGCGGCACTCGGCGATGCGCTGCAATGGGCGTTCCAGGAGCTGCGATTCCACGCGCCGCCCAGCGGTGCGACCCGGCCGGCCCGTTCGGTCATTCTCGGCGAGAACGAATCCGGTGCTCCGCTCTATTGCTGGGTGGTGCTGGAGGACGGCAAGGCCCTGGTGTCGTTCGACAACGTCCTTATGGTCTCCCGCCGGATCGAGCAGGCGGCGACGATCTACGGCCTGTCGCCGGCGCAGGTCCGGCTGGCCCGACTGATCGTGGACGGCCACGATCTCGCCAGCGCCTCGGAGATTCTTGAGGTAAGCGTCAACACGCTCAGGACACATCTGCAGCGGATGTTCGACCGGACCGGGGTGCGCGGCCAGGCGGCGCTGGTCGGGGCGCTCCTGAGCGCCGAGGCGCCAATCAAGTAGGCGGGCACGGGTTTCCGGAGCGGTGCCCGGCCCGGGCCCGCACGGGCCGTTCTTCACCTCCGGGGCAGGGAAAGATCCATGATCGGGCAGGGTCCCGACTTTTGGCAACAGCGAGGAGGTCGTCTTGAAGACAATTGCCAGCGCCGACGGGACTTTGATCGCTTTCGAGCAGGGTGGAACGGGGCCCGCTCTTGTCGTCGTTCACGGCATGACCGGGAACCGAACGAACTTCGGATTCAGTTCGTCCGTTTTTGCAAGCTGATCTGACCGTCGCCACAATGGACCGCCGAGGTCGTGGCGATAGCGGCGATAGTCCGGACTATGCGATCGAGCGCGAGTATGAAGATATTATTGCTGTCACCAATGCGCTCCACCCGCCACTGCTTCTGTATGGTCACTCCTTCGGCGCTATTTGCGCACTGGGTGCGGCGATGCAGTCTGACAGCATTTCCGGGCTTATCCTGTACGAGCCGTGGATGGTCGTCGACGACCAAAGCCTGTTTACGCCGGCTCAGCTTGAGCGGTTCGACGAGCTCCTTGCCAACGACGATCTGGAAGGTGTTCTGACAGCTTTGCTCGTCGACATCGTCGGGATCTCTTCTGGCGAGATGGACCAGATCATGTCGGAGCCGGGCTGGAACGAACGCATCGACGTGGCACGCACGATCCCCCGAGAGGCCCGCGCCACAGAATCCTATCGCTTGCCCGCCGACAAGGCGGGTAAGCTGTCGACACCCGTCCTGCTCCTCCTCGGCGGGGACAGTCCCCCCGCTGCAAGCAGGGTGAACACCATGCTCGAAATGGCTCTGCCAAATGCGCGGACCGTTGTCATGCCGGGTCAACAACACATCGCAGATAGGACCGGTCCCGACCTTTTGGCCGGCGCCATTCTGGATTTCTGGCGAGCTATTGCCTAGGGTGCGGACTTATTTAGCTGCAAGCCAGATGCGGATGGCGGCAAGCTGAAGCGCGGCGCGGAAGTTCTCGGGTTTTCGGTCGTAGCGGGTGGCGAGGCCACGGAACTGTTTGATCCGGTTGAAGAAGCGCTCGACCAAGTTTCGCTGGCGGTAGACCCAGCTGGAGAAGGCGAAGCTGCCCTTGCGGATCGAGGCGGCTGAAGT
This sequence comes from uncultured Alphaproteobacteria bacterium, assembly GCA_963750745.1. GTDB lineage: Bacteria > Pseudomonadota > Alphaproteobacteria > Rhodobacterales > Rhodobacteraceae > Amaricoccus. The sequence goes on along the minus strand of CAVVSO010000003.1, from coordinate 1,191 downwards.
GGATGTTGGCCCAGGCGCCGCGCTCGGCGGCGAGATCGCGGATGGCGTTGGTGTCGTAGGCCCGGTCGGCGATGAACGTCGCGCCGGGGGCGAGGTCTTCGAGCAAGCTCGCTGCAGCCGGGGCATCGCCCGCCTGGCCCGGCGTCAGCATGAGCTTCACCGGACGGCCGTCGGCATCGACCAGCGCGTGGATCTTGGTGGTTAGCCCGCCCCGGGAGCGTCCCATGCCACCATCCCCGGCGTCGGGACCCCCCTTTTGATGGCGGCGCCGTGCTGGTGGACACGCACGCAGGACGAGTTCATCATCACGATGTCGCCGTCGTAAGCCGCTGATACTGCAGCGAGAATGCGATCACACACCCCCGCAGCCCGCCAGCGCACGAAGCGGTTGTAAAGCGTCGTTCGCGGCCGCAGGCTCGGGATGTCACGCCACGGCGCTCCCGTCCGGAACCGCCACAAGATGCCGTTCAGCACCCGCCGGTCGTCCACCCGCGGCACACCGCGCGGCTTGCTCGGCAACAGCGGCTGGATGATCGACCATTCCTCGTCGCTCAGTTCGTGTCGGCGCATCAAACCCTCCTCTTTCGGAAGGTTGAATTAGAACCGAAACAAAAGGGGAATCCCGTTTATGGGGACAGTGCCTAGCCGCCTGGCTACCTGGTTCGGCCAAGTCGCCGTGTTTGCCGGAGGGCGGCTTCAGGCCGGTAGCAGTCGATACAGTGCCGCACCTCTTCGTCGGGATTGCGCCACAAGCAGACCCTGACCGTCGATCGCTGGGTTGGAAGAGTGGCGCGCGGTTTCGCGGTGGCTCCGCTCATGCTATGATCGGGAAGCACAAATAACCTCGCCGCGATGCGCATACTCCGTCTTGTCGCCAGCTTATTCTGGCTCCTCGTGCCGGCTGAACTTCTGCTTGCAGCCCAGGCGAGCGGTTAAACGACGCGCGGTTTCAGGTGGCGCTGGAACTCTGGCTTAACGATAACGACGAAACCGCCTTGCCTGAGTTCGCCGAGCTCGCGGCGGAAGGTAACCGGGCCGCGCAAATCCTGCTTGCCCATATCGACGCGGCTCCGCCCTTGCAGGGCCCTTGGCTTGCAGCGCTGCCGCGCGCCGAGCGGATTGCGCTAATGCGCCAGCCGGGCGGGCTTTCCGGCAAAAGCTGGATGCGGGCGGCCGCCGCCGACACCCCTT
>CAVVSO010000002.1:0-148923 GCA_963750745.1 uncultured Alphaproteobacteria bacterium | reverse complement strand
AATCGCTCTCGATCAGCGTGACCGGACAGTCGAGCCCCGCGAGTTCGTCACGAGCGATCTCGAGCGCCGGACGCGAGATGTCGATGCCGACATAGCTTCCGACCGGACTGCCGCGCAGCGCCCCGGCCGTCGCCGCCGCGTCGCCGCAGGCGATGTCGAGGAAGTTGAACCCGGCGGGCGCCGCCTCGATCGCGGTCCGCCGCAGCAGGCCATAGACCTCGCGATGGAACATGTAATTGAGATCGAGGACCTTTCGGTAGGTCCGCCACCCTCGCAGGAAGTATTCCTGGTCACCCAGCGTCCCCGCTGTCTCGGCCATCACGCGGTCCCCCTCCGAGATCATACCACAACGGATGCCGAGAAACGAACAACCCCGGCCGCGGGGGCGGCCGGGGTCAGCGGGTCGGGGAGACCCGGCAGGCCGATCGGACTCACTTGCCGTCGGTGTCGGTGTCACGCGCGAACTTGGCGGCGGCGATCTCGGTCAGGCTCATCCCGGCCGCATCCTGCGACGAGAGGCCGGAGACCGCGATCAGCTGCACGTTCGAGGTGCCGGTGAAGGCCGAGCGGGTGCCCATCGTCACCTGGCCGCCCTTGACCGCCTGCTTGTCGTCGCCGCGGGCTTCGCGGTTGATCTTCGCGACGTAGACCTCGTTCAGCGACAGGCCCTGCGCCTCGTCGGCCGATCAGGCCGGCCGCGGCCGCGAGCTGGCTGGTGTCGCCGGACGCGCCGGGAACCACGAAACGGTCTGCCGGTCGTCCGACCGCGTGTCGCGGTTGAACTTGATCGCGGCGGCCTCGGTCAGGGTGACGCCGTTGCCGGCGACGACCTGGGTGCCGGCGAAGGCGGGAACCGCGGCGACCAGAGCGATGGCAACGGCGGCGATCGTGTTGAGCTTGGAGTTCATCTTCGTATCCCTTTCAATTTCGACTTCATTGCTACACAGGCACCGAAAGCCCAATCGACTTGGCCTTGTCTTCGATGCCCCGGAAGCTCATCGGCTCCCGTCCGCAGTTATCGGGTTCTAGACCTGCATTGTTTCAGGTCTCACGCAGCCATGTTTTCAAGTGTAGCAGGTTGTTGGTGTACGAACGATCAGCGGCCGCGGATCCGCGGATCCAGCGCATCGCGCAGCCCGTCGCCGATGAAGTTGATCGAGAGCACGGTCAGCGAGATCGCGAGGCCCGGCCAGATCACCCGCGCGGGGGTCAGCGTCATGAAGTTGGCGCCGTCGAACAGCAGCCGCCCCCAGGTCGGGAAGTCTGACGGGAACCCCAGCCCGAGGAACGACAGCGCGCTCTCGGTGATGATGGCGTTGGCCACCCCCAGCGTCGCCGAGACCATGATCGGCGACAGCACGTTCGGCAGCACGTGGCGGGTGATGATCCGCCGGTTCGGCGTTCCGACCGACTTCGCCGCCAGCACGAACTCCCGCTGCTTCAGCGCCAGCACGTCGCCGCGGACGATCCGCGCGGTCTGCATCCAGCTGGTGACGCCGATGATGAAGACGATCAAAAGGAAGATCCCGAGCTCCGGCCCGATCGCCGCGCGCAGCGTGTCGCGGAAGAGCATGATGACCACGAGGAGCAGCGGCAGGATCGGCAGCGCCAGGAAGAGATCGGTCAGTCGCATCAGCCAGCCGTCCAGCCGGCGGAAGTAGCCGGCGAGCACCCCGATCAGCGTGCCGAGAAAGAGCGCGAGCAGCATCGCGGTGACGCCGACCGCCAGCGACACCCGCCCGCCCTGCAGCACCTGGGCGAAGATGTCGCGGCCGATGTTGTCGGTGCCCATCGGATGCGCCAGCGACGGCAGCACGTTGCGCGCCCGCACGTCGATGAACTGCGGATCGGTGGTGTGCAGCCACGGCCCGAACACCACCCCGAAGACGATCAGCGCGAAGATGACCACGCCGACCATCGCGCCGCGATGGTGGCGGAACTGGAACCAGACGTCGCTCCAGAGGCTGCGCTCGGGGGTATCGATCGCCCGCGGCGCTGCGGCCAGCGCCTCAGTCATAGCGAATCCGCGGGTCGAGGATGCCGTAGAGCACGTCGGCGATCAGGTTGAAGAGCACGATCAGCACCGCGAAGATGAAGGTCAGCGTCTGCACCAGCGGGATGTCGGCGCCCTGGATGCCGGTGATCAGGAGCTGGCCGAGCCCGTTCACCCGGAAGATCTGCTCGGTGATGATGGCGCCGCCGAAGATCGTCGGGATGCCGAGCGCGATCACCGTCACCACCGGGATCAGGCTGTTGCGCAGCACGTGCACCAGCAGCACCACCCGCTCGGTCATCCCCTTGGCGCGGGCGGTGCGGACATAGTCCTGGCTGAGATTGTCGAGCATCGAGGCGCGCATGTAGCGGCTGAGCTGCGCCGCGTTGAAGAGCGCGAGCACCGCGACCGGCATGATCATCTGCTTGATCTGCAGCCAGAGGCTCGCGAGGTCGGTCACCTTCAGCGTGGTGTCATAGATCGACGGCAGCCAGTGGAGCTTGACCGAGAAGATCACGATCAGCACCAGCCCGGTGAAGAAGGTCGGCACCGAGAAGCCGATCAGCGAGAAGAGCGTCCCGAACTGGTCGAACCAGGAATACTGCCGGTAGGCCGAGATCACCCCGATCGGCACCGCGATCAGGATGCCGAAGAGATAGGAGAGGCCGACCACCCAGAGCGTCTGCGGCAGCCGCTGCACGATCAGGTCGACCACCGGCGAGCGGGTCTGCCAGCTGATTACCCTGAGCCGGTGAGCGCTGTCGCCGATGGTCCAGCCGGTCAGCCGCTCCAGGATGTTCAAGGGCTCGTTCACGAAGAACTGCTGCAGCCAGTAGAGATAGCGGATGTGGAACGGCTCGCCGAGCCCGAGGCTGAGCCGGATCTGGTCGCGCACCTCCGGCGGGATGGTCAGCGGCAGGTTGCCGGTCGGATCGCCGGGGGAGAGATCGAGCAGCGCGAAGATGATGAAGCTGATGACGAGGAGCGTCGGGATCGCGAAAAGCAGCCGCCGGAGCGTGTAGCTGAGCATCGGGCCGAACTCCGCTGAGGGCCCGGGCCGCGGCTGGCCCGGGCCGGGCGCGTCACTCTTTCACGCGGTACCAGTCGGCGACGTTCCAGAGCTCGCTGTCCCAGGGATTCATCACCACGCCGCCGAGGGTCTTCGCCTTGGTCGAGACCCGGCCGCGCCAGACCAGCGGCACGATCGCCGGCGAGTTCACGATCATGTCGTTGAGCTCGATGATGATCTTGCCGCGCGCCTCGGCCCCGGCGGTCTTGCCGAGCGTCGCGTGGAGCTCGTCGTAGGCCGGCTCGCAGAAGCGCGAGATGTTCATGCCCTGCCACTGGGTCTCCGGGCGCGGCCATTCCGAGCACAGCCACTCGCCGAGATACCGCTGCGGGTCGGTGCCGTCGAACTCGTTGGCGAGCATCTCGACGTCGGCGTAGAACTTCTGGAAGGTGTCGGGCGACCCCGGATCGCTGCCGAAGAACACGCTGGCGTCGACGTTGCGCAGCTCGACCTCGACGCCGATCTCGTTCCACCACTGCTTGATCAGCGCCTGCGCCGCCTGGCGCACCGAGTTGGTCGAGCTCTGGTAGAGCAGGCTCAGCCGCTTGCCGTCCTTGGCGCGCACCCCATCCGAGCCCTTCACCCAGCCCGCCTCGTCGAGAAGCTTGTTCGCCGCGTCGATGTCCTGCTTCTTGCACCAGTCGTTGTTTGGCGAGGCGTTGACCTCCGGGCCTGGCACCAGGTTGCAGGTCACCTGCCCGGCCGCGCCATAGCCGGTCTCGACCAGGATCTCGCGGTCGATCGCGAGGCTCAGCGCCCTGCACCACGTTCTCGTCGGTCAGGAACGGGTGCAGATGCGCCTTGGTCGAGCGGGTGTCGCCGAGCGCCGGGTCGGGATCGGTCTGGTTGATATGGATGCGCTCGACGTTGCTGCCGAAGGCCGAGATCACCTCGCCCTTCCCGCCGGCCTCCATCTGCTGCAGGATCTCGGGCTCGACCTGGGCGTTCCAGGCATAGTCGAACTCGCCGGTCTCGAGCACCGCGCGCGCCGCGCGAGGCCGCGTCGCCGCCGCCCTTCAGCACCAGGGTCGCGAACGCGGGCTTCGCCGGATCGCGGAAGTTCGGGTTGGCCTCCAGCAGCACCGTGTCGTTGGCCTTGAAGTCCTTCACCACGAACGGCCCGGTCCCGATCGGATAGGTGTTGGCCTGCGTGCACTCCGGCGCCTTGGCCCCGAGGCAGTCGGCGAATTGCTTTTTCTGGATGATCGGCGCCTGTGCGCCGACCAGCGGCCCGTAGGGGAAGGGTTTCGGCACCGAGAAAGTGACCTTGATCGTCTGCGGATCGACCGCCTCGATGCTCTTCACGTCGGTGAAATTCTGGATCTGCGAGCAGCCGCCGGCCGGGTCGGTGCAATACTGCCAGGTGAAGACCGCGTCCTCGGCGGTGACCGGCGAGCCGTCCGACCAGAGCAGCCCGTCCTTGAGCTTCCAGGTGATCGTGGTCAGATCCGCCGACACCCCGCCGTTCTCGACGGTCGGGATCTCCTGCGCGAGATAGGGCACCAGATCGCCCTTCTCGTTGTAGCGCGCCAGCGGCTCGATCACCAGACTCGCCGCCTGCAGGTCCTTGGTGCCGCCCGACAGGTACGGCGTCATGATCGAGATCGCCTGCCAGTAGAGGACATTGAGCTGGCCGTCCGACCCGCGCTCGGCGAAGGCCGCCGAGGCGCAGAGCGCGCCGGCACTCGCGCCCAAGAGGATGTTTCTCAGCTTCATGATCATGCTCCCCGCTGATGCTGGGGCCCGCGCTTCACGCCACGGCCCTCGGTTGATCCTGCGTCGTCAGTTGATCGTGCAGATGGCAAGCTACCCGCCGTCCCCCGCCCTTGTCGAGCAGGGCGGGCACCTCGACCCGGCAGCGCCCGAAGACTTTCGGGCAGCGGGTCGAGAACACGCATCCCGACGGCGGATTGGCCGGGCTCGGCACGTCGCCCTTCAGGATGATGCGCGTGCGCCGCGCCTCGACCTCGGGGTCAGGGCTCGGCACCGCCGAGATCAGCGCCTCGGTATAGGGGTGGAACGGCCTGGCGTAGAGCGCCTCGGTGGGCGCGATCTCGGCGACCCGGCCGAGATACATCACCACCACCCGGGTGGCGATGTGGCGCACCATCGAGAGGTCGTGGCTGATGAAGAGGTAGGTCAGCCCGAACCTTTCCTGCAGGTCCTCCAGCAGGTTCACCACCTGCGCCTGGATCGAGACGTCGAGCGCCGCGATCGGCTCGTCGCAGACGATGAACCGAGGGTTCAGCGCCAGCGCCCGGGCGATGCCGATGCGCTGGCGCTGGCCGCCGGAGAACTCGTGCGGATAGCGGTTGGCAAAGGCGCGGTTGAGCCCGACCGCGTCCATCAGCTCGCATCACCCGCGCCTTGCGGTCCGGCCCGGCTCAGCGCCGCATGCTCGTCGAGCGGCTCGGCGATGATCGAGCCCACCGTCATCCGCGGGTTCAGGCTCGCCTGCGGATCCTGGAAGATCATCTGCATCTTCGGCCGCAGCGCCCTGAGCGCCCCGCCCTCCAGCCGGGCGATGTCCTGGCCCTCGAGCTCGATCACGCCCGCCGGTCGGCTCGTAGAGCCGCAGGATCGCCCGGCCCGGTGGTCGACTTGCCGCAGCCCGACTCGCCGACGAGGCCCAGCGTCTCGCCCTCGGCGATGTCGAAGCTCACGTCGTCCACCGCCTTGATCCGGCCCGCCTCGCGCCGCAGCACGCCCTTGTAGATCGGGAAGTACATCTTGAGCCCGGCGACGCGGACCAGCGACCGCGGCTCAGGCGACATGGCGCGGATCCCCGGTCTCGGCGTCCCACCAGCAGGCGGCGTCATGCCCCGGTCCGACCGGCAGCCGCGGCGGGTTCTCGACCCGGCAGCGGTTGAAGACATGCGCGCAGCGCGGCGCGAACGGGCAGGACCGCGGCTCGGCCAGGAGCACCGGCGGCTGACCCTCGATGGTGCGCAGCCGCCGGTCCCGGGCGCCGACCACGCTCGGCACGGTGCCGAGCAGCGCCCGGGTGTAGGGGTGCCGCGGATCGGCGAAGATCTCCGCCACCGGCCCCTGCTCGACCACGTAGCCCGCGTACATCACCATCACCCGGTCGGCGATTCCCGCCACCAGCCCCAGGTCGTGGGTGATCCAGATGATCCCCATGCCGAGCCGGCTGCGCAGTTCGCGCACGATCTCGAGGATCTGCGCCTGGATGGTGACGTCGAGCGCCGTGGTCGGCTCGTCGGCGATCAGCAGCTTCGGATCGCACGACAGCGCCATCGCGATCATCACCCGCTGGCGCATGCCGCCGGAGAACTGGTGCGGATAATCGTCGAGCCGGCGCGTCGCGTCCGGGATGCCCGACCAGCGCCAGCAGCTCCGCCGCCCGCGCCCGCGCCGCCCGCCGCGACAGGCCGAGATGCGCCCGGATCGGCTCCATCAGCTGGTAGCCGACGGTGAAGACCGGATTGAGGCTGGTCATCGGATCCTGGAAGACGAAGCCGATGCCGCCGCCGCGCAGCGCCCGAAGCTCGCGCGCCGACATCTGGCGCACCTCGCGGCCCTGGTAGAGGATCGATCCGCCGACCACCTCGGCCGGCGGGCTCGGCAAGCAGGCCCATCAGCGACATCATCGTCACCGACTTGCCCGACCCGCTCTCGCCGACGACCCCGAGCAGCTCGCCCGGCGCGATGGCGAAGCTGACGCCGTTCACCGCATGGATCGCCCCGTCGCGGGTGGCGAACACCGTCCGGAGATCCGACACCTCCAGGACCGGCGCGGGTCCGTCCAGCATGCGGTGAGCCCCCTGAGGACTGCGATATGCGCCGTGCGTCGACTCCGCCGGACCGGCGGGTCCCCGGCACGCATCGGCTTCACTAAACAGCAGAAAATCCGGCGCGACAACCGGGAACTGCCGGTCTGAGGCTGCGCCCGCCGGCGCCGGATCGGCGCCGTCACCGAGGATCGATCATGGCCCTGGGGCTGTCCCCGCGCGAGATGCTGGCCCGCCTGGTCGCCTTTCCCACGGTCTCCACCCGCTCGAACCTCGATCTCGTCGGCTTCGTCGAAGACTATCTCGCCGGCCACGGCGTCGCCAGCGCCCGCGTGCCCGACGCCACCGGCGAGAAGGCCGCGCTCCTCGCGCTGATCGGCCCGACGGTCCCGGGCGGCGTCGTCCTCTCCGGCCACAGCGACGTGGTTCCCGTTGGAGGCCAGGCCTGGACCACCGACCCCTGGACCCTGACCGAGCGCGCCGGCCGCCTGCACGGCCGCGGCGCCGCCGACATGAAGGGCTTCGCCGCCACCGCGCTCGCGCTCGTCCCCGAGATGCTCGCGGCCAACCTCGCCCGCCCCATCGTCATCGCGCTCAGCTACGACGAGGAGATCGGCTGCCTCGGCGCCCCGCCGATGATCGAGGCGATGCTCGCGGCCTTCCCCCGCCCGGAAGCGGTGATCGTCGGCGAGCCCACCGGCCTCGCCGTGGTCACCGGCCAGAAGGGCAGCTGGGGCTTCCGCGCCGAGATCCGCGGCCACGAGGTGCATTCGAGCCTGCTCCACACCGGCGTCTCGGCGGTGATGGCCGCCGCAAGCCTGATCGACTGGATGGCGGGCCTGATGGCCGAGAGCGCCCGCACCGCCCCCCCCAACGACTTCGACCCGCCCTATTCCACGGTCCACGTCGGCACCATCGCCGGCGGCACCGCGCACCAACATCACCGCGCGCGACTGCAGCTTCGCCGGCGAGGTGCGCTTTCTCCCCGGCGAGACCGTCGAGCTCTGGCAGGGCCGCATCCTCGCCGAGGCCGCCCGTCGCGAGGCACTGCTCCGCGCCGTCCACCCCGATGCCGCGATCCGCTTCACCACCCGCATGGCGCTGCCGGGCTTCCTCGCCGACCCGCCGGCCGAGCGCCTCGCCCGCGCGCTCACCGGCGACAACGGCCGGCACACCGCCTCCTACCAGACCGAGGCCGGCCACTTCCAGGCGCGCGGCCTGCCGACGGTGATCTGCGGCCCCGGCTCGATCGCCCAGGCCCACCAGCCCGACGAATTCATCACCACGGACCAGCTCGACGCCGGCACAGCCTTCGTCCGCCGCCTGATCCGCCACCTCGCCGCCTGAAGGAGCCGCGCCCCATGCCCGTGATCAACCGCATCGCCGCCCTCGCCCCCGAGATCGCCGCCTGGCGCCAGGACATCCACGCCCACCCGGAGGTGCTGTTCGACACCCACCGCACCAGCGCGCTGGTCGCGGACAAGCTCCGCGGCTTCGGCTGCGACGAGGTGGTGACCGGCCTCGGCCGCACCGGCGTCGTCGGGGTGATCCGCGGCCGCGACACCGGCTCCGGCCGCGTCGTCGGCCTGCGCGCCGACATGGACGCGCTGCCGATGACCGAGGCGACCGGCCTGCCCTACGCCTCCGGCACCCCCGGCGCGATGCACGCCTGCGGCCACGACGGCCACACCGCGATGCTGCTCGGCGCCGCGCAATATCTCGCCGAGACCCGCAACTTCGACGGCACCGCGGTGGTGATCTTCCAGCCGGCGGAGGAAGGCGGCGGCGGCGGCCGCGAGATGGTCGAGGACGGGCTGATGGAGCGCTTCGGCATCCAGGAGGTCTACGGCATGCACAACATGCCCGGCGCCCCGGCCGGCGACTTCGCGATCCGCGCCGGCGCCTTCCTCGCCGCCTCCGACGACTTCCACATCGCGGTCACCGGCCGCGGCGGCCACGCCGCCCAGCCGCACCACGCCATCGACCCGGTGGTCGCCGCCAGCGCCATCGTGCTGGCGCTGCAAAGCATCGTCTCGCGCAACGTCGACCCGCTGAAGCCCGCGGTGGTCTCGGTCACGAGCTTCCGCACCGAGACCGACGCCACCAACATCATCCCGGGCCACGTCGAGCTGCGCGGCACCGCCCGCTCGCTCGACGCCGCCACCCAGGACCTGATCGAGGCCCGGATGGCCGAGGTGATCGCCGCCACCGCCACCGCCTACGGCGCCGAGGCGCGGCTCACCTACCGCCGCGGCTATCCGGTCACCGTCAACGCCGAGGCCCAGGCCGACTTCGCCGCCCGCGTCGCCGCCGAGATCGTCGGCGCCCCGCGCGTCGACGCCGCCACCCCGCCGGTGATGGGGGCGGAGGACTTCTCCTTCATGCTGAACGCCCGCCCCGGCGCGATGATCTTCGTCGGCAACGGCGACACCGCCAAGCTCCACCACCCGAAATACGACTTCAACGACGAGCTGATCCCGGTCGGCTGCTCCTGGTGGGCGCGGCTGGTCGAGACCGCGATGCCGGCCGCCTGAGGAGACGCCCCATGCCTCTCGTCCGCATCGACCTGCCCCGCGGCAGCACCCCCGAGCGCCGCCAGGCCATCGCCGATGTCGTCTACGGCGCGCTGCGCGCCACCCTCGACGTCCCGGACGGCGACCGCTTCCAGGTCATCACCGAGCACGACGACGACTGCCTGCTGATCGACCCCGCCTATCTCGGCGTCACCCGCTCGCGCCAGGCGCTGATCATCCAGGTGACCCTGAGCCGCGGCCGCACCCGCGAGAAGAAGCTCGCCTTCTACCGCGCCGTCGCCGACGGCCTCTACGACACCGTCGGCCTGCGACGCGAGGACGTCTTCATCAACCTCGTCGAAGTGACCCCCGAAGACTGGTCGTTCGGCAACGGCGTCGCCCAGTACGTCTAGGCCGCCAGGCCCCAGCTCATCCCGGCAGGTTGTGGAACCCGTCCCGCAGCGCCTTGCTCCAGGCCTCCGACAAGGCGACGAAGGTCGGATCGCCGGCCTCGATGCGCTCGCGAGTCGCCACCCGGTACTCGTTGCGGCGGATGGTCAGCACGTCGAGCGGCATCCCCACCGAGAGGTTCGAGCGCAGCGTCGAATCCATCGAGATCAGCACCGCCTTGCGCCCGTCCTCGAGCGGCGTCGACGGCTGCACCACCCGGTCGAGGATCGGCTTGCCGTACTTGTGCTCGCCGATCTGCAGGTACGGCGTGTCGTCGGTCGCCTCGATGAAATTGCCCTCGCGGTAGATCAGGAACAGCCGGAGCTGCCCGCCGAGCCGCTGGCCGCCGAGCAGCATCGAGGCCGAGGCCGAGACGTCGCTGTGCGTCATCCGCTTGTCGACGTCGACATAGACCTCGTTCAGCGTCCGCCCGACGATCTCGGCCACCCGCAGCATGCTGCCCGCATGCATGATCGAGGTCTCCGGATCGTCACGAGCGATCTCGTGGCGGAGCTTCGCGATCACCGTCTGCGTCACCGAGAGGTTGCCGGCGGTCAGGATGGTGATCACCCGCTCGCCGGAGGCCTCGAACACGAACATCTTGCGGAAGCAGGCGATATTGTCGAAGCCCGCATTGGTGCGGGTGTCCGACAGCATGACGATGCCGGCTTCCAGCAGCAGGCCGACGCAATAGGTCATTCCTCGCGCTCCGGTTCCAGCGATATCCAATCGGACGGTACCCTCCGATGGTTAAGAGATCGCGGCAATTCAAGTATCTAGAGCGAACGATCCGGTTCTGCCGGATTGTCCGCCCTAGCGCCTACTGCTGCGCCGCGACCACCACGGTCACGTCCATCGCCTCGACCCCGCCGCCCCGTGACATGCCGCGGATCGGCGCTGCGTCCCGCGCGTCGCGTCCGGAGCCGAGGCGGATGTAGCGCTCGTCCGGGCAGCAGCGGTTGGCCGGATCGAACCCCACCCAGCCGAGCCCGTCCAGATAAATCTCCGCCCAGGCGTGCGCCGCCTCGCCCGCCGCGGTCTCATCCCCGGTCAAGAGGTATCCGGTGACGTAGCGCGCCGGCAGGCCCGCGATGTGGCAGAGCGCGATCAGCGCATGCGCCTGGTCCTGGCAGACCCCCTGGCCCAGCGCCAGCGCCTCCGCGGCGGTGGCCTCCGCCGCGGTCGCCCCGACGACGTAGGCGATGGCGTCCGAGACCGCGTTTGCCAGCCGGTGCGCCCGGGAGAGCTCGCTCACCTCCCCGCCTTCCAGCGCGGCGTCCTTGAGGTCGATCAGCGCCCGGTTGGCCAGCGTCGCATGGGTCGGCTGCAGATAGACCCGCGGCGAGATGACCTCGCGGTGGTTGCGCAGCACCCCGGCGGTATCCGTGGTCTCCACCGTGCCTTCGACCTGCACCGCCACCCGCTCCACTGGCCCTTGCGCGGTCATCGTGGAGATCCGATCGCCGGCGCCATCGGTGAACCCCGCCCCGAAGGCCGCGCCCTCGGCCGAGACCGACCAGTCGATCACCGTCTGGCTGGCGTTCGTCACCGGCGTCAGCCGATGGCTCTGGGTGACGAAGCGCATCGGCACGTCGAAATGGTAGAGCGTCGAGTGCCGGACGGTCAGGCGCATTTCACTGGACCCCGAACAAATAGCCGTCCGCCACGTCCTGGGCGAGCGCGGCGTTTTCATGGATGAAGCGGGTGAGGAACTCGTGCAGCCCCTCCTCGATGATATTCTCGACCTGCGCCTCGGCCAGCTCCCCGAGCAGCCCGTGGATGCGGTCGTGCGCCCGCGTGCGGCTGCCGTAGGCCCGCGCCAGCCGGCCGAGATGATGCCCGACCTGGTCCTGGCAATGCAGCAGCGACCGCGGGCAGGCGCGGTTCAGGATCAGGAAATGCGCGATCTTCCGCGGACTGTACTCGCCGCCGTAGGACCAGTGGAACGCCCGATAGGAGGACAGCGCCCGGAGCAGCGTCGTCCACTGGTAGGTGTCGATGGTGCCGCCCACCATGTCGGTGGTCGGCAAGAGCACATAGTATTTGACGTCGAGCAGCCGCGAGGTGTTGTCGCCGCGCTCGAGATAGTAGCCGAGGTTCAGAAAGTCGTAGCCGTCGTTCTGCAGGTGCGTGCCTTCGGTCGCCCCGCGCAGCAGCGAGCCTTGGCGCTTGGTCCAATCGCAGAGCTGCGGCAGCAACGCCTCGGTCCGGGGCCGCCGCTCGAGCTCGCCCAGGTCGAGATAGGCCCCGTTCAGCGCGTCCCACATCTCGGTGGTGAGCGCGGTCCGCACCGCGCGCCCGTTCTGCCGGGCGGTCTCGATGCAGGAGATCACGCTCGACGGATTCTCCCGGTCGAAAAACAGCCAGGTCTCGACGTCGCGCTGGCGGAAAACCTCGCCGAACTTCGCCTCGAAGCCGAGCGAGGAGCCGGCCGCGGCGACCAGCGAGGCCCATTCGTTGCGATAGCCCTCGCCGGCCGAGGGCATCAGCGCCATCCGGTAGCCGACCTCCAGGAGCCGCGCCATCGTCTCGGCCCGCTCCATGTAGCGGGCGACCCAATAGAGGTTCTCTGCGGTCCGGCTCAGCATCGTCCCGGCGTCACTCCGTCACTTCGTCGGGCGCATCGAAGAAATCCGCGAGCATCGCGGCCACCCATTCGCCTCGGGAAAGCGGGACGAGATGGTCGCTCCCGGGCAGCACCGCAAGCCGTCCCTGCGGCGCCATGCGGAAGAGCTCGATCGCATGCTCGAGGCGAACGGTGTCCCGGTCGCCGACCATGACCAGGAGCGGCGCCGCGATCGTGCGCATCTCCGCCTCCGGCCAGCCCTCGAAGCTCCGCCACATCTCCTTGCACTTCTCGATCAGGCGGGACCAGTCGCCCGGCCGCGGGGCGACGCGCCGATAGGCTTCGCGGAACGGCGCCATGCCGCTTTCGTCGGGGTCGATGCTCTGGAACATCTCGGTCGCCTCCGGGCTATCCCCGTCGCGGCTATAGCCGGCCCCGCAGACCGCGATCCGGCGCACGAGGCGGGGATGCCGCGCCGCAAGCCCGAGGCCCACGATCCCGCCGTCGCTCCAGCCGAAGACGTCCACCCCCGCGAGGCCGCGCGCCGCGAGCACGGCCGCGCTGTCCTCGACCATCCGCTCGTAGCGCAGCGGGCGGTCGGCGTCGCCGGTCCGGCCGTGGCCCTGCTGCTCGATAGCGACGATCCGGCGGCCCGGCGCCAGCGCCTTCCGCAGGTCGGCGAAGGAGGTTTCGATCGTGTTCATGCCCCCGTGCAGCAGGAGGAGCGGAGGCCCTTCGCCCTGCACTTCGAAGTAGATGCGGAGATCGCCGACCGGCACGTAGCCGCTCTCGCGCTCGAATGTAGCCGGGTCCCTGTCCATCACGTGCCCTCCCGCCCGCTAGTCCGCCAGCACCCAGGTGTCCTTGACCCCGCCGCCCTGGCTCGAGTTCACCACCAGCGAACCCTCCGTCAGCGCCACCCGCGTCAGGCCGCCCGGGCAGAGATGCACCTCGCGGCCGACCAGGCAGAAGGGGCGCAGGTCGACGTGCCGTGGCGCCAGCCCCTCTTCCTCGAAGGTCGGGCAGGTCGAGAGCGCCAGCGTCGGCTGGGCGATGAAGTCCGCCGGATCCGCCTTGATCCGCTCGGCATAGGCGGCGATCTGCTCCTTGCTCGACTTCGGCCCGACCAGCATCCCGTAGCCGCCCGAGCCGTGCACCTCCTTGACCACCAGTTCCTTGAGATGCTCGAGCACGTACGCGCGGTCGCTCGGATCGCCGCACTTCCAGGTCTGCACGTTCTTCAGGATCGCCTGCTCGCCCAGATAGAAGCGGATCATGTCGGGAACGTAGGTATAGACCGCCTTGTCGTCGGCGACCCCCGCGCCCGGCGCCGAGCAGATCGTCACCCCGCCGGAGCGGTAGACGTTCATCAGCCCCGGCACGCCCAGCATCGAATCGGAGCGGAAGCACAGGGGATCGAGGAAGCCGTCGTCGATCCGCCGGTAGATCACGTCGACCCGCTTCGGCCCCTCGGTGGTGCGCATATAGACGAAGTCGCCCTGCACGAAGAGGTCCATCCCCTCGACCAGCTCGATGCCCATCTGGTCGGCGAGGAACGAATGCTCGTAATAGGCGCTGTTGAACGACCCCGGCGACAGCACCACGCTGACCGGCTCGCCCTCGCACTTCGGCGGCGCCACGCTCGCCAGCGTCCGGCGCAGCCGCGACGGGATAGTCGTCCACCGGCGCGATCCGGGTGGCCCGGAACAGCTCCGGGAACATCCGCATCATGATCTCGCGGTTCTCCAGCATGTAGGAGACCCCCGACGGCGTGCGGCAGTTGTCCTCGAGCACGAAGAAGTCCTCGGGCCCGGTCCGCACTAGGTCGATGCCGACGATATGGCTATAGACCCGCGCCGGCGGATCGATCCCGACCATGGCCGGCTCGTAGGCTTCGTTGCCGAACACCAGGTCCGCCGGGATCACCCCCGCCCGCACGATCTCGGCGCGATGATAGACGTCCCAGAGGAAGGCGTTCAGCGCCCGCGCCCGCTGCTTGACCCCGCGCTCCAGCCGGCGCCACTCCGCCTCGGTGAAGACCCGCGGCATCATGTCGAAGGGAATCAGCCGCTCGGTGTCGCCGCCCTCGCCATAGACCGCGAAGGTGATGCCGATGCGCCGGAACAGCGCCTCGGCCTCCTGCTTCTTCTGGCTCAGCACCTCGGGCGAGCTGGTCTTGACCCAATCGAGCAGGTGTTGGTAGGCGGGACGCACCTTGTCGCCATCGAACATCTCATTGAAGCTGCTGATGCCTGCCTCCCCGCGCGCGCTCTTGAGTCACTAAATTCGACCGACCGGCAAAACGCAAGCCGGACGCCGCCCGACGCTGGGCGGCGGCTGCCTCAAAACCAGGCGGCGGCCGGTTGCGTTTCGCCGGCAATTTCGGCAGTGATACGCTTATGATCGATTCCTGTGCGTTTCCTGCCTGTGGTGTCGCCGCATCGCCCACGCGGCCGCCCGCGGTTCTACATTACAATGCCGGCGCAACGCTGGCGGAAAATTGCGTCGGCACGGCCGATGTGCTTAGCTTCCATGCAAAGCGGGCGATCAGTCCCGAGCACCAACGGGGTTTACGGGTATGGCGGTCGATCGCGGCGACGCGGCCTTCGTGGCTTTCGAGCATGTGCAGAAGAGCTATGACGGCGAGACCCTGGTGGTCAAAGACCTCGACCTCGACATCGGTCAGGGCGAGTTCCTGACCATGCTCGGGCCGTCCGGCTCGGGCAAGACCACCAGCCTGATGATGCTCGCGGGCTTCGAGACCGCCACCCACGGCGAGATCCGCCTGGCCGGCCGGCCGATCAACAACATCCCGCCGCACAAGCGCGGCATCGGCATGGTGTTCCAGAACTACGCGCTCTTCCCGCACATGACCGTCGGCGAGAACCTCGCCTTCCCGCTGCAGGTGCGCAAGCTGCCCAAGGCCGAGATCGACGCCAAGGTCGCGCGCGCGCTCGACATGGTGCAGATGGGCCGCTTCGCCGGCCGCCGCCCGGCGCAGCTCTCCGGCGGCCAGCAGCAGCGCATCGCCCTCGCCCGCGCGCTGGTCTTCGAGCCCGAGCTGGTGCTGATGGACGAGCCGCTCGGCGCGCTCGACAAGCAGCTCCGCGAGCAGATGCAGTACGAGATCAAGCACCTGCACGAGCGGCTCGGCGTCACCGTGGTCTACGTCACCCACGACCAGTCCGAGGCGCTGACCATGTCGGACCGCATCGCGGTCTTCAACGACGGCAAGATCCAGCAGCTCGCAGCGCCCGAGGATCTCTACGAGCGGCCGGAGAACGCCTTCGTCGCCCAGTTCATCGGCGAGAACAACCGCCTCTTCGGCACCATCGAGGCGATCGACGGCGGCTTCGCGACCGTGCGCCTGGAGGACGGCGACACCTGCCGCGCGACCGCGGTAAGCTGCGGCGACCCGGGGGCGCGCACCCAGCTCTCGATCCGCCCGGAGCGGGTGATGGTCGGGGACGTGTCCGAGGAGAACCGGACCGAGGCCGAGGTGCTCGAGCTGATCTATCACGGCGACCACATCCGCTGCCGGCTGGTGGTTCACGGCAACGGCGACTTCATCGTCAAGGTGCCGAACAGCAAGGCCAACGCGACGCTGAAGGTCGGCGCCGGAACCACGGTCGGCTGGCGCACCGACGACTGCCGCGCGCTGGACGCCGCCTGAAAGGGAACGCTTCCGGCTCCTGCCCGGGGGCCGGAGGCAAAGCATACATCGGGCCAATGGTCAGGGAGACCGGAATGAAACTAATCAAGCTACTTGGAGCCGCCGCCCTCGCGGCCCTGCCGATCGGCGGCATGGCCATGGCGCAGGACGACGTGGGCCCCTGCGACGGCTGCGCCGACGCGATGACCGTCGTCTCCTGGGGCGGCGCCTACCAGACCTCGCAGCAGAAGGCCTATACCGAGCCCTATGCAGAGCTGACCGGCACCAAGTTCACCTGGGACGAGAGCTCGAACGAGGCGGTGGCCAAGCTCCGCGCCCAGAACGAGGCCGGCAACGTCACCTGGGACCTCGTCGACGTCGAGGGCCCCGACAGCCAGCGCCTCTGCGACGAGGGCCTGGCGGCGACCATCGACTTCGACACCGCCCTCGCCCCCGGCACCGACGGCTCGACGCCGACCGCGGACTTCGGCGCCGGCGCTGATCAACGACTGCTTCGTCCCGCAGATCGTGTTCTCGACCACCTTCGGCTACCGCACCGACGTGGCGGAGTGGAACGGCGCGGTCCCGACCCAGATCTGCGACGTGTTCGACCTGCAGAAGTTCCCCGGCAAGCGCAGCCTCGAGAAGCGGCCCAAGAAGAACCTCGAATGGGCGCTGCTCTGCGACGGCGTCGCCAAGGACGAGCTCTACGACGTGCTCTCGACGCCCGAAGGCGTAGACCGCGCGCTCGCCAAGCTCGCCACCATCAAGGACCAGACCGTCTGGTGGTCGGCCGGCGCCGAGACGCCGCAGCTCCTCGCCGACAAGGAAGTCGTGATGGGCTCGACCTACAACGGCCGGCTCTTCTCGGTGATCGAGGAGCAGAAGCAGCCGGTGGCGATGCTCTGGGACTGGAGATCTTCGACTTCGACGGCTGGATCGTCCCCGCCGACCTGCCGAAGGAGCGGATGGACCGGGTAATGAACTTCCTGAAGTTCGGCACCGACACCCAGCGGCTGGCGGACCAGGCGAAGTACATCGCCTACGGGCCGGCGCGCGCCTCGTCGCAGCCGCTGGTCAGCAAGCACGCCGACCTCGGCATCGACATGGCCCCGAGCATGCCGACCAACCCGGCGAACATGAAGAACTACCTGGTCAACAACATCGAGTGGTGGGCGGACAACCAGGACGAGGTCGAGGCCAAGTTCCAGGCCTGGCTGACCCAGTAGCCTGACCACTGGAGCGGGGCCCGCCAGGGCCCCGTTCCGCACGACGGGGAGGGCCGAGCGATGACCGATGCCACCGCAGGACCGGCGCCGCGGGCCACCGCGGGCCCGGTGCTCGCTGCCGACGGCCGGCCCCTGAAGGCCAGCCTGCGCCGGGCGCTTCGGGCGCAGAAGCTCCGGGCGCTGATGCTGATCGGGCCCCTGCTGATCTTCGTGCTCGTGACCTTCCTCTTCCCGATCGGCGACATGCTGTTGCGCTCGGTCGAGAACCAGATCGTGCCGGAAACCC
This sequence comes from uncultured Alphaproteobacteria bacterium, assembly GCA_963750745.1. Taxonomy (GTDB): domain Bacteria; phylum Pseudomonadota; class Alphaproteobacteria; order Rhodobacterales; family Rhodobacteraceae; genus Amaricoccus. The sequence goes on along the minus strand of CAVVSO010000002.1, from coordinate 131,413 downwards.
TGCCGCGCACCGTCGAAGCCTTGAGGCCGTGGGATCCCGCCGCCGGCACCATCCCTGACGAGCCCGTCTTCGCAGCGCTGCACGACGACCTCGTGATCGCGATCGAGCAGAAGACGAACACCCGCCTCGGCTCACGGCTCAATTACGAATTCTCGGGCATGTCCTCGCTGATGCGCAGCGTCGGGCGCGACGTCAAGAAAATGGACCCGGCGCAGCCGTTCAAGGAGCAGTTCCTAGAGGCCGACAAGAAGTGGGGCGATCCGACGGTCTGGCAGACCATCAAGCTCTTCTCCGGCTCCTACACGTCGGGCTACCTCCTGAACGCGCTCGATCTGCAGCTGACCCCGGACGGCATCAAGGCCAAGCCGCCCGCCGAGCGCATCTACGTCAAGCTCTTCGCCCGCACCATGGCGATGAGCCTCGCGATCACCTTCCTCTGTTTCCTTCTCGGCTATCCGATCGCCTACCTGCTCGCGGCCCTGCCGCTCCGGAGCTCCAACCTCCTGCTCATCCTCGTCCTTCTGCCGTTCTGGACCTCGCTCCTGGTCCGCACCGCCTCGTGGAAGGTGCTCCTGCAGCAGCAGGGCGTCATCAACGACGTGCTGGTCTGGCTCGGGGTGATCGACGACGCCCACCGCCTGGTGATGATCAACAACGCCACCGGCACGATCATCGCGATGACCCACATCCTGCTTGCCGTTCATGATCCTGCCGCTCTACTCGGTGATGAAGACGATCTCGCCCTCCTACCTGCGTGCGGCGAAATCGCTCGGCGCCAACGACTGGACCGCCTTCTGGCGGGTCTACTTCCCGCAGACCATCCCCGGCGTCGGCGCCGGCGCCATCCTCGTCTTCATCCTGTCGATCGGCTACTACATCACGCCGGAGCTCGTCGGCGGCACCTCCGGCGTCTTCATCTCGAACCGGATCGCCTACCACATCTCCTCGTCGCTGAACTGGGGGCTCGCCGCCGCGCTGGCGACGCTGCTCCTGATCCTGGTGCTGGCGCTCTACTGGACCTACGACAAGATCGTCGGCATCGACAACGTGAAGCTCGGGTAACCCGGATGGCCGCCCTCCCTCCCTATGCCTCGACCGGCCAGCGGCTCTGGTACTGGGGCTTCCGCGCCATCTGCGTGGCGATCCTGGCCTATCTGATCCTGCCGATCCTGGTAATCATCCCGCTGAGCTTCAACGCCACCGACTTCTTCACCTTCACCCCGGGCATGCTCAGGTTCGACCCCGAGGCCTACTCGCTGCGCCACTACGCCGCCTTCTTCAACACCGCCGACTGGCAGACCGCGCTCAGGAACTCCTTCACCATCGCCCCGGTCGCGACGCTGATCGCGGTCGTCTTCGGCACCCTCGCCGCGGTCGGCCTCAGCCAGCCGCATGTGCCGTTCCGCAGCGCGATCATGGCGATCCTGATCTCGCCGATGATCGTGCCGCTGATCATCTCCGCCGCCGGCATGTACTTCTTCTACTCCCGCCTCGGGCTGCAGGGCACCTTCTGGGGCGTGGTGCTCGCCCACGCGGCACTCGGCATCCCCTTCGTCATCATCACCGTCACCGCGACGCTGGTCGGCTTCGACCAGAGCCTGGTCCGCGCCGCGGCGAACCTCGGCGCCGGGCCGCTGACCACCTTCTTCAAGGTGCAGATGCCGCTGATCCTGCCCGGGCGTGATCTCCGGCGCGCTCTTCGCCTTCATCACCTCCTTCGACGAGGTGGTGGTGGTGCTCTTCGTCGGCTCCGCCTCGCAGAAGACCCTGCCCTGGCAGATGTTCATCGGCCTCCGCGAGCAGATCTCGCCGGTGATCCTCGCGGTCGCCACCATCCTCGTCGCGATCTCGGTCGCGCTCCTCACCACCCTCGAGCTCCTCCGCCGCCGCTCGGAGAAGCTCCGGGGCATGAGCCCGGGCTAGCCGACCCGCGCAACCCCTGTCAGCCGGCCACCTTCTTGCTGGGCCTGCCGCCTTTCCTTCCATTGGCACGCGCTGCGGCCGCCTTGGCCGGCGAGGTCACCCTGCCGGCCTGGCCCGCTATGTAGGACCGCGTGCCGAATATTCCGTTGAGCAGTCCGGGCAGCGAGATATCCACGTCCATCCCCTCCCAATGCAGGGCGCGGCCCTGGGGCAACAGCTCGACAGCGGAGAGCTCTTGATCGCTGGCGCCCTCGAGCCCCTGCACCAGCCGGGCAGGAAAGGAGAAGGCGCAGCCGTTCGTCAGATCGACGGTGACCTTGCCCGTTTCGGGATCGAAAGCCGCACGCGCGGCGCGCGGCTCCCTGGCGTGAAGACGCCTTCCCCGCTCGAGTGCCGCATCGATCTCCACATCCGTCAGTTCAGCCATGGATTTCCCTCCAGCGATCGAAGAACTCCTCGCGCCGCTCTTTCACCACTGCCATTGCCCGGCGAACCTCGCTTCGCTTCATTCCAATAGCCCAAACCAAATCCGGCTCGCCGCCCGGCCCGACCAGATTGATCTTCGCCTCTCCGTCGCCGAACACGTGGACATGCGCCGGCTCGTGGTCATCGACGAAGATCACCACCCTGAGGCCAAAGGCGCGATGGATCGTGACCATCGACCATTTGTAACCCATCTGGTTGGGTTTGCAATAGGCTAGAGTGATCTGGAACTCCCCGGCGCATTCCCCTTCCGCCCCCAGCGGTTTCGCCTTACATCACCCGCATGCCCCAGCCCGCCGCCCGGCCCGAGCTTCTCGCCTGCCCGACCTGCGACATGCTGCACCGGGTGGTGCCGGTGCCGGTCGGCGGCCGGCTGCGCTGCCAGCGCTGCCACACCGTGCTGATGACCAACCGCCGGGGCGCGATCGACCGCACCCTCGCCTCCGCCTTCGGCAGCCTGATCCTGATGCTCGCCGCCCTGTTCTTCCCGTTCCTCAAGCTCTCGGTCGCGGGCCTGCACAAGAACGCCACGCTGATCGACGCGGCACTCGCCTTCTCCAGCGGCCTCGTGGTCCCGCTCTCCGCCGCCACGGCGCTCCTCATCGTCATCCTGCCGCTCCTGCGCGCCAGCGCCCTCGCCTACACCCTCCTGCCGATCCGGCTCGGCCTGCCGCCCGCCCGCGGCGCCGAGCGCGCCTTCCGCCTCGCGGCCCACCTCAAGCCCTGGGCGATGGCCGAGGTGTTCCTGATCGGCGTCGTCGTGGCGCTGGTGAAGATCGGCGGCATGGCGACCGTCGATCTCGGCCCCGCCTTCTGGGCGATGGCGGGCCTGGTCGCGCTGGTGGTCTATGAGGGCGCCAGCCTCTGCGAATGGTCGATATGGCAGACCCTCGAACGCCTGCGCGCATCCTGACCGCGCGCGAGGCCGGCCTCGCCGGCTGCCGCACCTGCGGCAAGGTGGCCCGCGTCGGCACCGACGCCTGCCCGCGCTGCGGCACGCCGATGCACGTCCGCGCCCCGGCCAGCATCCAGCGCGTACTCGCCTGGCTCACCGTCGGCTTGATCTGCTACATCCCGGCGAACCTCTTGCCGATGCTCCGGACCCGCACCCTCGGCCGGGAGAGCGACAACACCATCGTCGGCGGTGTGATCGAGCTCCTCCACCACGGCGCCTGGGACATCGCCCTGGTGGTCTTCACCGCGAGCGTGCTCATCCCCACCACAAAGTTCGTGGTGATCCTCTATCTCATCTACTCGATCCGCTTTCATGCCCACCTCGCCATCCACGCCCGCATCCGGCTCTACGAATTCGTCGAGTTCATCGGCCGCTGGTCGATGATCGACGTCTTCGTCGTCGCCATCCTCACCGCGCTGGTGCAGCTCGGCTTCATCGTCTCGATCAACCCCGGCTCGGCCGCGGTGTTCTTCGCGCTCTCGGTTGCCTTTACCATGCTCTCGGCGCAGGCTCTCGACCCGCGCCTGATCTGGGACCGCACCGAGACAGAGGGCGAGGCTACCGAGGCCGAGGCGGAGACCGTCGTGCATGGCTGACACCGATCCGCCGGCCCCCGAGGTCGACGATCCCAGGGCCGAGCCCGCCTCGCGGCGGATCTCGGCGGTCTGGCTGGTGCCGCTGCTGGCGCTCGTCATCGCGCTGGTGGTCGCCTGGCGGGCCTATGACGCCCGCGGGCCGCTGGTCGAGATCGTGTTCGACAACGCCGCCGGCATCGAGGCCGGCCAGACCACGGTCCGCTTCCGCGACGTCGTGGTCGGCGTGGTGGAGAAGCTCGACCTCACCCCCAACCTCAAACGCGTGGTGGTGACCGCCCGCATCAACAAGGAGATCGCCCACTTCCTCGACGCCGACGCCAAATTCTGGGTGGTCCGCCCCTCGGTCTCCGCCCAGGGCGTCTCCGGCATCGAGACGGTGATCTCCGGCGTCTATATCGCCGCGAGCTGGGACGACCGCGCCGGCCCGCGCCAGGAACTCTTCGAGGGCCTGCCGCGGCCGCCGCTGACCCCGGCCGGCGCCGCCGGCCTCCGGGTGCAGCTCCGCGCGCCCGACGGCGGCTCGATGAGCATCGGCGCGCCGGTGCTCTACAAGCGCATCCAGGTCGGCCAGGTCGAGGACATCAACCTGACCCCGGAGGGCGACGTGCTGATCGACCTCTTCATCAACGCGCCGAACCAGGTCCGGGTGACCGGCGGCACCCGCTTCTGGAACGCCAGCGGCTTCTCGATCGAGCTCGGCGGCGGCGGCGCCTCGCTCAACGTCGACAGCCTGCTCTCGCTGCTGCAGGGCGGCGTCTCCTTCGACACCGTCGGGACCGACCGCACGCCGGCCATCGCCGGGCAGATGTTCGAGCTCTATCCCTCGGAGGGCGCCGCCCGGCAGAACCTCTTCGAGGGCGTCCCCGGCGAGCGGCTGATGGTCAACGCCCGCTTCGACGGCTCGGTCGAAGGGCTGAACCCCGGCGCGCCGGTGCGATACCACGGCGTCGACGTCGGAGAGGTCACCGGCCTGCAAGCGGTGCTGGTCGGCGACGGCGACGACGAGCGGATCACCCTCCAGGCGACGCTGGCGCTGGTGCCGCCGCGCCTCGGCGTCACCGACGACGCCGACCAGCAGGCGGCGGCGATGCAGCTGCTCGACAGACTGGTCGCCCGCGGCATGCGCGCCCGGCTCGGGACCAGCGGCCTCCTGTCGCAGTCGCTCTTCGTCGAGCTCGTCGATCTGCCCGATGCCGAGCCCGCCACCATCGACACCGCCGCGCAGCCCTACCCGCTGCTGCCGACGGTTCCCTCCGACATCTCCGGCGTCGCCAGCTCGGCGCAGGGCCTCCTGCAGCGCCTCACCGCCCTGCCGCTGGAGCAGGTGGTGCAGCAGGTCGTCTCGATCCTCGGCAACGTCAACGCCATCGTCGCCTCCGACGGCGTGCGCAAGGCGCCCGAGGACCTCGGGGCGCTGATCGCCGACCTGCGCGGCATGGTCGACGACAGCGGCATCAAGGAGGCCCCCGCACAGATCGCCGCCGTCCTCGCCTCGGCCAAGGCGCTGGTCGATCAGGCGACCCAGGCGCAGCTCGTCGCCAACCTCAACGACGTGCTCGCCACCGCCAAGACCTCGCTCGCCAGCATCGGCACCGCCGCCGACGGCGCCCCCGCGGTGATCGCCCAGATCGAGGCGCTGTCGGCCAAGGCCAACGCCCTGCCGCTCGACGAGCTGGTCGCCTCCGCCACCCGGCTGGTCGACGGCATGGACGCCTTCGTCAAGAGCGAGGGCGTCGCCAACCTGCCCGGCTCGGTCGAGGCCTCGCTCGACGAGCTGCGCGGCATCGTCACCGACCTGCGCACCGGCGGCGCCATCGAGAACGTCAACGCCACCCTCGCCTCGGTCCGGCAGATCGCCGACCAGGCCGGCCAGGCCGAGCTCGTCGCCAAGCTCACCGACGTCCTCGCCGCCACCAGCACCACGCTCGGCAGCGTCGACACCGCCACCGACGGCGTGCCGGCCGTGGTCGCCCGGATCGACGCCCTGGTGGCCAAGGCCAACGCCCTGCCGCTCGACCAGCTGGTCGCCTCGGCGACCAGCGTCACCGACGGCGTCGATACTCTGGTCCGGAGCGAAAGCGTCACCACCCTGCCCGCGTCGCTCCAGACCTCGCTCGCCCAGCTCCGCGGCATCGTCGCCGACCTCCGCGACGGCGGCGCCATCGAGAACGTCAACGCCACCCTCGCCTCGGTGCGCCAGATCAGCGACGAGCTCGCCGCCGCCCGGTTGACCGAGAGCGTGCAGACGGTGATCACCGAAGCCCGCAGCGCCATCGGCAACGTCAACGGCGCGACCCTGAAGCTGCCGGGCGTGATGGGCAACCTCGACACCCTTTCGGCCAACCTCGCGAACCTGCCGCTCGACCAGCTCGTCACCCAGGCCAACCAGGTCCTCGGCACCGCCGACAGCTTCCTCGCCAGCCCCGGCGTCACCGACGTGCCGCCCAAGCTCGCCGAGGCACTCGAGGAGCTGCGCGCCATCCTCGCCGAGCTCCGCGAAGGCGGCGCCGCCGCCAACGTTAACGACACGCTGGCATCGGCGAGCCGCGCCGCCGACGCGGTCACCGCCGCCGCCGACGACTTGCCGGCGCTGATGGCCAAGCTCACCGACGTCGCCAACCGCGCCGACGCCGCCCTCGCCACCGTGAGCCCCGAGTCCAGGATCAACCGCGACACCCTCCTCCTCTTGCAGGAGGTCCGCGACGCCGCCCGCTCGGTCAGCGCGCTGGTCACCGCACTGGAGCGGCGCCCCAATTCCGTCCTCTTCGGGAGATGAGCATGCGCGCGACCCTGAGCTGCCTCGTCGCCGCGGCACTCGCCCTCAGCGCCTGCGGCGGCGCCCCGGTCTATTATCTCTTGCCCCAGCCGCCCGCCGCCGCCGTGCAGCAGGCCTCGCCGGTCGGCAGCATCGCCGTCGCCGACCTCAACCTGCCGGCCTACGCCAGCGCGCTCGAGGTCGCCTCGCTGACCGGCCCGGAGGAGCTCACCCTCGACAAGGCCTCGCTCTGGGCCGACACGCCGCAGCGGGCGCTCACCCGCCACCTCGCCGCCGCGCTGGAGGCCCGGCTCCGCGCCCGCGTCGGCACCGAGCCCTGGCCCGGCTTCGACGCTCCCGGCCTCCGCGTCGAGGTCACCGTGGACCGGATGATCGGCGCCCCCGGCGGCGGCCTCGACTTCGCCGGCCAATACGCGGTGGTCGCCCCCGAGAGCGGCCGCGTCACCGCCTTCCAGCGCTTCGCGATCAGCGTGCCGCCGCAGGGCGCAGGCTACCCCGGCCTGCTCGCCGACCACGCCCGCGCCATCGAGGCCCTCGCCGACCGCATCGCCGCCAGCATCACCGGCCGCCGGGCGACGAGCTGAGGCTGCGCGCCAACTGCAGACCCGCGTCTGCAGTGCGCCAGGAGCGGTCAACCGCGATCCACGTGTCCGAAGACCAGGTATCGACGAGGGTGCCGTCGGTTGAATGCCTGCTCGCGCAAGAATGAGACCTTGTGTAGGATGAAGGCCTGTTGGGTAGCTGCAAAAGACTGGCCGGTTGCAGCATTCGCAGGACGAGCCTGCGGCTCCGGCCGGCAGTTACTGGAAAGGCGAAGGAGGCCCCCCTGTGACGCGCAAAACGTCTGCTTCTAGCGCGACGGCCAGCATCGGCGCGTCCATGTCGCTCGGTCATGCGGATGAAGCTGCCGCGCCGCTCGGCGTAGCGGCCAGGGACCTGCCGGTGCCGACTGCCGACATCAGCCCCGGTATGCAGAACTTCATTAAGCAGCAGCCGCTGCTCCCCTTCTGGCAAACACTCTGGAAGACCGGCGAGGAGGCTCGGGAGTTCGCCGACGCGCATGCGGTGGATGTGGTGAAGGGTATCCCGAGCCTGCAGGACCGGATGCAGGTCACGGTCGCGCCCGAGACCATTGACGGCGTGAGAGTCCATGTGATCACGCCGAAGACCATCCCGCCGGAAAATCAGGACAAGGTGCTGATCCACACGCACGGCGGCTGTTACGTGCTTTTCCCCGGGGAATCCGGTACACCCGAGGGAATCATGATGGCGGGTTTCGGCCAGTACAAGGTGATTTCGGTCGACTATCGCATGCCGCCCGAGGCCTATTTCCCGGCCGCAATCGACGACGCGGTCACGGTCTACAAGGCCGTTCTGAAGACCACTGCACCAAAGAACATCGCCTTCTTCGGAACATCGGCAGGCGGTGCGCTCGCTTTGTCGATGGTGTTAAGGGCGCGTGAGCAAGGATTGCCCACGCCCGGCGCCATCGCGCCCGGCACTCCGATGTCTGACGTCACTAAGCACGGCGATAGCTTCTATACTAACGAGATGGTCGACAACGTCCTGGTTTCACGCGATGGATTCTGCCACGCCGCCACGCTGATTTACGCAAACGGTCATGATCTGGCTGATCCCCTGCTGTCGCCCGTCAATGGCGACATGCACGGGTTTCCTCCCGCGATCCTGACCACGGGAACGCGGGATCTGCTGCTGAGCAACACGGTGCGCGTGCACCGCAAGCTGCGTCGGGCGGGTGTCGATGCGGAGCTCGTGGTTTTCGAAGGCCAGTCGCACGCACACTATCAATTCGATGATCGCGTTCCGGAAACGAAAGAGGCCTTTGAGGAGATCGCCGACTTCTTCGGGAAGCATCTCGGAGAATAGGAATGTTGTGGCCGCCGGCCCGTGGTGTCCGGCAGCGAACTTTGGTGATCGTGGACGCAACTCCGGCGTCGGCGGCGATGCAAACAAGGAGCGCCGAGGCTAGGAAGGCGGCGCTGAAGGCCGGCCGCATCGTTCATGAGTAGCCCCCCTCAGAGCCCGGCCCGTCCGACCCCTCGGCGGGCGGCGAAAGTTTTGCTATGTTCGGGAGCCAAATTTAGAGCGGGGGGAATTATGTCGGATGCGGACAATGCACAGGATCCGTCGACCTGGGACCCGGCTCTGGACGCGGTGGTGGCGGCGCCCAAGCACCACCGGGTCCTCTTCGAGAACGACAGCCTGCGGGTGATCGAGGTGACCCTGGAAGCCGGTGACGAGGAACCCGTCCACCACCACCGGTGGCCGTCGGTCTTCGTCTTCGACGAAATCAAGCCCCCGATCTACGACTACGCGCCCGACGGCACCCAGCTTCCGCCGAACCGCGACCTGATCGTCGCCGTCAACGCATGGAACGGCCAGGGCTGCCTCGTGGTCCACATGGCGCCACAGCCGGCCGGGCGGGTCCTCAACGCCTCCGGCAAGACGCTACACGGCATCCGCATCGAGATGAAGAAAAACTGACGGCGCGCCGGCCGGTGCATGCCTTGTGCAAGACTTGTGCATGCCTTGTACATGCCGGGGATATGGATCCGGTCAGCCTTCCAGCCGCCGCGGCTTGTGCTTGTCGAGCGCGGTCACGTTGGGTTTCCGCCGTCCGGCATAGGGATTGTCGCCGGCCCTGAGATAAAGCCGGATCGGCGTACCGGGAATGTCGAAATCACGCCGTAAGCCATTGACGAGAAAGCGCTTATAATCCTCCGGTACCGCGTCGGGCAGCGAGGCGAACAGCACGAAGGTCGGCGGCCGGGTCTTGACCTGCGTCATATACCGCAGCCGGACCCGCCGCCCCCCCGGCGCCGGCGGCGGATGATCGGCGGTCTGCACGCTGAGCCACCGGTTGAGCCTCGCCGTAGAAATCCTTGTATTCCAAACCGAATACGCCTTCACAATCGCCGCGTGCAGCCGATCCAGCCCCCGCCCGGTCAGCGCCGAGACCATCACCATCGGCGCGCCCGCGAAGCTGCGGCAGCAACCGGCCGAAAGCCTCGCGCAACTCATTGAGCTTGGCCGACTTTTCCTCCTCGAGATCCCACTTGTTGACCGCGACCACCACCGCCCGCCCCTCGCGCTCCGCGAGATCGGCGATCCGCAAGTCCTGGGACTCAAACGGAATTTGCACATCGAGCAGCACCACGACCACCTCGGCGAACTTCACCGCCCGCAGCCCGTCCGACACGCCCAGCTTCTCCAGCTTCTCCTGGACCTTCGCCTTCTTCCGCATCCCCGCGGTATCGAAGATCCGGAACGGCGTCCCGAACCAGTCCAGCTGCACCGCGATCGCGTCCCGGGTGATCCCAGCCTCCGGCCCGGTCAGCAGCCGCTCCTCGCCCAGTATCGCATTGACCAGCGTGGATTTTCCCGAGTTCGGCCGCCCGACCACCGCGATCTGGATCGGCCGCCCCGCCGGCAGCGCCGCGCCCTCGCCTTCCTCGTCGACCGCGTCGTCGATCGCCTCGCCGCCCTCGACGTCGACCACCTCCGCCGCGTCCGGAAACCCCTCCGCCACCGGCTCCAGCGCCCGGAGCAGATCGTCCATCCCGATCCCGTGCTCCGCCGACAGCGCCACCGGCTCGCCGAGCCCGAGCTCCCAGGCCTCGATCAGCCCCGCCTCCGCGGCCCGGCCCTCGGCCTTGTTGGCGACGAGTATGACCCGCGCCGCCCGCTTGCGCAAAAGCTCCGCCAGCGTCCGGTCCACCGGTGTCACCCCGATCCGCGCGTCGATCAGGAACAGGCACACGTCCGCCGCGTCCACCGCCCGCTCGGTCAGCGCCCGCATCCGCCCGGGCAGGCTCGCGTCGGTCACCTCCTCGATCCCGGCGGTATCGACCACGGTAAAGCGCAGCGGCCCCAGCCGCCCGGCACCCTCGCGCAGGTCGCGGGTCACCCCCGGCTGGTCATCGACCAGCGCCAGCCGCCGGCCGACCAACCGGTTGAACAGCGTCGACTTGCCCACGTTGGGCCGTCCGACAATGGCGAGCGTGAACGGCATCGGCAGGGGTCTCCGGGGCCACCCCGGCCCCGCGGCGCGATCCTTAGCGGCTCAGCGGCTCATTGAAAAGCCAGAAGCCGTCCGTCGCGGGTGATCACGTACATCACCCCGCCGGCCACCGCCGGCGGCGCGGCGGCGCCGCCGGGCAGCGGCACCTGCGCCAGCGCCGTCCCGTCCTGCGGCGCGAAGGCGCGCAGCAGGCCGTCGGCGCCCGCGACCCAGATCCGCCCGCCGGCGAGGATCGGTCCGTAGTAGCCGATCGCCTCGTAGGGCTTGCCCCGGCCGAACAACCCGCGGTGCGGGAAAAGCTCCGGCAGCTGCACCTGCCACAAGAGCTCGCCCGTCGCCGCGTCGGCGCGCACCACGGCGCCGATGTCGGAGACGAGGAAGATCGAGTTCCCGACCGGCCACGCCGGCCCGTAGGACCCCTCCGGGATGGTCCAGGCCCGCTCGCCGGTCTGCGCATCGAGCCTGACCGTGCGGCCGCTCTGGTTCGAGGCATAGACCGAGCCGCCGTCGATGACCGGGTCGCCGCTGATGTCGGTGATGTCGTTGCGGGCGACGTCGCGGCGACCGCCGGTCACCGCGGTGCCCCAGACCGTCAGCCCGTTGCGCGCCAGGACGCCCAGGATCTCGCCCGAGGCGAAGGGCAGCACCGCGAGCTTGCCGGTCACCGCCGCGTTGGATCCGCCGAGCAGCCCGACCCCGCCGATGCCCTGCACCTGCCAGAGCGTGGCGCCGCTCCGGGCGTCGAGCGCATAGGCATTGTCGTCGCGCGACACCACCAGCACCCGGCCGTCGGCCACCGTCGGCGCCGAGCGGACCGGCGCCTCGAGCGTGCGCTGCCAGAGCGTCCCGCCGCTGGCCGGATCGAGCGCGAAGACATCGCCGAAGCCGGTGGTGACGAAGAGCACGCCCCCCGCCTCGGAGATGCCGCCGCCCGGCCCGGAGTCGCGAACCGCCGCCTGCGGCACCAGGCTGCGCGTCCAGCCCAGCCGCCCGTCGCGGGTCACCGCACTCAGCTGCGCGTCGGCGTCCATCACGTAGATCAGCCCGCCGGCGACGATCGGCCCGGCAAGGAGCCGCGCCCGCTTGCTGTTGCCGGCGCCGATATCGAGCGCCCAGACCAGTTCAGGCACCGGCCGCAGCGCCGGGTTCACCAGCCGCCCGCCCGACGAGCCGTTGCGATGCGTCCATTCGGCATTGACCACGGCCCCGGGGATCCCCAGCGGATGCGTCTGGGCGGCGCCGGCGGCCGGCTCGGCGGGCGGGCGGACCGGAATGCGCTCGCCTGGCAGCGTCTCGTCCTGCTTGGCGCAGCCCGCGAGCAGCGCCACCACGGCGAGCGCTATCAGCGGCGCGCGGCAAAGGAACGGGCGGGAACGCGCGATGGCCGGCACCGTCGCGCCCGTCAGCCGTCGGCGGCGACGGCGGCGGGCGCGGCCGCCGGCAGCGACCCGCCGGCCGCGATGATCAGCTGCCGCGCCCGGCCGCGCAGCGCCTCCGAGGCGGACGGCTCGTCGAGCAGCGTCTTCAGGTCGTCCACCGCCGCCGCCTTGTCGCCGGCGTCGAGATGCATCAGCGCCCGCTGCTCCAGCGCCAGCGGCCGGAACGGTGCGCCGTCGGCAGCGAGCAGGCCCAGCGTCGCGGTCCGCTCGGAGGCGTCCATGCTGGGTCCGAGCAGCATCAGCCGCTCGAGCGACGCCAGCGAGCGGTAGATCTCGCTCACCTTGCCGTCGCCGGCGATATCCTCGAGCAGCCCCGCGGCGCCCGCGGTGTCGCCGGACTGGGCCTTGCTGCCGGCCTCGGCCAGCCTCGCCAGCACCGCCGCCGGCGCACCCGATCCGGCAATATCGCCGAGCATCCCCTCGCGGGTCGCCGCGTCGGTCTCGGACAGCGCCGCCCGCAGCTTGTCGCCCTCGGCCTCGGCGGCGGCGGCGTTGTGCACCTTCATCCACTCGTTCACCGCGGCCCCGCCGACGATCAGCACCACCGCACTGATGACCAGCCAGCCGTAGCGGCTCAGCGTGGCGGTCAGCCGGTCCCGGCGGACGGCCTCGCTCACTTCGCTGATGAAGGAATCACTCTCGTGCACGCCGCGCCTCCGGAACGTCCGTCGCGCCCTAATACCGTCCGGTCCGGGCGGTGCCAAGGGAGAACGGCGGCCCGGCTCCGGCGCGCGGCGGCTATCCCGCGACCGGCATCGCCGGCAGCACCGGCACCGGCATCCGCAGCACCGGGTCGTCCGGTCCCGCCGCCGCCCGCCCGATCGGATAGCGCCCGCTCCCGGCGCACCCGGCGACCGCCATCGCGACCACCAGCGCCGCCAGCCAGAACCATCCCCGCATCGCTCACCCCCGGAGCACAGTCTACCGCGGAACGCCGCGGCGGCAAACCGGGCTCCCGCGCGAAAGGTTACCGCCCGCCGAACCCCGTCAGGCCACCTCGTCCGGCTCCAGCGCGTCCGGCTCCACGAGTTGCCGGTCCCACATCCGCGCGTAGCGCCCGCCCTCAGCCAGCAGCGCCTCGTGCCGGCCCTGCTCGACCAGCCGGCCGTGCTCCAGCACGACGATCCGGTCGGCGTCGACCACCGTCGACAGCCGGTGCGCGATGGTGATGACGCTGCGCCCGATGCGCATCGCCCCCAGCGCCTCCTGGATGCCGCGCTCGGTCTCGCTGTCGAGCGCGCTGGTGGCCTCGTCCAGGAGCAGGATCGGCGGGTCCTTGAGCAGCGTCCGGGCGATCCCGACCCGCTGCTTCTCGCCGCCCGAGAGCTTCAGGCCCCGCTCGCCGACCGTGGTCTCGTAGCCCCGCGGCAGCAGCGAGATGAAGTCGTGGATCTGCGCCGCCCGCGCCGCGGCCTCGACCTCCGCGCGGCTGGCCTCGGGCCGGCCGTAGGCGATGTTGTAGTAGATCGTGTCGTTGAAGAGCACGGTGTCCTGCGGCACCATGCCGATCTGCGCGCGCAGGCTGGTCTGCGTCACCTCGCGCACGTCCTGCCCGTCGATCAGCACCGCGCCCTCGGTCACGTCGTAGAAGCGGAAGAGCAGCCGCCCGATCGTCGACTTGCCCGATCCCGAAGGCCCGACCACCGCCACCGTCTGCCCTGGCTCGACCACGAGGTTCAGCCCGCGCAGGATCGACCGCTCGGTCTCGTAGGAGAAGCCGACGTCACGGAACTCGATCCGCCCTCGGCCGACCTTCAGCGCGGCCGCGCCCGGCCGGTCGACGATCTCCGCGGGCTGCTCCAGGAGATCGAACATCGCCGCCATATCGACGAGGCTCTGCCGAATCTCGCGGTAGACCGTGCCGAGAAAGCCCAAGGGCAGGGTGATCTGGATCATGTAGGCGTTGACCATCACGAAGTCGCCGACGGTGTACCTGCCCCGCCTGCACGCCCAGCGCCGCCATCACCATCACCGCGACCAGCCCCGCGGTGATCACCAGCGTCTGGCCGAAGTTGAGCCAGGTCAGGCTCACCGCGGTCTCGGTCGCCGCCACCTCGTAGCCGCGCATCGAGTCGTCGTAGCGCCCCGCCTCGCGCGCCTCGGCGTTGAAATACTTCACCGTCTCGAAGTTCAGCAGGCTGTCGACCGCCTTCTGGTTGGCGTCGGTGTCGCGCTCGTTCATCCGCGCCCGGATGCCGACCCGCCACTCGGTGACCTTGAAGGTGTACCAGACGTAGATCCAGATCGTCACCGCCACCACGACCAGGTACCAGACATCGAAGACGAAGAAGAGGATGGCGCCGACCAGCGCCAGCTCGACGATCAGCGGCACGATCGAGAACAGGAGGAAGCGCAGCAGGAAATCGACGCCCTTGACGCCGCGCTCGATGATCCGGCTCAGGCCCCCGGTCTTGCGGGTGATGTGGTAGCGCAGGCTGAGCGCATGGATGTGCCCGAAGGTCTCGAGCGCGAGCTTGCGCAGCGCCCGCTGCCCGACCCGGGCGAAGACCCCGTCGCGAAGCTGGGTGAAGCCGACGCTGCCGAGCCGCATCAGCCCGTAGAAGACCGTCAGCGCCACCGGCCCCGCCGCCACCAGATACCCGAGCTTCGCCGCCGGATCCGCCGGCGCCAGCCCGTCCACCGCCGCCTTGAAGAAGAAGGGCGTCACCACCGACGCCAGCCGCCCGATGATCAGCGCCACCATCGCTGCCACCACCCGGCGCTTCACGTCTTGCTCGCCCGGCGGCCACAGGTACGGCGCGACCCGGCGGATCGTCCGCAAGGCGCTGGCGCCCGAGATCTCCGACTCCGGCTCGGCCATGCCTCGGGACTACTCGACCGCTTCGCCCGGCATGCTGAAGATCTGCCCGGGATAGATCAGGTCCGGGATTGCGGATCTGCTCGCGGTTGGCGGTGAAGATCTGGGTGTACATCACGCCCGAACCATAGCGCTCCCGCGCCAAAGTCCAGAGGTTGTTGCCCGGCTGCACCATCACCGTGCCCTCCGCTGGCGCCGCGGCTGGCCGGGCCGCGGCGGCGGCGCGTGCGGATAGTCGCGCTGGAACGGCGTCTCGACCCGGCGCGCGACCTTGCCGTCGGCGGCGAGCTGATCGATCCTGAGCCTGTAGAGCCCCTCGGCGACCCCGCCCAGATCCATCGCCCAGCGCCCGTCGCCCCGACCGTCGCCTCCTGCGCGAAACTGTCGTCGACATAGGCGCGCAGCACCGATCCCGCCGTCCCGACCCCGGCCAGCGTCACCTGCCCGGCGTCGGTATAGGAGATGCTGGCAAGCGACAGCGCCGCATCCTTTCGCCCGCCGTCGGCAGCACCTCGACGGTGTCCGCCCGAACGATCGCCGTCACCGCCACCTCCGGCGCCGCCGCCGTGGACCCCGCCGGCGCCACCGCCGCCACCTGCATCGCGGCCTCCGCCGCCTCCGCGGGTCGCGGCTTCGGCCCGCCCACGAGCTGCCGCGCGGCCTTGGCGGTCGCGCCGGCCGGCGCCTGCCGGCGCTACCGCCGCCAGCTTCGGCTCCACCGCCGCCTCCGGCGCCTTCGGCAGCAGCATCACCACGTCATCCGAGCTGGTTGCAGCGCCGCCCTCCGGCGGCGTCGCACCGAGCGTCAGCGCCCGTGGCGCGTCCGACGGCTCGACCTTGAACACCGCGACGAAGTTGCCCTTCGCGTCAGCCTCGGCCTCCGCCAGCGGCGTCTGATCGGCGAAGACCGTCACCTTGGCGCCGGGCGCCGCCGTCCCCGCCACCGCTGCCGATCCGTCCGGCTCGACCCGCACCACGTCGAACCCCGGCACCACCGCAGCGCCCACCGCGGGCGCGCCCTCCTCAACCTTGCCGGCGCTCCGCCGCAACGTCCGCCTTCGGCTCCGCATCGTCCGCCTTCGGCGCGGTCAGGCCGCCACCTGCGGCTCCGGCGCCGTCTGCGGCTCCGGAGCGGCCGGCTGCGTCGCCGCCGCGGACTCGGGCGCCGTCGCCGGCTGCATCGGGAGTTGCAGCCACGCAGATCAGGCCCGCCAGCGCCACGAGCGGCAGGATCAGCACCAGGCCCTTGCGTGTCGCGCGCGGCGATCCTTCGCCCATCGGCCTCGATCCTTCACAACGCCGCCGGCGTCTCCGGCGGGGCCGTCGCCGAGGGCTCGCGCCCTGCACGCCGGCCTGTTAGCTGCTAGACTGTCACAAAAGCGCCCGCGCCGCAAATTCAGAGAGAGATCAGGAGCCTGTCCATGCCTGTTGCCTTAACGAAATCGGTCTGCGTCTTCTGCGGCTCGCGGCCGGGCAACGACCCCGCCTATGCCGAAGCGGCGACCGCCCTCGGCGCCGGTCTCGCCGCGGACGGGCTGCGGCTGGTTTACGGCGCCGGCGACGTCGGGCTGATGGGCGCGGTCGCCCGCGCCGCGATCGCGGCCGGCGGCGACGACCTTCGGGGTGATCCCCAGCCACCTCGTCGCCCGCGAGCAGGGCCGCCGCGACCTCTCGCGCATGGTCGTCACCGAGACCATGCACGAGCGCAAGAAGGTGATGTTCATGAACGCCGACGCCATCGTGACACTTCCCGGCGGCCCCGGCAGCCTCGACGAGCTCTTCGAGGTGCTGACCTGGCGCCAGCTCGGCCTCCACGCCAAGCCGGTGTTGCTGCTCAACGTCAACGGCTACTGGGATCCGCTGCTCACGCTTCTGCGCCACATCGTCGCCCAGGGCTTCGCCGATCCGGCCTTCCTCGGCTTCCTCGAACCTCAGGAGAGCGTTCCGGCGCTCCTCGACCGGCTGCGCGCGCTCGCCTGACGCCAGCTCGCCCACGAATAGATCGCGAGCCCGCCCCAGATCAGCGGAAAGGCGAGCGCGTGCCAGCGGGTGAAGGGCTCGCCGAAGGCGAGGACCGCGACCAGGAACTGCAGCGTCGGGTTCAGGTACTGCACCAGCCCCAGCGTCGCATAGGGGATCCGCCGCGCCGCATAGGCGAAGAGGACCAGCGGCCCGCCGGTGATCACCCCGGAGAAGGCCAGCATCGCGCTGACCCAGAGGCTCCGGCCGAAGTAGCCGCCCGGCCGCCCGCCGAGGTCGGTCCAGTGGCCGGTGTGGAGCCCCCAGAGCCAGAGGAGCGCGAGCGGCGCCAGGATCAGCGTCTCGACGAAGACGCTCATCATCGGCCCGAGCGCCACCCGGTTCTTGACCAGCCCGTAGGCCGCGAAGGTCGAGGCGATCAGGATCGCCGTCCAGGGCGCCGCGCCGTGACCGACGGTCAGCACCACCACCGCGGCCGCCGCCATCGCGATCGCCACCGCCTGCGGCAGCGAGAAGCGCTCGCCGAGGACGACGAAGCCGAGCGCAACCGCGAGCAGCGGAAAGATGTAGTAGCCGAGGCTCGCCTCGAGCGCCTGCCCGTTCTGCACCGCGGCGATGAAGAGGAGCCAGTTGGCGGCGATCGTCGCCGCGCTCACCCAGAGCGGCGCCCAGGCACGCGGCCGCGCGAGAACCTGCCGCACCTCGACGGCTCGCCCCTGCGCCAGGAGCAGCACGCCGAGGAAGACCACGGTCCAGAGCGTGCGGTGGCAGAGCACCTCGATCGGCGGCACCTCGGCCAGCGCCTTGTAGTAGAGCCCGGACAGGCCCCAGACGGTCGCGGTCACGACCATCGCCAGCACGCCCTTGCGTGCCTCGGTCATGCCCCGTCGCCCCTGCCCTGCCCGATTGCCATCGCGCCGACCTTGGTTGACACTGCCGCCGCCGGCAAGGGAGGCCGCGATGGACGAGAGCGCCGACGGCGGCTGCGGCTGCCGCGCCATCCGCTACCGGATGCACGGCAGGCCGCTCTTCGTGCATTGCTGCCACTGCCGCTGGTGCCAGCGCGAGACCGGCTCCGCCTTCGTGCTGAACGCGCTGATCGAGGCCGACCGGGTGCGCCTCCTCGCCGGCGAGCCCGACGTCGTGCCGACCCCGAGCAACAGCGGCAAGGGCCAGCGCATCGCCCGCTGCCCGATCTGCCGCATCGCGCTCTGGAGCACCTACGCCGGCGCCGGCGAGCGCTTCCGCTTCGTCCGCGTCGGCACCCTCGACGATCCCGACCGCTTCCCGCCCGCAGATCCACATCTTCACCGCCTCTAGGCAACCTTGGGTCATCCTGCCCGAAGCGGTCCCGGCGGTACCGGAATACTACGACCGCCGCCGCTACTGGCCGGCCGAGAGCCTCGCCCGCCGCGAGGCCGCCCTGTCGCGCGACCGGGCATAGCCCGCCGCGACCGTCAGCGCTCGACCTCCAGCGTGAAGTCGCAGTGGCGGCCCGTCGCCCTCATGCCGCCCGATGCTGCGCCCGCCCCTCCTTGTCGAGCGCGGCGAAGTCCGCCGCGCCGAGGCTGACGCCGGCGCTCGCGACGTTCTCCTCCAGATGGCTGACCTTCGAGGTGCCCGGGATCGGCAGCATCACCGGGCTGCGCTGCAGCACCCAGGCCAGCGCCACCTGCCCCGGCGCCAGCCCGAGCCGCGCCGCGATGTCGCTGAGGACCGAGCCCGGCCGCGCCAGCGCGCCGGCTGCCAGCGGATGCCAGGGCATGAACCCGATGCCCTCGGCCGCGCAGAAGTCGAGCACCGCCTCGCTGGTGCGGTCCACGAGGTTGTAGCGGTTCTGCACGGTGGCCACCGGAAACACCCGCCGCGCCGCCTCGATCTCCTCGACCGTGACCTCGCTGAGGCCGGCGAAGCGGATCACCCCGCGGTCGATCAGCGACCTCACCGCTGCGAACTGCTCGTCGCGCGGCACCTTGCCGTCGATCCGGTGCAGCTGCCAGAGGTCGATCCGCTCGACCCCGAGCTTCTCGCGGCTGTGCTCGGCCTCGGCGATCAGATAGTCCGGGTCGCCCCTCTGGCCCCAGCGGTTCGGCCCGCTCCGGGTCAGCCCCGCCTTGGTGGCGATCACCATCCCCGCGTAGGGATGGAGCGCCTCCCGGATCAGCGCCTCCGAGACGTCCGGCCCGTAGGAATTCGCCGTGTCGATGAAGTCGATGCCAAGCTCCGGCAGCCGCTTCAGCGTGCGGATCGCCTCGTCGCGATCCTCCGGCGGACCCCAGATCCCCGCCCCGGTGATCCGCATCGCCCCGAAGCCGAGGCGGTGCACCGGGGTCTCGCCGCCGATGCGAAAGCTTCCGGACTGGGCTGCGGTGATATCAGGCATGGCAGGATCTCCGAGGTGATCGCGATGGCGCCGCGTCCGCGGCGTGACCGCCAGCCACCTAGCGCAATGCGCCGCCCGGACGAGTCCGCGGGCCTTCCGATCGAGACGAGTGACAACACCGCCGTTCTGCGCCAAGACTTCCGGCGGGAACGGCGGAGACACCGATGACGGCAGCTGAGGGACACTCAGCGCTTCTGGAGGCGATCCTCGCCGGCTCGCTCCAGGCGATCGGCGTCGCCAGCATCCTGCTCTACATCGGCTCCTATCTGGCGTTGCAGCTCGGCTACGTCCGTGGCAACGGCTGGCTCTACCCCGCGCTCAATCTCGTCGCCGCACTCGGCTTCATCCTCAGCCTGCTCGATCAGTTCAATCTCTACGCGATGATCAGCGAGATCGCCTGGGCGGCGATCAGCCTCGTCGGCCTGACGCGGCTCTACCTCGCCTGGCGCCACCGCTTCAGCGACGAGGAGCGCGCCTGCGCCGCGCGCCTGGTGCCGACGCTCTCCAGGTCCGACACCCGCCGCCTGCTGGCGCTCGGAGCCTGGCGGAGCCTCGCTCCCGGCGAGGTGCTCACCCGGGAAGGCCAGCCGGTCAGCCATCTGATCTTCGTCGCCGACGGGGTTTGCCGCATCGAGATCGGCGGCGTCCTGGTCGCCAGCATCGGCGCCGAGGCGCTGATCGGCGAGCTGACCTACAGGAGCGGCGCGCCGGCCACCGCGACGGTCATCGTCGACCGGCCGGCGCGCATCCTCGCCTTCGACTGCGCCGCCCTGCAAAGCTTCCTCGCCCGCCGTCCCAACATCGCCGCCGCCATCGAGGCATCGGTGGCCGGCGACCTGCGCGCCAAGCTCGCCGAAACCACCCGCAGCCTCGCCGAGAACAGGGGCAAGAGGCCTCTCATCAGGCGACGACGAACCCCGGTCTAGGTCTCTGGCTCACATCCTCGAGGCGACGTTCTCCCAGTTCACCAACTCGTCGAGGAAGGCGGGCGGAAGTGCCAACCACCCGTTGTGTAGGTCGACGAAGTTGCAGCGGCTGCTCGCGGGCGCCGAGGCGGCCGGCGGGGATCAGGCGGCGCGCGGCCGTCCGCGCCGGAGCCACGCCGCCGCAGCGAGAGCCGGGGCCGGCGGCTGCCAGCGGCCCCGCCGCCGGCAGCAGCACCGGCGCGGCATTCACGGCTGGAATGTGACAGGGCCGAGGGTCGTCGGCGCGCCCTCGATGCTGGTGGTCGCGCAACCGGCGTCGCGGCAGATTCCGCCCAGGGAGACCACGTTCCCGCCTGGCCCGAACGAAAGGAACGGACCGGTCAAGCCGAGCGCGGCAGCGCCCGAGGCGGTGAAGGACACGCCGTCGATCGCGCTGACGCTCGCCCCCCAGGTCGCCGCGAAGCCGTAACCGGGCGACAGGACCATGAAAACGCCCGTCGGGGTGTTACCGAAATTGATGTCGAAGTTGACGAGGTCGTCACGGGTGATCGCCCCGGAGGGCGCGAAACCGTCGGTCGCGATCTCGACGCGCCCGTCCACCGAATCGCCTTGGTTGATCCCGGCGGCGTCGCAGTTTGCCATGCAGGTCGCGCTGACGTTGAAGATGGCCGTCGCGCCCCAGGCGCCCGAAGCCGCAATTAACAGCGCGCTCCCGGTCATGACGAAAAGCAACCGCCGCCGCATCCGCCCCTCCCGTGCGATTCGCCCGAAAGGATACAAAAGGGGCGGCGGAAAGCTACCGAAACCGCCGGCGCGTCACATGCGCGAGGCGACGTTCTCCCAGTTCACCAGCTTATCGAGGAAGTTGGTGAGATAGCCCGGCCGCTTGTTGCGGAAGTCGATATAGTAGGAATGCTCCCAGACGTCGCAGCCGAGGAGCGCTGTCTGCCCGAAGCAGAGCGGGTTCACCCCGTTCTCGGTCTTGGTCACCTTCAGCGACCCGCCGTCCTTGACCAGCCACGCCCAGCCCGAGCCGAACTGGCCGGCGCCGGCGGCGGCGAACTCCTCCTTGAACTTGTCCACCGATCCGAAGGCATCGGTGATCGCCTTCTCCAGCGCCGACGGCATCGCCACCGGCTTCGGGCTCATCCATTGCCAGAACTGGCTGTGGTTCCAGTGCTGCGAGGCGTTGTTGAAGATGCCGTTCTGCGCCACGGCGCCCTTCTGGTAGGTGCCCTTGACGATCTCCTCGACGCTCTTGTTCTCCCACTCGGTGCCGGCGATCGCCTTGTTGCCGTTATCGACATAGGCCTTGTGGTGGATGTCGTGGTGAAACTCGAGGGTCTCCTTCGACATGCCGGATCCGGCCAGCGCGTCGTGCGGATAGGGAAGATCGGGAAGTGTGAAAGCCATTTTCGTTTCCTCGCTCTTGAGATGCCCGAAGGCGAAAGCCCCGTCTCGTTATAGCCGCCCCCGCCGCGCGGGAAAGGCGGCAGGAGCGGCTCAGACCGGCATCAGCGCCGCGGCGACCCGGCGGCCTTCGGCCAGGAGCACGTTGTAGGTCCGGCAGGCCGAGGGCGTCGCCATCACCTCCGCTCCGGCCCCCGCCGCTTCCAGTGCCGACCGCGCCGCGGCAAAACCCTCCGGCAGCGGTGCCATCGCCGCGCCGGTGCCTACCAGCAGAACGTCGAAGGCCGCCGCGCGTTCCAGGAACGGCCCGAGATCCGGCAGCCCGCCCCAGGCGATCACCCCCTCCGGCACCAGGCCGAGCGGTCCGCGGTGCACCACGCCCGCGACCCGGAACCCGCCCGGCCCGTAGCCGTCGATCGGCAGGCGGCTCTCGAAGTCGATCTCGGTGGTGCGCATCGGCCGCGCTCAGACCCGGGCGTCGCCGAACCTGGTCCCGGCCTTGCTATCCGACTTCGAGCCCCAGTCGCGCTTGACCCCGAGCCAGAGCACGATCGCGCTCGCGACCCAGATCGAGGAATAGGTGCCGATCAGCACGCCGAAGATCACCGCGAAGGCGAAGCCGAACACCACCGGCCCGCCGAAGAACAGCAGCGCGAAGAGCGCGATCAGCACGGTGAAAACGGTCATGAACGTGCGGCTCAGCGTCTCGTTGAGCGCGAGGTTCATCACGTCCTTGAGTGGCATCTTCTTGTATTTGCGCAGGTTCTCGCGCACCCGGTCGAAGACGACCACGGTGTCGTTGATCGAGAAGCCGATGATGGTCAAGAGCGCCGCGACGATCGTCAGGTCGAACGGCATCTGCAGCAGCGAGAAGACCCCGACCGTCACGACCACGTCGTGCAAGAGCGAGATCACCGCACCGACGCCGAACTGCCACTCGAAACGCACCCAGACGTAGAACATGATCGCCCCGAGTGCCAGGACCACGGCGAGCACGCCGGTCTGCACCAGCTCGCCCGAGACCTTGCCGCCGACGTTGTCGACCTGCAGGTATGTCACTCCCGGAAACGCCGCGTTCAGCGCCCCCTGCACCTTCGGCACCACCTGGGCTTGGCTGGTGGCGGTCTCGCCGGTATTGCCGAGGCGCATCAGCACCACCTGCCCGCCGGAGCCGCCCGAGGCCTCGGTCACCGCCACCTCGCCGAGCTCGAGCTTGTTGAGCACCTCGCGGTACTCGCCGACGTCGCGGTGCCCGGGGAACTCGGCCAGGATCAGCGTGCCGCCGAGGAAGTCGACGCCGTAGTTCAGCCCGCGGATCGGCAGGATCACCAGCGTCAGCAGCACGCCGAGCGACGAGACCGCGAGCCAGAACTTCATCGTCTTGAAAAAGTCGATGTGGGGATTGTCGGAGATGAGCCGCAGCCGTCGCATGGGAATGCCTTAGATCGTGACCGTCTTGGGCCGCCGCCAGTCGTACCAGTAGGCGATGATCAGCCGCGAGAGCGAGATCGCCGTGAACATCGAGCAAAGAAGGCCGAGCGCCAGGGTGATGCCGAAGCCCCTGACCGGCCCGCCGCCCATCGCATAGAGGATGCCCGCGGTGATCAGCGCCGTCAGGTTGCCGTCGAGGATCGGCGAGGAGGCCTTCTCGAAGCCGAGATCGATCGCCCGCGCCGGTCCGCGCGCCGTCCTGAGCTCCTCGCGGATGCGCTCGAAGATCAGCACGTTGGCGTCCACCGCCATGCCGATCGAGAGCACGAGGCCGGCGATGCCCGGCATCGTCAGGGTGGCGCCCGAGAATCGTCATCAACGCCACGAGGAGAACGAGGTTCATCACCATGCCGACCGAAGCGATGATGCCGAAAAAGCCGTAGACCGCGATCATGAAGGCCATGACGCCGAGAAAGGCGACCAGCGCCGCCATGCCGCCCGAGCGGATCGAGTCCGCGCCGAGCTCGGGACCGACGGTCCGCTGCTCGAGCACGGTGATCTCCGCCGGCAGCGCGCCGGCACGCAGCAGGATCGAGAGCCGCGTCGACTCCTCCACCGTGAAGTTGCCGGTGATGATCCCCGAGCCGCCGGCGATATGCGCCTGGATCACCGGCGCCGAGATCACCTGGTTGTCGAGCACGATCGCAAACGGCTTGCCGATGTTCTGCGCGGTGTACTCGCCGAACGCAGCACCGCCGGTCGGGTTGAAGCGGAAGGTCACCGCCGGCCGGCCGTTCTGGTCGAAGCTCGGCTGGCTGTCGTCGAGCTGCTCGCCGGTGACCACCGCGCGCTTCTCCAGCACGTAGAAGACGCCGGGCTCGTCCATTGACGGCACGACCTCCTGGTCGAGCCCCGGCTGGACGTTGGGGTCCATCGAGCGGTTCGCCACCGCATGGAACGACAGCCGCGCGGTCTTGCCGATGATCTGCAGGAGCTCCTCCGCCGAGCCGATCCCCGGCACCTGCACCAGGATGCGGTCGCTGCCCTGGCGCTGGATCGACGGCTCGCGGGTGCCGGTCTCATCGACCCGGCGGCGGATGATCTCGAGGCTCTGCTGCAGCGTCCGCGCGTCGAGCGCCGCCTTCTGCGCGTCGGTCAGCGTCACCACCAGCTGGTCGCCCTCGGCCCGCGCCTCGAACTCGCGGGCGCTGGCGCCGGTGATCGAGAAGACCGGCTGCGCCGCGTCCTGCGCCGCCTTGAGGGCGGCCTCCATGCCGGCCGGGTTGCCGATCCGGACCCGCAGCTCCTCCGGCCCGCTGTCCAGCCGCCGGACGCTGCCCACCTGGTCGCGCAGGTCGCGCAGCTTGTCGCGGATGCTCGGCCAGAGCCCCTCCAGCTGCTCGGCATGCACGTCCTGGGTCTGCACCTGAACCAGCACGTGCGCTCCGCCGCGCAGGTCGAGCCCGAGGCTGATCAGCCCGTGCGGCAGCCACGCCGGCCAGGCCGCCGCGTCGGCGAGCATCTCCGGCGTCAGCGTCTGGCCCTTCTCCGCCGCGAGCCGCGCGTCGTTCGCCCGCTCGACCCGGCCATAGAAGAGGTTGGGCAGTGCGATGATCGCGCCGACCAGGCAGATCGCCAGAATGAGAAACTTCTTCCAGTGCGTGTACGCGTGCATCTAGATCCAAAATCTCCTGGCGGCGGCGCTGCAGGGCGGCCGGCCCTCAGGCCCCGGGGCTCAGGTCTCGGCGGGCTCGGTCTTGCTCATCACCTGGCTGAGGGTGGAATCTGACCACCCGCACCCTGACGTTCGGCGCCAGCTCGACCTCGACCTCGCCCTTCTGGTCGTCGACCTTGGTTATCTTGCCGATCAGCCCGCCCGAGGTCACCACCTGGTCGCCGCGGCGCACCGCCTCGACCATCGCCTTGTGCTCTTTGACCTTCTTCTGCTGCGGCCGGATCATCAGCATGTACATGATGCCGAAGATCAGGATGATCGGGACGAAGCTGATCAGCCCTCCGGCGGCCCCGGCGCCGCCGGCGGCCTGCGCGAATGCGGGTGTTGCGAACATCTCGATCCCTTGTCTCACCTCGCGGACCGGCGGTCCTGCCCGGCCCCGAAAATCGCGCGGACACTATCGCCGGCCCCGGGGATTGGCAAGGCGACTTCACCGCCCCGGCAAGCCGCCTGCGAACGGGCTTTCCATCCCCGACCGATGCCCTATGGTCGGACCGGCGCCGCCACGAGGGAGCACCGGATGCGACTGCGGATCGGCTACCAGCTCGACTTCGACTTCCCGCAGCCGACCCCGGTGCTCTCGGTCCTGAACGTCCACTTCAGCCGCGCCTCCGATCTCGAGGCGCCCGATCTGATCCGCCTCGACCCGCCGGTGCCGCTGGCCAGCTACCGCGACGGCTTCGGCAACTGGTGCGGCCGCTTCACCGCCCCCGCCGGCGCCTTCCGCATCGCCACCGACACGGTGATCCGCGACAGCGGCCTGCCCGACCCGGTGTTCCCCGACGCCCGCCAGCACCCGATCGAGGAGCTGCCCGACGAGGCGCTGGGGTTCCTGCTCGCCAGCCGCTTCTGCGAGAGCGACCGCATGCTCGACCTCGCCTGGAGCCACTTCGGGCAGACCGAGCCCGGCTGGGCGCGGGTGCAGGCGATCTGCGACTTCGTCCACAACCACATCCGCTTCGACTATAACGCCGCCCGCCCGACCCGTTCGGCCTCCGAAGGCTACGCCGAAGGCGTCGGCGTCTGCCGCGACTACGCGCATCTCGCCGTCGCCTTCTGCCGCGCGCATGAACATCCCGGCGCGCTACTGCACCGGCTATCTCGGCGACGTCGGCACCCCGCCGCCCTTCCCGCCCGGCGACTTCGCCGCCTGGTTCGAGGCCTACCTCGGCGGCGCCTGGCGGCTGTTCGACCCGCGCAACAACGTCCCCCGCCAGAGCCGCGTGCTGATGGCCCGCGGCCGCGACGCCGCCGACGTGGCGCTGACCACCACCTTCGGCCCCAACGTCATGCAGAGCTTCCGCGTCTGGACCGACGAGATCCCCGGCTGACGCCGGTCAGTAGGTCACCGGCGCAGGTCCGGCGCCACCGAACTCCGCCGCATCCGGCTCGACCCGCGCCGCGAAGATGTTCTCGAACCGCCCGCTCAGCCCGATCCGGCTGAGCTCGGCCCAGAAGGCCTCGAACCGCGGCGTCCGGAGATGCGCGCTATGCGCCTCGGCGCTGGTGAAGCATTCCGCGACGGTGACGACGTCCGGATCGGTGACGCTCGGGTTCATCTCGAAGAACAGGCACCCCTCCTCCGCGCGGCAGGCCACAATATAAGGCAGCGCGATCTTCATGAAGCCGTCGCGCTTGCCCGGCGCGAAGGTCAGCCAGCCGATGACATACTTCCGTGTCTCCGCTCCGCCCGCTTGCATCTTGCGTTCCCCCGAAAGCGCGCACCGACGCGCCGCGAGAGCATAGCGCGAAATCGCGTGCCCGGGGCGGCCTCAGTTGCCGGAGGTGCGGATCGGCACGTCCTCCAGCAGCCGGTCGAGCCCGGGGGTGCTGCTCTCGCCGAAGGTGCCCGCCGCGTTCAGCCCCGCCCCGATCAGCTGCACCACCTCGGGCGAGCCGGCGAACTTGGAATGGCTCCCCGAGCTCGAATCGCTGATCTCCGAGAGATCGATCACCGTCACCCCGAGCTGCTCCAGCTCCGCCGCATCGGCGGCGCCGACCCGCGGCACGCCCCCGGCGATCCGCCGCGACATGCGCAACGCGCCGTCGTCCTTGGAGACGAAGAGATACATCCGGCTGCGGATCGACTGCGGCAGCTGCCCGATCTGGGTGCGGAAGAGATCGATGTCGATGTCGGGCGAGGCCAGCATGATGTGGTTGATGGTCTTGCGGCTGCCGAGCCGCCCGCTCTGCTCGGCGTCGACCAGCCCTTCCATGGTCAGGAAGGCGCCCATCGAATGCGCGAAGACATCGACGCTCTCGGCGCTGGTCCGGCCGAGGATGTCGGCCATGTCCTTGAGCTTGACCCGCGCCACCAGCGCGCTGTTGAGGTCATAGACATAACGCGGCGCCCTGGCCGCCGAGGCCCAGGTGAAGAGCACCGGCACGCCCTGAAACCCGGTGTCATGCACGAACTGCGCCAGCCGCAGCAGCGCGTCGCTGGTGGTGTTGTTGTAGCCGTGGACGAAGAGCAAGAGCTTGCGCTGGCCAACCGGACGGCTGGCCAGCTCCCGGTCGATCTCGGAGACAAAGGCGGCGTCGCTGCGATAGACCACCGGCTCGACGACCGCGAACTGGCTGCGCGGATCCGGCGGCATCCGCTCCGGCCGCTCGAGATGCCCCAGCACGTGGCCCGGCGGAACCGAGACCTCGACCGAGGCCAGCCCGAGCTCCGGCGCGCGGCCCGCCGAGTAGAAGGCGCCCACCACCTCGGACGCCTCGCGCGTCGTGACGATGAAGATGCGATGCCGGCTGGCGTCGGCCACCGAGGCCACCGGCACCGCTGGATTGTCGATGCCGATCAGCTCCGGCGGGCGGCTGCAGCCCAGAGCCGCCAGGGCCACGAACAGGACGACCACGGGCATCAGACGGTTGCGAATGGGATGGCCTCCGCCGCCATCGTTTCCGGCCAGCCGTGGCCCGCTGCTGCGGCCGGACGCTAGCAAGCGGATGCGCGCCGCACAAGGTGCGACGACGCCGGCGATTCGGGCATGCGGTCGCCCGGACGGGCCGTCGCCCCGCGCCGCGCATCTGCCCGCCCGCCGCGGCGCAAGCGCGCCGCCCGCGAGGAGGCCCCGAAGCGGCAGGGCAAGCTGGAACCCTGAGGCGCCCTTCCTTCGCTTCCGCTCCCGGACGAGGCCTGCGAGCCCCGAACAAGGATTGCGGAAAGACGCCCGACGGCCGGCACCAGCGCATATGCGAGCGAGGAGATGTCGCGTGAAGTATAGTTTCAAATATATTTGTCAAATAAGGTGAAAATAAAGTGAAACGGCGCCTGCGCAACATTTCGTTGCGCATCTTGCGGACGGCGCCGCGCGCTCTTCTCCCTCTCCGGCGATCGCCTCTCGCGAGCTCAGGCGCTCGCCTTGATGAAGCTGCCGTTGCGCAACTCCTTCATCGCAAGCATCAGCTCCTCGCGGGTGTTCATCACGATCGGCCCCTGCCAGGCCACCGGCTCGCGCAGCGGCCGCCCGGCGACCAAGAGGAAGCGCACCCCCTCCGGCCCCGCCGTCACCGTCACCGCATCGCCGCCGCCGAAACGCACCAGGGTGCGGTTGCCCGAGAGATCGCGGATATTGAGCTCCTCGCCGCGATACTCCTTCTCCACCCGCACCCCCACCGGTGCCGCCGCGTCCTGAAAGCTGCCGGCGCCGGCGAAGACATAGGCGAAGGCGTTGGCGCGGGTATCCACCGGCAGGGTCTTGCGCACCCCCGCCGGCACCGTCACGTCGAGATAGAGCGGTTCCGCCGCGATCCCGTCCACCGGGCCGCGCTTGCCCCGGAAGCTGCCGATGATGATCTTCACCACCGTGCCGTCGTCATCGACCACCTCGGTGATGTCGCTCCCCTGGATGTCCTGGTAGCGCGGCCCGGTCATCTTCAGCGCCGACGGCAGGTTCGCCCACAGCTGAAAGCCGTGCATCCGCCCCTCGCGGCTCGCCGCGCGGCATCTCCTGATGCAAAATCCCCGACCCGGCGGTCATCCACTGCACCGACCCCGGCCCCAGCACGCCGCGGTTGCCGAGCGAATCCGAATGCTCGACCGCGCCGTCGAGCACATAGGTGATCGTCTCGATCCCGCGGTGCGGATGCCAGGGGAACCCCGCCCGATAGGCCGCCGGATCGTCGTTGCGGAAATCATCGAGCAAAAGGAACGGATCGCTCTCCCCCGGCTCGCCGAAGCCGAAGGCGCGGTGCAGCTGCACCCCGGCCCCCTCCATGGTCGGCTGGGCGCGGCTCTGCGACGTCGACGGGCGGCATGGCGGGATCTCCACAAATAGGCTTCCGCACCATATCGTGAGCCCGCCCCGCGGCAACGAGGCGCGGCCCGCGGCACCACAGCGTTTCCGGGAGAGCGCCAATGAAGATCGGCATCGTCGGAACCGGCCAGGTCGGCAGCGCCGCCGCCTACGCGCATGGCGCTCACCGGCACCGCCACCGAGCTGGTGCTGGTGGACCACCTCCCCGCGCTCGCCCGCGCCCAGGCCGAGGACATCGCCCACGCGGTGCCCTTCGCCTCCGCCACCCGCGTCGCCGCCGGCGGCTACCGCGATCTCGCCGGCGCCGGCATCGTGGTGATCGCCGCCGGCGTGGCGCAGGCGCCCGGCGAGACCCGGCTCGCGCTCCTCGGCCGCAACGCCGCGGTGTTCCGCGACGTGATCGCCCGCGTCCTCGACGCGGCGCCGAAGCGATCCTGCTCATCGCCTCCAACCCGGTGGACGTGATGACCCAGATCGCGACCCGGCTCTCCGGCCTGCCGGCGGCGCGGGTGATCGGCTCCGGCACCATCCTCGACACCGCCCGCTTCCGCTGGCTCCTCGGCCGCCACCTCGGCATCGCGCCGCACGCGGTGCACGCCTACGTCCTCGGCGAGCACGGCGACAGCGAGGTGCTGGCCTGGTCCTCGGCCCGCGCCGGCGGCGTGCCGCTCGCCTCCTTCGCCGCCCAGGTCGGGGCGCCGCTGACCGCGGGCTGCGCGCCGAGATCGACACCGGCGTCCGCCGCGCCGCCTACACCATCATCGAGGGCAAGGGCGCCACCTGGTACGGCATCGGCGCCGGCCTCGCCCGGGTCGCCGCCGCGATCGCCCGCGACGAAGGCGCGGTCTTCTCGGTCTCGATCGCCACCCCCGAGGTCGAGGGCGTCAGCGACGTCGCGCTGTCGATCCCCCGCGTCCTCGGCCGGGCCGGGGTCAGCGCCGAGCTCTTCCCCGAGCTCACCCCCGACGAGCACGCGGCGCTGCGCGCCAGCGCCCTCCTGCTCAAGGACCTCGCCGACGCCGTGCCGCTCTGAGCGCCGGAACGCCCAAATCGTCTGGATGCATTCCAGATGCAAAGAAGATGCAATCAAGACGCGAAAATTTCTTGCATTTCCGCCGCTTGCCGCCTCCTGTGCGCTCCCGGCGCGGAAATCCTTTGACGCACCCCCGATCCCGGACTACTCAACCCACCCGACCTCCGAGACCCCCATGCACGACATCCGCCAGATCCGCGACGCCCCGCACGCCTTCGACGCCGCCCTCGCCCGCCGCGGCCTCGCACCGGTCGCCGACGAGATCCTCGCCCTCGACGGCACCCGCCGCGCCCGCATCGCCGCCGCGGAAACCGCGCTGGCCGAGCGCAACGACGCCAGCAAAGCCGTCGGCGCCGCCAAGGCGAGCGGCGACGAGCCCGAGTTCGAGCGCCTCCGCGCACTGGTCGCCGAGCAGAAAACCGCGATCGCCGAGCTCGAATCCGAAGCCGCCCTCGCCGACGCCGCGCTGCAGGACCTGCTCCAGGGCATCCCCAACCTGCCGATGGACGACGTTCCCGACGGCCCCGACGAGACCGCCAACCTCGAGATCCGCCGCTGGGGCGCGCCGCGCAACTTCTCGCGCAAACCCCTGGAACACTATGAGATTCCCGCCGCCCGCGCCGGCCTCGACTTCGAGGCCGCCGGCCGCCTGTCCGGCGCCCGCTTCGTGGTGATGAAGGGCGCGATGATCCGCCTGCACCGCGCGCTCGCCCAGTTCATGCTCGACACCCACGTCGAGAAGCACGGCCATGACCGAGGTCTGGACCCCGGTGCTGGTGCGCGAGGAGGCGATGTACGGCACCGGCCAGCTGCCGAAGTTCGCCGCCGACAGCTACCAGACCACCAACGGCTGGTGGCTGATCCCGACCGCGGAAGTCACGCTCACCAACCTCGTCGCCCACCAGATCCTCGACGAGAGCGCGCTCCCGATCCGGATGACCGCCCACACCCAGTGCTTCCGCTCCGAAGCCGGCAGCGCCGGCAAGGACACCGCCGGCATGTTGCGCCAGCACCAGTTCGAGAAGGTCGAGATGGTCGCGGTCACCCGCCCCGAAGACAGCCGCGCCGAGCTCGACCGGATGACCGAATGCGCCCAGGGCATCCTCGAGGCGCTGAACCTGCCCTACCGCACCGTGGTCCTCGCCACCGGCGACATGGGCTTCGGCGCGCGCCGCACCCACGACCTCGAGGTCTGGCTGCCCGGCCAGGACACCTACCGCGAGATCTCGTCGGTCTCGGTCTGCGGCGACTTCCAGGCCCGCCGGATGAACGCCCGCTTCCGCCGCGGCGAGGGCGCGCGACCGGAGTTCGTGCACACGCTGAACGGGTCCGGCCTCGCGGTCGGCCGCACGCTGATCGCGGTGCTGGAGAACGGCCAGGAGGCCGACGGCTCGGTGACCATCCCGGCGGCGCTCCACCCTTATCTCGGCGGCCGCACCCGCGTCACCGCGGAGGGCGCGCTCGCCTGAGCCTCACCGGTTGATCTCGATCAGCAGCACCCAGGCGTCAGCGACCGCCTTGATGAAGGACGCGAGGATCCCGGCCACGATCCCGTAAAGCCCGGCGGGATAGCCGAGGAGCAATGCCACCCCGGCAACCACGAAAGGCAGCGCCGCGAACTCGAGAAGCACAAGGTTGCCGATGGTGGCGGCCCGGTTCCGGTCCGGGTTGCCGCGAAACGCCCGGGACTGGAGTTCGCGTC
Source organism: uncultured Alphaproteobacteria bacterium (assembly GCA_963750745.1). Classification (GTDB taxonomy): domain Bacteria; phylum Pseudomonadota; class Alphaproteobacteria; order Rhodobacterales; family Rhodobacteraceae; genus Amaricoccus. The sequence continues at coordinate 99,522 of CAVVSO010000002.1, read as the reverse complement.
CCGACGCCCCAGACCACGGTGCCTGCGATCAGCACCTCGGCTCCGAGCAGCCGCAGCGGCTGGCCCGGCACCAGCATCAGCGTCGCGGTCACCAGGACGTTCAGGATCAGGACCAGCGCCAGCAGCGCCCTGTCGGGCAGGCCGGCTAAGGCGAGGATCCGACCGAGGTTGATCGACACCCCGACGAAGAGGAGCCCCAGGAGCGCGGCCGACGCCCCGACCTGGGCGACGCAGAAGTCCGACCACTCCGCGAGCATCGCCCGAGCTGGCCGTCAGGCCGCCGCGGTCGGATAGAAGGCCTCGTAGATCGGCTCCAGCGTGTGCGAGTCGAACAGCGACGAGACGCTGGTGCCGTTGGCGATGTTGAGGATCGCCTGGCCGAACAGCGGCGCCACCGGCACGATGCGGATGTTCTTGGCCTTGCGCGCCGCCTCGGAGGGCTCGATCGAGTTGGTGATGACCAGGCTCTTCATCGAGGATTTGCCGATGCGCTCCACTGCCGGCCCCGACAGCACGCCGTGGGTGATGTAGGCGTGCACTTCCTTGGCGCCCGTCCGCATCAGCAGCTCCGCCGCCTTCACCAGCGTGCCCGCGGTGTCGCAGATGTCGTCGGCGATGACGCAGACCCGGTCCTTGACCTCGCCGATCACCGTCATCGACGCCACCTCGCCCGGCCCGGCCCGCCGCTTGTCGACGATCGCGAGATCGGCGCCGATGCGTTCGGCGAGCTCGCGCGCCCGCGCCACCCCGCCGACGTCGGGCGAGACCACGGTGATCTCCGCGAGGTTCTTGAAGTGGTGCTGGATGTCGAGCGCGAAGACCGGCGCCGCATAAAGGTTGTCCACCGGCAGGTCGAAGAACCCCTGGATCTGCGCGGCGTGCAGATCGAGCGTCAGCACCCGCGCGATCCCCGCCACCGTCAAGAGGTTCGCCACCAGCTTGGCGCTGATCGGCGTGCGTGCCTTCGACCGCCGGTCTTGCCGCGCATAGCCGAAGTAGGGCATCACCGCGGTGATGCGGTGCGCCGAGGACCGGCGCAGCGCATCGCACATGATCAGGAGCTCCATCAGGTTGTCGTTCGCCGGGTTCGACGTCGACTGGATGATGAACATGTCCTCGCCGCGGACGTTCTCGTAGACCTCGACGAAGATCTCCGCGTCGTTGAACCGCTCGACCCGGGTCTTGACCAGCTCCACCGTCTCGCCCCGGTGCATCGAGATCCGCCGGGCGATCGCGGTGGCAAGCGGTCGATTCGAGTTGCCCGCGATCAACTTGGGCTTGAAGAGGGCGTTCACGGGTGGCGGTCCTCGCGCGCTTGCGTCGCTCGTCGGTTATCATCGCCATCCGGGCTTGCAAAGCCCCGCAAGTGCCAAGGCTCCGCATTGCCGGCGCCCATCTCCCACGCATAGTGTCGCAGCGGATCAGCCGGCGAACACAGATGAACCAACCACGCAAGCCGTCGCGGCACGTCGTCAGCCTGGGCAGCCAGCCCCCGGACCTCGCCGTCCCCCAAGGCTCGATCATCCACGTCGACGCCCGCACCCTGCCGCTGCTGAAGCGCCTCTCGCTCCGCCGCCTGCAGCTCGCGCCCGGCGGCCTTCGCGAGCCGCACTGGCACGCCAACGCCCACGAGCTCGGCTACTGCGTCCGCGGCGCCGCGCTCGTCACCATTGCCGGCAACCACGCCGCCCGCGAGAGCTTCACGGTCGATGGCCGGCGAGATGTTCTTCGCCCCCTCCGGCACGCTCCACGCCATCCGCAACGTCGGCGCCGACCCGGCCGAGTTCATCCTCGCCTTCTCGCACGAGCTTCCGGAAGACTTCGGGCTGCGCGCTGCCTTCGGCGCGATGACCCCGGCCGTGCTCGGCAACACCTTCGACGCCCCGGCCACAAAACTCGCCGCCCTGAGTGCCGCAACCCGCGAAGCCGGCCTCCCCTCGATCCACGCCCTGGCGCCGCCGCAGGCGATCGAGCCGCAGGCCCGTCACACCTCACCGCTCAAGTTCCGCATCGAGGCCGCGCTGCCGGAGATCGCCTCGCCGGCCGGCTCGGCGAAGCAGAGCCTCTCGGCGCTCTGGCCGGCGCTCGAGGACCTTTCGATGTTCTCGGTGCGGATCACCGACCGCGGCATGCGTGAGCCGCACTGGCACCCCGAGACCGCCGAGATGGGCTACGTTCTCGAAGGCCGGGCGCGCATGACCATCCTCGACCCCGACGGCAGCGCCGACACCTACGAGATCGGACCGGGGGACGTCTACTTCATCCCGCGCGCCTATCCGCACCACATCGAGGACATCGGCGCGGGCACATTCCACGCCCTGATCTTCTTCGACCGCGCCACTCCCGGCGACATCGGCTTCCGCACTCTGGTCGGAGCTTTTCCTCGCGACCTTCTCGCCGCCACCTTCGGCATCGGCGAGCCCGACCTGCCGGCCTTCCCGTTCGCCGAAGAAGACCCGTTGATCGTCGGCCGCATCAACCCGGTCGATCCGACCGCCTGATCCAGCCGCCGCCGAGCACGCGGCTGCCCTCGGGCGCATAGAAGACGCAGGCCTGGCCCGGCGCCACGCCCTCCTCGGGATCGAGGAGCTCGACCCGCCCCCGCGTCGGCCCCTCCGGATGCAATCGCGCCGGTTTCGGCGGCCGGGTCGAGCGCACCCGAACCGCGACCTCCCAGCCGTCCGGCGGCGCCTGCCTCGAACGCGCTGTCGCCGAGCCAGTTCACCTCGTTCACCGCGACGGTCCGGCTGGCCAGCGCCTCGCGCGGGCCGACGACGACCCGCCGCGCCTCGGCGTCGAGCCGCACCACGAAGAGCGGCTCGCCGCCGCCGATCCCGAGCCCGCGGCGCTGCCCGACCGTATAGCGGATCACCCCCTCGTGGCGTCCGAGCACCCGGCCGTCGAGGTCGACGATCTCGCCGGGCTCGGCGGCGCCGGGCCGCAGCTTCTCGATCACCGCAGCATAGGAGCCGTTCGGCACGAAGCAGATGTCCTGGCTGTCGGGCTTGTCCGCCACCGGCAGCCCGTAGCGCGCCGCGAGCGCCCGCGTCTCTGCCTTCGAGCCCAGCCCCCCGAGCGGGAACCGCAGGAACCCGAGCTGCTCCCGGGTGGTCGCGAACAGGAAGTAGCTCTGGTCGCGCACCGGGTCCGCCGCCCGGTGCAGCTCCGGTCCCTCGACGCCCGCCAGCCGTCGCACATAATGCCCGGTCGCCATGCAATCGGCCTCGAGATCCCGCGCGGTCTCCAGAAGATCGCGGAACTTGACCCGCTGGTTGCAGCGGATGCAGGGCACCGGCGTCGCACCGGCCAGATAGGCGTCGGCGAACTCGTCGATGACGACTGGCGCGGAAGCGGTCCTCGTAGTCGAGCACATAGTGCGCGAACCCCATCGCCTCCGCGACCCGGCGCGCATCATGGATGTCCCGCCCGGCGCAGCAGGCGCCCTTCCGCCCGGCCGCCGCGCCGTGGTCGTAGAGCTGCAACGTCACGCCCACGACGTCGTAGCCCTCCTCGGCCAGCATCGCCGCGACCACCGAGCTGTCGACGCCGCCCGACATCGCGACGACGACCCGGGTATCCTGCGGGGCCTTGCGTAAACCGAGGCTGTTGAGCGGTGTGGCGAATCGTGTCATTTCAGGAGTGGGGACTGTGGGGGATGCATCCGTTGCGATGCCGGGGAATATAGTAAAACCTTAAGTAAGCACAAGGGCTTGGTTCACCGGCACTTAAGGGATCGACGTGTAAGTATTCGCGTGGGTGATGTGCGAGTAAGGGAGTATCAACGTGTATATTCGAAGAGAGAAAGGTCCGGTCTACGTAGCTCTTCCGGACGGAACCAAACTGACCAGATCCGATCTGCCACCGGCCAACACCCAGCGTTGGGTGGCCCGGCGCAAGGCGACCGTCGTCGCCGCCGTCGACTTCGGGCTGATCGAGGCCACCGAGGCCTGCTCGATGTACCGCCTCTCCTCCGAGGAACTCGATCTGTGGCGCTCCGCCGTCCACAAGTACGGCGCTGCCGCGTTGCGCGTGACGGCGATACAGAAGTATCGACAACTTTAAGGCGAACTGCTACACGTCGGCTATCGTAATCAGTCGTTAACCACTGCACGGTTAAGTGACGTCTGGTTGGCGAAGGGCCGGTTGGTAGAACGGAGAGCAGTCCCATGCGCGTCCTCCTAGTCGAAGACGATCCGACGACGTCGAAGAGCATCGAACTGATGCTGCAGAACGCCAATCTGAACGTCTACGCCACGGATCTCGGCGAGGAAGGCATCGATCTGGCCAAGCTCTACGACTACGACCTGATCCTTCTCGACCTGAACCTGCCGGACATGAACGGCCACGAGGTGCTGCGCCAGCTGCGAATCGCCAAGGTCGAGACCCCGATCCTGATCCTCTCCGGTCAGGACGACACCGAGAACAAGCTCAAGGGCTTCGGCTTCGGCGCCGACGACTATATGACCAAGCCGTTCCACCGCCAGGAGCTGGTCGCGCGCATCCACGCCATCGTGCGCCGCTCCAAGGGCCACGCCCAGTCGATGATCGCCACCGGCAAGTTCACGGTGAATCTCGACGCAAAGACCGTGGAGGTCGACGGCAAGGCGGTGCACCTCACCGGCAAGGAATACCAGATGCTGGAACTTCTCAGCTTGCGGAAGGGGACGACCCTCACCAAGGAGATGTTCCTCAACCACCTCTACGGCGGCATGGACGAGCCGGAGCTGAAGATCATCGACGTCTTCATCTGCAAGCTCCGCAAGAAACTCTCCGAGGCCACCGGGGGCGAGAACTACATCGAGACAGTCTGGGGTCGGGGATATGTGCTCCGCGATCCCGCAAGCAGCGAGGCGAAACGCCGGCTGGCGGTCGGGGCCTAGGCACCCCCGCACCCGCGCCCCGCGTAACCGGTTCCCCCCGCGGGCTTCGGCCCCGGGGCCTGAGTTCCCTTAAGAACCCCGCGCGCCCCGGACCGCCCAGACGGCCCGGACTTCGTCGTATCACGCCTCCGTGCTAGTCTCTCCATCGGCCTCCTCCGGGGAAGCGCGCATGGACTTGCCGCCTGCGACCCTCGTCATCAACGGCATCCTGATCGACTTTGCTGGCGACCGGCTGCGCGCCGCCGACGGCAGCAGCATCCCGCTTCGCCCACAGTCCTTCGCCGCCCTGCGCTACCTCGCCGTCAACGCCAACCGGCTCGCCACCAAGCGCGAGCTGATGGAGGCGCTCTGGAAGGACGTCGCCGTCACCGACGACAGCCTCGTGCAGTGCGTTCGCGACATCCGCCGCGCGCTGAACGACGAGCGCCACGCCATCCTGCGCACGGTGCCGCGGCGCGGCTACCGGCTCGCCCTGCCCGATCTCGAGCCCGGCGCCTCGACCGAACCGTCGCTCAAGCCATCGATCGCCGTTCTGGCGTTCCGCAGCCTGACCCGAGGCCAGGCCTATTTCGCCGACGGTCTCGTCGAGGAGGTCACCACCCACCTCTCGAAGATCCCCGGCCTCTTCGTCATCGCCGCCGCGCGTCCTCAGAGCGAGGTCGCCGACCTGCGCGAGACCGCTGCAGCGCTCGGCGTCCGCTATCTCCTCGACGGCAGCGTCCGCCGCGCCGGCCGGCGCCTCAGGATCACCGCCCGGCTGGTCGAGGGCGCCTCGGCCACGCAGATCTGGGCCGGCAGCTTCGACGGCGCCGACGCAGATGTCTTCGACCTGCAGGACCGTCTGACCGAGGCCATCGTCGGACTGATCGAGCCCACGGTCCGCCGCGCCGAGATCGACCGGGCACGCCGCAAGCGGCCCGAAAGCCTCGATGCCTACGACCTCTACCTCCAGGCGCTCCCCGACGCGTTCTCGAACGCGCCCGGCGACTGCGACCGCGCGCTCGCGCGCCTCGAGCGGTCGCTCGCGCTCGATCCCGGCTTCCTGCCGGCCCACGCCGCCACCGCCTGGTGCCGCGAGCAGCGCTACTTCCGCGGCGGCTTCGACCCCGCCGACCGCGCCGCCGCGCTCCGGCATGCCGACAGCGTCCTCGGCGTCAATGCCGACGACCCGCAGGCCGCGAGCATCGGCGCCTTCGTCCGCGCCAATCTCACCCGCGACTACGACGGCGCGATCGAGGCGCTCGACCGGGCGCTCGGCCTCAATCCCAACTCCGCGCTCGCCTGGGGCTTCAGCGCCCTGGTCAGCGCCCACAGCGAGCGGCACGAGCGGGCGGTGGAGCACGCCCAAAGGGCCTTGCGCCTCAGCCCGCCGAACGATCCGCTCAACTACCACCCCTACTGCGCGCTCGGCGCTCACCCACCTCTTCGCCGGCCGCTTCGCCGATTCGGTCGCCTGCGCCACCCTGGCCATCCATGCAAACCCGGGCTTCAGCATGCCCCACGCCTACCTTGTCGCCGCCCACGTCGGCCTCGGCGACATCGATACCGCCCGGCGCGCCGCGCGGCGCCTCCTCGAAGTCGCACCACGCTTCTCGGTCTCGGGCTTCGTGCGGATGGAGCTGTTCCGGCCGCAGCTCACGGCGGCAATCGCCGCCGCCCTGACCCGGGCCGGACTGCCCGAGACCCCGGCAGGCTGACGCCGCCGCCGCGCACCCCACGCAGCGGCGGCGCGCTCCCCCGAGCTTAGTGCTCCGGAAGAGCCGCTTCGTCCTGCGGCGCCGCGCTGCCCGCGAACAGCATCAGGTCGGCCCGGGACCAGAGCCCGTAGCAGATGACGAGCGTCAGCGGGGTCAGGAGCATCGCCATCGACGTGCCGGCATCGAAGCGCGCCGCGGCGATGACGAAGCCGATCAGCGCCGCGATCAGCGCCGGCACCCGGCTCGCCAGCACCGCCGTGCGGTAGCAGTCCGGCCAGGCCTGCGGCCAGCCTGGAACGCGGCGCCAGCGATAACCGCTGCCGAGCTTGCCCAGCGCATGCATCAGCCCCGCGGTCGCCGCCAGCATCCACTGCCCGAGGCTCAGGAGCGCAAGCCCGAGCAGTAGCGCGCCGACGGCCGAAAGCAGATCGCCCCGGCGGTTCAGCGTCGGGTCCGGCGGCGCGCCCTGCGCCCAGGCGCGGTGGTAGGCCTCCCCGCTTACGAAGAAGACCGCGGTTGCCGCAGTCAGCGCCACGGCGCCGGCGTTGCCCGCCAGATAGTCCCGCATCGCCCCGAGCACGGTCGAGCCGGCACCGCCGTCAGCGGGCGCGGTGGAGACCTGGAGCGCGATCCCCATGACCAGGCCGAAGGCGTTGCCGGCATTATAGTAGCCGCCGGGCCCGACGAGCCGGGCCCGGGTCGCATCGAACCACCCCCGTGCCGCGGCGGTCCGCCGGTCGCCGTTGGCTTCTATCGTGATCGCGGTCATCTCTTTCTCCTCCCCCGGGGGCCGCGCAGCCTCTCGCGGCGGCCATTGCGAAAGGGTAGCATCGCGCCGCGCCGCGCCGGTGTGACGTCGGTCACACCCCCGCGCGGCCCGAGAGGAGGGGCGGGCAAGACATGCCGGAGAGCCGTGGCGAGATCGAGGAGGCCCTGCGTGGCTCCTTCCTGTTTCCCCTGCTCGACCAGTCCGAGCGCGACCGCTTCATCGCCGCGGCCCGCCCGCGCTCCTGGCGCGCCGGGGCGTCGATCTTCGTGATGGACGACCCCGGCAGCTCGATGATGCTGGTACGCACCGGCAGCGTGCGGATCAGCTATCCCACCCCCGAGGGCCGCTCGTTCCTGCTCGCCGAGCTCGGCCCCGGTGCGGTCTTCGGCGAGATCGCGCTCCTCGACGGCGGCGCCCGCTCGGCGGATGCCACCGCCGCCACCGCCTGCACGCTGCTCGCCTTCGAGCGGCGCGATTTCCTGCCGTTGCTCGAGCACAACTGGCGGCTCGCCGAGGCGGTGCTCAAGGTGGTCTGCGCCCGCCTGCGCCGCGCCGACGCGCATATCGCCGACCTCGCCTTCTCCGATCTCCCCGGGCGCCTCGCCAAGATCCTGATCGATCGCGCCCGCCCGGACCCCACCGGCGGCGCCGCCTTCGTCAGCGATGCCCAGGGGGCGCTGGCCGGCATGGTCGGCGGCAGCCGCGAAGCGGTGAACCGCTGCCTGCGCAAGTGGCAGAAGGAAGGCCTGATCGCCATCGCCGACGGCCGCATCCTGCTGTCCGATCCCGAAGGACTGTCCGACGCCGCTGGCGTGTGAGCCCTTTCAGGCCGCTGAAGAAGTCTCGCGGACGGCTTTGAGGATGGCGTCGTCGCCGCGATGGTAGTCGAACTCGATCTCCAGCGAGCCGTCTTCGAGGAGTTCGGCCGACCCCGAGCCTCTGACCTCGTCCATCTCGTCGAACCCTCCCAATCGAAGGAGACGTCCGAGTAGCCGTAGGCGAGGTCGAGGCTGGCCTGGAGGGCGCCGAAGGCGATCTCGCCATGGCCGTCGGCGCGGATGTCCAGCATGGCCGGCCCGCAGAGGTCGAGGTAGTCGCGCTCCCAGAGATCGGCCGCGACGATCCGCCAGCGGCCGATCAGCCGGCATCCCATCGGGGCGCTCACGGCGAGGCCTCCGCCAGGAGCTTCGGCAGCCGCACCAGGTTGTAGGCGGCGAGGCCGAGGACGAAGGCGAAGTCGACCCGGGCGAGGCCGCGCAGCTTGACCTGGGCGAGCCCGGCGACCTCCTTCGCCCAGCCGAAGCCCTCCTCGATCCGCTTGCGGATGCGCAGCGAGACCGCATAGCCGGGGTGGCGGGTGGTGCGGCCGTCGATGCGCGAGCCGCGGGTCGCGGTGATGTTCTGCGCCACGTGCGGGGTGACCTTCTCCTCGCGGCATTCCATGACGAAGTCCGCGGTGTCGTAGGCCTTGTCGGCGCCGAGCGTGATCCGCCGCCGCCCCGGCCACGCGCCTTGACCAGCTCGATCGCCGCCAGCGGCTCGGCGTCGCCGGTGGCCCGCGTCGCCACCCCGCCCACGATCAGCCCGTTGCGGTTCTCCATCAGCGCGTGCCCGATGTAGCAGAGCTCCGCCGGCTGGCCGTTGCCCTTGCGGTAGAGCCGCGCGTCCGGGTCGGTGGTGCTGGCATGGGTCGCGTTCGAGCGCTTCTCGCCCTTGAAGTCCTGCTCGCCGTTGCGCCCCGGCCCCGGCGGCTCGTCGCCGCCATCCTTGCGCCGGAAGCTCTTCTGGCTCGCCCAGGCCTGGATCAGCGTGCCGTCCACCGAGAAGTGCTCGCTCGACAGCAGCCGCTTCACCTCCGGCCGCGCCAGCAGCTCCGCCAGGAAGCGCTGCGCCACCTCGCCCGCCAGCAGCCGGTCGCGGTTCTTCGAGAAGCTGCTCGCGTCCCACACCGGATCGTCCACCCCGAGCCCGACGAACCAGCGGAACAGGAGGTCGAACTCCAGCCGCTCCATCAGCTGCCGCTCCGAGCGCACCGAGTAGAAGCATTGCAGAGCAGCGCCCGCAGCAGCCGCTCCGGCGGGATGCCCGGCCGCCCCAGCCGCGAGTAAAGCCCGGCGAAGTCCGCCGACATCGCCGCCAGCGTCGCGTTCACCACCTCGCGGATCGCCCGCAACGGATGGTCCGCTCGAACCCGTAACTCGAGATCGACATAGGAGAACAGCTCTCCCGTCCTCCGATCCGCACCCCGCATCGCGATCCCGTCAGCTGCCACTCCCGATACTCACGGAATCACCGCCGCGAGCCGCCCGCAAGGCCGGCTTTCTTCAGCAGCCTGTTATCCTCTTATCACCACTCCACCACTCCACCACCACCACAACAAAACCCTAAACCCTTCCCCTCCCCTCAGACCGCCCTTGTCTCCAGCAGCCTTCGGGCGATGACCTGCGCCTGGATTTCGGCGGCGCCCTCGAAGATCGACGAGGATCCGCGCGTCGCAAAGCACGCGGCGAGATCGGGTATTCCAGCGCGAAGCCGTTGCCGCCGTGGATCTGCAGCGCGTTGTCGGCGCAGGCCCAGGCGATGCGGGCGGCGAGGAGCTTGGCCATCCCGGCCTCGAGGTCGCAGCGGCGGCCGGCGTCCTTCTCGCGGGCGGCGAAATAGGTGAGCTGGCGGGCGATCATGATCTCGACCGCCATCATCGCGAGCTTGCCGTAAACGCGCGGGAAGGCGATCAGCGGCTTGCCGAACTGCCTGCGGTCCTGGGCGTAGCGCAAGCCGAGCTCGAGCGCGCATTGCGCGACGCCGATGGCGCGGGCGGCGGTCTGGATGCGGGCGGACTCGAAGGTCTGCATCAGCTGCTTGAAGCCGCGGCCCTCGATGCCGCCGAGGAGATTCGCCGCCGGCACCCGGAAGCCGTCGAATCCGAGCTCGTATTCCTTCATCCCGCGATAGCCGAGGACCGCGATCTCGCCCCCGGTCATGCCCTCGGCGGGAAACGGGTCGCCGGCGGTGCCGCGCGGCTTCTCGGCGAGCAGCATCGAGAGCCCGCTGTGGTCGGCGGTCGCCGGATCGGTGCGCACCAGCATGGTCATCAGATCGCTGCGGGCGGCGTGGGTGATCCAGGTCTTGCTGCCGGTGATCCGGTAGGCGTCGCCGTCGCGGACGGCGCGGGTGCGCAGCGCGCCGAGGTCGGAGCCGGTGTCGGGCTCGGTGAAGACCGCGGTCGGCAGCACCTCCCCCGAAGCGATGCGCGGCAGCCAGGCGCGCTTCTGCTCCTCGGTGCCGCCGCCGAGGATCAGCTCGGCGGCGATCTCCGAGCGGGTGCCGAGCGAGCCCACCCCGATGTAGCCGCGCGAAAGCTCCTCGGAGACCACGCACATCGCGGTCTTGGACAGGCCGGCGCCGCCGTATGCCTCCGGGATGGTCAGGCCGAACACGCCGAGCGCGCCCATCGCCTCGACGATCTCGATCGGGATCAGCTCGTCGCGCAGGTGCCAGCCGTGGGCGTGCGGCACGACCCGCTCGTCGGCGAAGCGGCGGAACTGGTCGCGGATCATCTCGTACTCGTCGTCGAGGCCGGTGGCGCCGAAGGTGGCGCTGCCGCCGCCTGCGCGCATCAGCGCGACCAGGCGGGCGCGGGCGGCGTCGCTGTTGCCCGCGGCGAGCAGCGCCGAGACCTCGGCGGTGCGGAAGGCCGCGAGCGCTTCGGGTTCGAGGCCGGCGTCGCCCGGGCGGACGATCTCGAGCTGCGACATCGGGATGCCGCCGGCGAGCTGGCCCAGGTATTCGCCGAAACCGATCTGCAGGATCAGCCGCTCGGTCTCGCCGAAGCGTCCCGCGGCCTCGAGCGCCCGGGCCCAGCCCGAGAGCTCGCGCAGGCTCTCGGCCGCGGTAGTCATCCACGCCAGGCCGTGGGCGGCGAACTGCTCGGCCTCGAGCGCGGCGTTCGAGATCCGTCCCGAGATGGTAAGCCGGCCCGCGAGGCGGTCGCGGGCGGTGGCGACCAGCCGCGCGGCGGCTTCGGCGGCCGCGGCGCAGCAGGGCAAGAGCTCGGCGATCGGCGGCGGAGCGGGTGCCTCGACTGTGGGCGGCTTCGGTCATTGGCGGTCTCCTCGCGGCCGCTTATGTGCGGCGCGGAATCGTTGCTGCGGTTGCGCAAAGGCTAAGGGCAAATTCGGCAACCGTCAAACGCGTGCGCAAGATTCCTTCGATGCACAGCAATAGCTCGTAACTTTCTTAGCATTGCGATCACCCGGCGCTCTGCGAAGAGGCGGCGGGAGGATGTCGGCGTGCTGGGTCTGCAAGCGTTCATCGCGGAGTATGGCGCCTTCGCCGCGTTCGGTGCGACGCTGGCGCTTGCGGCGGGCGGCTTCGCCAAGGGAGTGGTAGGCTTTGCGCTTCCGCTGATTGCGGTGGCCGTTGTGGGCTCCTTCGTGCCCTACCAGGTGGCGGTGGCGCTCTTGATCGTGCCGATGCTGGCCTCGAACCTCGTCCAGGCGCTGCGCAACGGCATCGGGCCGGCGGTCGGGAGCCTGCGCGACTTCTGGTGGCTCAACCTGGTGCTGGTGGTGATGATCGCCCTCTCGGCGCAGCTGGTGCTGGCGCTGCCGGACCGGGCGCTGTTCGCGATCCTCGGGGTGACGGTGTCGGCGTTCGGCGCCAGCCAGCTCGCCGGCTGGCGGCCGAGCTTTCCGATGCGGCACAAGGCCTGGGTCGAGACCGGGGTGGCGGTGGTCGGCGGCTTCTTCGGCGGGCTCTCGGGGATCTGGGGGCCGCCGCTGATCATGTACCTGGTCGCGGCCGAGCTGCCGAAGGCGGAGATGCTGCGGGTGCAGAGTCTCTCGTTCCTGCTCGGCTCGCTGGTGCTGCTCGGCGCGCATCTGCACTCGGGGGTGCTGAACGCGGTGACGCTGCCGGCCTCGGCCTGGCTGACGCTGCCGACGATGGCCGCGATGTTCGTGGGGTACCGGGTGCAGGACCGGCTGGACCAGGAGCGGTTCCGCCGGGTGACGCTGGCGGTGCTGGTGCTGACCGGGCTCAACCTGTTGCGGCGGGCGCTCGGCTCGTAGCGGGACCGACATTCCCCGTGCGGTATGCTATGCTGGCCGCCTGGGGTGGGCTTTCCATGGTAAGGGATCTCGCGGCGCGCGGCAGGCGGTGGCACCGTTGGGTTGGCGCGCTGGCGTTGCTCTTGGCCGCAGCCGCGGCAGGCGCGGCGGTGGGCCTCGCCTGGGTCGCGTATCTCAACGGCCGGTCGGTCAGTGTGTTCGGGCTCCGGGTGGCGGGGACGCCTGGGGCGGGGCCGGCGCTTCCCGAGGGGGCGGTGATCGCCGTTCTTGGCGAGACCTGTCCGAGCCCGTGGCGGGCCTACCCGCCGGCGCAGGGGCGATTCCTGATCGGCGCCGGCGCCAGCGAGGCGCGGAACCTCGATGCCGACGGCGTGCTGTTGCCGGTGCGCCGGCCGGGCGAGACCGGCGGCGAGAGCGGAGTCGAGCTCAGGATTTCTGATCTTCCGCCGCACACGCACCGGCTGGCGCTTGCCGAGGTGGCGCCCGGGCAGGAGGGCCGGATCGCCTTCGCGATCCAGCGCGGGGTGGCGGAGCGGCCGGGGGTCTTCATGCCGTTCGCGCTGAAGACCTCGACCACGATCGCGACCCAAGGCTTCACGGTTCTGGCGCCGCTGGAGACGGTGGGCGGGATCTTCACCAGCGACCGCCGTTTCGCGGCGCGGCGGCACAACAACGTGCCGCCGTTCGTGGCGCTGACCTTCTGCCTGTATGCGCCGGGGGAGCCGCTGATGGCGGCAAGCCCTCGGTAGGGTTGCGTGTTCGCCATCCGGGAGCCGTCAGAGGACCGCGGGGCGTCCGTCTCCCAATTCCCGAAAATTACTACCCATACGGTTTCAAGATGCATTCAAGATGCGTTCAAGATCGATGAACCACCGGTAAATCCCCTCGGAATCGGGAATATTTTCCCTTCGGGTGATTTGAGCCAAATTGCCGAACCTATTCGGCGGCGAGGGCAGCCCGGATTAAGAGATGTTGACGATGCGTTAGGCGTCGCTGGGCCAGAGTTGCGAGGGGAGAATCCGGGGGGACGGACGGTGGCGCTGGATGCGGGGGCGGAGTTCGAGCGGCTGAACGCGCTCCGGCGCTATGCCATTCTCGACACGCCGCCGGAGGGCGCGTTCGACCGGATCACCGCGCTCGCCGCCGGGATGCTCGAGGTGCCGGTCGCGGTGGTGAGCCTCGTCGACACCAACCGGGTCTGGTACAAGTCGGTGTTCGGGCCGTTCGCCCGGCGCGAGATCGGGCGGCTGCCGGGGCTCTGCGCCGCCGCGATCGGGCACGACGGCGCCTATCTGGTGGAGAACGCCAGCGCCGATCCGCGCACGCAGGAGCATCCGCTGGTGGCCGGGCCGTTCGGGCTCGAGTTCTATGTCGGCGTGCCGCTCAGGACCCACGACGGGCATGTGCTCGGGATGCTGTCCTGCATGGACCGGCGGCCGCGCGGGGCGACGCCGCAGCAGCTCAGGCTGCTCGAAACCCTGGCGGCGATCGTGATGGACGAGATCGAGCTGCGCCGGTCGGCGGCGCAGATCTCGCGGCTGAGCGAGGCCTTGGCCGATGCCTGCTCCGACCTGGAGCGGCGCGCCTGCTTCGATCCCTTGACCGGGGTGCTGGCGCGGGCGGCGATGCTGGAGCGGAGCGCGGCGCTGGTCGAGCGGGCGCTGGCCGGCGGCAAGGGCGCGGCGCTGCTGATGCTCGACATCGACCGGTTCAAGGCGATCAACGACGGCTGGGGCCATGCCGCGGGCGACCGGGTGCTGAAGGAGGTGGCAGGGCGGATGGCGGCGAGCTGCCGCAGCGGCGACCTGCTCGGGCGGGTCGGCGGCGAGGAGTTCCTCGCGGTCTTCGCCGACGTCACCGGGCGCGAGGCGGCGGCGATCGCCGAGCGGCTGCGCGAGGCGGTGGCGCGGACACCGGTGCTGCTGGCGGACGGCGAGGCGCTCGCGGTGTCGGTGAGCGGCGGGCTGATGCCGCTGGCGCCGTCCGAAGCATTTGCGCTGTTGGAGGCGCTGTCGGGCGCCGACGCGGCCCTCTACCGCGCCAAGGCGGAGGGGCGGAACCGGATCGCGCTGGGATCGTAGCGCGGAAGGCGCCCCGGACTGGGGCGCCACCGAAGACGCGGATCGGATCCGCGCCCCCAATCCTTCAGGCGACGAGCGCGCAGGCGGTGACCTCGTCGGAAACGTGGGCCGAGTACTGCTCGAAGTTCGCCGCGAACATGGCCACGAGCCGTGCGGCCTGAGCGTCGTAGGCGGCCGGATCGGCCCAGGTGCCGCGCGGGTCGAGGAGCGCCGGGTCGACGCCGGGCACCTCGACCGGCACCTCGAAGCCGAAGTTCGGGTCGGTGCGGAAGGCGGCGCGGCCGAGCGACCCTTCGAGGGCCGCGGTCAGCAGCGCCCGGGTCGCGGCGATCGGCATCCGGCGGCCGGTCCCGTAGGCGCCGCCGGTCCAGCCGGTGTTGACCAGCCAGCAGGAAGCGCCGGCGCCGGCGATCCGGTCGCGCAGGATCGCGCCGTAGACTTCCGGCCGCCGCGGCATGAACGGCGCGCCGAAGCAGGTCGAGAAGGTCGGCTGCGGCTCGGTCACCCCGCGCTCGGTGCCGGCGACCTTGGAGGTGAAGCCGGAGAGGAAGTGATACATCGCCTGCGCCGGGGTCAGCCTCGCGATCGGCGGCAGCACCCCGAAGGCGTCGCAGGTCAGCATCACGATGTTCTTCGGCTCGCCGCCGCGGCCGGTCGGCGAGGCGTTGGAGATCGCCGCGAGCGGATAGGCGCAGCGGGTGTTGGCGGTCAGGCTGTCGTCGGCGAAATCCAGCGCGCGGGTGACCGGGTCGTAGACCATGTTCTCGACGATCGTGCCGAAACGGCTGGTCGTCGCGTAGATCTCCGGCTCGGCCTGGGGCGAGAGGTTGATGGTCTTGGCGTAGCAGCCGCCCTCGAAGTTGAAGGTGCCCTCGTCGGACCAGCCGTGCTCGTCGTCGCCGATCAGCACCCGCGCCGGGTCGGCGGAGAGCGTGGTCTTGCCGGTGCCGGAGAGACCGAAGAACACCGCGACATCGTCGCGGTCGCCGCGGCCGTGATTGGCCGAGCAGTGCATCGGCATCGCCCCGGCCTCGGGCAAGAGGTAGTTGAGCACCGCGAAGATGCTCTTCTTGTTCTCGCCGGCATAGGCGGTTCCGGCGATCAGGATCAGCCGCTGCTCGAAGGAGATCGCGATCACCGTCTCGGAGCGGCAGCCGTGGCGGGCCGGGTCGGCCTGGAAGCTCGGGCAGTTGAGGACGGTGAAGCCGGCGAGGAAGCGCGGCAGCTCGGACCGGTCCGGACGGCGCAGCAAATGGCGGATGAAGAGGCTGTGCCAGGCGAGCTCGGTGATGACCCGCACGTTGAGCCGGTGCGCCGGGTCGGCGCCGGCATGGAGATCCTGCACGAAGAGCTCGCCGCCGCGGATATGCGCCCGCATGTCGCCGGCGAGCCGGCAGAAGTGCTCGGGCGTCATCGGGGCGTTGTTCTCCCACCAGACCTCGTTCGCGACCGAGGCCTCGCGGACGATGTACCTGTCCTTCGGGCTGCGGCCGGTGTGGCGGCCGGTCGAGACCAGGAAGGCGCCGCCCTGGCCGAGCTCTCCCTCGCTGCGCGCGATCGCCGCCTGCACGAGAGCGGGTTCGAGCAGGTTATAGTGCACCCGCGCCACGCCGGAAAAGCCGGTCGCCTCCAGGGTCGCCCGCGGGTTGACCTCGTCCTGCACCTTGAACACCGTGGTCATGCGCTGCATACCCCCTCTGAAGCGGCGCGACGCGCCGAAACCTGGATCACCGGCCGCTACCGCGCTGCAGCATGGACCGTCCGGTGATTCATAGCACGGGAAGCGGCGCTTCCGGTCGGGGATATAAGGTTAAGCCGGCGCTGGAGATGACAAATTCCCCGCTGCCCGTGTGGTAAGTTGTTGGGATTGGCGTTCGATTGCTTTCGCATTGCGGCAAAGGGAACGGGAGCGGCGCGGCGGGCATGAGCGGGGAGCCGGCAGATTCGGAGCCGGAAGCGGTGGCCGATGCGGGACCGGATGCGATCGTCGTGCATGGCGCCGCGGTGGCGCTGGCCGGGCGCGGTATCCTGATCCTCGGCGCCTCGGGTTCGGGCAAGTCGGGGCTGGCGCTGGCGCTGATCGGGCGCGGCGCGGCGCTGGTCGCGGACGACCGGGTGATGCTGGTCCGGCACGGGGAGGCGCTGGTCGCCCGCGCGCCCGAGCCGATCGCCGGGCTGATCGAGGCGCGCGGCTTTGGGCTGTTGCGGATGCCGGCGGTCCCCGAAGTGCCGCTGGCGGTGGCGGTGGATCTCGATCGGGCTCCCGCGGCACGAATGCCACACCCTGTGACAATCACGTACTTGGGACACAAGATTGAATTGATTTGCGGGCGTGAACTCCCACATCTTGAGCTCGTGTTGACGTTTTTCGTGCAGAACGGCCGCGCCTTTCCCGACTGAGGCAAGCACGGACGGTTTGTTGGGCACGGGGTACAAGGTGTCTGAGGCAGGTCGCTCCGAGCAGGGGCAGCACATCGTGATCATGAGCGGACCCGCGGGGTCCGGGCGCTCGACGGCGATCGGCGCGCTGGAAGACCTCGGGTTCGAGGCGATCGACAACCTGCCGATCAGCTTCCTGCCGCGGCTTCTCGCCGGCGGCCCGATGGCCCGGCCGGTGGTGATCGGCATCGACCCGCGCAACCGCGACTTCGCCGCCGACCGCCTGATCGCGGCGCTGGCCGAGGTCGAGGCGGCCGTGGGCCGCGCCCCGGTGCTGGTCTATCTCGACTGCGACGCGACCACGCTGCTGCGCCGCTACAGCGAGACCCGGCGCCGGCATCCGCTGAGCCCGCACGGCTCGCCGCTGGTCGGCATCGAGCGCGAGGTGGCGCTGCTCGCGCCGCTGCGCGCGCGGGCCGACGTGCTGATCGACACCGGCGCGATGACCCCGCACGACCTGCGCGCCGAGATGGCGCGGCAGTTCGGCGAGGAGGAGCCGCGCGGCGGGCTCGCGGTCACCTTGCAGTCGTTTTCCTACAAGCGCGGGGTGCCGCGCGGCGCCGACATGGTGATCGACGTGCGGTTCCTGAAGAACCCGCACTGGGATCCGGCGCTCAGGCCGCGCGACGGGCGCGATCCGGCGGTGCGGGCTTTCGTTGAAACCGATCCGGCCTATGCGCCGTTCTATGCTCGGCTGGAAGATCTTCTGAAGTTCCTGCTGCCGGCCTATCGGGCGGAAGGCAAGAGTTACTTTGGTCTCGGTCTGGGATGCACCGGCGGCAAGCATCGGTCGGTCGTGCTGGTCGAGGCGCTAGCGAAAACGCTTGCGGCTGACGGATGGCAGGTGTCTATTCGGCACCGCGATCTGGAGCAGGCGGCCGGCGGCGTGGCTTCGGGTCTAGGAGTGGGTATCGCGTGATCGGAATCGTTATTGTCGCACATGGCGGCCTCGCCCGGGAATATCTTCTCGCGATGGAGCATGTGGTGGGCAGGCACCCCGGAACTGCTGCGGTTTCGATCGATGCCGATGATGATTGTGGCTCCAAGCAGGCCGAGATCGACAGGGCGGTGGCCTCGGTCGACGAAGGCGAAGGCGTGGTGGTGGTCACCGACATGTTCGGCTCCACCCCGTCGAACCTGGCGATGGGCGCCTGTCGCAAGACCCCGAACCGGCGCGTGCTCTATGGCGCCAACCTGCCGCTCCTGGTCAAGCTCGCCAAGGCGCGGCACAAGCCCCTGAACGACGCGGTGGCGTCCGCCTTGACCGCGGGACGCAAATACATCAACTCCAGTGACGGGTTCGGCCCGAACGGAGCACCGCCGATCCCCGTGTGACCCCAAGCGGCATCGGGCTGGCATGCGCTTCTCGCTGGACATCGTGAACGAGAAGGGCCTGCACGCCCGCGCGTCGGCGAAGTTCGTCGAGACCGTCGAGCGGTTCGACGCCCGGGCCCAGGTCAGCCGCGACGGGATGGAGGTCTCGGGCGACTCGATCATGGGACTGATGATGCTGGCCGCGGCGATGGGCACCTCGATCGAGGTCTGGGTCGAGGGCAACGAGGCCGAGGCGCTGGCCGCGGCGCTGCGCACGCTGGTCGAGGAACGGTTCGGCGAGCCGACCTGAGGCGCGCCGCCGGCCGGGGTGGTCAAGGCCGGCGCAGGCTTCTATTTTGAGGAGCCCGTCGCCTCCGTGGAGATCCCCCGATGATCAAGATCCTGAGCTGCGCCGCCCTGATCGCGGCGGCGCTGGCCGGCCCTGCCGCCGCCGAGACCATCCGCGTCGGCATGTCGGGCGGCTACTTCCCGTTCACCTTCGTCCAGCAGGACAAGCTGCAGGGCTTCGAGGTCGACTTCATGAACGCCGTCGCCGCCAAGACCGGCGACCAGGTCGAGTTCGTGACCATGTCCTTCTCCGGGCTGATCGGCGCGCTGCAATCGGGGCGGATCGACACGGTGGCGAACCAGATCACCATCACCCCGGAGCGCGAGGCGAAGTTCCTCTTCAGCCAGCCGTATGTCTATGACGGCGCCCAGATCGTGGTGAAGCAGGGCAACGCGGCCGGGATCACCGGTCCGGAGTCGCTGAAGGGCAAGACCGTCGCGGTCAATCTCGGATCGAACTTCGAGCAGCTCCTGCGCGAACTGCCCTACGCCGACGAGATCGACCATCAAGACCTACGAGAGCAACATCGAGCAGGACACCGCGCTCGGGCGGGTCGACGCCTTCGTGATGGACCGGGTGTCCTCGTCGCAGGTCATCGCCAAGTCGCCGCTGCCGCTGGAGCTGGCCGGCGCGCCCTTCTCGCGGATCGAGAACGCGCTGCCGTTCCGCAACGACGCGGCCGGCCAGGCGCTGCGCGACAAGGTCGACGCGGCGATCACCGAGCTCAAGGCCGACGGCACGCTCAAGGCGATCTCGCAGAAGTGGCTGGATGCCGACGTGACGGTCCCCTGATGCAGGGGCTCGACCTCGACTATATGCTCGGCCTCGTGCCGGTGATCCTGCGCTACGTGCCGCTGACCCTCGGCATGGCGCTGGCGGCGATGGCGATCGCGCTGGTGCTGGCCTCGGTGCTGGCGGTGATCCGGGTGCTGCAGCGTGCCGGTGGTCGACCGCTTCGTCGCCCTCTTCATCAGCTTCTTCCGCGGCACGCCGCTCCTGGTGCAGCTCTTCCTCTTCTACTACGGCCTGCCGCAGGTCTTCAGCGCGCTCACCTCGATCGACGGGGTGACCGCGGCGATCATGGGGCTGACGCTGCATTTCTCCGCCTACATGGCCGAGAGCATCCGCGCCGCGATCACCGGCGTCGACCGCAGCCAGTGGGAGGCCAGCGCCTCGGTCGGCATGACCCGGCTGCAGGCGATGCGGCGGATCATCCTGCCGCAGGCGGCGCGGGTCGCGGCGCCGACGCTGCTCAACTACTTCATCGACATGATCAAGAGCACCTCGCTCGCCTTCACCCTCGGCGTCACCGAGATGATGGGCGCCGCGCAGAAGGAGGCGGCCGGCAGCTTCCAGTACTTCGAGGCCTTCCTCGTCGTCGCGATCTTCTACTGGGTGATCGTCGAGGCGCTGTCGGCGGTGCAGCGGCTGATGGAAGTGCGGCTGCACCGGGCCTTCGCGCGATGATCCGGGTCGAGGGCCTGACGCAAGCGCTATGGCCGACCGGACGGTGCTCGACGGCATCGACCTCGAGATCGCGCCCGGCGAGCGCATCGTCGTCATCGGCCCCTCGGGGACCGGCAAGTCCACCCTGCTGCGCTGCCTGAACTTCCTCGACCCGCCGAACGCCGGGCGGATCACCCTCGGCGCGCTGACGGTCGATGCCGCGAACGCCAGCCGGCGCGACGTGCTGGCGCTCAGGCGGCGCACCGCTTTCGTGTTCCAGAACTATGCGCTCTTCGCCAACAAGACCGCCCGCGAGAACATCACCGAGGCGCTGGTCACCGTGCAGCGCAAGACCGCCGCCGAAGCCCGGGCGCGCGCCGACGCCATCCTCGGCGAGATCGGCCTCGCCGACCGCGGCGACACCTATCCCGCGGCGCTGTCGGGCGGGCAGCAGCAGCGGATCGGCATCGGCCGGGCGATGGCGCTCGATGCCGAGCTGATGCTGGTCGACGAGCCGACCTCGGCGCTCGACCCGGAATGGGTGGGCGAGGTGCTCGGACCTGCTGCGCCGGGTGGCCGTCGGGCACCAGACCATGCTGATCGTCACCCACGAGATGCAGTTCGCCCGCGAGATCGCCGACCGCGTGCTGTTCATGGACGGCGGCCGCATCGTCGAGCAGGGCCCGCCGGAGGCGATCTTCGAGGCGCCGCGCGACGAGCGCCTGCAAGGCTTCCTGCGGCGGGTGAGCTGACGGCGATGGCCGACGACGGGCCCGAGCCGCGCAAGAGCTACCACCACGGCAACCTGCGCCAGGCGCTGGTGGCGGCGACCCTGAAGCTGATCGAGGCGAAAGGCCCGCTCGGCTTCACCCTGGCCGAGGCGGCGCGCGATGCCGGCGTCAGCTCGGCGGCGCCCTACCGGCACTTCCGCGGCCGGGACGAGCTGATCGAGGAGGTGGCGCAACAGGGCTACGGGATGTTCGCCGACCGGCTGGAGCGGGCCTGGAACGACGGCCGCCCCTCGGCGCTCTCCGCCTTCATGGCGACGGGCCGCGCCTATCTCGACTTCGCGCGCGAGAACCCCGGCCACTATATCGCGATGTTCGAGAGCGGGGTGTCGATCGCCGGCAACCCCGAGCTCGCCCGCGCCGCCGACCGGGCGATGTCGGTGCTGGTGCGCGCCGCCGAGCGGCTGGCCGCGCACCTGCCGGCCGACCGCCGGCCGCCGGCGCCGGATGGTCGCCAACCACATCTGGGCGTTCAGCCACGGCGTCGTCGAGCTCTTCGCCCGCGGCAGCCCGGGCGGCCGCGCGCCTTACTCGGCCGACGAGATGCTGGAAAGCGGCACGGCGATCTATCTGCGCGGGCTCGGGGTGATCCCGCAGTAGCCCTGCCCGCCCGTCGCGCCCGATCGTGGACAAGGCGGATCGATTGCGGCAGGCTCCGCTCGATCCGGATGATCTTCGCTCGAGCGGCAGGCGCGGGCAGTCGTGCCGCGGCATACCGAAGGGTGAGCGATGGAGCCGACCGATCACAGCCCCGAGTTCGCGGCGCGCCACGGCATGCCGGCCTCGCCGGCGCGGGAACCGCTGTCCCCGCGCACCGACGACCGCCCGAAGCTGCCGTGACCGCCCCGGCCGACACCTTCGCGGGGGCGAATCCCTGCCCCGAGGCGTCGCGGCCCTGGGTGCTGGCGGCGACGATCCTCGCCTCGGCGATGGCGTTCATCGACGGCTCGGTGGTGACGATCGCGCTGCCGGTGCTGCAGCGCGAGCTCGGCGCCGGGCTCGCGGCGCTGCAGTGGGTGGTGAACGGCTATGCGCTGTTTCTCGCGGCGCTGCTGCTCGTCGGCGGCGCGGCCGGCGACCGCTTCGGGCGGCGCCGGGTGTTCCTCGCCGGGACCGTGCTCTTCGCGGTCGCGTCCGGCGCCTGCGCGCTGGCGCCCGGAATCGGGGCGCTGATCGCGGCGCGGGCGGTGCAGGGGATCGGCGCGGCGCTGATGGTGCCGCAGAGCCTCGCGATCATCTCCGCCTCCTTCCCGCCGGAGATCCGCGGCCGGGCGATCGGCACCTGGGCGGGGGCGGCGTCGATGACGACGGCGCTCGGCCCGGTCGATCGGCGGCTTCCTGATCGACAGCCTCGGCTGGCGCTCGGCCTTCTGGATCAACCTGCCGCTCGCGGTGGCGGTGGTGCTGCTGGCGCGGGCGCATGTGCCGGAGAGCCGCTCGCCGGCGGCCGGGCCGATCGACTGGCTCGGCGGGGCGCTGGCGGTGGCGGCCTCCGCGCTCGTCACCCTCGGGCTGACCGCGCTCGCCGGGCCCGGGCGCGGCGGCTGGACCGCGGCCGGGCTGATCGTGGCCGGCGCGGCCGCCTTCCTGCTGTTCCTGCGCGTCGAGCGCCGCGCCGAGGCGCCGCTGGTGCCGCTCGGGCTCTTCGCCTCGCGCGCGTTTCTCGGGGCGAACCTCTCTGACGCTCTGCCTCTACGGCGCGCTGACGGCGGTGCTCTTCCTGGTGCCGTTCGATCTGATCGGCCGGCGCGGCTTCAGCGCCAGCGCCGTGGGGCTGGTGCTGCTGCCGCTCGGGCTGGTGATCGGCGCCTTCGCGCGGTCGGCGGGGGCGATGGCGGACCGGATCGGGGTGCGGGCGTTCCTGGTCGCCGGGTCGTGCCTCGTGGCGCTCTCCTCTGCGTGGCTGGCTTTTGCGCCGGCCGGGCTGGTGGCGGGGGTGGTGCTGCCGCTGCTGCTGCTCGCGGCGGGCATGGCGCTGGTGGTGGCGCCGCTGACCACCGCGGTGATGAACGCCGCACCCGACGCGCTCGCCGGCGCCGCCTCCGGGGTCAACAACGCCGCGAGCCGGCTCGCCGGGCTCTTCGCGGTGGCGCTGACCGGAGCCATCGCGGCGCTGGTCTTCGCCGCGACGGTCGGCCTGCCCGAGGCGCGGTTCGGGGTCTTCCCGCCGGCCGGCGATCCAGCCCTGCCCGCCGTCACCGCAGGCTTTCTCGCGGCCTGGCGCGCCGGGATGCTCGCCGCCGCGGCGATGGCCGCCCTCGCGGCGCTGGCGGCCTGGGCGATGCTCGGTCCGGCGGCTTCCGATTTTTCCGGGGATTCCTCTTGACGGTCGGGGGCCGGTTTCCAATCTATCTGGATGTTAATAGGATTAACATGAAAGGAGCGCCTGATGAATACCGCCGTTCGCTCGCTGGAGCGAGTGCGCGACTGGCTCGACGAACGCGGCAGATCCGCTTGGATCGCCCTTGCGGTGGTCGGCCTGGTGGTCTTCTGGCCGATCGGACTCGCCCTTATCGCCTATATCATCTGGAGCAAACGCATGCGCTGCAATCGCTGGGGACAGCACCGTTCTTCCCGCTCTCACGGCATGAGCCGGACCGGCAACACCGCGTTCGATTCCTACCGCGAGGAAACGCTGAAGCGGCTGGAGGAGGAGCGCGACGCCTTCGTGAGCTTCCTGTCGCAGCTGCGCGCTGCCAAGGACCGGGCGGAGTTCGACCAGTTCATGACGAACCGCCAGACGCCCGAAGCGGTCTGACCGCGACGCCGCGCCCCAGCTCGGGGCGCGGCTTTCGTTCGCGGGATCAGCCCCGGACCATCTTCGCCAGAACGCCGTCGTGGTCGATGAACTGGTGCTTGAGCGCCGCCCCGGCGTGGAGCAGCAGCACTGCGGTGAGGCCGAGGGCCGCGGCCTGGTGCACGGCGCGGGCGCCGCTCTCGACCGAGGCGATCCCCGGCACGAAGGGGTCGGGAAGCGCGAAGCTGCCGAAGACCATGTTCTGGATCTGCAAGAGGTCCTGGGTCGGCGACGCCGAGGCCAGGATCCAGCCCGAGAGCGGCATCAGGAACATGAAGACATAGAGCAGGCCGTGGCTGGCCTCGGCGGCCTGCACCTGCCAGCGCGGCATCGCCGCCGGCAGCGCCGGGCGCGAGCGGTTGGCGAGCCGCCAGCCGACGCGGATGACCGCCAGAACGAAAACGACGAAGCCCCAGCTCTTGTGGGTCTGCGTAAGGGTGAAGCGGACGAGGAGATCGGGCACGAACTGCACCATGTAGAGCCCGAAGCCGAGCTGGAACAGGATCAGCGCCGCCATCGTCCAGTGGATGCTGCGGGTGACCCAGCCCCAGCCCGTCGCGCTGTCGCCAGCGGCACTGCGAACACGCGCATCGGCGGCTACTTCGAGGTCATCAGCAGGCTTATCCGCACCGGCAGCACCGCCGCGACCTCGGGCAGCCCGCCGGTCGAGCCGAAGGCGGTGCGGTCGATGCTGCCGGTCAGGTTGAAGCCGGCCTCGAACCGGTCGGGGTCGTCCTTCGACGGGCCGTACCGGGTGACCTGGGCCTTGAACGCGACCGGCTTGGTCACGCCGCGCAGCGTGATGCGGCCGGCGATGTCGGCCGTGCTCTTCGAGGTCTGGGTCAGCTTGTCGAGGCTGAAGCTGATCGCCGGATACTGCGCGCTGTCGAGGTAATCGCGGCTCCTGAGCAGCTGGTCCACCACCCCCACGCCGGTGGTGGCGTCGGTGGTCGCGACGCTGATCCTGGCCTTGGCGCGCTCCGGGTGGTCCCTGTCGAAGTCGATCTGACCGGCGAGCGTCGGAAAGCGGACCGGCACGGTGCGGCCTTGCCAGGCGACGTCGACGGCGACGGTGGTCGCCGGCGCGAGCTGCCAGGGCGCCGCGGCCGCTGCTGCCGGGAGCAGGGCCAGGATCAGGACCAGTCGCTTGAGCATGACCAAACTCCCCGAGAGGTGTCGCCCAGTATAGCGCGGCGACGCCGGCTGTCGCGTCTTGCGCAACACGGCTTCGCGAGCGGACTTGTACCGGGTCCGGCGGATCCATCCGCGGCGCCATTTCGCGAAAACGCGTGCATGCTTTGTGCATGCGTTGTGCAAAGGTTGTACATCGAAAAAAACGCTCAATCTTCGCCGCTTGCGCGGCAAGGACCGAGGTCGAGCTACCGCGTTGGGACCGGGTGCTCGCCGCGATAGTCGTAAAAGCCACGCTGTGTCTTGCGCCCGAGCCAGCCCGCCTCGACGTATTTCACCAGCAGCGGGCAAGGCCGGTATTTAGTGTCGGCAAGCCCCTCGTGCAGCACATTCATGATCGCAAGGCAGGTATCGAGACCGATGAAGTCGGCGAGCTCGAGCGGCCCCATCGGGTGGTTGGCGCCGAGCCGCAGCGCCATGTCGATCGAGGCGACGGTGCCGACGCCCTCGTACAGGGTATAGACCGCCTCGTTGATCATCGGCACCAGGATGCGGTTGACGATGAAGGCCGGAAAATCCTCGGCCGCCGACGCGGTCTTGCCGAGCTTCTGCACCACCGCCGCAAGGGTGGCGTAGGTCGGCTCGTCGGTGGCGATGCCGCGGATCAGCTCGACGAGCTGCATCACCGGCACCGGGTTCATGAAATGAAAGCCCATGAACCGCTCGGGCCGGTCGGTGCCCGAGGCGAGCCGGGTGATCGAGATCGACGAGGTATTCGAGGTGAGGATGGTGTGCGGCGCCAGGTGCGGCACCAGCGCCTTGAAGATCTGGTGCTTGAGCGGCTCGCGCTCGGTCGCCGCCTCGATCACCAGATCGGTCTCGCCGAGCGCCGCGAGCTCCGCGCGGAGGTGGATCCGCGCCAGCGCCGTGTCGCGCTCGGCCGCGGTGACCTTGCCGCGGTGGATCTGGCGGTCGATATTGCCGCGGATGATTTCGGGGGCCGCGGCGAGCGCCGCCTCCGAGACGTCGTGCAGCTCCACGTCGAAGCCGGCGAGCGCGAACACGTGGGCGATGCCGTTGCCCATCTGCCCGGCGCCGATCACGCCGACGCGCTTGATCTCCATGTGGTTCTTGGTCCCGGCTGGTGAGGTCGGGCCACCTTATGGGAGCGCGCCCGGACCGTGCAATGGCTTTGTCCTGTGGGGTAGCACCTTGCCCTTTACCGGTGCGCTTCGTCGGATCCTGGCCTCGGCGAGTCGCTCGAGATCGCGCTTGGCCGGTATGGCGGCGCTCTGGGCCGGCCGCGGCCGCGGTGATAGGATCGGCTTGGGGCACGTCGCCCCGGGACTACCGACGATGCAGTCCCTCCCGCTGCCGGATGCCGGGTCGGCGATCCTCATCGCCGCCGGGGCGGTTTGCTGCCTCGCGGGCGTCGGGATGCTTGTCAGCCGCGCGGCCCGGGTGGCGGCCGGGCCGCTGATGCTGGCGGTCGGAGCCGGCCTCGTGGGGCTGGGGTGGCCGCCCGGACGCCCGCCCGCGGAGCCGGCCGCGGCGCCGCCGCCGGTCGAGCTGTCGCCCGGGCCGGTATCGCTCTCGGCCGACGGACTGCGCACGGTGGCAGGACCCGCGGCGCCTGAACCGCCGCCGCCGCTCCCCGGCCGCGAGGCGGTTAGGATCGACATCGAGGCCTCCGAGATCGAGCCCAACGGCACGATCGCCGGCGCCAACGCCGCCGGGCTCGGGACCGCGATCAGCGGCGATCTGACCGCGGGCGATCTCGACTACTTCGCGCTGGACATGCCGGCAGGCACCCGCGGCGACCTGGTGGCGGGCCTGGTGGTGCTGACCGGCGACGCCGGGCTCAGCATCTTCGACGAGGCCGGGCCGGCCGCTCGGCAGCGCCGACACCAATGCGCAGCTCGGCGTGCGCACCACGATGCTGGAGCGGCTGATCGACGGGCCGCGCTACTACGTCCTGGTGCGCGGGGTGCCTACCGGCGCCGCGGCCACCTACCGGCTCACGGTCGCCACCCGCCGCCGGTAGGAGGCTTCAACCGAGCTTCTTCTCCAGCTCCGGCACCACCTGGAAGAGATCGCCCACCAGCCCGTAGTCGGCGACCTGGAAGATCGGCGCCTCCTCGTCCTTGTTGATCGCGACGATCACCTTCGAATCCTTCATCCCGGCGAGATGCTGGATCGCGCCGGAGATACCGATGGCGATGTAGAGATCCGGCGCCACCACCTTGCCGGTCTGACCGACCTGCCAGTCGTTCGGCGCATAGCCGGAATCGACGGCGGCCCGCGAGGCGCCGACCGCGGCGCCAAGCTTGTCGGCGAGCTTCTCGATGATCCCGAAGTTCTCCTCGGAGCCGACGCCGCGGCCGCCGGAGACCACGATCCGCGCCGAGGTCAGCTCCGGCCGGTCGGAGGCCGCGACCTTGTCCTCGATCCAGGACGAGAGCCCGGGATCGCCTGCGGCGCTGGCGGTCTCGATCGGCGCCGGGGCCTGCTCGCCGGCCGCCTCGAAGCTGGCGCCGCGCACGGTGACGACCTTCTTGGCGTCGGACGACTGCACCGTCTGGATCGCGTTGCCGGCGTAGATCGGCCGCTCGAAGGTGTCGGGGCCGAGCACCGCCGTCACCTCGGAGATCACCATGACATCGAGCAGCGCCGCGAGCCGCGGCGCCACGTTCTTGCCGGAGGTGGTGCCGGGAAAGACGATATGGTCGTAGCCGTCCGCCATCCCTTGCACTAGCGCGGTCAGCGGTTCGGCCATCCGGTGGCCATAGGCCGCGCCCTCGACATGGATCACCTTGGCGACGCCCGCGAGCTTCGCCGCCGCCTCGGCCACCGCCCGGCAGTTCTCGCCGGCAACCAGCAGGTGGATGTCGCCGCCCATCGCCCTGGCCGCGGTGACCGCCTTTGCGGTGGCGTCGTTCAGCGTCGCATTGTCGTGCTTGGCGAGGATCAGGACCGCCATCAGAGCACCCCCGCTTCGGTCCTGAGCTTGTCGATCAGCTCGTCCACCGAGCCGACCTTGACCCCCGACTTGCGGGTGGCGGGCTCCACGGTCTTCAGCACCTTGAGCCGCGGCGTGACGTCCACGCCGTAGTCGGCCGGGGTCTTCTCGTCGAGCGGCTTTTTCTTCGCCTTCATGATGTTGGGCAGGCTGGCGTAGCGCGGCTCGTTGAGGCGCAGATCGACGGTGACGATCGCCGGGAGCTTGACGCTGATCGTCTGCAGGCCGCCGTCGACCTCGCGGGTCACCGTCGCGGTGTCGCCCTCGACCGCGAGCGCCGAGGCGAAGGTCGCCTGCGGCCAGCCGAGGAGGGCTGCCAGCATCTGGCCGGTGGCGTTCATGTCGTTGTCGATCGCCTGCTTGCCGGCGATGACGAGGCCCGCGCCCTCGGCGTCGATCACCGCCTTGAGGATCTTGGCCACCGCCAGCGGCTCGATGTCGGTCTGCACGTCGTCGGTGGCCACCACCAGGATCGCCCGGTCGGCGCCCATCGCCAGCGCGGTCCTCAGCGTCTCCTGCGCCTGCTTCACGCCGATCGAGACGGCGATGACCTCCTCGGCCAGGCCCTTTTCCCGGAGCCGCAGCGCCTCCTCGACCGCGATCTCGTCGAAGGGGTTCATGCTCATCTTGACGTTGGCGAGGTCCACGCCCGATCCGTCGGCCTTGACCCGGACCTTGACGTTATAGTCGATCACCCGCTTCACGGGCACCAGGATCTTCATGCGCTCTCCCCGATGTCACGGGTGGCTTCGGTGCCGCGGCGGACCGAGTGGAAGCCGCCTGGCGCACCCGCCCCCCGAGGCTCTGGTTTCGTCCAAGCGCCGGTCTAAGGTCGCCCGCCGAACCGCGCAACAGGAAGTTGCCGGTGTCCGGACCCGCGTCCGTATCAGGCGGCGGCGCGGCCCCAGAGCTCGACCAGGACCGCGGCGTAGAGCACGAAGCTCGCGGCGAGGACGAAGACGTGCCAGATCGTGTTATGGAACGGCAGCCGCTCCCAGATGAAAAAGAGAACCCCGATGGTGTAGAGGCAGCCCGCCGCCAGGATCAGCCCGAATCCGGTCGGGGTGAGCGCGCCGACCATCGGCGCGCCGGCGAGCGCACCGGCCCAGCCAATCGCCAGGTAGAGCCCGATGCTCGCCCACTTCAGCCGTGCACCGCTGAAGAGCCGGATCGCCGCCCCGGCCAGCGCGGCGCCCCAGACGCTGGAGAGAAAGATCCCCGCGTGCGTGCCGGTCAGCACCGCGAACGGCGTGTAGCTGCCGGCGATCTTCACGTAGATCGCCGATTGGTCGAGGCGGCGGAGCAGGTCCTTCCAGTCGGGCAGGCGGACCATGTTGTTCGCCGCCGAGCAGGCGAACATGCCGATCAGGCTGAGGCCGTAGACCAGCGCCGCGCCGACGGTGGAGGCGTCGCCGATCCAGACCGCGGCGAGCGTGATGAGGACCGGCACGGCGATCAGCGCGGCGACAATGCCCGTCACATGCACCGCCGCATCGCTGACCAGCTCGGCCCGGCTGTAGACCATCGGCGCGCGCTCGCGCGTGAACATTGCAGCTCCCCCGGAGCGCGCGGTCCCGAGACCGCCACGCCCCCGACACCATTAGACCAGAAACGGCCGCGGTTGGGAATTCCACCGCTCAGGCAATGGTTAGTGTGAATCCGCGCCTGGTCGAGCGGCGCGGGGTCAGCGCGTGGCGCCCGGCACCCAGAGCACGTCCGACCGGCCGCCGTCGTTCGCGACCCGGCCGGCGACGAAAAGCCAGTCCGACAACCGGTTTAGGTAGCGCACCGCCTCCGGGTTGACCGTCTCGGCGGCAGCCAGCGCGACCAGGTGCCGCTCGGCGCGGCGGCAGACGGTGCGGCTGAGGTGGAGGTGCGCGGCAAGCGGTGAGCCGCCGGGCAGCACGAAGCTGCGGAGCGGCTCGAGCTCGGCGTTCATCGCGTCGATCTCCGCCTCGAGCCGCAGCACCTGGGCGGCGATGATCCGGAGCCGCGGCCGTTTCGCGGTCGCGTCTTTCTCGAAGCCCGGCGTGCAGAGGTCCGCTCCCAGATCGAAGAGGTCGTTCTGCACCCGTTTCAGGCCGGCATCGAGCGCGCCCGCGGCCTGGAGCCGCGCCAGCCCGAGCGTGGCGTTGAGCTCGTCCACGGTGCCGTAGGCGGTGACCCGCGGCGCGTGCTTGGGCACCCGCTCGCCGTTGCCGAGGCCGGTATCGCCGGCGTCGCCGGTGCGCGTATAGATCCTGTTCAGCACCACCATCGCCCGCAGGTAGCGGATCCGGCGCGGTTTGCAAAGCTCAGTGGCGGGCGAAATAGACCAGGGCCACGATCAGGATCACCGCGACGAACTGCGCGAGCAGCCGCAGCCGCATGATCTTGTTGGCATACTTCTTGTTGAAGTCGCCGCCGCGCGCGAAGCCCCCGACCCCGACCATCAGCACCGCGAGCACGCCGAGACAGGCGAAGGCGGTGATGAGGAACAGGGGATCGTGTCGCATGTCATGCCCTCCGTCCGGCCGGTCCGGGCCTATCCGATTCTGCGGACGATGCAAGACCCGCCGGCCGCCTGTTGCCGGACGCAATCACAGGTTGTTGATCACCCGCAGGACGCGGAGTTCACGGGAGGGAGACAGGCGAACTTGTGCCAATCGGGCCGAGATCTTTACCGCCGGGGGTGCAGAAGCATTTCCTTTGCTGGGGTTAGGCCTTAAGTTAAAGGCTCCGGTGGGTGGGTTTCTCCTTGTTCACGTGATTAGAAGGTTCAGCAGGAGTCTCGACTATGCCTCGGCCTCTCTCCGACCGGGACAGCTTCGTAAGAAAGATTGAGCGCCGGCGGGATGCCGTGCGCTGGGTTTCGCATGCCCGCCACCGGGTCGGTCTGGCCGAAAGGCCATCGCAGGCCGAGGTCTATGACGCGACCTTCCGTTCCGACGCGGAGGCGGTCAGCTACTTTTACGCGCTACGCAACGATCACCTGCCGGATTTAGGGAATCCCACCTGGGTCAACGAGAAGATCCGCTGGCAGTTTCTCCACCATCCAAACCCGCTGATGAGCCTCGCCGCCGACAAGATATCCGTGCGCGATTATCTGCGCTTCAAGGGCGCGGCCTTCTCCGCGTCGGAGATCATCGAAACCGGCTCGACGGCCGAGGAGCTCGACCGCGCGACCCTGCCGCGACGCTTCGTGCTCAAGTGCGCCTCGAGCAGCGGGCAGAATCATTTCGAGGATGGCAGCCGTCCGACACCACGCGCCGAGCTGGTGGCGAAGCTCGAGCACTGGAACGGCCTGGACTACTGGCGACACGCCGGCGAGATGCACTACCGCCCGCTGCCCAAGCGCTGGCTGGTCGAGGAGCTGGTGACCCCCGGCGAATTGCTGGTGGAGTACAAGTTCTACTGCATTCACGGCGAACCGGTGTTCATCCTGGTAATCAGCGACCGGGTCGGCCCGCGCTACAACTGCGCGTTGTTCGATCTGGAATGGCGGCTCGTCGATTTCCACTGGCGCGGTTATCCCGCGACCGCAAATGCCACTCAGCGGCCGGCGGCGCTCGACAGGCTGATCGAGGAGGCGCGGCGCCTGTCCGAGGACTTCATGCATGTGCGCGTCGACTTTTTGCAGTGCGGCGAGCGGATTCTGTTCTCGGAGCTGACCTTCTCGGGCGGCGCGGCGCGCAATCCGTTCGTGCCGCTGGTCAAGAACGTCGAGCTCGGCAGGATGATCGACCTGGACCGGGCGCCCGACTATCTCGCGCGCGGCCAGCGGATCGCCGCAGCGCTGGGATGGAAGGCGCCCGGGCCACAGCAGGCGCGGACCGCCTTTCCGGTCCGCAGGAGCGCGAGCCCCGCGTTCGGATATCCGGCCCAGGAGGTTTGAAGGCCGATCTTGGGACCCAGACCCGGGCGAATCAGGACGAAAACGCGGGTCAAGGGCCACGTGCTGTCGTATAGCCCCGATTTTTATCATTTTTTTGCGATGGCGGACTCTCGCGGGTTGCGAGATGGGGCCTTAGTCTGCATAATTATTGTGCGCACGGGGTGGTGTGCAGAGGGGGAATCACGCGATGCCGATCTATGGGCGTGAGCGGGAAAACTTTATCCAGACGATCGAACGGCGACGCGGCCTCGCGAAGGGCCTGAACTATGTTCGCCAGGTGGCCTTCGGGTCGCACAAGACCAGCCAAGAAGCACTTTACGAGGCGATGTTCCGAACCGACCGCGAGGCGGTCACCTACCACTACGCCAAGGCGAACGACCATCTGCCCGACCTCGATAACCCGGCCTGGATCAACGAGAAGATCCGCTGGCAATTCCTGAACCATCACAACCCGCTGATCAGCCTCTGCTCGGACAAGATCGCGATCCGTGACTATCTGCACTGGATGGGCGCCGAGGTGCTGCCGCCCCGGATCCTCGCCACGGGTTCCGACCCGGAAGACATCGAAGGCATCAAGCTGCCGAAGCGGTTCGTGCTCAAGTCGACCTCTGGCAGCGGCCAGAACCATATCGAGAACGGCGTCGGTGAGCGCGCCTCGCCGCCGGCGCTGGCGGCCAAGATCGCCAAGTGGAACGCTTGGGAGTTCTGGCGCAAGAACGCCGAGCTCCACTACCGCGACATTCCCAAGCGCTGGCTGATCGAGGAGTTCATTCCGGCCTCGATCGAGAAGCTCGAATACAAGATCTTCTGCGTGCTCGGCGAGCCGGTCTTCATCGCGGTGATCACCGAGCGCAACCGCGACGGCGACGCGAGCCTGAACGGCGTGCGTCATGCGCTGTTCGACCTGAACTGGAACCGCATCGACGTCGGGATCCAGGGGGTCGGCGACGACCCGCGCACCCTGCCGCGCCCGAAGGAGCTCGGGCTCTTGATCTCGGAGGCGCGGCGGCTGGCCGAAGGCTTCCTGCACGTCCGCGTCGACTATCTGAAGTTCGACGGCCGGCTCACCTTCTCCGAGCTCACCTTCTCGAGTCTCGGCGCGCGGATGCCGTTCACGCCGATCGAGGTGAACGCCGAGCTCGGGGCGATGATGGACCTGCGCAAGGCGCCGGAATACCTGATCCGCGGCCAGAACGTCGCGGCGCTGCTCCACTCGCGC
The DNA here is from genome assembly GCA_963750745.1 of uncultured Alphaproteobacteria bacterium. GTDB lineage: Bacteria > Pseudomonadota > Alphaproteobacteria > Rhodobacterales > Rhodobacteraceae > Amaricoccus. The sequence continues at coordinate 66,650 of CAVVSO010000002.1, read as the reverse complement.
ATGGCGGCCTGACAGGACGCCGTGCACCCTTAGGGGCTGGACCCGCGCCAGCGGCAGCGTTACACAACATCTATGGCCGACGCGACCGACGACCGCGACATGGATGGCGTGACCGCTGAGCCGCTCGCCCGGGCGCTGGGCGAGCGCTATCTGACCTACGCGCTCTCCACCATCATGCACCGGGCGCTGCCGGATGCCCGCGACGGGCTGAAGCCGGTGCACCGCCGCATCCTCTACGCCATGCGCGGGCTCAGGCTCGACCCGACCGGCGCCTTCCGCAAGTGCGCGAAGATCGTCGGCGAGGTGATGGGCAACTATCATCCCCACGGCAACCAGGCGATCTACGACGCGCTGGCGCGGCTGGCGCAGGACTTCACCATCCGCTACCCGCTGGTCGACGGCCAGGGCAATTTCGGCAACATCGACGGCGACAATCCGGCCGCCGAGCGCTACACCGAGGCCCGGCTGACCGCCGCCGCCGCCGCGCTGATGGAAGGGCTCGCCGAGGACGCGGTCGACTTCCGCCCGAACTACGACGGCTCGGAGCAGGAGCCGGTGGTGCTGCCGGCCGCCTTCCCGAACCTGCTCGCCAACGGCTCGAGCGGCATCGCGGTCGGCATGGCCACCAACATCCCGCCGCATAATCTCGACGAGCTCTGCAACGCCTGCCTGCACCTGATCAAGGCGCCGAACGCCCGCGACGAGACGCTGCTCGACCACGTGCAGGGTCCGGACTTTCCCACCGGCGGCATCGTCATCGAGCCGCGCGCGGCGATCAAGGAAGCCTACCGCACCGGCCGCGGCAGCTTCCGCCTGCGCGCGCGCTGGTCGATCGAGGACCTCGGCCGCGGGCAGTGGCAGGTCGTGGTCACCGAGATCCCCTACCAGGTGCAGAAGGGCCGGCTGATCGAGCGCATCGCCGAGCTCGTCACCCTGAAGAAGGTGCCGGTACTCGCCGACGTCCGCGACGAAAGCGCCGAGGACGTGCGCATCGTGCTGGAGCCGCGGTCGCGCAGCGTCGACCCGGCGGTGATGATGGAGATGCTGTTCCGCGCCAGCGACCTCGAGACCCGCTTCGCGATGAACATGAACGTGCTGATCGACGGCCGGACGCCGCAGGTCTCGACGCTGAAGGAGGTGCTGCGCGCCTTCCTCGACCACCGCCGCGACGTGCTCTTGCGCCGCTCCCGGTTCCGGCTTGAGAAGATCGACGCCCGGCTCGAGGTGCTCGAGGGGTTGCTGATCGCCTACCTCAACCTCGACCGGATCATCGCGATCATCCGCACCGAGGACGACCCCAAGGCGGTGATGATCGCCGAGTTCCGGCTGACCGACGTGCAGGCCGAGGCGATCCTCAACATGCGCCTGCGGAACCTGCGCCGGCTCGAGGAGATGGAGCTCCGCGCCGAGCGCGACGCGCTGACCGCGGAGCGGGCCGGCCTGGTCACGCTCCTCGCGGACGAGAACCGGCAATGGGCGCGGATCGCGGAGGAGATCCGCCAGACCCGCAAGGCGTTCGGCAAGGACAGCCCCGGCGGCGCCCGGCGCACCAGCTTCGACGACGCCCCCGAGGTCGAGGAGGTCGCCTTCGAGGCGATGGTCGAGCGCGAGCCGCTGACCGTCGTCTGCTCGGAGATGGGCTGGATCCGGGCGATGCGCGGCCACCTGCCGCCCGACGGCGAGCTGAAGTTCAAGGACGGCGACGGGCCGCGGTTCTTCCTCCACGCCGAGACCACCGACCGGCTCTTGGTCTTCGCCTCGAACGGACGGATGTTCACGCTGGCCTGCGCGGCGCTGCCAGGCGGGCGCGGCATGGGCGAGCCGGTGCGGCTGATGCTCGACCTGCCCAACGAGGCGCAGTTGCTGGCGCTCTTCGTGCATGCGCCGGGCCGCAGGCTGCTGGTCGCCTCCGAGGCCGGCGACGGCTTCCTCTTGCCCGAGGACGAGGCGGTGGCGCAGACCCGCGGCGGTCGGCAGGTGCTGAACCTCAAGGCGGGGGTGCGTGCCCGCGTCTGCAGGCCGATGGCCGGCGATCACGTCGCGGTGGTCGGCGACAACCGCAAGCTCCTGGTCTTTCCCGCCTCGGATCTCCCCGAGATGGGCCGCGGCAAGGGGGTTCGCCTGCAGCGCTACAAGGACGGCGGCCTCGCCGACGCGGTGAGCTTCACCCTCGGAGCCGGGCTGAGCTGGAAGGACCCCGCCGGCCGCACCCGCACCGTCGGCACCGCCGAGCTCGCCGAGTGGATCGGCCCCCGGGCCGGTGCCGGACGGATGGCGCCGCGCGGCTTCCCGCGCGAGAACCGCTTCGACTGAACTCCGCGCGACGGAATTAACCATCTGCTGCGTTTTACTCGGGGGCGTCAGGAACCGCGACGCCCCCGAACGAATTATGCGTGTGGGGAAGAGACGGAAATCCGTCGGGTAGGAATGATATGCGCCAGCTGACTGCCACCGTGGCGATGATCGCCATTATCGCCGCGAGCATGCCGCCCGCCGTTGTCCGGGCCGAGGACAGCGACCAGGGACTCCGCGACGCCATCGCCGCGAACGCGACGGAGCGTGCCTCCGCCGACACAACCGACACGGCGATCCCGGACGAGAGTGCGTTCCTCGACGACGCGGCGCTCGACGAGCTGGTGGCCCCGGTGGCGCTCTATCCCGACGCGCTCCTGGCGCAGGTGCTGGTTGCCGCGACCTATCCGCTGCAGATCGTCGAGGCCGACCGGCTGCTGAAGAAGAGCCACGACCTCTCCGACGCCGAGCTCGGTGAAAAGCTGAAGCAGGCCGACTGGGATCCGAGCGTGATGGTGCTGGCTTCGGGCTTCCCGACGGTGGTTACCCGGATGTCCGACGAGCTCGAATGGACCGAGAAGCTCGGCAACGCCATGGTGCAGCAGGACGACGACGTCCTCGCCGCCGTGCAGAGGAAGCGCGTCGAGGCCGTGGACACCGGCTACCTCGCCGACAACGCCGCGCAGGTCGTGGAGGAAGACGACACCGGCAAGATCGCCATCACGCCGGCCGACCCCAAGGTCGTCTACGTGCCGGCCTATGACCCGGAAGTGGTCTATACCTCTCGTCCGACCGCCCAGCCCTACATCGCTCCGGTGCAGCAGCTGAACTCCAACCCCATCGCCAATCCGCTGGTGGCGGGCGCTCTCGCCTTCGGCGCTGGCCTGCTGGTGTCGAACCTCTTCGGTGACGACGACGACCACAACAACAACAACAAGAACAACGGCTGGAACGGCTACTGGAACAACGACCGGCCGATCAACTGGCGCGACCAGCAGTTCTATCCACGGCCGCGCTGGGACGACGGGCCGGACCAGTACCATGCCTGGAGCTGGGAGCGCGATCGTTACTGGAACCCGTCCGCGCGGCGGTGGCAGCGCAACACCCCCTATGCGCAGCGCCAGTACGCTGCGGATCGCCGCGACACGGTGGGCTGGGTCGTGCTCGACAACCCCAACGGCGGCGCCCCGCTGGTGCGCTCGTTCCGTCCCGGCCAGCAATGGTCGAAGGCGGACGCCCAGGCCCAGCGCCAGGCGGTGCAGGCCGCGGCTGAACGGCGCCAGGCCCGCAACCAGGCCGACCGCCGCTTCGCCCAGCAGCGCGCCGCCGAGGATCGGCGCGCCAACCAGCTTGCTGCCGCCCGCCGCGACGCCCGCGTCACGGCCGAGGCTGCCGCGCGCCAGCAGCAGGTCGCCACCGCTTCGAAGAACGCCGCGGCGACCAAGGCCGCGGCCGACGCCAAGGCGCAGGCCGCCGCCGCCGAGCGCAAGCGGCAGCAGGCCGAGACCGTCGCGCGGCAAAAGGCCGCCGCCGACCGGCGGGCGGCGCAGCAGGTCAAGGCGTCCGCCAACAGCCGCGATCAGTCCGCGGCGAAACGCCAGGCCGCGGCCAAGGCCAAGGCCGCCGCCGCGAACCGCAATCCGGCGCCGACCAACCAGGCAAAGCCGGTGACCGCCACCGACGCCCAGGTCAAGCAACAGGCGGACGCAAAAGCCAGGGCCGCGGCGGATGCCAGGCGAAGGCGCCGCCAACGATCGCGCCAGGGCGAAGGCTGCGGCCGACGCGAAGGCCGCGCAGAACCAGAAGGCCACCGCCGCGGCGCGGGACAAGGCGCAGGCCGACGCGAGAGCCAAGCAGCAGGCGGCGGCGGAGAAGGCCAAGGCCCAGGCCGCGGCAGACGCGCGGGCCAGGGACAAGGCGCAGGCGGACGCCAGGGCGCGCGCGCAGGCGCAGGCTGACGCGAAGGCCAAGGCACAGGCTCAGGCCAACGCAAGGGCCAAGGCCCAGGCCCAGGCCAACGCAAAGGCCAAGGCGCAGGCGCAGGCCAACGCCAACGCAAAGGCCAAGGCGCAGGCCCAGGCGGCCGCCAATGCCAGGGCCGCACAGCAGGCCAAGGCCAACTCGCAGCAGCAGAGGCAACAGAGCCAGCAGCAGAGCCGGCAGCAGCAGAGCCAGCAGCAGCAGAATTCCGCGAAGAAAGCCTGCCGCAAGGGTGACGACAACTGCAAGCAGCAGCAGTGACGGCGACGGTTGAAACACCGCCCGATATGGCGCTGAAACACCTCTGACCGAGTGTGCGCGCATCGAAACCGATGCAGCACGAAGGAGAAAGAGATGTTGCAGCAGCTGAAGAGCGTCGTTCGCGGCGCCGCCGAGCGGGCCCGCCACCGCCGCGACTACCAGGCCCTCCTCGAGCTCGAGGATCACCTCCTGCGGGACATCGGGCTGCCGCGCGACGAGCTTCGCGCGCGCTTCCGTGGCGAGTGGAATGCCTGATCGCCGCTGACCGTCCGGCAGCAGACTGCCGGGCGGAACGCGCCGCTACCGCGCCGAGATGCGCACCCCGGTGAGCAGCCTGCGCTCGGCGAGGGCTCCGAACCCGAGCCCGATCCCCGTCCAGAGAATCGCCTGAATCCCGATCGCCGCCACCCGAAAGTTCCAGAGCAGGTCAGCCGGGAACCCCTCGGGCACCTCGTTGACGGCGGGCAGCGCCCGCATCACCAGCACCATCGCCAGAATATACCCGGCCCCCGCGAAGGTCAGCGCATTCCATGGCGCCATGCCCGGCCCACAGCCGCCGCGCCAGCCCCGCCGCCAGCGCCAGCCCGACGATCGAGACCGCCAGCAGCAAGAAAAAGAGCCGGGTGCGATAGCCGATCGTATCGCCGCTTCCCACCGATGGCGGGTTCGCCGGATACTTGAACCCCGGCACCAGCACGATCGCGACGAAGGCACCCAGCGCCAGCAAGGCCGCGGTCGCGCGCGGGTCCAGCCGGCTGAAACGGCCCTGGACCCAGGCGAAGACCAGCGCCAAGAGCCCGCCCATCGCCGTGCCGTAGATCACCACGCCGGTGAAGAGGCCGAGGCCGGCCTGCGTCGCCCGGCTGACCGGCTCGACCTCATGGTGGTGGCCGGCGCCCTCGGACGCCGGCATCGCTTCCTCGAAGCCGATCGCCCGATCGACCTCAGGCTCGCCGACGATGCGGGCGAAACCGAAGGCGACAAGGCCCGCGAGGAGGCCGACGATCATCCCCCGCAGCAGAAGATCTCCAACCATCTGCCCCGCCTCAGTGGCAGGGAAAGCCGAGCAGATGCCGGCCGTCGTGCACGAACTCATGCACGTTCGTGCCGGAGAAGATCGACAACGCGCCCTGTTCGGCGCCGATGAAATAGAGCCCGAGCAGCATCAACAGCCCGCCGAAGATCGCCCAGGGCAGGATCTCGCGCACCGGGATCGGCTGCGCATCGATGGTTCCAAGCGTGATATCGGTCATTGGCTAGCCTCCCGGGACTGCGCGCCCGCATGTGAAGTCACTGCACGGCCAGGGTCTGACTTCCATCCGGGCTCCACCGAGCCCGCTGGTCACAGTGGCGCGACCGCGCCAGAATTTCACTGGCTTCCTACCCGTCCTGATCGGTACGGTAGGCGTCCACCGCTCCCCTTGTCAATGAGACGACCCCGCTCGTGCCCGCGCAGCTGACGCTCGTCTGCCACGCCGCGACCAGCGCGACGCGCGCCGCCGCCTTCCCCGGCGACGAGCCGGCCGAGACAGCGAGCCTGCGGCAGGCGGCAGCGCTCCGCGCCCGCCTTGGACGCGTCACGCGAGCCTGGACCAGCCCCGCACAGCGCGCCCGCCAGACCGCGGCGGCGCTCGGCCTGCAGGCGGAGGTGGCGCCGGCGCTGCGCGACTGCGACTTTGGCCGCTGGTCCGGGCGCACCCTGGCCGAGGTCGAGCGCGACGAGCCCGCGGCGCTGGCGGCCTGGCTGAGCGACGCCGCCCAAGCGCCGCACGGTGGCGAGCCGCTCGCAGGCGTCGCCGCGCGCATCGCGGCCTGGATGCAGGAGACGGCGCGCGACGGCCGGGTGGTGGCGGTGACCCACCCGGCGGTCATCCGCGCCGCGATCGTCCACGCGCTCGGCGCGCCGCCGGCGAGCCTCTGGCGGATCGATGTCGAGCCCTTGAGCCTGACCCGGCTCCACCACGGCAGCGGCGGCTGGTCGCTCAGGCAGCGCGGCCCGCGCGGCTGAGGCTGCAACATCCGGCGCGCCGCGGCGTTAATGGGCCAGGCCAACGACGGAGGAGCTTGAGGATGGACGCACGAGCCGAGATTACCGAGCTGGAGACCCGGTTCTGGCAGACGATGGTCGACAAGGACGTAGACACCGCCGTGACCCTCCTGGCCGACACCTGCATCGTCACCGGCGCGCAGGGGGCGGCCAGCATCGACAAGCAGGCCTTCGCGAAGATGATGGCGGGCGGCGGGTGGGAGCTGAAGGCGTTCTCGGTCGAGGACATCCAGTTCAGCACGCCGGCACCGGGCGTCGCGGTGATCGCCTATAAGGTCAAGGAAGACCTGGTGGTCGATGGCAAGCCGCTGACGCTGACCGCCGCGGATTCGTCGGTCTGGGTCGACCGGGACGGCAAGTGGGTCTGTGCGCTCCATACCGAGTCGGTGCTCGGTGACCCCTTCGGCCGCGACCGAACCGCGGGCTGAGCTCAGCCGAACGCCTGCGGCTGGGCGGCGCGGGCCATATGGTCGAGCACGCCGTTGACGAACTTGGCCTCCTTGCCGTCCGGGTAGAAGGCTTTCGCCACATCGACGATATTCGCTGATCGTGACCTTCGGCGGCGTGTCGGTGGCGACGAGCTCGGCGCCGGCGGCGCGGAACAGCGCGCGCAGGGTCGGATCGATCCGGTCGATCGGCCAGCGGGCGACCAGCGCCTGATGCGTGAGCTGGTCGATCCGGGCCTGCTCGGTCACCGCCAGGGCGACCAGGGCGCGGAAATGCGCGAGGTCGGGCTCGGCATAGGTCGCGCCGTCGATCTCGGCGCCGAGGCGGTGCGTCTCGAACTCCTCGACCACGGTCTCGAGCCCGGCGTCCGCGGCCTCCATCTGAAACAGCGCCTGCACCGCGTAGAACCGCGCCGCCGAGCGCATCCGGCGGGCCTGGGCCGCGGTGAGGCGAGGAGGCTTGCCGGCCGCCATCTCAGGCGTCGTCCCCGAGATCTCCCGCGACGCGGAAGCTGCCTTCGGGCAGCCCGCGCCCGACGGCCTGAAGCGGCGGGCGAGCGCCACCAGATGCAGCGCCGCCTCGGCGGCGCCGCCGCCCTTGTTCTGGCCGGCGGGATCGGCGCGGACCGCGGCCTGCGCGTGGCGCTCCACCGTCAGGATGCCGTTGCCGATGCAGAGCCCGTCCAGCCCGAGCAGCATCAGCCCGCGCGACGAATCGTTGCAGACCGTCTCGTAATGCGTGGTCTCGCCGCGGATCACGCAGCCGAGCGCGACGTAGCCGTCGAATTCGCCCGACCGGCTGGCGAGCCGGATCGCCGTCGGCAGCTCGAGCGCCCCCGGCACCTCGACGGTCTCCTGCGTCGCCCCGGCCGCGGCGATGGCGGCGGTAGCGCCGGCGAGCAGCGCATCGGCGATGTCGCGGTAGAAGGGCGCGACCGCGATCAGCACCCGCGTCGGCCGCTCGAAGCGCGGCGCCGGCAGCGAGCCGTGGCTCTCATGGACCGCCATCCTCAGGCTCCCGGGCTCGGGATCGGCCGGGTCCCGGCGATCGACAGCCCGTAGCCCTCGAGGCCGACCGGCCGCGGGCTCGGCGAGTTGGTGAGCAACACCAGCCGGCTCAGGCCGAGCGCGTTCAGGATCTGCGCGCCGATCCCGTACTGCCGCAGCCGGTTCGGCGAGACGTGATCGCCGATCTCGAGCTTGGCGCCCATGTCGCGGAGCAATACCACCACGCCGCGGCCCTCCGCCGCGATCGCGCCCATGGCGTCGCGAAGCTGGTGGCTGCGCCCCGGGTGAATGCCGAGCAGGTCCTCGATCGGGTTCATCGCGTGCATCCGCACCAGCACCGGCTCCGGCGAGGTCAGATCGCCCTTGGAAAGCACGATATGCTCGCCGCCGCCGGCGGTGTCGGTGAAGATGCGCATCTGCCAGGCGCCGCCATACTCCGACATCACGGTATCCACCGCGGTCTCGCGCACCAGGTTGTCGTGGCGCCGCCGATAGGCGATCAGATCCGAGATCGTGCCGATCTTCAGCCCGTGCCGCTGGGCGATGGCGACGAGATCCGGCAGCCGCGCCATCGAGCCGTCCTCGTTCATGATCTCGCAGATCACGCCCGATGGGTTCAGCCCGGCGAGGCGCGGAATATCGACCGCCGCCTCGGTATGCCCGGCGCGCACCAGCACCCCGCCCTCGCGCGCGCGGAGCGGAAAGACGTGCCCCGGCGTCGCGATGTCCTGCGGCCCCGAGCGCGGATCGATCGCCACCGCCACCGTGCGCGCCCGGTCGTGGGCCGAGATGCCGGTGGTGACGCCCTCGCGCGCCTCGATCGACACGGTGAAGGCCGTCTCGTGCCGCGACGAGTTCGACGCCGCCATCAGCGGCAGCCCCAGCGCGTCGAGCCGCTCGCCCTGGAGCGCGAGGCAGATCAGCCCGCGGCCGTGCGTCGCCATGAAGTTCACCGCATCCGGCGTGCACATCTGGGCAGGGATCACCAGGTCGCCTTCGTTCTCGCGATCCTCGTGATCGATCAGCACGAACATCCGGCCGTTGCGCGCGTCATCGATGATCTCCTCGATCGAGGAGATCGCGTCCGAGAACGCGGAGTGGGTCGGTCTGTCCATCGGGGTTTCCTGGGTTGCCTGCGCGGCAGATAGCTCGGCAGAGCCGCCAGGGCCAGTGCGCCGGCCGCTCATGCCGCGGGGTATTCGGCCAGCCGCGCGACGTAGCGCGCCAGCGTGTCGATCTCGAGGTTCACCCGGTCGCCGGCCTCTACCCCGCCCCAGGTGGTGTGGCTGCGGGTGTGCGGGATGATGTTGACGCCGAAATGCGCGCCCTGCACCTCGTTCACCGTCAGCGAGGTGCCGTTCAGCGCCACCGATCCCTTGGGGGCGATGAAGCGCGCCAGCGCCTCCGGCGCGCGCAGGCCGATGCGGGTGCTGTCGCCCTCGTCCTGGACGCTGACCACCTCCGCCAGCCCGTCGACGTGGCCCGAGACGATGTGGCCGCCGAGCTCGTCGCCGAGTTTCAGCGCGCGCTCCAGGTTGACCCGGCCGCCCGGCGCCCAGGCGGTGCGGCCGCCGCGGATGTTGCTCCGCGCCACGGTCTCGGCCGAGATGTCGACGTCGAACCAGGCGCCGCCACCTTCGGCCGGCCCGCGATCGACCACGGTCAGGCATACCCCGTCGCATGAGATCGAGGCGCCGATGGCGATGCCGCCGGGCGCGTAGGCGCAGCGGATGCGGGCGCGCAGGTCGCCCCGGTCCTCGAGACGCTCGATCGTACCCATGTCGGTGACGATTTCGGTAAACATCGCTCGGCTTCCCACCCTCTCCGGTCCGCGTCCTAGCCCGCGCAGGGGGGGCGCGGCAAGCCCGCGATCGCGGCGTCTCGGCAACAGCGCGGGCGCCGCGTCATCTTGGTGCTGGTCTCGCCGGGCGAAAATCGTTAACTTGCCGGCAAAAGCCGGCGAACAAGGACCCGGCGGCCAAGGACGGTGAGGCAATCGATGCAGGCTGCGCGGATCGCCACGGCGAGCTTCGGGCGCGCCCTCCTTATGGTGGCGGCGCTCAGCGGCTGCGTGCTGCCGCGGTCCGGCCCCACCGTCGGCCAGATCAAGTCCGGCGCCGAGGATCCCGCGCTCGACATGCATATGGTGCCGGTGACGCCGTCGGTCGCCGCCGCCTCGCGCTCGGCGGATGCGCTCGGCTTCGATTTCGAGCTTCGTCAACGCCAGCGTCATCTCGCCGGATACCATCCGCCCCGGCGACACCGTGTCGGTCCAGGTCTGGGAGAACGTCGACACCGGGCTGCTGGTCGGCGTCGGCCAGAAAGCCACCCGGCTCGAAGCGATCCAGGTCGATCAGTCCGGCGACATCTTCGTGCCTTACGCCGGACGCATCACCGCCGCCGGCCGCAGCCCCGACCAGCTTCGCCAGGAGATCACCGCGACCCTCGCGCCGCAGACCCCCGATCCCCAGGTCGAGGTGGTCCGCGTCGCCGGCAACGGCTCCACCGTCAGCGTGATGGGCGGGGTGAAGGAGCCGGGGGTCTATCCGATCCAGGCGCCGACGCTCAGGCTCTCGGCGATGCTGGCGCAGGCCGGCGGCGTCGCACTGATCCCCGACGTGGCGCAGATCAAGATCGAGCGCGGCGGCCGGACCGGGCGGATCTGGCTGCAGGATCTCTACGACAACCCGCGCTACGACATCGCGCTGCGCTCCGGCGACCGGATCATCGTCGAGGAGGACCGCCGCTCGTTCACCGCACTCGGGGCCAACACCCGGCAGGCGCGGGTGCCCTTCACCAAGCGCGACATGTCGGTGCTCGAGGCGATCGCCACCGTCGGTGGTCTCGACGGCCGCAGCGCCAATCCCAGCGGCGTCTTCATCTTCCGCGACGAGCCGGCCGACGTGGCCAACCGGGTGCTCGGCAGGCGCGACCTCGTGGGCGAGCAGCGCATCGTCTACGTGCTCAACCTCACCGAAGCCGACGGGATGTTCTCGGCGCGGGAGTTCCGCATCCGCGACGAGGACACCATCTACACCACCGAGTCCGCCTTCGGGACCTGGGCGAGGCTGGTGGCGATCGGCACCTCCGCCGCCGTGCTGGTACGCACCGTCCAGGTCGTCGGCGGCGAGTAGCCTGCCGCACGGCGATTTGCCCGTGCGGAGCCGGCTTTCGGGCGCCGCACACTGCATCGGATTATCCTATTAACCCTTCGTTAACATTGATAATATCCTATCGCCCGGCGGGTGTGGTGAAACCGTCGGCAGAACGCCAGAAACGATCACGCAGCCTGCCTGTCAGGCCGGAGGCCTGCACAGCGAGGCAGCCATAAAGGAAACGCGCGATTGGGTTGGCAGGTCGAGGTAGAATTCCGCAGGAGCCGGGTTCACGGTATGGGCGTCTTCGCCCGCCAAGCGATCGCGGCGGGAACCAGGGTCTGGCAGGTCGACGAGACGATGCACGTGTGCGACGCCCGCGCGCTGGCGGAGCTCGCCCCCGGCGATCTCCGCTTCGCGCTGCATGGCGGCTATCTGCACGAGCCGTCCGGGCAGTTCCTCTGGTACCGCGATGGCATGCAGTTCATGAACCACCGGCCGGGGCCGGGCGCCAATGTCGGGCTCGGCAAGTGGCCGCCGCTGTTCGAGGACCACTGCATCGCCCTGCGCAGCATCGCCGCCGGCGAGGAGCTCTTCGAGGACTACACCTTCTGGTCGGACCGGGGCCTCGAATCCGGCCACTGGCTCCGCCGCTTCTACAAGGAGCACTGCCCGGAGCATTTCGCCTTTCTCGCTCAGCTCGAGCGCGTCAAGGAAGCCGCCTGACCCAAGGCGCCGCCGGCCTCAGGCTTCGCCGAGGTGAGGGCGGACCGTCGCGATCAGGTCGTCGAAAACGATCGGCTTCGCCAGCACCCCGGCGAAGCCGGCCTCCCGGCAGGCGGCGCGAACGTCGCCGCCGGCGTTCGCGGTCACCGCGACCAGCACCGGGCACGCGCCGTCCCATCGGCTGCGGATCTCGGACGCGGCGGCGAAGCCGTCCAGGCTCGGCATCTGCAGGTCCATCAGCACCAGCCGCGGCCGGTGCCGCGAGACCATCTCGATCCCTTGCCTCCCGTCCGAGGCGAAGCAGGCCTCGTAGCCGTGCTTGCGCAGCATGGCGCGGATGATCATCGCGTTGACCTGATTGTCCTCGACGACGAGGATGCCCGGTGGCGGAGCCGCCGGCGCGCGCGAAGCTCAGGCTGCATCCAGCGTCTCCCGCGGCGTGTCCGCATAGGCGAAGGTCGCCGCGAAGGTGAAGGTCGAGCCGACACCGATCTCGCTGGCGACGTCGATCCGGCCGCCCATCATCCGCGCCAGGTTCTGGCTGATCGCGAGCCCCAGCCCGGTGCCTTCGGTCGAGCGGGTCAGCGAGCTGTCCACCTGGTAGAACCGCTCGAAGACGTGCGCCAGCGCCTCGGCCGGGATGCCGCGGCCGGTGTCGGTCACCCGAACCACGATCCGCGCCCGGTCGTCCCCCCGGAACGCCTGCGCCTCCATCGTCACCCGCCCGTGGTCGGTGAACTTGACGGCGTTGCCGAGCAGGTTGGTCACGATCTGCCGGAAAGCCCGCTCGTCGCCGATCACGCTTCAGCGCCGCGAGCGGGTCCCAGCAGCACGCGAGCTCGATCGCCTTGCCGTCGGCCGCGACGCGGATCATCTCGGCCAGATCCTTCAGGATGCCGGCCGGCTCGAACGGCCCCTCGACCAGCTGGCGGTTGCCGCTCTCCATCCGGCTGAAGTCGAGCAGGTCGGAGATCAGCGCCATCTGGGCATTGGCCGAGGCGAAGAGCACCTCGACCAGTTCGCGCTGCTCGGCGTCGAGCTCGGTGGTCTGCAGGAGCTGCGCCACGCCGAGGATGCCGTTCATCGGCGTGCGCAGCTCGTGGCTGACGTTGGACAGGAACTCGGTCTTGCTGCGATCCGCCACCTTCGCGGCGTGCAGCGCCCGCTCCAGGCTGCGCGCCGAGCGGACGGCATAGCCCGAGCTGACCGCGCTGACGATCGCGGCGATCAGGAGTGCCAGGCCAAGCGGCAGCGCGACCTGCTTGAGGATGCTGGCGCCCGGGCGCGGCGGAATCCAGACCACGTGGCTTATGGTCCTGCCGGAGAAGTCGTTGAGCGCGATGGCGGCCTGTCCCGGCGCCGGCACGGCGGCGATCGCCAGGTCGTCGACCAGCAGATTCTGCCCGATCTGCTGCAAGCGGTCGGCGGAGAGGCGCATCCCATGCACCTGCACCGGCAGCTCCTCCAGCCGCACCCCCGGAGGCAGGCCGTCCACCGGGGTCACCCGCGCCGCGGAGAAGGCCCAGGTCGCGCCTCCGAACTCCGCGAGCAGGGTCCGGGCGGAATCGGCGATGGTCGGATCATCGAGCAGCCTCAGGATGGTCTCCAGCAGCGGAGCCGGCAGCGGATCGGGCTCGCCGTTGGGCGGCGAGCCCAGGTGCCAGCCGTAGGCGGCATGCGTCGCCGGATCCACGAACACGATCAGATCGAGCGTGCCTATCTCGCCCGCCGCGTTGCCGATATTGCTGTAGAGCCACTCGCGGTCCCCGGCGACGGCCGCGGCGTAGGCCTCGTCCCAGATCGAATAGTCCTTGACCAAGGTGCGCAGCCGCGCCCGGAACGAGTCGATGCCGCCGCGCACCAGGCTCTGGGACGACTCCAGCGCCAGCTTGTTATGCTCGCGCGAGATCCAGAGCACGGTCGACAGGACCGCCAGAATCAGGATCACGACGCCGCCGACGTGAAGGGCGACCAGCCGATGCGAAAGCCGCATCATTCCCGCGCGGTCGTCGGAACCTTCAGGACTTTGCGTCATCCAGCCATCCAAGTTTCGCGGCGCGATGACCCGGGATCAGGATCCCCGCGAGCGCGAGCTCATAGCGGCTCGACCAGGGCTTCTGCGGGACGCACTGGCCGGTCGAGATCGTGCCGCGCAGCCTACCTCATATTACCCCGAGTTGAATAGCGAAAAAGCACCTCTCCCCACGCGGGCGGAAGGTTGCCGGATCGGGCGGTGAGATCGCCGGCGCGGCGGCTTCGGGCTCGCCGGGTCAGCCGCGCCGGCGCCAGCGGCTGCGCAGGTCCGGGCCGATCGGCGTCGCCTCCAAGAGGCGGAAGCGCGGCGCCAGCTGCAGCGCCGCCACCTCGATCGCGGCGATCGCCGGGATCGCATCGGCGCCGAGCACCAGCCCGGCGGTATAGCAGACCACCTCGTCCACCAGATCGTCCTCGATCAGCGCCGCCGCCAGCCGGCCGCCGCCTTCGCAGAGCACCCGGGTCAGGCCGCGCTCGCCGAGGCGCTGCATCATCGCCGAGAGGTCGAGCTGGCCGTCGGTCTGGAACGGCAGCTCGATCAGCTCGGCGCCGCTCTCGGTCCAGGCCTTGCGCCGGCCGGGCTCGGCCTCCTGGTTGTGGCAGAGCCAGAGCGGGATCCGCGCCGGCGGTCTCGGCCAGGTGCCCGTCGCGCGGCAAGGACAGCGCCCCGCTCACCACCACCCGCACCGGGCTCGCGTCCTCCATCCCCAGATCGCGGACGTCGAGCTTGGGATCGTCGCTGCGCACCGTGCCGGCGCCGACCAGCACCGCGTCCGATTGCGCGCGCATCAGATGCACCTCCGCCCGCGCCCGCGGGCCGGTGATCCAGCGGCTCTCGCCGGTGCCGGTGGCGATGCGCCCGTCGAGCGAGGTGGCGAGCTTCAGCGTCAGCATCGGCCGCCCGGTGGTCGACCCGGGTCAGAAACCCGCGGTTCAGCGCCACCGCCTCGCTGGCGAGGCAGCCGACCTCGACCGCGATGCCCGGCGGCGCGCAGCGCCTCGACCCCGGCGCCGTTCACCCGCGGGTCGGGGTCCTCGATCGCGACCACCACCCGCGCCACGCCGGCGGCGATCAGCGCCTCGGTGCAGGGCGGCGTCCGGCCGGTATGCACGCAAGGCTCCAGCGTCACGTAGGCCGTGGCGCCGCGCGCCAGCCCCCCCGCCTGCGCGAGTGCCGCGACCTCGGCATGCGGCCGTCCGCCGTCGCCGGTCCGGCCGCGCCCGACCACGCGGCCCTCGGCCACCAGCACGCAGCCGACCGCCGGATTCGGCCAGACCCGTCCCAGCCCGCGGCGCGCCAAGCCCAACGCCACGCGCATCCAGCCCGCGTCCCGGGCATCCTCGCTCATGCGCTCAGTCTTCTTCTCGTCCGACCGCCGCGGGACGCAGTTCCGAGACGAACTCCTCGAAGTCGTCGGCGGCCTGGAAATTCTTGTAGACGCTGGCGAAGCGCACGTAGGCGACGGTATCGATCCGCGCCAGCGCCTCCATCACGATCGCGCCGATGGTGTCCGACGGAATGTCGGTCTCGCCCATCGATTCCAGCCGCCGCACCATGCCGGAGATCATCTGGTCGAGCCGCTCGCTCTCGATCGGCCGCTTCTGCATCGCGATGCGGATCGAGCGCTCGAGCTTGTCGCGATCGAACGGCTCGCGCTTGCCGCTCTTCTTGATCACCACCAGATCGCGCAGCTGCACCCGCTCGTAGGTGGTGAAGCGCCCGCCGCAAGCCGGGCAGAACCGCCGCCGCCGGATCGAGACATGGTCCTCGGCCGGTCGGCTGTCCTTCACCTGGGTGTCGATATTGCCGCAGAACGGACAGCGCATGCCTACCCCTCGAAGTCGCAAGCCTCGGGCAAGCACTATAGGCTGCGGTCAACAGCTTGGGTAGCCATTTGTTGTCGCCACAACATGCGCGTGACGCCTCAAGGGACGCAGAATCCCCCAGGTAGCACCGCCCTTCACCAATCCACTCGTCCGACGACTAGTCGTCGCGAAGACCGCGAGCAGCGGCGCTCACGCCGCCTCGAAACCGGTCAGCACCCCCACCGCGTTCACCCCGATCGCCTCGACCGCATAGCCGCCTTCCATCACGAAGAGCGTCGGCAGCCCGAGCTCCCGGATCCGCGCGCCGATCACCGGATAGTCCGGCGTGTCCAGGCGTGAACCGGCTGATCGGATCGCCGCGGAAGGTGTCCACCCCGAGCGACACCACCAGCGCGTCGGGCGCGAAGGCCGCGACCGCCGCGCATCCGATCTCCAGCGCCCTCGACCAAGTCGCGAAGTCCGATCCGTGCGCCAGCGGCAGGTTCAGGTTGAACCCCTCGCCGTCGCCCGCGCCGCGCTCGTCGGCGTGCCCGAGGAAATACGGATACTCCACCCGCGGATCGGCATGGATGCTGACCACCTGCACATCGGCCCGCGCATAAAAGATCGCCTGCGTGCCGTTGCCGTGGTGATAGTCGATGTCGAGCACGCTCACCCGCGCCAGCCCCGCCCCGCGCAGCCATTCCGCCGCCACCGCCGCGTTGTTGATGAAGCAATAGCCCCCCGCGAACCGCGGCCCGGCGTGGTGCCCCGGCGGCCGGCAGAGCGCGAAGGCGGCGCCCGCCCCGTCGCGCACCAGCCCGGCCGCGGTCAGCGCCACATCGTGGCTGGCCTTGATCGCATCCCAGGTGCCTGCGACGAAGGTGGCGCCGGCATCCATGCTGTAGAACCCCAGGAGCCCGTCGATGTCGTCCGGCGGGACATCGGCGCGCAGCCCCGGCACCGGCCAGACGAACGGCATCGCCGTGCCGCCGCGTCCCGCCGCCGCCCACATCGGCCACGCCCGCGGCAGGAAGTCGAGATAGTCCGGGGCATGCACCCGCCGCGCCGCGGCGAGATCATGCGCCTGCGGCGGCAGCACCGGCCCCAGCCCGACCTCGACGATGCGCGCCCGCACCATCTCCGCCCGCCGCGGCAGCTCGAAGGCCGGCACGATCTCGCCCGGCATCAGCTCCAGATTGCCGCTATGGCCGGCGTGGCGCGGGGAATAGACGGTCTGCATGACCCTCAAGCGCCGCCGGACGAAGGCCCGTCTTCCGCGTTCTCCAGCCGGATCGGCGACCCATGCGGCGTGTGCACCGCCGCCCGCCGCCAGCGCTCGGCCACGCCCTCGACCGTGGCCGGCGCCGCCAGTCCCTCCGCCGCCAGCCAGCCTTCGAGCGCCCTGAGCCAGGCCCGCCAATAGTCCCCGCCGTCCCGCGCCAGCTCCGCCCCGAGCGCCGCGGTGAAATCCGGCCAGGCCAGCCGCCCGCGCGCGTTGAGCTCGGCCGCCAGCGCGAAGGCCCGCGCCTGCCAGGCCTCGGCGAAGACCGGCTCGCCCGGCGCGGCGCGCGGCAGCGGCGCGCCCTTAGGCGCGCTCAAGATAGCTCTCCCAGGCGTCGATCGAGACCGTGCCGTTCGGGTCGCCGTCCTCGCCCCACAGCTCGCGCGCGGGGAAGACCACGGTGTAGAGCCATTCCGGCGCCTCGCCGCGGCCATGCGCGTTCGAGTCGGGCAGCACGTGAAATCCCTGCACCGCCGCAATGCTGCCGGTCTTGCCGCGCGCGTAGCGGGGCAGGCGGGTGTGCCCGCGCGGATGCATGACCAGCGTCCGGACGGTCTCGCCGGCGGCGAAGGCCGGCGCCCGGCCGCCCGAGTCGCGGGCGAAGGGAGTGCCTCGGGCGATCACAGCCCGAGTCTCGGCCCCGGCGACCACCCGCTTCGGGCGCGTGCCCTCGACCATCGCGTGGCCCGCCGCGAGCTCGGCCTCGCTGACGAAGCCGTGGCGCAGCAACAGCCGCTCGAGTGCCATTGTCCAGATCGCGTAGTAGCTCGAGGCCAGATACTCCGCCGGCGGCAGGCTCTCGCGAACGTGGCGCGTCTCGTCGAGCGGCCAGTGACCCATCGCCGACGCC
Source organism: uncultured Alphaproteobacteria bacterium (assembly GCA_963750745.1). Lineage (GTDB taxonomy): Bacteria > Pseudomonadota > Alphaproteobacteria > Rhodobacterales > Rhodobacteraceae > Amaricoccus. The sequence goes on along the minus strand of CAVVSO010000002.1, from coordinate 48,820 downwards.
GCGATCTGGAGCGCCATCGCCCGCCGCTCCCACTCGACATGGAACACCGGCTCGTCCGCCTCCGCCGCGACCGGCCCGAAGCCCATCTGCCCGCCGAGATCCTGCGGCCCGTTCATCGGCGCGAGCGCCAGCCCGGTGCCGATCATCGCATCGCGGGTCACCAGCCCGGCCAGCGCCGCCTCGCCCATCCCCGCGCTGCCCTCGGGCCGCATCGGCACCACCAGGTACCGCAGCTCCGCCGTCGAATCCCACACCCGGATCGCCGTCGCCGGATCGAGCCTCAGCCCGAACTCCGCCAGCACGCCGCGCGGGTCGATCACCGCCCGCGAGCGGTAGGGCGGCGACTTGTACCAGACCGGCGGCAGCCCGAGCACCGGGATCGGGTAGCAGGAGCAGAGCGTGCAGACGATCAGGTTGTGCTCCCCGGGCGTGTTGAACACCGCCCGCATATGCTCGCCCTGCCGCCCGCCATAGCCGAGCGAAGCGATCGCGGCGGTGGCGTCCCGCGCGAGCCATTCGGCGAACGCCGGATCGACTCCACGCCCGCGCCACCACCCGCGCACCGTTGCGCGGCCCGATCTCCGTCTCGTAGAGCTCGACCAGCGCATCGAGCGCCGCCGGATCGACCAGGCCTTTCTCGGTCAGGATCGTCTCCAGCGCCATGACCCGCGCGGCCATGGGATCGAGATGGCTGCCATGCCCCGCCGAATCGTCGTGATCATGATCGTGCGGCATCCGGCCCCCATTTCCGGCCGGTTGCGATTGCCCTTCCCGTCATCGGCCAATATAAACGCTATCAAACGCTTGGCGCCCTGAACAGGACCGATTCCTCCCCGTGAGCGACATCCCCGACGACGATCCCGTGACCCGGCCCGAGGACGGAGACGGCCCGCGCAACCCGCACGCAGGCCCCGCGATCGCCATCGAGACCGAGATGCGGGCCTCCTATCTCGACTACGCGATGAGCGTCATCGTCAGCCGGGCGATCCCCGACCTGCGCGACGGGCTGAAGCCGGTGCACCGGCGCATCCTCTACGCGATGCACGAGGTCGGCAACACCCACGACAAGCCCTACCGCAAGTCGTCGCGCCCGGTCGCCGACACCATGGGCAAGTACCATCCGCACGGCGACGCCGCGATCTACGACGCGCTGGTCAGGATGGCGCAGGACTTCTCGATGTCGCTGATGCTGCTCGACGGTCAGGGCAACTTCGGCTCGATGGACGGCGACAAGCCGGCGGCCTTCCGCTACACCGAGGTCCGCATGGCGAAGTCCGCCAGCTACCTCCTCGCCGACATCGACAAGGAGACGGTGGACTTCCAGCCGAACTACGACGGCAAGGACCTCGAGCCCACGGTCCTGCCGGCGCGCTTCCCCAACATGCTGGTCAACGGCGCCGGCGGCATCGCCGTCGGCATGGCGACCAACATCCCGCCGCACAACCTCGGCGAGGTGATCGACGCCACGCTGGCGCTGATCGCCAACCCCGAACTCACGGTCGCCGACCTGATGGAGTACATCCCCGCGCCCGACTTCCCCACCGGCGGCCTGATCCTCGGCCGCTCCGGCGCCCGCAAGGCCTATCACGAGGGCCGCGGCGCGGTGATCATCCGCTCGCGCACCCGCATCGAGGAGGTCCGCGGCGGCCGCACCGCCATCATCGTCTCCGAGATCCCCTATCAGGTGAACAAGGCGACGATGATCGAGCGCATCGCCGAGCTCGCCCGCGACCGCCGCATCGAGGGCATCGCCCACGTCCAGGACGAGAGCGACCGCTTCGGCGTCCGCGTCGTCGTCGAGCTCCGCCGCGACGCCACCCCCGACGTGGTGCTGAACCAGCTCTTCCGCTTCACGCCGCTGCAGACCAGCTTCGGCTGCAACATGCTGGCGCTGAACGGCGGCCGGCCCGAGCAGCTCGACCTCAAGCGGTTCCTGACCGCCTTCATCGCCTTCCGCGAGGAGGTGGTCGCCCGCCGCACCGCCTTCGAGCTCCGCAAGGCCCGCGAGCGCGCCCACGTCCTCTGCGGCCTCGCCGTCGCCGTCTCCAACGTCGACGAGGTGGTCGCCACCATCCGCGGCTCCGCCGACCCCGCCGAGGCCCGCGAGCGGCTGATGACCCGCCGCTGGCCGGCACGCGACATCGCCCCCTACATCGCCCTGATCGACGACCCCAGCCACCGCGATCAACGAGGACGGCAGCTACAACCTCTCCGAGGTCCAGGCCCGCGCCATCCTCGAGCTGCGCCTGCAGCGGCTGACGGCGCTGGGGGTCAAGGAAGTCACCGACGAGCTACAGGAGCTCGCCGGCAAGATCACCGACTATCTCGACATCCTGCGCTCGCACGGCCGGATCATGGCGATCATCGCCGACGAGCTGCGCGAGGTGCGCGAGCTCTTCGCCGTCCCCCGCCGCTCCGAGGTGATCGACTGGGACGCCGACCTCGACGACGAGGACCTGATCGAGCGCGAGGACATGGCGGTCACCGTCACCGCCGGCGGCTACATCAAGCGCACGCCCTTGACCGAGTACCGCTCGCAGCGCCGCGGCGGCAAGGGCACGCAAGGCATGGCGACCAAGGACGAGGACTTCGTCACCCGCCTCTTCGTCGCCAACACCCACACCGCGCTCCTCGTCTTCACCACCGAGGGCATGGTCTACACCCTGAAGACCTGGCGCCTGCCGCTCGCCGGCCGCAACGCCCGCGGCAAGGCGATCGTCAACATCCTGCCGATCCCCCCCGGCGTCTCCCTCGCCGCGATCCTGCCGGTCGACGTGCCGGAGGCGGAATGGGCGAGTCTGCAGATCGTCTTCGCCACCTCCGACGGCGACGTCCGCCGCAACGCGCTGGACGACTTCACCAACGTCATGCGCAACGGCAAGATCGCGATGAAGCTCCCCGAGGGCACCCGGCTGATCAACGCCTGCATCGCCTCCGAGGACGAGGACGTGATGCTGACCACCCGCGGCGGCCGCGCCATCCGCTTCCCGGCCACCGACGTCCGCGTTTTCAAGGGCCGCGACTTCGACCGGCGTCCGCGGCATCCGCCTGGCCAAAGGCGACACCGTGGTCTCGATGGCGATCATCCGCCATTTCGAGGCCACCTCCGACGAGCGCGCCGCCTACCTCAAGATGCGCCGCGCCGTCGCCGGCGCCCCCGAGGAGGAGGAAACCGAGGTCGAGGAAGGCGAAGAGGCCACGCCCGATCCCAACGTCGAGCTCGGCCAGGCCCGCTACGTCGCGATGTCCGAGGCCGAGGACCTCCTGCTCACCGTCACCGAGAACGGCGCCGGCAAGCTCTCCTCGTCGCACGACTACCCGGTGCGCGGCCGCGGCGGCCAGGGCGTCGCCGCGATGGACCGCGCCATGCGCGGCGGCCCGCTGGTCGCGCTCTTCGCGGTGGCGCCGGACGACCAGGTCATGCTCGCCACCGACGCAGGCCAGTCGATCCGGGTTCCGATCTCCGACATCTCGTTCCGCTCGCGCAGCGCCGGCGGCGTGCGCGTCTTCTCCACCGCCGCCGACGAGCACGTCGTCTCGGTGGCGCTGGTCGCGGACAACGGCGACGGCGACGGCGACGGGTTTAGCCGCATCCGGGAAACAAAGTGTTCACCGGAGCGGCCTTTGTCTCCAATCTCAGATGAATTATCTGCCGTGGTGTCGGCGCAGCGGTTGCGCCCCGTCCTCGGGAGATACCACGATGACCAACACTTCCTCCGCCGGCGCGCTCGTAGCCCGCGTGCTCCTCGCCTTCATGTTCATCCTCGCCGGCTGGGCCAAGCTCGGCGACATCCAGGGCGCGATGGCCTATACCGCCTCGGGCGGCCTGCCCGGCTTCTTCGTCTTCCCCGCGATCGCGGTCGAGCTGCTCGGCGGCCTCGCGATCCTGGTCGGCTGGCAGACCCGCTGGGCCGCGCTCACGCTCGCCGGCTTCGCCGTCATCGCCGGCATCCTCTACCACTACATCCCGGCGCTCGGCCTCGACGGCTACGACCGGGTCGCGCAGATCACCAACTTCCAGAAGAACCTCGCCATCGCCGGCGGGTTCCTGGCGCTCGCCAGCTTCGGCCCCGGCCGCTTCTCGCTGGACGAGCGCCCCGACCGCTTCGCGCACGCGTAACCGACGGCGCGCGCCCCGCACCGGATGCGGGGCGCGCGCGCGCCGGTTGGCCGCCGCGTCAGCTCTTCTCGTAGGCGGGCATCGCCTCCAGCGCCGCCGGCTCCAGATCGGTCTGCACCGAGTAGGTGCCGTCGCCCCGGGTCTTCACCGCGACTTGGTCGATCGGCAGCTGCACCGTCTTGCTGCCGAAGCCGAGGAAGCCGCCGAAACTGACGACCACGCCCATGAGCTTGCCGTCCGCGTCGAAGATCGCATCGTCGATCGCGCCCAGCGTCTCCTCGCCCGCGTTGATCACCGGGCTCCCGATCAACTCGTCGGCAGTCACCTCCGACAGTTCCACCGCCACCAGCGGGGCTGGCGGCGCCGGCGCCGGCGCTTCGGTGCCGGTTAAAGGCGGCGCCGGGGCCGCGTTCTGGTCCTGCGCCTGCTGCGCCGCCACGGGAGCGACCAGCAATGCCACAAGCGCGGTTGTCGCCATCAATTGCTTGACCATTGCATCCTCCATCGTTGCCGGACATCCGCCTATCGGCTCGAGATCCGCCCGGCCTTGACCGCACACACGGTATCCTGAGCCAATGCGGCGCACGCCGAGCAGTTCCGCGCTTCGGCTCAACCGCGGACCGGAAGGCCATTTTCAGCCGATCCACGGCCGCGGCCGCCGTGGGAACGCCGGACGCGGACGCGGACGCCGCCGACCGCTCTTTTCATTTCCCGGCAGCTGTCCTAGACCCTGCGCCATGCGCACCCCCGACCCGATCCACATCATCGGCGGCGGCCTCGCCGGCTCCGAGGCCGCCTGGCAGGCCGCCGCGATGGGCGTCCCGGTCGTCCTGCACGAGATGCGCCCGATCGTCTCCACCTTCGCCCACCGCACCGACGCGCTGGCCGAGCTCGTCTGCTCCAACTCCTTCCGCTCCGACGACGACGAGCAGAACGCCGTCGGCCTGCTGCACTGGGAGATGCGCGCGGCCGGCGGCCTCGTCATCGCCAGCGCCGACCGCCACGCCGTCCCCGCCGGCAGCGCGCTGGCCATCGACCGCGTCCCCTTCTCCGCGGAGATCACCGCCCGCCTCGAAGCCCACCCGCTGGTCAGCATCGACCGCGCCGAGGTCGCGGGCCTCCCCCCCGCCGCCTGGGACCAGGTCATCGTCGCCACCGGCCCCCTGACCTCGCCGGCGCTCGCCGAGGCGATCCGCGCCCTCACCGACGAGACCGCCCTCGCCTTCTTCGACGCCATCGCCCCGATCGTCCACTTCGAGACCGTCGATCTCTCCAAGGCCTGGTTCCAGTCCCGCTACGACAAGGGCGAGACCGAAGCCGAGCGCACCGCCTATCTCAACTGCCCGATGGACCGGGACCAGTACGAGGCCTTCATCGACGCGCTCCTCGCCGCCGACAAGACCGAGTTCAAGGACTGGGAGCAGGACACCCCCTACTTCGAGGGCTGCCTGCCGATCGAGGTGATGGCCGAGCGCGGCCGCGAGACCCTGCGCTTCGGCCCGCTGAAGCCGGTCGGCCTCACCAACCCGCACGCCCCCGACGTGAAGCCCCACGCCGTGGTCCAGCTCCGCCGCGACAACGCGCTGGGCACCCTCTACAACCTCGTCGGCTTCCAGACCAAGATGAAGCACGGCGCCCAGACCGAGGTTTTCCGCACCATCCCCGGCCTCGAGAACGCCGCCTTCGCCCGCCTCGGCGGCATCCACCGCAACACCTTCCTCAACTCCCCCCGCCTCCTCGATCCGCTGATGCGCCTGCGCGCCGACCCCCGCCTGCGCTTCGCCGGCCAGATCACCGGCGTCGAGGGCTACGTCGAGAGCGCCGCCATGGGCCTCCTCGCCGGCCGCCTCGCCGCCGCCGAGCGCCTGCGTCTCCCCCTCGCCCCGCCCCCCGCCACCACCGCCATGGGCGCGCTCCTGCGCCACATCACCGGCGGCGCCGAGACCCAGACCTTCCAGCCGATGAACGTCAACTTCGGCCTCTTCCCCCCGCTCGCCGACCCCCGCGCCGGCCGCCGCGGCCGCCGCGACCGCTACCAGGCCTACACCGACCGCGCCAAGTCCGACTTCACCGCCTGGCTCACCCCCGCCCCGGTCCTTGCCTGACCTGCCCTGATCTTGCAGCGGCCGCCGGCGCTTCCTACCTCACCGCGATGAACTACCTCCTCGCGCTCTTCCTGCCGCCGCTCTCGATCCTCCTCGCCGGGCGGCCGTTGGTGGCGATCGCCACCTTGCTGATCTGGATCCCCGCGATCCTGCTGTCGGGCGGCCTCACCCATCCGATGTTCATCCTCCTCGCCTGGATCCTGATCTACCAGTCCGGCGAGGAGCGCCGCTCGCGGCACACCGGCCGGCCTTGAGCCGCCTCGTCACCCGCTTCGCCCCGTCGCCGACCGGCCGGCTGCACCTCGGCCACGCCTTCTCGGCGCTGACCGCCTGGGACATCGCCCGCGCCGCCGAGGGCACTTTCCTGCTCCGGATCGAGGATCTCGACCGCACCCGCGCCCGCCCCGACCACGAGGCCGCCATCCTCGACGACCTCGCCTGGCTCGGCCTGACCTGGCCGGAGCCGGTGCTGCGCCAGTCCGACCGCCTGCCGGCCTACGCGGCCGCCCTCGACCGTCTCAAGGCGCTCGGCGTCGCCTACCCCTGCACCTGCACCCGCCGCGACATCGCCGCCGCGCTCGCCGCGCCGCAGGAGGGCGCGCCCGCCGGCATCTACCCCGGCACCTGCCGCGGCCGCACCGATGCCCCCGAGGACGCCGCCTGGCGCCTCGATCTCGCCGCCGCCACCCATCGCCTCGGCGGCCCCGCCGCGGTCGCCGGCCTCGGCTTCACCGAGACCGGCCCGCAAGCCCCCGGCGCGCACCGCCTCGACCCCGACCGCCTCGCGCGCGAGATCGGCGACGTCGTGCTCGGCCGCCGCGACACCGGCATCGCCTACCATCTCGCGGTGGTGATCGATGACGCCGCCCAGGGCGTCACCCACGTCGTGCGCGGCGCCGACCTCCTCGCAGTGACCCCGCTCCACCGCCTGCTGCAGGCGCTCCTCGATCTCCCGGTGCCGGTCTGGCACCACCACCGGCTGATCCGCGACGCCGCCGGCCGCCGCCTCGCCAAGCGCGACGACGCCCGGGCCCTCGCCACCTGGCGCGCCGCCGGGGCGACCCCCGCGGATCTCCGCCGGGAACTGGCGAAGCCTTAGACCGGCTCGGCGATGACCACCTCCTCACCGCCCCGCACCGCGGTGAAAAAGCAGCTCGGCCGGTCGGTATGGCACGCCGGCCCGATCTGCTCGACGATCAGGAGCAGGCTGTCGCGGTCGCAGTCCACCCTGAGCTCGACCAGCCGCTGGGTATGCCCCGAGGTCGCGCCCTTCCGCCACAGCGCGCCACGCGACCGCGACCAGTAGGTGACCGCGCCGGTGCTGAGCGTCTCGGCGAGGCTCTCGGCGTTCATCCAGGCCAGCATCAGCACCTCGCCCGAGAGCGCCTGGGCGATCGCCGGGATCAGCCCGCGCTCGTCGAACTTCAGCGTAGCGATGTCGAAGGCGGCCATGCCGTCACCTCCCTTTTCCGACGCGCGGTTTCGGCCTATCTATGGAAGGCTCGGACGATTGCAAAGGATCAGCCTGGGAATGGGCGGCGAGGACGACCTGATCAAGCTCTACTCGCAGCGCATCCTGGCGCTCGCGGCCGACATCCCGCTGACCGACCGTCTGCCGCAGCCGCAGGTCACCGCCAGGCGCCGCTCGCCGCTCTGCGGCTCGACCGTCACCGTCGATCTCGCGCTTCAGGATGGCCGGGTCGCCGCCTTCGGCCAGGACGTGCGCGCCTGCGCGCTCGGCCAGGCCTCCGCCTCGATCCTCGCCCGCCACGTCGTCGGCGCCACCCGCGACGAGATCGCCGCGGCGCGGGCCAGCCTCGCCGCCATGCTCAAGGCCGGCGGCCCGCCGCCGGCACGCGCCGTTCCACGAGCTGGAGGTGCTGCTGCCCGCCCGCGACTACAGGAACCGCCACGCCTCGATCCTGCTCGCCTGGGACGCCACGCTCGCCGCCTTCGACGAAGGCCTCGCCGCCGCCTGAGCATGATCCGCACCCCCCGCCTCTTGCTCCGGCGGGCGCGCATGTCCGACCTCGACGATCTCCACCGCATCTTCGCCGACCCGCGCGCGATGCGCTACTGGGACACCCCGCCCCACACCGATATCGAGCCCAGCCGCCGCTGGCTCGCCGCCATGGTGGCACTTCCGCCCGGCGCCAGCGACGACTTCGTGGTCGAGCGCGACGGCCGGGTGATCGGCAAGGCCGGCTGCTGGCGCATCGCCGAGATCGGCTTCATCCTGCACCCCGACCACTGGCGCCAGGGCCTCGCCAGCGAAGCCCTCGCCGCCGCCCTCCCGCACATCTTCGCCACCCTCCCGGTCGCCGGCCTGACCGCCGACGTCGACCCGCGCAACGCCGCCGCGCTCAGGCTCCTCACCCGCCTCGGCTTCCACGAAACCCATCGCGCGCAGCGAACCATTCTCGTCGGCACCGAGTGGTGCGACAGCGTCTACCTGCGCCTCGCGCGGCCGGATCGAGCCTGAGACGCGCGGATTAACGGTTCGGCTAAGATCGCCCTGCCTTGCTACCGTCCGGCGTGCGGGTCGCCCAAAAAAATCGCCGCGACCCCGAGGGTGCGGCGACCAGGTGGCGGCGCGGTGGCAGTCGACAGGTCAGGCGGACAGGCAGCAATCCGCGGATGCGCGCCGCAGGCAAGAAGAGGCCTGGCGTCAGGCGAGGACCGGCAGGAACAGCCCGATGCCGATCGCGACACAGAGCGCGGCGAGCCCGAGCGCCTCGGTGGCGAGCGTCTCGGGATGGTGGGCCCGGAGAATGCGGCGGGTGGTCTGCAACATGATCTTCGTTCCTGCTGTTCCTGTATGTTCGGTTAATGTTCTCACTTCGTCCGCAAAGAGTCAAGGAACGTGGTGAACGTAAGGGGAACATCAGGCGCAGCGGCTAACCCACTGACAGCATTCGCACCGCCTTGTCGCGCTCCATCAGGTAGAGCAGCGTCCGCACCGCGAGGCCGCGCGGGCCGGCGAGATCGGGGTCCTGCGTCGAGCAGCAGCCGCGAATCGTCCTGCGCCACGCGCATCAGCTCGGCCTGGGTCTCGAGGTCGGCGATGCGGAACCGCGGCAGCCCCGACTGCTGCACGCCGATCAGATCGCCCGCGCCGCGCAGCCGCAGATCCTCCTCGGCGATGCGGAAGCCGTCCTCGGTGGCGCGCATGATCTCGAGCCGCGCCTGCGCGGTCTCGCCGAGCGGCGGATCGTAGAGCAGGAGGCAGGTCGAGCGCGCCGACGCCGCGCCCCACCCGTCCGCGCAGCTGGTGCAGCTGCGCCAGCCCGAACGACTGGGCGCGCCTCGATCACCATGATCGAGGCGTTGGGCACGTTGACCCCGACCTCGATCACCGTGGTCGCGACCAGCAGCCGGGTGCGGCCGGCGACGAAATCCGCCATCGCCGCGTCCTTCTGCGCCGGCGGCATCTGGCCGTGCACCAGGCCGGTCACCTCGGCGCCGAGCGCCAGCCGCAGCCGCTGCGAACCGCTCCTCGGCCGCCGCCATCTCCGCCACCTCGGATTCCCCGACCAGCGGGCAGACCCAATAGGCCTGCCGCCCAGCGGCGATGGCGCGGCGCAGATGCTCGATCACCTCGGAGGTGCGGGCGGAGGAGATCAGCGCGGTCTCGACCGGCTGCCGCCCCGGCGGCTTCTCGTCGAGCACCGAGAGGTCCATGTCGCCATATTGCGCCAGCGTCAGGCTGCGCGGGATCGGCGTCGCGGTCATCACCAGGATGTCGGCGGCGGCACCCTTGGCGCCGAGATCCATCCGCTGGCGCACCCCGAAGCGATGCTGCTCGTCGACCACGGCGAGCCGGAGATCCCTGAAGCTCACGTCCTTCTGGAACAGCGCATGGGTGCCGACCAGGATGCCGATCTCGCCGGCCGCCAGCGCCGCGAGCTTGGCGGCGCGCTCGCCCCCCTTGTCGCGGCCGGTGAGGATCTCCAGCCGCACCCCCGCGGCCTCGGCCAGCGGCGCCAGCGAAATCAGATGCTGGCGCGCCAGGATCTCGGTCGGCGCCATCAGCGTCGCCTGGCCGCCGGCCTCGACCGCGGCGAGCATCGCGAGAAGCGCCACCAGCGTCTTGCCCGAGCCGACGTCGCCCTGCAGCAGCCGGTTCATCCGCAGCCCCGAGGCCATGTCGGCGGTGATCTCCGCCACCGAGCGCTCCTGCGCCCCGGTCGGCCGGTGCGGCAGCGCCGCGAGCACCCGGGCGCGCAGCCGGCCGTCGCCGCGGGTGGCGAAGCCCTTGGCCCGCTTCAGCTTCATCCGGGCGATCGCCAGCGTCACCTGGTGCGCGAAGAGCTCGTCATAGGCGAGCCGCTCCCGCGCCGGCGCGGCCGGCGAGAGCTCGGCCGGCCCCGCCGGCGCATGCGCGGCCAGCAGCGCCGCCTGCCAGTCGGGCCAGCGGCGCTGGCGCTTCAGGCCCGGCTCGATCCACTCGGCCAGCGCCGGCGCGCGCTCGAGCGCCGAGCGCACCGCGCGCGCCATCAGCTTCAGCGTCAGCCCCTCGGTCAGCGGATAGACCGGCTCGAACGCCGGCAGCGCCTCGGCCTCGTCCAGGCGCAGGATATGGTCGGGATGCACCATCTGCGCGATGCCGTCGAAGAGCTCGACCCGCCCGGAGACGATCCGGCGCTGGCCCGCCGGCAGCATCGTCCGCAGCCAGTCGGCGCGCGGGTGGAAGAACACCAGCTGGAACTCGGTCAGCGCGTCGCGGACGTGGATGCGGTACGGCCGGTTGCGCGCTGTCGAGGCCTGATGCATCCCGATCTCGACCTCGACGGTGACCACCTCGGGAAAGACCGCGTCGCGGACCGACGCCCTGAGCCGCCGGTCCACCCCCGACGCCGGCAGCGTCAGCACCAGATCGACCGGCTTCTCGATCCCCATCCGGCCGAACAGCCCGGCCGTCTTCGGCCCGACCCCGTCGAGCGCGGTCAAGTCGGCGAAGAGCGGGAAGAGGATGTCCGGCCGGGCCATCGCGCCGCATCTAAGGCCATCCGCCACCGCTTGCCAACACAGGGGTGAGGGGCGCATGCCGGATGCGCAGCAGGGAGGGCGCGATGGGCAAGGGCGTCGTGACGATCATCTACCCGGTCCGGGATCTTCTCCAGGCGACGCGGCTCTACGCCGCGCTGACCGGGTGCGGGGCCGACCGTGAACGAGGGCGACTATGTCGGCTTCAGCGCCGGCGGGGTGGACGTCGGGCTGGACGCCGGTGGCCACGTTGCCGGGATGACTGGGCCGATGAGCTTCTGGAACGTGCCCGACGTCCTGGAAAGGCTGGCGGAGCTGCTGGACGCCGGCTGGAGTTTGGACACCCCGGTGCGCAAGGCGGGCGGGGGCAGGATGATCGCCACCGTGCGAGACCCGGACGGGAACGTCGTGGGACTGATGCAGCCCGGGCCCGGCGCGTAGCTGGAAGCAAATCGGCTCGTATGCGCGCAACGTCGTGCCATACCGCCCGTGAATTCGCCAGGCCGAGCCGTAGGGTGGATTGCCCTAGCCGATCAGCGCCAGCCAGTCGTCTTCGCTGAGGATCGGCACGCCGAGCTCCCGCGCCGCCTTCTCCTTCGACCCCGCGCCCGGTCCCGCGACGACATAATCGGTCTTCGCCGAGACCGAGCCCGCGACCTTGGCGCCGAGCGCCTCGGCCCGCGCCTTGGCCTCGGCGCGGGTCATCCGCTCCAGCGTGCCGGTGAAGACCACGGTCTTGCCGGCGATCGGCGAGCCGGAAGCCGCCGGCGCCGCGACGTCGCCGACGCTGAGCTCGGCGATCAGCCGGTCCACCGCGTCGCGGTTGGCCGGCTCGTGGAAGAAATCGACCAGCGACCCGGCCAGGACCTCGCCCACCCCGCTGACGTTGCCGAGCTCCTCCCACTCCGGGCCGGCGTGGTCGCGGGCGGCCTCCATCGCCGCGGCGAAGCGCGCGCCAGGCGCCATAGTGCCGCGCGATCAGCCGCGCCGCGGTCTCGCCGACGTGGCGGATGCCGAGCGCGTAGATCAGCCGGTCGAGCGGGATCGCGCGCTTCTCCGCGATGGCCGCGAAGAGGTTGCCGGCCGACCTCTCGCCCCAGCGGTCGCGGCCGCGCAGGTCGTCGCCGTGGCGCGCCTCCAGCGTGAAGATGTCCGCCGGCTCGCGGATCCAGCCCTCGGTGAAGAAGGCCTCGATCGCCTTGGCGCCGAGCCCCTCGATGTCGAAGGCGCCGCGGCTGACGAAATGCTTGAGCTTCTCCACCGCCTGCGCCGCGCAGATCAGGTTGCCGGTGCAGTAGCTGCACCGCCTCGCCCGGCTCGCGCACCACGTCGGACCCGCAGACCGGGCAGGTCGCCGGAAAGCGGTAGGGCTCGCTGTCCGGCCGGCCGACGCGAGAGATCGACGTCCTCGACCTTGGGGATCACGTCGCCGGCGCGGTAGATCGTCACCCAGTCGCCGACCCGGATGTCGCGGCCCTCGCGGATCGGATTGCCGCGGCTGTCGCGCCCGGCGATATAGTCCGCGTTGTGCAGCGTCGCATTCTGCACCACGACGCCGCCGACGGTCACCGGCAGCAGCCGCGCCACCGGCGACAGCGCCCCGGTGCGGCCGACCTGGATGTCGATCGCCTCGAGCCGCGTCGCCGCCCGCTCGGCGGAGAACTTGTGCGCCAGCGCCCAGCGCGGCGTCGTCGAGCGGAAGCCGAGCCGCGCCTGCAGGTCGAGCCGATCCACCTTATAGACCACGCCGTCGATGTCGTAGCCGAGCGTCGCGCGCTGCGCCTCGATGGCGCGGTACTGCGCCAGCATCGCCTCCGGCCCGTCGCAGCGGCGCATCAACGGATTGACCGCAAACCCCAGCGCGCCCAGCCGTTCGATGGCGCCGGTCTGGGTCTCGGCCAGCGGCGCCGAGATCTCGCCCCAGGCATAGGCGAAGTAGCGCAACGGCCGCGCCGCGGTGATCGCCGGGTCGAGCTGGCGCAGCGACCCGGCGGCGGCATTGCGCGGGTTGGCGAAGGTGCGCCCGCCCGCCTCGGCCTGCCGCGCGTTGAGCGCCGCGAAATCGGCATGCGCCATGTAGCATTCGCCGCGGACCTCCAGCACCTCGGGGCGCCGGCGAGCGTCGTCGGGATGTCGGCGATGGTGCGGGCGTTCGGCGTCACATTCTCGCCGGTCTCGCCGTCGCCGCGGGTGGCGGCGGTGACGAGCCGCCCGGCCTCGTAGCGCAGCGACAGCGACAGCCCGTCGATCTTCGGCTCGGCGGTGAAGTCCAGCGGCGCATCGCCCGCGAGGTTGAGAAACCGCCGGACCCGGTCGGCGAACTCGCACGACCTCGCCGGGGTCGAAGGCATTCTCCAGGCTCAGCATCGGCCGGGCGTGGCGGACCTTGGCGAAGCCTTCCGCCGGCGCCGCGCCGACCTGCTCGGACGGGCTGTCGGCGCGCTTGAGGTCGGGAAACCGCGCCTCGATCGCGGCGTTGCGCCGCTTCAGCGCATCATACTCGGCGTCGGTGATCCGCGGCGCGTCGGCCTGATGATAGTCCCGGTTCGCGGCGTCCAGCATCCGCGCGAGCCCGGCCAGCTCCTCCATCGCCTCTTGCGGCGAAAGCTCTTCGACGGGGCGCTCAGGCATCATGCGGTCTCCGGGCGGCGCCAAACCGGATAGCCCGAGTCGCGCCCCGCGTCCAGCGCCGGGTCGGCACATTCGCCGACGCGCAGCGAATGCGCCAGCGTTAACAGGCGCTTGGGCGACCCGGGACCCGAGCGTCGGCATCGAACGCCCATGGGCGGTTGCTCGGCGCCGGGCGATGGGTCCGGGCGCTCGACGATCGCGCCGCGCCCTGTGACGCCGGTCACAGCGGCACACCAGGCGAATCAGGCATGGTGACGGTCATCGGGGAGGCCACCAGGCCTCCCGGCAAACCCGAAGGACCAGAGCCATGACCACCCTCACCCACACCGCCGCCGCCGACCTCGGGATCCGCAACGCGATCCAGACGTTGGCCGATCGCGCCGCCGCCACCGTCCGCGAGGTGCTGGCCCGCGCCAAGGCGCGCCACGGCTACCGGCACATGCTCGACTGCGAGGACCACTTCCTGCGCGACGCCGGCATCACCCGCGCCGACATCCGCCAAGCCTATCACGAGTGCGGCGGCCGGGGCTGATCGCGGCGGCGCGACGCACGTGATGCGGCCCGCGGCGCCGCCCGCTCACCCCTGCCCCATCCGGTTCCAGGCATCGAGCCCGGCGATCTTGTAGCCCTCGGCCAGCGTCGGATAGTTGAAGGTATTCTCCACGAAGAAATCCACCGTGCCCTTCAGGTTGATCACCGCCTGGCCGATGTGGATCAGCTCGGTCGCCCCCTCGCCGACGATATGCGCGCCGAGCAGCCGCCGGCTGTCGAGCGCGAAGATCAGCTTCAGGAACCCCGAGTTCACCCCCATGATGTGCCCGCGCGAGGTCTCGCGGAACCGGGCGATGCCGCACTCGTAGGCGACGCCGCTCTTGCGCACCTCCTCCTCCGACTGGCCGACCGTCGAGATCTCCGGCACCGCGTAGATGCCGTAGGGAAAGCTCGCCGGCGCCGGCGGCAGCGGCATGCCGAAGGCGTGGCAGGCGGCGACACGGCCCTGCTCCATCGAGGTCGAGGCGAGGCTCGGAAAGCCGATCACGTCGCCGGCGGCGTAGATGTTGGGCACGTTGGTCTGGAAGGTGCGCGGATCGACCGTCAGCCGCCCGCGCGGATCGACCTCGATGCCGATCGCCTCGAGGTTCAGCGCCGCGACGTTGCCGGTGCGCCCGGCGGCGTAGAGCAGGAGCTCCGAGCGTACCGCCCGGCCGTCGGCGAGCGCGACCTCGACCCCGCGCGACCCGACGCTGATCTCGCGCACCGCGCTGCCGAGCCGCACGGTCATGCCGCGGTCGCGCATCTGATGCACGAAGTCGTCGACGATCTCGCGGTCGACGAAGTCGAGGATGCTCTCGCGCGGCTCGATCAGCGTCACCGGCACGTCGAGCGCCGAGAAGATCGTGGCATATTCGACCCCGATCACCCCGCCGCCGATCACCGTCAGCGTCCGCGGCAGCGTCTCGAGCTCGAGGATCTCGTCGCTGTCGAAGATGCGCTTGCGGTCGAACGGCACGCTCTCGGGTCGGTGCGGCCGGGTGCCGACCGCGATCAGCGCGTTGGCGAAACCGGTGTGGCTGACCTCGCCGGCGTCGGTGGTGAGCTCCACCTCGTTCGGCCCGACGAACCGCGCCTCGGCGAAGGCGCTCTTGACCATGTTGCGCATGAACTGGTGCTGCAGCACCTCGACCTCGTGGTCGAGCGTCTTCTGCAGCCGCTGCACCAGGTCGCCCGCCGAGATGTCCTGCTTGACCCGGTAGCCGCGGCCGTAAAAGCCGCGCTCGCGCCAGCCGGAGAGGTTCAGCACCGTCTCGCGCAGGGTCTTGGACGGGATGGTGCCGGTATGCACCGAGACGCCGCCGAGCCGCCGGCCGCGATCGACCACCAAGCACCGACTTGCCGAGCTTGGCCGACTGCACCGCCGCCCGCCGCCCCGCCGGGCCGCTGCCGATCACCAGCATCTCGACCTGATCCATGCCTCACCCCGCCCGAGCCGCGCGAAATCGCATCAAACCGGATCCCGCGCCCGCCGCACAACCATTAACCTCCCGGCAACGATGATCCAGATGGTTTCCAGACGCAAAGAAGATGCGTTCCAGACCCGATTTATCCCGGCTTTTCCGCAGCTTGCCGCCGTATCGCCGCCACCGCCCGCGCGCGCGCCTCCGGCAGCACCTCCCGCCGCAACCCCGGCGCCACCCGCGCCTCGAGGAAATATCCGGTCAGCGCCAGCCCCGCCGCCACCTCCGCCGCCGCCGGCGGCTCCTCCCAGCCGTCCCGCAGGAATCCCGGCAGCGGCAACAGCCGGTCCGCCCACGCCGCCCCCGCCGCCCGGCTCACCGCCCGCCCCGATTTCGGCGACACCCAGACCAGCTCCGCCGTCGCTCCGGTCACCGCGCACGAGCTCAGAATCCAGCCCGAACCCCAGTTCCGCCAGCAGCGCCAGCTCCCAGGCCGCATAGCGCGCGCCCCAGTCCGGCGCCGCGCCCAGCGCCTCGACCAGCTCGAGGCACCGCCCGTAAAGCGCCGGATGCGCATCCCTTTCCGGCAGCGTCGCCGCGACCAGCGCCGTCATCGCCCCGAGCGCCGCCAGCGCCGCCCCGTCGGCCATGATCGCCGCGGTCCGCGACGCGATCGGATCGACCCGGAACGTGCCGATATGGTCCTCGAGCCGGGCGGTCCACTCCACCGACAGCCGCGCCCCCGGCTGCAGCACCGGCGTCATCCGCCGCCCCGCCCCGCCGCGCACCACCCCGGCATGCCGCCCGTGCCCGCGCGTCAAGAGCTCGACGATCGCCGAGCTCTCGCCGTGCCGCCGCGCCGCGATCAGGATGCCTTCGTCACGCCAATCCATTCAAAATCAGCACCTTGCTCCAGGGCAACCTACTCCGCCAGCCCCGGCTGGTCGAGGAGATGCCGCCCCTGCCGGTCCTCGACCTCGATCACCCAGAGGTCCGGATCGAACCGCCGCTGCCGCCCGACCGCCGCCTCCACCTCCGGCTCCGGCCCCTCGGCCAGCGGCGTCCAGACCCGCGTGCCCGTGGCATCATAGCTCCGCGCGAAAGCCTGCGCCGCGCCGTCGAGGGTGTTGAGCTTCACCACCACCGCCCCCGCCGTCGCATCGCCCCGCGCCGTGACGAAAGCCGGGATGTCGGCGAGCCGCAGCCGCGCCAGATAGGCCTGCACCCAGAATTCCGCGGTCAGCCGCGGCCCGCTCATCCGTCGCCGTCGTGGAAATCGAGCCCGATCTCGCCGTAGCGCTCGCGCTCCTCGAGCCAGCCAGGGCGCACCTTGACCGTCAGAAACAGATGCACCTCGCGCCCGAGGAAGGCCTTGATCTCCTCCCGCGCCGCCTTGCCCACCGCCTTGATCGTCTCGCCCTTCGGCCCCAGCGTGATCCCCTTGTGCCCGTCGCGCGCCACATAGATCACCTGGTCGATCTTCACCGATCCGTCCTTGCGCTCCTCCCAGCCCTCGGTCTCCACCGTCAGCTCGTAAGGCAGCTCCTGGTGCAGCCGGAGCGTCAGCTTCTCCCGCGTGGTCTCCGCCGCGATCAGCCTGAGCGGCAGGTCCGCGATCTGGTCCTCCGGATAGAGCCAGGGCCCCTCCGGCACCTGCCCCGCCAGCCACCGCTTCAGATCCTCGACCCCATGCCCCCGCTCCGCCGAGATCATGAAGCTCGCCGCGAAGTCCCGGGCCGCGTTCATCTCCGCGCTCAGCGCCAAGAGCCGCTCCGCCGGCACCCGGTCGATCTTGTTGATGGCGAGCGCCAGCGTCCGCCCCTGCGGCAGCTGGTCCGCCAGCGCGTCGAGGATCGCCCGCACCCCTTCGGTCAGCCCGCGGTGCGCCTCGATCAAGAGCACCACGACGTCGGCATCCGCCGCCCCGCCCCAGGCCGCCTTGACCATCGCCCGATCCAGCCGCCGCCGCGGCCGGAACAGGCCCGGCGTGTCGACGAAGACCAGCTGCGCCGCCCCCTCGATGGCGATGCCGCGGATCCGCATCCGCGTGGTCTGCACCTTGTGGGTGACGATCGAGACCTTGGCCCCCACCATCCGGTTCAGGAGCGTCGACTTGCCGGCATTCGGCTCGCCGATCAGCGCCACCATGCCGCAGCGCGTCCCGCTCACGATCCGGCGCCTTCTGCCGCGAGTCGCGTCGGGGTCAAGGCTCGCGAAGCGACCGCGCGGCACGCGCGGCTCGGCCTTGACGCCGGCGCGAACTCTCAACCCCACGCTGCCTCCCTCCCTCAAGCCTCGCACCAACGCCTGACCGGCGGCGCGAGCCCGACGCCGCGCCCCGCGCAACGCCGCCGCGCCGCCACCGCCGGTCGCCCGGGCGAGCGGCCTCATGGCGCGCCCTCCAGCCGGCCGAGCAGCGCCTCGGCCGCCGCCTGCTGCGCCGCCCGCTTCGAGGCCGCCCGCCCCTCGGCGCTGCGGCCGTCCTCGAGCCGCGCCTCCACCGCGAAGACCGGCGCATGGTCCGGCCCCTGCCGGTCGCGATCGAGATACGCCGGCGGCGGCAGCCCGCGCGCCTGCGCCCACTCCTGCAGCGCGGTCTTGGGATCGCGGCCGACGCCGCGCGCCGCCGCAATCCGCTCGCCCCAGGCGGCGTGGATCAGCCGCCGCGCCGCCTCGAGGCCGCCGTCGAGATAGACCGCGGCGATCACCGCCTCCATCGCATCGCCGAGCACCGCGGTCTTGCGCCGGCCGCCGGTCAGCATCTCCGAGCGCCCCATCCTGAGCGCGCTGCCGAGATCGAGGGCGGCGGCGACCTCGGCGCAGGCCTCCTTGCGCACCAGCGCGTTCAGCCGCGGCGCCAGCACGCCTTCCGAGGCGCCCGGCTCCTGCGCCAGCAGCGCCTCGGCGATGACGAGCCCGAGCACCCGGTCGCCGAGGAACTCCAGCCGCTGGTTGTCCGCGCCGCTCGCCATCGACGGATGCGTCAGCGCCTCGATCAGCAGCTCCGGCCGGGCGAAGCCGTGTCCCAGCCGGGCCTCGACCCCGGCCATCGCCCGGCTGAGCTTCAATTGATCGCCTTGAAGAAGCGGTCCGGCCGCCAGGTCCAGAACGCCAGCATCGATGGCCCGGCCGAGGAGAAGATCACCCGGTCGGCGCGGCCGACCAGGTTCTCGAACGGCACGAAGCCGACGCCGCCGGCGCTGCGCGGAAACCGCGAATCCATCGAATTGTCGCGGTTGTCGCCCATGAAGAAGAACTGGCCTTCAGGCACGGTGAAGACCGGCGTGTTGTCGGCGAAGCCGTTCTCGATGTCGAGCACGTCGTGCTCCTTGCCGCCGGGCAGGGTCTCGATCGCCTGCGCCGCCGTGCAGTCGCCGCCGGCCGGCACCGGATCATTGGCGCAGCGCGGCATGCTGCGCATCGGCCCCTGCGGCTCGTTCTTCTCGACGAAGGTGCCGTCCGGCCTCTGCGGCAGCGCCTCGCCGTTGATGTGCAGGATGCCGCCCACCATCTGGATCCGATCGCCCGGCAGCCCGATCAGCCGCTTGATGAAGTCGGTGCCGTTGGTCGGATGCTTGAACACGATGACGTCGCCGCGCACCGGCTCGCGCCCCAGGATCCGCCCCGAGAAGGGGCACAACGCGAACGGACAGGAATAGCGCGAATAGCCGTAAGCCATCTTGTTGACGAAGAGAAAGTCGCCGATCAGGAGCGTCGGCTTCATCGAGCTCGACGGGATCCAGAACGGCTGGAAGAACAGCGTCCGGATCACGCCCGCCAGCAGCAGCGCATAGACGACGGTCTTGACGAGCTCGAGAAACCCGCCCTTGGTCTTGCTTTTCGCAACCATCCCGATCCGCCCATCTCGTGCCTGCCGCGCGCCCGCCTTGTCGCGCCTGCCCCGGGGGAGTCAAGGCGAGCGGCCGTCCGGCGAGCCTCCCGCTCACGCCTCCGGCAGCGCCTCGATCACCACCACCGCCATCGCCCAGGGATGATCGTCGGTCAGCGTGACATGCACCTGCGCGCGATGCCCGGCCGGGGTCATCGCCGTCAGCCGCGCCGCGGCCCAGCCGGCCAGCACCATGGTCGGCTGGCCGCTCGGCAGGTTCACCACCCCCATGTCGCGCCACTTGATCCCCATGCGCAGCCCGGTGCCGAGCGCCTTCGAGCAGGCCTCCTTGGCCGCCCAGCGCTTGGCGTAGGTGGCGACCCGCGCGCGGCGCCGCTCGGCCAGCGCCTGCTCGGCCGGGGTATAGACCCGGTTCAGGAACCGCGCCCCGAACCGCTCGATCGTGCGCCCGATCCGCTCGATGTTGGCCAGATCGTTGCCGATGCCGAGGATCATCGCAGGCTCCCGATGCTACCCGAGGCGGCCGGCGAGATGCCCGACCAGCCGCCCGGCCTCCTCGGCGATCGCGTGGATCGTGCCGGATCGGCGCGTCTTGGCGAAATCCATCCCGGCGAAATAGATGCCGGGCAGCGCCGAGAGCCCTTCCTCATGCACCGGCTGGCCCTCGCCGTCGAGCACCGGAAGCCGCACCCAGCGATAGTCGCCGCGAAACCCGGTGCACCAGACCACCGACGTGATGCCCCGCTCCAGGGGATCGAGCGAGCGCAGGCGCGGCGTCGGCAGCCGAGGCGCCACGACCTCCGCCGGGTCCGGCTCGGCAGCCGGAGCGTCGATCCCGGCGGCGAGAATATAGGCGTCGATCTGCCGCTTGACCTCCGCCGAGGCCTCGTCTGCGAAACGCATGTTCTCGTCGAGGTCGCCGGCGATCCGGAAGCGGCCATCGGCGAAACCGGTGAGGCGGCCGAGCAGCACCGCGCCCTGCGCGCTCAGCGACTGCAGGCTTATGGTATGCACCGATCCCAGCGTCGGCCGGCTGGCGATACGGCCCGAGGGCAGCAGCATGTCCCGCCGCGGCACGTCGAAGAGCCCGCTGAGCAGGATCCATGTGGTCATGTCGCGGCCCCGATAGCGCCGCGCCAGCCGGCCGATGCGGGCGGTCGCGAGGAACACCTCCCGCCCGGCCTCAGCCAGCTCCTCGGTGATCTGACAGCCGGACTGGGCGTTGCCGACCACCAGGACCCCTCCGTCCGGCAGCGCGGCCGGGTTGCGATAGTCCGGCGCGTCGATCTGCTCGAGATACCCCGGAACATCGCCGGCCCAGTCCGGGCGCCGCGGACGGCTCAGGTTGCCGCTGGCGACCACCACGTTGCGCGCCCGAACCGTGCCGGCGGTGGTGGCCAGGCGGAAGCCGCCGCCGGCATCCCCGGCCAGCTCGCTCACCTCGATGCCGCGATCGACCGGAAGCCGGTGCCGCGCGGCGAAGTCCTCGAGCAGGGCGACGAACTCGTCCCGCGTCATCGCCCCGCCGGGATCGTCGCCGGTATAGCGGTCCCCGGGCATCACCGTGTGCAGGTTGGGCGTGTTCATGCGGAACGAGTCCCAGCGCTGGGTGCGCCAGGTCTCGCCGATCCGGCCGCGTTCCAGAACGCGGTGGGTGAGGCCCCTCGCCGCGAGCGCATGACTGACGCCGAGCCCCGCCCAGCCGGCCCCCACCACCACCGCATCCAGAACCTCGGGCACCGGCGCCGCCCCTTCGGCTCAGGCGCCGGAACCGGCGGGCGCCGGCACCCGCGCCGCGTCCATCACCGCCCGCATCCGGCGGATCGCGGCGTCGAGGCCGATGAAGATCGCCTCGCCGATCAGGAAATGCCCGATGTTGAGCTCCATCAGCTGCGGGATCGCCGCGACCGGGCCGACGTTGTCATAGGTCAGGCCGTGCCCGGCATGCACCTCGAGCCCGAGGCCGCGGGCGAAGCGCGCCATCTCGCTCAGCCGCGCCAGCTCCCGCGCCCGTCCCTCGGGATCGCCGGCCAGGTCCGCCTCGCAGTAGGCGCCGGTGTGCAGCTCGATCACCGGCGCGCCGATCCGGTGCGCCGCCTCGATCTGTCTTCGGTCGGCGGCGATGAAGATCGAGACCCGGCAGCCCGCCTCGCGCAGCGGCGCGATGAACCCAGCCAGCCGGTTGTCGTCCTGCGCCACCTCGAGCCCGCCCTCGGTGGTCCGCTCCTCGCGCTTCTCCGGCACCAGGCAGACCGCGTGCGGCCGATGCCGGAGTGCAATCGCCTGCATCTCCGGCGTCGCCGCCATCTCGAGATTGAGCGGCAGGGTCAGCGCCGCCATCAGCGCGTCGATGTCGGCATCGGTGATGTGCCGGCGATCCTCGCGCAGATGCGCGGTGATGCCGTCCGCACCCGCGGCCTCGGCCAGCCGAGCCGCCCGCACCGGCTCGGGATAGGGCCCGCCGCGCGCGTTCCTGACCGTCGCGACGTGGTCGATGTTCACGCCGAGCCTGAGGCGGCCGAGAGGGGCGGTGAGGGTCATGATCTGGTCTGCCTTCCGGTTGCTTGGCTGGTCGGCGGTCCGTGCGGCCTGAGGTCGGGCTCGAGCTTCTGCCGCGCCAGCCGCTCGTGCGCCCGCGCCAGCATCCGCGCGCGCCGCCGCGTCTGATAGGCCGTGACCAGCGGCCGCGTCAGATAATAGGTCAGGACCGCCGCGGCCAGTCCCGGCAGCAGCCCGCCGACGAAATACGGCCAGAGGATGTCCCGGAGGAACGGGATCAGCTTGTACCACTCGCTCTCGCCCCGGCCGAACAGGCTGAGCACCCCGAGCTTGATCGCCGCCAAGGCCTGGGCGAAGGCGTCCGATACCCGGCCGAAATCGTGGCCGCTCGCGCCATGCCCGAGAATGCGCCGCCCGAGCCCCAGCGCCACCGGCGCGATGAACGGAAACGTCAGCGGATTGCCGGCCGCGGTGCCGATGAGCGCCGCGATCATGTTGGCGCGGATCGCACGCGCCACCACCAGGGCGAAGACGAAGTGCAGCCCATAGAACGGCGTGAACGAGCTGAAGACGCCGCACGCCACGCCCAGGGCGATACGGTGCGGCGTGTCGGGCAACCGGCGGACGCGATGCCCGAGATACTCGAAGCCGCGGCGCCAGCCGCGCCTCGGGAGCACCAGTTCGCGGATTCGGCTGATGAGGGGCGGCTTGTCGCGTCGCTTGAAGACCATCAGCCCGGATCACACCTCGCCACCCCCGGGTGGATGCCGTGCTCCCGTCGCCTCACCCGCGGACCGGCGCCCTGCCCGAGACCGGAGTCTGGCGGAAGCGCCGCACCTCGGCGACGTCCGAATCGGCGTCGATCGCGGTCAGCACGTGGGTGAGGTGTTCCATGTCCCGCACCTCGACATCAACCACCATGCGAAAGAAATCGGGCTTGCGATCGGTGAAGATGATGTCGGTGATGTTGGCGCGCTGCTCGCCGATCAGTGTGCAGATCCGCCCCAGCACGCCGGCGTCGTTCGCCATTGTGATCTCGACCCGCGCCACATGCTCGGCGGCGGACTGGCCCTCCGCCCAGCGCAGGTCGATCCAGCGGTCCGCGGCATGCTCGAAGGCGCCGAGCTCGCCGCAGTCGATCGCATGGATCATCACCCCGGTGCCGCGCACGGCGATGCCGACGATCCGCTCGCCGGGGATCGGATTGCAGCAAGGCGCCGGCCGTGCGACCTGGCCCGAGTTGAGGCCGATCACCACCGGCGCGGTCTTGTCGAGCGCCCGCGGCAGCGCCGCGTCGCGCAAGAGCTCGGGATAGAGCGTCGTGACCAGCTCCTTGCCGGTCATCTCCGCCGCACCGAGCCGCGCCAGCACCTCCTCGGCGTCCTCGAGCCTCAGCCGCCGGGCCGCGGCCTCCAGCGCCTTGTCGGTCGCCTTCTTGCCGACCCGCTCCAGCGCGACGCGGGCGATCTCCCGCCCGAGCCGCACCTGGGTTGCGCGCTGCTCGCCACGCAGCGAGCGCCGGATCGCCGCTTTGGCGCGGCCGGTCACCACCATGTCCTCCCACGACGGCTGCGGCCGCTGGCCCTCGGCGCGGATGATCGTCACCGACTGGCCGTTCCTGAGCTTGGTCCAGAGCGGCACCCGCGCGCCGTCGACCTTGGCGCCGACGCAGCTGTCGCCGATCCGGGTGTGGATCGCATAGGCGAAGTCGATCGCCGTCGCCCCGCGCGGCAGCTTGACCACGTCGCCCTTCGGCGTGAAGCAGAACACCTGGTCGGTGAACATCTCGAGCTTGACGTGCTCGAGGAAATCCTCGTCCTCCTGCCCCTCGAAGCGCTCGGTGATCGAGCGCAGCCAGCGGAACGGATCGACCGCGAACGGATTCTCGAACCGCTCGCCGTCCTTGTAGGACCAGTGCGCCGCCACGCCGGTCTCGGCGACCGCGTGCATCTCGGCGGTGCGGATCTGCACCTCGACCCGCTTGCCGTCGCGACCCGAGACCGTGGTGTGGATCGAGCGGTAGCCGTTCGACTTGGGCTGGCTGATATAGTCCTTGAACCGCCCCGGCACCGCGGTCCAGCGCCGGTGCACCGCGCCGAGCGCCACGTAGCAGTCGCCGACCGATCCGGTGATGATCCGGAAGCCGTAGATGTCGGACAGGCGGGAAAACCCCTCCTTCTTCTCCTCCATCTTGCGCCAGATCGAGAAAGGCTTCTTCTCGCGCCCGATCACCTCGGCCTCGACCTTGGCCTGCGCGAGGACGGTGCGGATGTCGTCGGTGATCTTGGCGATCACGTCGCCGCTCTCGCGCCTGAGCGTCACGAAGCGGCGGATGATCGACTTGCGCGCCTCGGGCTTGAGCACCCGGAAGCCGAGGTCCTCGAGCTCGTCGCGCATCCACTGCATGCCCATCCGCCCGGCGAGCGGCGCGAAGATGTCCATGGTCTCGCGCGCCTTGCGCTGCTGCTTGTCCACCGGCAGATGCTTGATGGTGCGCATGTTGTGCAGACGGTCGGCGAGCTTGACCAGCAGCACCCGCAGGTCCTTCGACATCGCCATCAGGAGCTTGCGGAAGTTCTCGGCCTGGGCGTTCTCGACCGAGGAAAGCTCGAGGTTGGTGAGCTTGGTCACCCCGTCGACCAGCTGGGCGATCTCCTCGCCGAAGCGGAGTGCTATCTCCGAATAGGTCGAGAGGGTGTCCTCGATGGTGTCGTGCAGGAGTGCCGTGATCACCGAGGCGTCGTCGAGCTTCTGCTCGGCGATCAGCATCGCGACCGCCACCGGATGGCTGAAGTAGGGCTCGCCGCTGGTCCGGCGCTGCCCGGCGTGCATCCGGCGGGCATACTCGTAGGCCGCCGCGATCAGGCCGGAATCGGACTGAGGGTTGTACGACCGGACCAGCGCGGTCAGCGTGTCGCACGAAACGACCCCGTCCGGCCCCGGCCGGGCCGGCGCCGCCGCGACGACCGACGAAAGGGCCGGGCTCAGTTGTCGCCCTGGGCTTCCATCAGCGCGCGCAGCAGGCGCTCCTCGGACATGTCGTTCTCCACCGGGGCATCGCCGCCGCCGGGCAGGAGGGTCATGACATCTTCCTCGGGCTCGTCCACCTCGATCTGGCGCTGGAAGCTCTCGATGGCCGCTTCCCGGAGCTGGTCGGCGGTCAGGGTCTCCTCGGCGATCTCGCGGAGCGCGACCACCGGGTTCTTGTCGTTGTCCCGCTCGACGGTGAGCGGCGAGCCGGAGGCAAGCGACCGCGCCCGGTGCGCCGCGAGCATCACCAGCTCGAAGCGGTTCGGCACCTTGTCGACGCAGTCTTCAACGGTTACGCGGGCCATTCACGGACCTCCAGCTACTCTCGGCATGGAAAGCGCTGTACCTAGCGCTCTCGCCCTCCGAACGCAAGGGCAACCGCCGCTAAATGCGGACGATTCCGCCAAGATCCTGCGGCGGCAGCGCCGCCAGCATCTCCCGCACGCTCAGCCCCAGCAACGGGTGGCGCCAGTCCGGCGCGATGTCCGCGAGCGGCCGCAGCACGAAGCCGCGCTCCTGAAGCCGCGGATGCGGCAGCATCAGCCCCGGCGGCGTCTCCGTCCGGCGCTCCCCCTCGCGGGCAATCCAGCCGCGCACGGTCTCGGGGTCCGGCAGCACCGCGTCGCCGCTCGCGATCAGATCGAGGTCGCAGACCCGCGGCCCCCAGCGCCGCCCCCGCCGCCGTCCAAGCCCGGCCTCGACCGCGTGCAGCGCCGCCAGCACCGCTTCCGGTGTCCAGGACGCCCTGAGCGCCGCGGCGCCGTTCACATAGTCCGGCCCCGATCCGGCGGGATAGGCCGGCGTCCGGTACCAGCCGCTCCGCGCCGCCACCTCGAGCCCGCGCCCGGCGAGTGCCACCAATGCCGCCTCGAGGGTCGCGCGCATCACGCCAGTCTCTGAGGGCAGATTCGCGCCAAGGGCGACCAAATGGAGCGGGGATCGGCCGGCCTGCGCTCGTCGCATCAAATCTTCTTTCGCTGGCTTTCGGAGCGGCATATAAGCGCCTCCGACCGGTGGAAAATTGATTGTTCCGGTCCAATCTGAAAGATCGTTCGAGAGGAGGTTTTCGAGCATGTTTTACCGTGACGAGCGGCTAGCCCTTTTCATCGATGGTGCAAACCTTTACGCAGCCGCCCGCGCGCTGGGCTTCGACATCGACTACAAGCTGCTCCGCACCGAGTTCATGCGCCGCGGCAAGCTCTTGCGCGCCTTCTACTACACGGCCCTCCTCGAGAGCGAGGAATATTCGCCGATCCGCCCGCTGGTCGACTGGCTGAACTACAACGGCTTCGCGATGGTGACCAAGCCCGCCAAGGAGTTCACCGACTCCACCGGCCGGCGCAAGGTCAAGGGCAACATGGACATCGAGCTCGCGGTGGACGCGATGGAGATGGCCCCCCACGTCGACCATATCGTGATCTTTTCCGGCGACGGCGACTTCCGGCCGCTGGTCGAATCGCTGCAGCGCAGCGGCGTCCGCGTCTCGGTGGTCTCGACGATCCGATCCTCGCCGCCGATGATCGCCGACGAGCTGCGCCGCCAGTGCGACAACTTCATCGAGCTCGACGAGCTGCGCGAGGTGATCGGCCGGCCGCCGCGCGGCGAGCAGGCCCACGCCGTCGTCACCGCCGACGAGGAGGAGTGATCGCGCCGGAGCCGCCGCGGGATTGCCGGCGCTGTCCACGGCTGGTCGCCTACCGCCGGCAGAACACCGCCCGGCATCCCGACTGGTTCAACGGCGCGGTGCCATCCGTCGGCGACCCCGAAGCCCGTCTGCTCGTCCTCGGCCTCGCGCCCGGCGTCGCCGGAGCCAACCGCACCGGTCAGCCCTTCACCGGCGACACCGCCGGCGCGCTCCTCTACGCCACCCTGATCAAGTTCGGCCTGGCCAGCGCCGGCTCCAGTGGCGCCCCGGCCCTGCGCGACTGCCTGATCTCGAATGCGCTGCGCTGCGTGCCGCCGCAGAATAAGCCCACGTCCGCCGAGATCGCCGCCTGCCGGCCCTACCTCGCCGATCGGATCGCCGCGCTGCCGCGGCTCCGCGCCGCCGTCTGCCTCGGGCGCATCGCCCACGACAGCCTGCTGCGGGCGCTGGGCGGCCGCCCCGGCAGCCACCGCTTCGCCCACGGCGCCCGCCACGACGCCGGAGGCATCATGATCTTCGACAGCTATCACTGCTCACGCTACAACACCAATACCGGCCGGCTGAGCACCGAGATGTTCGAGACGGTCTTTGCGGCGGTCCGCACGCATCTGGAGAGTGCCGAACCATGAAGCTGCCGCCGCATCACGGATCGGCGGCGTGCACCGAGACGCGGCTCCCGGCCGGCCTCGACCTGCTCCTGGTCGAGGACCAGATGCTGATCGCGATGGATGCCGAGGCGATCCTCGCCGACGCCGGCATCGGCCGCGTCGTGACCGCGTGCTCGGTCGCGGACGCGCTTGAGCACATTCGTGCGTCCCTCCCCGACGTCGCCGTCCTCGACGTCAACCTCGGCGCCGGGACCTCGATCCCGATCGCCGAGGAGCTGGCTCGACGCGGCGTGCCCTTCGTCTTCACCACCGGCTACAGCGATGGCACCGAGATCCCGGGTGACTTCCGCACCAGACCGGTGGTGTGCAAGCCCTACGGCGCGGCCGCGCTGGTCGAGGCGATCACCGGCGCCCTCAGCGGTTCCTCAGCGGTCTGAGCGCCTCCGCCCAGCGGGCCAGCTCGTGCAGCAGCGTCGTCGCGGCCTTCGCCTGGATCTCGCTCGGGTGGAACACGCCGTCCTTGACCTGCTGCGCCACGAACGGAACCACCACCGCCTCGTTGATCGGCACGGCCTTCACCGCGGACAAGGTGATCTTGGTGGCTTGCACCGCCCGCAACCCCCCCGACACGCCGCCGTAGCTGACGAAGCCCACTGGCTTATACGCCCATTCGTGCAGCACGGTGTCGATCGCATTGGTCAGCGCCGGGGTCGGACTGTAGTTATACTCCGGCGTCACCAGCACGAAAGCATCGGCGGCATCGACAATCGCGCTCCAGCGCTTGGTGTGCTCGTGCTGATAGTCGCGGAGCCGCGGATGCTTCGGTTCATCGACAAGCGGCAGCCCGACCTCCGCCAGGTCGATCCAGTGCGTCTCGAACCCGGAATGCTCGCGCGCCACCTCGTGGAACCAGCGCCCGACGTGCACCCCCACCCGGCCCGGTCTGGTGCTGGCGACGATCACGTCGAGCTGAAGCGGCATCCTGGTCCCTCCGACACGATTGCCGGCGAGGTAGCGCCGGCCGCACCTCCGGCCAGCCGGACCGCCGGAGTGCTAAACCGCGACTTGCCCGAGAGGGCGCTCCGTGCGGGGAACGAACCGCAGGTTGGCCGCCGCGAAGTCGGGCGCCCGACCCGCCATCTCAACGTCGAGCCCGCTTAGGCTCCAGCCGGAGAACCGCCGCCGCTCGAGCCTGCCGAACGCGCCGATGCGGATCGACCCGTGCCGCGGATCGGCCAGGATGCGCGCCGCCAGTGCCTGAACGATGTCGCAGCGACCCTCGACCACCTGCAGGAACCGCCCGTCCTGGAGACGCATCTCGCCGGACAGGCCCATCCGCGCGTTGAAGATCCAGGTCTGCCGCGCCAGCCTCAGCAAGGCAGCGTCCGGCAGATCCGAGGCCGCCCGCGACTCGAAGGCGAACTCCACCAATTCCCCATGGGCGTCTGACCGGTGCATTTCTTCCCCGTCGGATTTACGCTTTTGTGTTGGATCAAACCAGATCGAACGCGGAAGTCAACGCAACTTGTCACAACACTGTCATACGCTCGGGCGCGGCCGCGTTCCCTTAGAGGCGCCGGGCCAGCGTCCAGATGAAATCCTCGGGCGAACCGGTGCTGCCGGCCGCCTCCGCCAGGGGCGGCAGCGTTCCGAAACTCCAGTTCTCGAAGCGGCGGCGGTCTATCGGCTGCTCGCGCAGGATGCGCAGGCCGCGCTGCCGCGGGTCGGTGATGATCTCTTCCATGCGGGGGAACAGCCGCCGCTCCGGCCCTTCCAGCACGCCGTAGAAATGATCGCCCTGATGCAGCAGGAGGCCGGTCAGCCCCGCGCCATCGTGGCGGAGCTGCGATTCGGTGGCGATCGCTTCCAGATCCTCGGACGTGAGGTCCGGAGCAGCCGAACTGACATAGACCAGCTGAACCAGATCGCGTTCAGGCTTCTTCCCAGTGGTCACTCGGATCCCGATCCGCCCCTCCTGATCCGCTCCGCCGTCAAAGACAAAAGCCTTTCCCCGAGCTCACGCTCGAAGCCGCGGGAACCGGGATCGTAGAACTCCTCGCGCGGCATTTCCGGCGGGAAAGTACTCCTGGCCGGAAAAGCCCGCCTCGGTGTCATGGTCATAGACATAGCCCTTGCCGAAGCCCTCGGATTTCATCCAGCGGGTCGGCGCGTTCAGGATATGCTTCGGCGGCATCAGCGAGCCAGTCCGCTCGGCCGACGCCATCGCCGCGGCGAACGCCGTATAGGCCGCGTTCGACTTCGGCGCCAGCGCCAGGTAGATGACCGCCTCGGCCAGCGCCAGCTCGCCCTCGGGCGAGCCCAGCCGCTCGTAGGTCGCCCAGGCGTCGAGGCAGAGCCGCTGCGCCGCCGGGTCGGCGAGGCCGATGTCCTCCACCGCCATCCGGGTGATGCGGCGCGCGAGATAGCGCGGGTCTTCCCCGCCCTTCAGCATCCGCGCCAGCCAGTAGAGCGCAGCGTCGGGATCCGACCCGCGCACCGACTTGTGCAGCGCCGAGATCAGGTTGAAGTGGCCGTCTCCCGACTTGTCGAAGAGCGCCGCCCGCCGCGTCACCCGCTCGGCGAGCCGCGCCGCATCGAGCGGCGGACCGGGATCGGCGGCGATCGCCTCGACGAGGTTGAGCAGAGCCCGCCCGTCGCCGTCGGCCATGCCGACCAGCGCCGCGCGCGCCTCCGGGGTCAGCGGCAGGGCATGGCCGAGCTCGGACTCGGCGCGGACGAGGAGCTGCTCCAGATCGGCCTCGTCGAGCCGGCGCAGCGTCAGCACCCGCGCCCGCGACAACAGCGCCGAGTTGAGCTCGAACGACGGGTTCTCGGTGGTGGCGCCGACCAGGATGATGGTGCCGTCTTCCATCAGCGGCAAAAAGGCGTCCTGCTGGGCGCGGTTGAAGCGGTGGATCTCGTCAACGAAAAGCAGCGTGCCGCGGCCGTTGCCGCGCCTGAGGCGCGCGGCCTCGAAGATCTTCTTCAGATCGGCGACCCCGGTGAAGATCGCGCTGACCTGCACGAAGGCGAGATCGGTTGCGTCGGCGAGCAGCCGTGCGATCGTGGTCTTGCCGACGCCCGGTGGCCCCCAGAACACGATCGAGCCGAGCCCGCCGTCGGCCAGCATCCGGCCGAGCGGGCCGTCGCGGCCGAGCAGATGCTCCTGCCCCACCACCTCGTCGAGACGCTGCGGCCGCAACCGGTCGGCCAACGGCCGCGGCGCCGCGGCGAGTGCTGCGGCATCCTCGGAGCGGCGATCGAACAGGTCGGCCATGGGCACTTCTATAGCCCGGCCGGAAGCCGGCGGGTAGGGCCGGCCAGCCGCTCAGGCCTCACCGGCGCCGGGAAAAGCCTGAAAACATCCAGATGGTTTCAAGATACAAAGAAGATGCATTCCAGACGCCATAAATCCAGCGATTCCAGCCCGTTGCCCTCACTCGGCCGCAGCGGCCTCCTCGGCAGCCACCCGCGCCTTGTCCCCCGCGCCCTTGGCCGCCGCATCGCGATCGACCAGCTCGATGATCGCCATCGGCGCCATGTCGCCATAGCGGAAGCCGGCCTTCAGCACCCGCGAATAGCCGCCCTGCCGCTCCTTGTAGCGCGGCCCGAGCGTCGCGAAGAGCTTGGCCACCGCCGCATCCTGCTTGAGCTCCGAGGCCGCGATGCGACGCGCGTGCAGATCGCCGCGCTTGCCGAGCGTGATCAGCTTCTCGATGATCCGCTTCATTTCCTTGGCCTTGGGCAGCGTGGTCTTGATCTGCTCGTGCTCGATCAGGCTCGAGGCCATGTTGGCGAACATCGCCTTGCGATGCTCATGCGTGCGGTTCAGCCGGCGATAGCCGCTTCCGTGATGCATTTTCGTTTTCCTTCAGTGCTTTGTGCTTTGTCCGGCAGCCCTGGCGTGGGCCGCACTCCTTGGGGCGGGATTGCCCGGGGCGAGGGGGGCGCTTGCGCGCCCCGCTCTAGAACTGGTCCTCGTACTTCTTGGCGAGATCCTCGATATTCTCCGGCGGCCAGTCGACGATCTCCATGCCGAGGTGCAGGCCCATGCCGGTCAGCACCTCCTTGATCTCGTTCAGGGACTTCCGGCCGAAGTTCGGCGTGCGCAGCATCTCGGCTTCGGTCTTCTGGATCAGGTCGCCGATATAGACGATATTGTCGTTCTTCAGGCAGTTGGCCGAGCGCACGCTGAGCTCGAGCTCGTCCACCTTCTTCAGGAGCAGCGGGTTGAACTCCAGATCCTCGGCCTCGTCGGACCGCACGCCCGAGCTCGGCTCCTCGAAGTTCACGAAGACCGACAGCTGGTCCTGCAGGATCCGCGCCGCGTAAGCGATCGCATCCTCCGGCTTCACCGAGCCGTCGGTCTCGAGCTGCAGCGTCAGCTTGTCATAATCGAGCACCTGCCCCTCGCGGGTCGGCTCCACCTTGTAGCTGACCTTCTTGATCGGCGAAAACAGCGCATCGACCGAGATCAGCCCGATCGGCGCATCCTCGGGCCGGTTCTTGTCGGCCTGGACGTAGCCCTTACCCTGCTCGACGGTCAGCTCCATGTAGACGCTGGCGCCGTCGTCGAGGTGGCAGATCACGTGGTCACGGTTGAGGATCTCGATGCCGTTGGTGGTCGAGATGTCGCCGGCGGTGACGACGCCGGGACCGGTGGCGCGGATCTCGAGGCGCTTCGGCCCCTCGACCTCCATCTTCACCGCGACGCCCTTGAGGTTCAGCACGATGTCGGTGACGTCCTCGCGGACGCCCGGCACGCTCGAGAACTCATGCAGCACGCCGTCGATCTGCACCGATGTGATCGCCGCGCCCTGGAGCGAGGAAAGCAGCACGCGCCGCAGCGCATTGCCGAGCGTGAGGCCGAAGCCGCGCTCCAGCGGCTCGGCGACGGCAGTCGCCTGGCGGTTCGAATCGGCGCCGGCCTTGATCTCCAGCGCGGTCGGCCGGATCAGCTCCTGCCAGTTCTTGTGGATCATCATCATTGGCCCTCCATTCCTGTCCGCCGGCTGATCCCGCATGCCGGCAGACGCCCGAGGTGAGTCGAAAGCAAAATGCCGCCCGCCCTCCTGGGCCGGCGACCGCAGCGATCCCTGTCGATCAGACGCGCCGACGCTTGGGCGGACGGCAGCCGTTGTGGGCGATCGGCGTCACGTCGCGGATCGCGGTAATCTGGAAGCCCACAGCACCCAAGGCGCGCAGCGCGCTCTCGCGGCCGGAACCCGGCCCCTGGACCTCGACCTCCAGCGTGCGCACGCCGTGCTCCTGCGCCTTCTTGCCGGCATCCTCGGCGGCCATCTGGGCGGCATAAGGCGTCGACTTGCGCGAGCCCTTGAAGCCCATGGTGCCGGCGGACGACCAGGCGATCGCGTTGCCCTGGGCGTCGGCGATCAGGATCTTGGTGTTGTTGAAGCTGGCGTTGACGTGGCAGACGCCGGTCGAGATGTTCTTACGTTCCTTGCGCTTTACGCGCGCTTTCTCGCGAGCCATGGGTACCCCTTACTTCTTCTTGCCGGCGATGGCCTTGGCCGGGCCTTTGCGCGTGCGTGCGTTGGTGTGGGTGCGCTGGCCGCGCACCGGCAGGCCGCGGCGGTGGCGCAGGCCGCGGTAGCAGCCGAGGTCCATCAGCCGCTTGATGTTCATCTGGGTCTCGCGGCGCAGGTCGCCCTCGACGGTCAGGTTCGCGTCGATGTACTCGCGGATCTTCAGCACCTCGGCGTCGGTAAGATCGTTGACCCGGCGGTTTTCGGCAATGCCGAGCGCCTCTGTCATCTCCTGCGCTTTGGTCCGGCCGATGCCGTGGATATAGGTCAGCGCTATCTCGACGCGCTTGTTCGTGGGAATGTTAACGCCAGCTATGCGCGCCAAGGTCTTGCTCCGTTCATCGCCCGGGCCTGCCCCGAGACCCCCGTCCAAAAGTCATAGCCCGCCGATGCCTTCGGCAGGCTCCCGATACCCATGTCCCTGGGCCTAGCATCCCGCGTTCCCCGAGGTGAAAGCTGAGGAAACGACTCTCCGTCACGAGAAGCGCGGAGTATAGGAACGACCCCGGCGGGGTCAAGGGCACATCGGTCGATTTATCACAAACCAAGCAGCGTTCTGATCTCGCCGGCAATCGTGTCGATCGCGTCAAGCCCGTTCACCGACCGGAGCTTGCCCTTGGCATGATAGTAGCCGATCAGTGGCGCGGTCTGACGGTAATAGGCCATCAGCCGCACCCGGACCGCATCGGCATTGTCGTCGGCGCGGCGAATGAACTCGCCGCCGCCGCACCGGTCGCACACCCCTGGGGATGCCGTCGGCTTGGTCGCGTCCTGGTAGACCTCGCCGCAGGTGGCGCAGGTGAAGCGTCCGGCGATGCGCTCGACCAGCGTCTCGTCATCGACCTTCATCTCGATCACCGCGTCGAGGAACTTGCCCTTGGCGGCCATCAGCGCCTCGAGCGCGTCGGCCTGGGCCAGCGTCCGCGGGAAGCCGTCGAAGATCAGTCCGTGCTTGCCCGCCTCGCTGTCGAGCTGCTCGGCGATCAGCCCGATGACGATGTCGTCGGTGACGAGATCGCCGCGGGCCATGACCGCGGCGACCCGGTTGCCGATCTCGGTGCCGGAGGTCTTTGCGGCCCGAAGCATGTCGCCGGTCGAGAGCTGGACCAGCCCGAAGTTCTCGACGAGCAGGCGGGCCTGCGTCCCCTTGCCCGCTCCTGGCGGACCGAGCAGGATGGTGTTCATCGCCTCGGTTTACCCCGTCCCTTGCCGCGCAGGCGTGATTTTTCGATCAGCCCCTCGTATTGATGCGCGAGCATGTGGGACTGGATCTGCGTGATCGTGTCCATGGTTACCGACACGACGATCAGTAGGGAAGTCCCGCCGAAGTAGAATGGAACCGACAGCTTGGAGATCAGCACCTCCGGTAACAGGCAGACCGCCGCGAGGTAGGCCGAGCCGATCACCAGGATTTGGGTTACAACGTAGTCGAGATACTCGATCGTCTTCTGGCCGGGCCGGATGCCCGGGATGAAGCCGCCTTGCTTCTTGAGGTTGTCGGCGACGTCGTCGGACTTGAAGGCGACGTTGGCGGTGTAGAAGTAAGTGAAGAACACCACCAGAACGCCGAAGAACAGCATGTGCAGCGGCTGGCCGCGGCCCATGTAGGCGGCGATGTAGCTGAAGATGCCCGACGCGAAGCCGGTGCTGTTGCCGGAGAAGGTGGTGATCGTCGCCGGCAGAAGCAAGAGCGACGAGGCGAAGATCGCCGGGATCACGCCCGCCGGATTGACCTTGACCGGCAGGTTCGAGCTCTCACCGCCGTAGATCTTCAGGCCGACCTGACGCTTGGGATACTGGATGTGAATCTTGCGCAGCGCGCGCTCCATGAAGACCACGAAGGCGACCACCACGAGGACCATCACCAGAACGCCGATGATCACGGCCGGGCTGATCGCACCGGTGCGGCCTTGGGTGAGGAATCGCGCCACCGCGCCGGGCATCTGGGCGACGATGCCGGTGAAGATGATCAGCGAGATGCCGTTGCCGATGCCGCGGGCAGTGATCTGCTCGCCGAGCCACATCAGGAACATCGTGCCGCCGACCAGCGTGATGATCACGCCGATCCGGAATGCCCAGCCCGGGTCGTGCGCCATGTTCTCGGCCTCGAGGCCCACCGCAAGGCCGTAGGCCTGGAAGGTCGCCAGCAGCACCGTCCCGTAGCGGGTGTACTGGTTGATCTTCTTGCGGCCGGACTCGCCCTCCTTCTTTAGCGCCGCGAGGCTCGGCACCATCGAGGTCATCAGCTGCACGATGATCGAGGACGAGATGTAGGGCATGATGCCCAGCGAGAAGATCGCCATCCGCCCGACGGCGCCGCCGGTGAACATGTTGAGCATGCCCCCGAGGCCCTCGCTCTGCGAGGCGAAGAACTGCTGCAGGCGGACGGCGTCGACGCCGGGCACCGGGATATAGGTGCCGATGCGATAGACGATCAGGAGACCGATGGCGAAGAGGATGCGACCCTGGAGATCCTTGGCCTTGCCGAAGGTCCCCCAGCTGAGGTTGGCCGCCATCTGTTCAGCTGCGGATGCCATGAGGCTCCTCTGAGTAACGGCGCCGCCGCCGCCCTTCCGGGCGCGGCGGCACGACAATTCCCGCCTGACTTAAGCCGCCGGACCTGCGGCGACAAGGCTCATTCTGCCGCGGCTTCGGCCTTGACCGGCGCGGTCAGCGTGATGGTTCCGCCGGCCTTCTCGACGGCCTCGACCGCGGACTTCGACGCGCCGGCGACGCTCATCGTGACCTTGGAGTTTAGCTCACCCTTGCCGAGCAGTCGCACGCCGTCGAGCTTGCGGCGCACCAGGCCGCTCGCGACCAGCACGTCCTCGGTGATCTCGCCGGCGGCGTCGATCTTGCCCGCGTCGATGAACTTCTGCAGCAGGCCGAGGTTGATGACGGCGAAGCTCTTGGCGTGGATGTTGTTGAAGCCGCGCTTGGGCAGCCGCATGTAGAGCGGCATCTGCCCGCCCTCGTAGGCGTTGATCGCCACGCCCGAGCGGGACTTCTGCCCCTTGATGCCGCGGCCGGCGGTCTTGCCCTTGCCCGAGCCCGGGCCGCGGGCGACCCGCTTCTTCTTGCGGGTGGCGCCGGGATTGTCGTGCAGTTCGTTCAGCTTCATGACGCTGTCTCCTCGGGCCGGATACGGAGGCGGAGCGTCACGGGGCCCCCGACCACAGCATGAAATGAAAGACCGCGGCGGGACCAGGCCTGCCGCGGCAAGGCCGGGAGCGCTTAGCCGCGCTCCTCCACGATTGTCACCAGATGCGGGATCGCGGCCACCATGCCCCGGATCGACGGGGTATCCTCGAGCTCGCGGGTCTTATGCATCTTGTTGAGGCCGAGGCCGATCAGCGTCCGGCGCTGGATCGCAGGGCGGCGGATCGGCGAGCCGATCTGCTTTATCACGATGGTCCTCTTCGCCATGGTCTCAGGCCTCCGCCACGGCTTCGGCCGGAGCGTCCGGCGCCTTGGGCAGGATGTCGGCGACCTTCTTGCCGCGCCGCTGGGCGACCAGCCGCGGGCTCGTCTCCTGCATAAGGCCATCGATCGTCGCGCGGATCATGTTGTAGGGGTTCTGGCTCCCCAGCGACTTGGCCACCACGTCGTGCACGCCGAGCATCTCGAAGACCGCGCGCATCGGGCCGCCGGCGATGATGCCGGTGCCGGCGGGCGCCGAGCGCATCACCACCTTGCCGGCGCCGTGGCGGCCGTTGATGTCGTGATGCAGCGTCCGGCCCTCGCGCAGCGGCACGCGGACCATCTGCCGCTTGGCCTGCTCGGTCGCCTTGCGGATCGCCTCGGGCACCTCGCGGGCCTTGCCCTTGCCGTAGCCGACGCGGCCCTTCTGGTCGCCGACGACGACCAGCGCGGCAAAGCCGAAGCGCTTGCCGCCCTTAACCGTCTTGGAGACGCGGTTGATCGCGACGAGACGATCCTGGAACTCCGGGGTCTCGTCGCGGTCGCGACGATCCCTGCCGCCGCCGCTTCTCGGTTCTCTTGCCATTCCGGTCTCCCTAGAACTTCAGGCCGCCCTCGCGGGCGGCGTCCGCAAGGGCCTTGACCTTGCCGTGGAAAAGGAAGCCGCCGCGATCGAAGTAGACCTCCTCGATCCCTGCCGCCTTGGCGCGGGCCGCGATCTCGGCGCCGACCTTCGCGGCCGCTTCCTTGTTGTTCTTGCCCACGAAGCCCAGATCCTTCTCCAGCGTCGAGGCAGCGGCCAGGGTCCGGCCCTGCGCGTCGTCGATCAGCTGGACCGAGATGTTCTTCGAGGACCGGTGCACGGAAAGACGCGGACGCTCGCCCGCCATCTTCCTGAGCTTGTTCCGGACGCGCAGGCGGCGCTTCTGGAACAGATCGCGTTTGCTGTTCAGCCATGGTTGCGCTCCTACTTCTTCTTGCCTTCCTTGCGGAAGATGAACTCGCCTTTGTAGCGGATGCCCTTGCCCTTGTAGGGCTCGGGCTTGCGCCACTCGCGGATGTTGGCGGCGACCTGGCCCACGACCTGCTGGTCGATGCCCTCGACCACGATCTCGGTCGGCTTCGGCGTGGTGATGGTGACGCCGGCCGGGATCTCGAAGTCGACGTCGTGGCTGTAGCCCAGCGAAAGCTTCAGCAGCTTGCCCTGAACCGCCGCGCGGTAGCCGACGCCGGTGATCTCCATCTCGCGCTTGAAGCCCGAGGTGACGCCGGTGACGAGGTTCGCGACCTGGGTCCGCGACATGCCCCACTGCTGGCGCGCGCGCTTGGAGGTGCCGCGCGGCTTCACCGTCAGGGCACCGTCCTCGACCGCGACCGTCACATCGTCGGTCGCGGTGAAGGCGCGGGTGCCTTTGGGTCCCTTTACCTCGACGGTCTGCCCCGAGACGGAGGCGGTCACGCCACCGGGCAGGTCGACAGGCTTCTTGCCAATACGAGACATGCCTCACCCTCCTCAGAACACCGTGCACAGGACTTCGCCGCCGACATTGGCGGTGCGGGCCTGTGCATCGGACATGACGCCCTTGGGCGTGGAGACGATGGCGACTCCGAGGCCCTGGCGGACCTGCGGGATTTCCTTGACGCCGGAATAGACGCGGCGGCCGGGTGTCGAAACCCGGCGCAGCTCGCGGATCACGGGCGTGCCGTCGAAGTACTTGAGCGAGATCTCGAACTCGGGCAGCCCATTGTCGGACTTGGCCTCGGCATAGCCGCGGATGTAGCCCTCGGACTGCAACACGTCGAGGACCCACTTGCGGATCTTCGAGGCCGGAGTGCGCACGGTGGACTTGCCGCGCATCGAGGCGTTGCGGATGCGGGTGAGCATATCGCCCAGGGGATCGTTCATCGACATTCTGCGACCTCCCTTACCAGCTCGACTTGACCATGCCCGGGATCTGGCCCTTGGAGGCGAGATCGCGAAGCGCGATGCGCGACATGCGCAGCTTGCGGTAGTAGGAGCGCGGACGCCCCGTCACTTCGCAGCGGTTGTGCAGCCGCGACGCCGACGAGTTGCGCGGCAGCTTGGCGAGCTTCAGGCGCGCCTTGAAGCGCTCCTCCATCGGCAGGCTCTCGTTCTTGGCGGTGTCCTTCAGGGCGGCGCGGCGGTCGGCGTACTTCGCCACCAAGGCCACTCGCCGCTTCTGGCGTTCGATCATGCTGGTCTTTGCCATCTTGTCTCTCTCCCGCTCAAGCCGTGAAGGGCAGGTTGAAATGTTTCAACAGCGCCTTCGCCTCGGCGTCGGTCTTGGCCGTGGTGCAGATGACGATGTCCATGCCCCAGACCTGCTCGACCTTGTCGAAGCTGATCTCGGGGAAAACGATGTGCTCCTTGAGGCCCATCGCGTAGTTGCCGCGGCCGTCGAAGCTCTTGGGGTTGGTGCCGCGGAAGTCGCGGACCCGCGGCAGCGCCACGGTCACCAGCCGGTCGAGGAACTCGTACATCTTTTCCCGGCGCAACGTCACCTTCACGCCGATCGGCATGTCCTCGCGAAGCTTGAAACCGGCGATCGAGGTCTTGGCCTTGGTGACGATCGGCTTCTGGCCGGCGATCTGTGCGAGATCATCGGCGGCGGCACGCACCTTCTTGGTGTCCGAGGTCGCCTCGCCGATGCCCATGTTCAGGACGATCTTGTCCAGGCGCGGGATCTGCATGTCGTTCTTGTAGCCGAACTCTTCCTTGAGCGCGGCGCGGATCTGGTCCGCGTACTGCTTGCGCAGCCGGGGCGTGTAGTCAGCCATTGATCGTCTCCCCCGACTTCTTGGCGTAGCGGACCTTCTCGCCGTTCTCGACGCGG
The DNA here is from genome assembly GCA_963750745.1 of uncultured Alphaproteobacteria bacterium. GTDB lineage: Bacteria > Pseudomonadota > Alphaproteobacteria > Rhodobacterales > Rhodobacteraceae > Amaricoccus. The sequence continues at coordinate 9,570 of CAVVSO010000002.1, read as the reverse complement.
AAGCCGACGCGGGTCGCCTCGCCGGTCTTGGGATCGACGAGCGCGAGGTTCGACAGGTCGATCGCCATCTCCTTCGCGATGCGGCCGCCCTGGGCGCTCTGGGTCTGGCGGGTATGGCGGATCGCGACGTTCACACCGGCGACGATCGCCTTGTTGTCCTTGGGCATGACCCGGGTGATGTCACCCTTCTTGCCCTTGTCCTTGCCGGTGAGAACGACGACGCTGTCGCCCTTCCTGAGCTTCGCGGCCATCAGAGCACCTCCGGGGCGAGCGAGATGATCTTCATGAAGTTCTTCGAGCGCAGCTCGCGCACCACCGGCCCGAAGATGCGGGTGCCGACCGGCTCGTTCTGGTTGTTGAGGATCACCGCGGCGTTGCGGTCGAAGCGGATGGCGGTGCCATCCTCGCGGCGCACTTCCTTGGCGGTGCGCACGACGACCGCCTTGCGCACGTCGCCCTTCTTCACGCGGCCCCGCGGGATCGCCTCCTTGACCGACACCACGATGATGTCGCCCACGGAGGCATACCTGCGCTTGGAGCCGCCCAGGACCTTGATGCACTGAACCCGGCGGGCGCCGGAATTGTCAGCGACATCCAGATTGGTCTGCATCTGGATCATGAGGTTTACTCCCGACCTGCGGGAACCCGTCCCGCGGTTTCGACATGCTGGGGTGGAGGACTACGCCTCGGCGGTCTCCGCCATCACCGTCCAGCGCTTGGATTTCGAGATCGGCGCGCATTCGATGATGCGCACGGTATCGCCGACCTTGAACTTGTTCTCCGCGTCGTGCGCCCGGTACTTCTTGGACTGGCGCACGGTCTTCTTCAGCACCGGATGCGTGAAGCGCCGCTCGACGAGCACGGTGATCGTCTGCTCGTTCTTGTCGCTGGTCACGGTGCCCTGCAGGATTTGCTTCGGCATCTCAGGCTTCCCTAGCCGCAGCGGCGGCCTTCTGGTTCAGGATCGTCTTCACCCGGGCGGCGTCACGGCGGACGACCTGCATGCGGGAGGTATTCTCCAGCTGGCCCGTGGCCTTCTGGAAGCGGAGGTTGAACGACTCCTTCTTCAGCGCCGCGAGCTGGTCGCGGAGCTGGTCCGGGGTCTTCTCCTGCAGATCGGCGGCCTTCATGGCCCATTCCCTTCATCAGAAGCTATCGGGGCACGCCCCGACGCTGTTCCAACTCAAAAGAGCGACGGTCCCGGTCTCCCGGGGCTTCGCTCACCAGTCTTCGCGCGCGACGAAACGGCACTTGATCGGCAGCTTCATGGCCGCCAATCGAAGCGCCTCCTTCGCCACATCCTCGCCGACCCCGTCAATCTCGAACATGATGCGGCCGGGCTTCACCTTCGCGGCCCAGAACTCCACCGAACCCTTGCCCTTGCCCATGCGGACCTCGGTCGGCTTCTTAGACACCGGCACGTCCGGGAAGATCCGGATCCAGACCCGGCCCTGGCGCTTCATGTGGCGCGTCAGGGCACGCCGCGCCGCCTCGATCTGCCGCGCGGTCACCCGGTCGGGCTCGGCCGCCTTCAGGCCGAAGTGGCCGAAGTTCAGCTCGGTGCCGCCCTTGGCCTCGCCGTGGATCCGCCCCTTGAACTGCTTGCGGAACTTGGTTCGCTTCGGTTGTAGCATGTCGTCTTACTCCCGGGTCACAGGCCTCAGCGCGCGCGTTCGCGCTGCGGCCGGACCCCACCTTCCTGCAGTTCCGCCTGACGGCGGTCGCGGGCCTGCGGGTCGTGCTCCATGATCTCACCCTTGAAGATGTAGACCTTGATCCCGATGATCCCGTAGGCGGTCTTTGCCTCGGCGACGGCATAGTCGATGTCGGCGCGCAGCGTGTGCAGCGGCACCCGGCCCTCGCGGTACCACTCGGTCCGGGCGATCTCGGCGCCGCCGAGGCGGCCGCCGACGTTGATCCGGATGCCGAGCGCGCCCATACGCATCGCGTTCTGCACCGCCCGCTTCATCGCGCGGCGGAACGAGACGCGCCGCTCGAGCTGCTGGGCGATGTTCTCGGCGACCAGCGCCGCGTCGATCTCGGGCTTGCGCACCTCGACGATGTTGAGGTGCAGCTCCGACTTGGTGAACTGCGCCAGCTTCTGCCGCAGCACCTCGATGTCGGCGCCCTTCTTGCCGATGATGACGCCCGGACGCGCGGCATGGATCGTCACCCGGCACTTCTTGTGCGGGCGCTCGATCACAACGCGGCTGATGCCGGCCTGCGCCGCGTTCTTCTTGATGAAGTCGCGGATCGCCAGATCCTCGTGCAGGAGCTTGCCGTAATCCTGGCCGTCCGCGAACCAGCGGCTGTCCCAGGTGCGGTTGACCTGCAGGCGCAGGCCGATCGGATTGATCTTCTGACCCATCAGGCCGTCTCCTCTGCTACCACCTGCCGCACCTTGATCGTCACCTGGCTGAACGGCTTCAGGATCTTGCCGAAGCGGCCGCGCGCCCGCGGGCGGCCGCGCTTGAGCACCATGTTCTTGCCAACGAAGGCCTCGGCGACGATCAGCTCGTCCACATCGAGCCCGTGGTTGTTCTCGGCATTGGCGATGGCCGACTGCAGCGTCTTCTTGACGTCGTCCGACACCCGCTTCTTGGAGAAGCTGAGATCGCTCAGCGCCTTCTCCACCGGCTTGTTCCGGATCATCGCCGCGACGAGGTTCAGCTTCTGCGGGCTGGTCTTCAGCATCCGGCTCACCGCCATCGCCTCGTTCTCCGCGACGCGGCGGGGGTTCTTTTCCTTGCCCATGGCTACTTCCGCTTCGCTTTCTTGTCAGCCGCGTGCCCGTAGTAGGTGCGGGTCGGGCTGTACTCGCCGAACTTCTGGCCGATCATCTCCTCGGTCACGTTGACCGGGATGTGCTTCTTGCCGTTATAGACCCCGAAGGTCAGCCCCACGAACTGGGGCAGGATGGTCGAGCGGCGCGACCAGATTTTGATGACCTCGTTGCGGCCCGATTCGCGCGCCTTCTCCGCCTTCTTCAGGACGAAGCTGTCGACGAAGGGGCCCTTCCAGACTGAACGTGACATGTGCCGGGTTCCTTACCGCTTCGACTTCTTCTGGTGACGCGAGCGCAGAATGTACTTGCCTGTCTCCTTGTTGGAGCGGGTGCGCGCCCCCTTGGTCGGCTTGCCCCACGGCGTGACCGGATGCCGGCCGCCGGAGGTGCGGCCCTCGCCGCCGCCGTGCGGGTGGTCGATCGGGTTCATCACCACGCCGCGGACGCTCGGGCGGATGCCCTTCAGCCGGTTGCGGCCGGCCTTGCCGAGATTCTGGTTCGAGTTATCCGGGTTCGACACCGCGCCGACCGTCGCCATGCACTCCTGCCGCACCAGGCGAAGCTCGCCCGACGAGAGCCGGATCTGCGCATAGCCGCCATCGCGGCCGACGAACTGGGCGTAGGTGCCGGCGGCGCGGGCGATCTGCCCGCCCTTGCCGGCCTTCATCTCGACGTTGTGCACGATCGTGCCGATCGGCATCGAGGTGAAGGGCATCGCGTTGCCCGGCTTGATGTCGGCCTTGGCCGCGGCGATCACGCTGTCGCCGACCGCCAGCCGCTGCGGCGCCAGGATATAGGCCTGCTCGCCGTCGGCATAGCCGATCAGCGCGATGAACGCGGTCCGGTTCGGGTCATACTCAATGCGGATCACCTTGGCCGGCACGTCGAACTTCGCCCGCCGGAAATCCACCACGCGGTAGAGCCGCTTCACCCCGCCGCCGCGCCGGCGCATGGTGATCCGTCCGGTGTTGTTGCGCCCGCCCTTGCCGGTCAGTCCCTCGGTGAGAGACTTGATCGGGCGGCCCTTCCACAGCTCGGAACGGTCGATCAGAACCAGCCCGCGCTGGCCCGGCGTCGTCGGCTTGTACGATTTTAACGCCATGACTTGCTGTCTTCCGTTGCTATTCGCTAGAGCCCGGTGGTCACGTCGATGGTGTTACCCTCGACGAGCGTCACATAGGCCTTCTTCACGTCGCGCCGCTTGCCCGGGCGGCCCTTGAACTTCTTCACCTTGCCCTTGGTGATGGTGGTGTTGACCGCCTTCACCTTGACGTTGAAGAGGGTCTCGACCGCTTCCTTGATCTCGGGCTTGGTCGCATCCATGCTGACCTCGAAGACCACGCCGCCGTGCTCGGACGCCATGGTGGCCTTCTCGGTGATGATCGGCCTGCGGATCAGGTCGTAGAGTTCCGGCTTCACGCTCATTTCAGTCGCGCCTCCAGCGCTTCGACGCCGGCCTTGGTCAGGACCAGCGTGTCGCGGCGCAGGATGTCATAGACATTCGCGCCCACCGACGGCAGCACGTCGAAATCGTCGATGTTGCGTGCAGCGAGCGCGAAGTTCGCGTTCACCTCCGAGCCATCGATGACCAGGACGCGCTTCCAGCCAAGCCCTTTGATCGCCTGCGCCAGCAGCTTGGTCTTGCCTTCCGCGAGCGTCGCCGCGTCCAGCACCACCAGTTCGCCCGCGGTGGCCTTCGCCGACAGCGCGTGCTTGAGGCCCAGCGCACGAAACTTCTTGGTCAGATCGTGCGCGTGGCTCCGCGGCGTCGGCCCCTTGTAGGTGCCGCCGTGGCGGAAGGTCGGCGCCTTGCGCGAGCCGTGCCGGGCGCCGCCGGTGCCCTTTTGGCGATAGATCTTCTTGGTCGAGTAGCTGACATCCGACTTGCCCAGCACCGAGTGGGTGCCGGCCTGGCGCTTGGCCAGCTGCCATCGCACCATCCGGTGCAGGATGTCGGCGCGCGGCTCGAGGCCGAAGATCGCGTCGTCGAGCTCGATCGACCCCGCCGGGGTCGCGTCGAGCGAGATCACGTCGAGTTTCATTGCTTCTCGCTCCCTTCCTCGGGGGCTTCCTTGGCCTCGTCGTCCGCCGGCGCCGCAGCCGCCTCGGCGGCGGCGGCATCGATCGCGGCCTGCTCGGCCTCCTGCGCCGCGCGTAGCGCCTCCGCCTCAGCGGCGGCGGCCGCCTCGGCGGCCTTCGCAGCGGCCTCGGCAGCGGCGGCCGCGTCCGAGCGCAGCGCCGCCGGCAGGATTACGTTGTCCGGCGCCGCCTTCTTGGCCGCGTCCTTGATCGTGACCCAGCCGCCCTTTGACCCCGGCACCGCGCCCTTCACCATGATCAGCCCGCGGTCGGCGTCGGTGCGCACGACCTGCAGGTTCTGGGTGGTGACGCGGACCGAACCCATGTGGCCGGCCATCTTCTTGCCCTTGAAGACCTTGCCCGGGTCCTGGCACTGGCCGGTCGAGCCGTGGCTGCGGTGGCTGACCGACACGCCGTGGGTGGCCCGGAGGCCGCCGAAGTTGTGCCGCTTCATGCCGCCGGCAAAGCCCTTGCCGATCGAGGTGCCGGCGATATCGACGAACTGCCCGGCGAAATAGTGGTTCGCCGTGATCTCCTCGCCGACGCCGATCAGGTTCTCGGGCGACACCCGGAACTCGGCCAGCTTGCGCTTCGGTTCGACCTTCGCCGTGGCGAAGTGGCCGCGCATCGCCTGGGTGGTGTTCTTCGCCTTCACGCTGCCCGCGCCGAGCTGGACGGCCGAATAGCCGTCGCGGTCGGCGGTGCGCTGGGCGACCACCTGGACATTGTCCATCTGCAGCACGGTCACCGGCACCTGCCGTCCGTCCTCCAGGAACAGCCGGGTCATCCCCAGCTTCTTTGCTAACACTCCGGAACGCATGCTTCCGATCCTCAGAGCTTGATTTCCACGTCCACGCCGGCCGCGAGGTCGAGCTTCATCAGCGCGTCCACGGTCTGCGGGGTCGGGTCCACGATGTCTAGGAGCCGCTTGTGGGTGCGGATCTCGAACTGCTCGCGGCTCTTCTTGTCGATGTGCGGGCCGCGCAGCACGGTGAACTTCTCGATCTTGTTCGGCAGCGGGATCGGCCCGCGCACGCGCGCGCCGGTCCGCTTGGCCGTGTTCACGATCTCGGCCGTGCTCGAGTTCGAGCACCCGGTAATCGAAGGCCTTGAGCCGGATGCGGATTGTCTGACCTTGCATCTCTCTGCCGTCCTTACTCGATGATCTTCGACACGACGCCGGCGCCGACGGTGCGGCCGCCTTCACGGATGGCGAAGCGGAGCTTCTCTTCCATGGCGATCGGCGAGATCAGCGTGACCTCGAACTTCAGGTTGTCGCCGGGCATCACCATCTCGGTGCCCGAGGGCAGCGCCACGGTGCCGGTGACGTCGGTGGTGCGGAAGTAGAACTGCGGCCGGTAGTTGGCGAAGAACGGCGTGTGCCGGCCGCCCTCTTCCTTGGTCAGGATGTAGGCCTCGGCCTCGAACTTGGTGTGCGGCTTGACCGAGCCCGGCTTGCAGATCACCTGGCCGCGCTCGATGCCCTCGCGCTCGATGCCGCGCAAGAGCAGCCCGACGTTGTCGCCGGCCTGGCCCTGGTCGAGGAGCTTGCGGAACATCTCGACGCCGGTGCAGATCGTCTTCTTGTTCGGCCGGATGCCGACGATCTCGACCTCCTCGCCGACCTTGACCACGCCGCGCTCGATGCGGCCGGTCGCCACCGTGCCGCGGCCGGAGATCGAGAACACGTCCTCGACCGGCAGCAGGAACGGCTGGTCGATCGGCCGGTCCGGGGTCGGGATATACTCGTCCACCGCCGCCATCAGCTTGCGCACCGCCTGCTCGCCGATCTCCGGGTCGCGGTCCTCGAGCGCCGCCAGCGCCGAGCCGGTGATGATCGGGATATCGTCGCCGGGGAAGTCGTAGGAGGTCAAGAGCTCGCGCACCTCGAGCTCGACCAGCTCGAGGAGCTCCGGGTCGTCGACCTGGTCGATCTTGTTCAAAAACACCACCATCGCCGGCACGCCGACCTGCTTGGCCAAGAGGATGTGCTCGCGGGTCTGCGGCATCGGGCCGTCGGCGGCGGAGACCACCAGGATCGCGCCGTCCATCTGCGCCGCACCGGTGATCATGTTCTTCACGTAGTCGGCGTGGCCGGGGCAGTCGACGTGGGCATAGTGCCGCGCCGGCGTCTCGTATTCCACGTGCGCGGTCGAGATGGTGATGCCGCGGGCCTTCTCCTCGGGAGCGGCGTCGATCTGGTCGTAGGACTTGTACTCGCCGAAATACTTGGTGATCGCCGCCGTCAGCGACGTCTTGCCGTGATCGACATGCCCGATCGTGCCGATGTTCACATGCGGCTTCGTGCGCTCAAACTTTGCCTTCGCCATCCTGGCCTCCTATCGTCCCTCGGGTCGTGACCCGTCTTGTTCCTGCTCAGGCGAACTTCGCCTGGATCTCGTCCGAGATGTTCTGCGGCACCGCGTCGTAGTGGTCGAACTGCATGCTGAAGTTCGCCCGGCCGCTCGACATCGAGCGCAAGGTGTTGATGTAGCCGAACATGTTGGCCAGCGGCACCATCGCGGTGATCGCGTTGGCGTTGCCGCGGGTGTCCTGGCCCTGCACGTGGCCGCGCCGCGAGGTCAGATCGCCGATGATGCCGCCGGTGTAGTCCTCGGGCGTCACCACCTCGACCTTCATGATCGGCTCCAGGAGCTTCGCGCCGGCCTTCCTCAGCCCGTCGCGCATTGCCGCCCGCGCCGCGATCTCGAAGGCGAGGACGCTGGAGTCAACGTCGTGATAGGCGCCGTCGACCAGCGACACCTTGAAGTCGATCACCGGGAAGCCGGCCAGCGGCCCCGAATCCATCACCGACTTGATGCCCTTCTCGACGCCGGGGATGTATTCCTTCGGCACCGAGCCTCCGACGACCTTGCTCTCGAACGAATAGCCCTCGCCCGGCGCGGTCGGCTCGATGACGAGCTTGATCCGGGCGAACTGGCCCGAGCCGCCGGTCTGCTTCTTGTGGGTATAGTCGATCTCGGCCTTGCGGCTGATCGTCTCGCGGTAGGCGACCTGCGGCGCGCCGATGTTGGCCTCGACCTTGAACTCGCGCTTCAGCCGGTCGACCAGGATGTCGAGATGCAGCTCGCCCATGCCGCGCATGATCGTCTGGCCGCTCTCGATGTCGGTCTCGACCCGGAAGCTCGGATCCTCGGCGGCGAGCCGCTGCAGGCCATGGCCCATCTTCTCCTGGTCGTTCTTGGTCTTCGGCTCGATGGCGATCTCGATCACCGGCTCGGGGAAGGTCATCGTCTCCAGCACCACCGGCTTCTGCGGATCGCAGAGCGTGTCGCCGGTCGTGGTGTCCTTCAGCCCCGCCAGCGCGATGATGTCGCCGGCGAACGCCTCGTCGATCTCCTCGCGGTTGATCGCGTGCATCATCATCATCCGCCCGACCCGTTCGCGCTTCTCCTTGGTGGAGTTCATCAGCTGGTCGCCCTTCTTGATCGTAGCCCGAGTAGATCCGGGTGAAGGTCAGCGAGCCGACGAAGGGGTCATTCATGATCTTGAAAGCGAGGCCGGCAAACGGCTGGTTGTCGTCGGCCGAGCGGGCGATGTCGCGGGTCTCCGTCTCGTCACCGGGCTTGAAGCCCATGTACGGCGGGACGTCGAGCGGGGTCGGCAGGAAGTCGATCACGGCGTTCAGCATCGGCTGCACGCCCTTGTTCTTGAACGCCGAGCCGCAGAGCACCGGCACGAACTTCATCGCCAGCGTGCCCTTGCGGACCAGCGCGCGCAGGGTCGCCACGTCCGGCTCCGCGCCGTCGAGGTAGGCCTCCATCGCTGCGTCGTCCATCTCGACCGCGAGCTCGACCATCGTCGCCCGCATCGCATCGGCCTGGGCCCTGAGCTCGTCGCGGATCGGCTGGCGCGTCCAGGTCGCGCCCAGATCCTCGCCGGTCCAGGTCCACTCTTCCATGGTGATCAGGTCGACATGGCCGACGAAGGCGTTCTCGGCACCGATCGGCAGCTGGACCGGGCACGGCACGGCGCCGGTCCGGTCCTTGATCATCCGCACGCAGTTGAAGAAGTCGGCGCCGATCTTGTCCATCTTGTTGACGAAGACGATGCGCGGCACGCCGTAGCGGTCGGCCTGCCGCCAGACCGTCTCGGTCTGCGGCTCCACGCCGGCGTTGGCATCGAGCACGCACACGGCGCCGTCGAGCACGGCCAGGCTGCGCTCCACCTCGATAGTGAAGTCGACGTGGCCGGGGGTGTCGATGATGTTGAAGCGGTGCTTCGGGGTCTCGGGCGTGGTGCCGTCCTCGGTGCGCTCCCAGAAGGTGGTCGTCGCGGCCGAAGTGATGGTGATGCCCCGCTCCTGCTCCTGCTCCATCCAGTCCATGGTCGCGGCGCCATCGTGCACCTCGCCCATCTTGTGCGACTTGCCGGTGTAGAAGAGGATCCGCTCCGTGGTCGTGGTCTTGCCGGCGTCTATATGCGCCATGATCCCGAAGTTACGGTAGCGATCGAGAGGAAATTCGCGGGGCATCTTAGTAGTCCTGAACCTTGAGCGTTACCAGCGGTAGTGGCTGAACGCCTTGTTGGCATCGGCCATCTTGTGGGTATCTTCGCGCTTCTTCACCGCCGACCCGCGCATGTTGGCGGCGTCGAGCAGCTCGCCGGCGAGGCGCTCCTCCATGGTGTGCTCGTTGCGGGCGCGGCTCGCCTTGATCAGCCAGCGGATCGCCAGCGCCTCGCGG
>CAVVSO010000001.1:0-15979 GCA_963750745.1 uncultured Alphaproteobacteria bacterium | reverse complement strand
GGTCCCGGCCGCACGGACTGACACGACCGAATTCCCCCGCTTTCGGCGATCACTCCCGAAACTGGTAGCACACTGCCGTTGCACGCGGGTTCTCTTTGGTCGCACAGAACGCCCGGCGACACCCTAAACCGGGACCTGGGCGGGGTGATGGCCGCGGGAAAAGGCGAGGCGGCCCCGACCGCCGAAAGCAGCGCCCAGCCGTCGTTCTTGACGCGAATGGGCCTGACTTGGGCACCTCCTTTCACTTCTTCTACCCTGTGTCGGCTGCCCTTGAGCGAAGGCATAGGGCGCATACCTGCGAGGCTGGCGGGCCGCAGATCGCCCGCCGACGGTCCGTGCGATCGCCCGGCCAGCGCAGATCGTGTCCAATTCGAGCTGACTTTAAGGGACCCGTGCGGGCCGCTCACTTCGGGAGGTGGCCGCGGAAGTACTCCCGCGTCCCACTCAGCAGCTCGTGCATCGCTCGCCGCGCTGCGTCCGGGTCTCGGTGCCGGATCCCGTCGAGAACCTCGCCGTGCTTCGGGAGGAAGATGGCAAAAGCCTCGTTCGAAAAGCGGTGGCAGATCGTCAGCCCGACGCCGATGGGATTGCCCATCTGCAGGAGCAGCGCGTTGCCGCACGCCGCGAGGATTCCGCGGTGGAAGCGAAGGTCGGCCTCGACCCCCGACACGTTTGCCACGTTGGCCTCGACCATCGCCGCGTAGGCCGCGGCGATCTCCTCGATGTCGCTTTGCCGCGCGCGCTCGGCGGCCAGCTCGGCCGCTGTGGTTCTATCATAGAGTCGCACCTCGAACAGCTCGGCGAGGAAGCGCTGCGGCGGCATCGACCCGTAGCGCCACGATAGCACGTCGGCGTCGAGCAGATTCCAGTGCACCGGCTGGCGAACGCGGATACCGACCCGGGTACGCGACTCGATCAGGCCCTTCGCGGCCAGCGCCTTCACCGCCTCGCGGATCACCGAGCGGCTGACGCCGAACTGCGCCTCCAGATCGGCCTCCCTCGGAAACGCGCCGTCTCGGGCCGATCGTCCCGCTGACGATGCGGACGCCGAGCTCGCCGACCAGCTGGGCGAAGAAATTCCGCTTGCGGGCCACGCCGAAGTCGAGCAGCGCGGGGGCACCATCAGTCATCCCAACGCGCCCGGGGCTTGCCGGAACGCCCGCGCATCGCTGGCGGAACTGGAACGTGGCGGGCAGAGCAACCATCTCGCCTGGCACGGTGCCACGGGGACGGCGGTCCCGGGCAACCAACGCACGCGGCGCGTGCGGCCGACCGACCGACGACCGCGCCATCGTCGATGCCGGCTCCAAAGTCCTCACGCGCGAGCAGTACTACGTCAAGCACTTCGGCCACGTGGTCGAATACCCCGAAGCAGTCGTCGCCAACGCCTCTGAGGAGCACGGCATCCTCGACCTGTCCGCCTGCCTCGACAAGCCGCAGGTCGGCGACGTCATCAACATCATCCCGAACCATTGCTGCGTCGTCTCCAACATGGTCGACGAGGTGCAGGCTGTGCGCGGGGGGCGGGTCGAGACCGTGCTCGCCGTCGCAGCGCGCGGCAAGGTGCAGTGAAGCAAGGCGCCCGCCGGGCGGCGGTGCGCCAAGAAGGGGGAGGAACGCATGATCTGCAGAACGACGCTACTGGCGGCGCTGGTTCTTGCCGCCAGCCCGGCGGCTGCCGATAAGCTCGATGAGGTGGTCGCCCGCGGCCGGCTCATCGTCGGCACCGGCAGCACCAACCCGCCGTGGCACTTCCGCGACGAGGCGGGTAACCTCGCCGGCTTCGACGTGGACGTGGCGAAGATCGTCGCCAAGGGCCTGTTCGACGATCCCGAGAAGGTGGAATTCGTCATCCAGGCCTCCGATGCCCGCATCCCGAACATCGTGACTGACAAGGTCGACATAACCTGCCAGTTCATGACCGTGACCGCCGCGCGTGCCCAACAGGTGAATTTTACTGTCCCCTACTACCGGGAGGGCGTCGGGCTCCTGCTCCGCGCCGACGGCGAGCACGCCGACTATGCGGCACTGCAGGCCGCCGGCGGCCAGGTCACGGTCTCGGTGCTGCAGAACGTCTATGCTGAGGATATGGTCCACCAGGCGCTGCCGGCGGCCAAAGTCGACCAGTATGAGAGTGTGGAGCTCATGTACCAGGCGCTAAACTCCGGCCAGGCCGATGCCGCCGCCACCGACGTCTCGTCGCTGCTCTGGTTCATGCAGCAGAACCCCGACCGCTACCGCGACGCCGGCTTCAGTTGGAACCCGCAGACCTATTCCTGCGCCGTGAAGCGCAGCGAGCCCGACTGGCTGAACTTCGTCGACACTGCGCTGCGCGAGGCGATCACCAGCGTCGAGTTCGCTACCTACAGCGCTTCCTTCGAGAAGTGGTTCGGCGTGGCACCGTCCGCGCCGCAGATCGGCTTCCCGAGCGAACTGCGTTAGCCCCGCCCGGGCTGGCGCCGTGGATTACACGCTCCATTTCGGCGTGATCTGGAGCAACGCCGACCGGCTGTTGTCCGGGCTCCTGCTCGGTTTGGCGCTCGCCTGCGGATCGATCCTTGCTGGCTCCACAATCGGGCTCGCCTGCGCCTTTGCGGCCGGCGCCCGCTGGCGGCCGCTGCGCACCGCCGTCGCCGCCTACGTGACGGCGGTGCGCAACACGCCGCTGCTCCTCATCGTGCTGGCCGCCTTCTTCGCCCTGCCCGAACTGGGCATCCGCCTCGGCAAGGTCCAGAGCTTCGTCATCTCGCTCACCCTTTATGCCGGCGCCTATCTCACCGAGGTGTTCCGTTCCGGACTGACCGGCGTGCCGCCATCGATGCTGGCTTGGCGGTCGGGCTTAGCCCGCTGCAGGTCGGCCTGCTGATCCGCATGCCGATCATGCTGCGCAACGTGCTGCCGGCCCTCGGCTCGACCTTCATCTCGCTCTTCAAGGACACGTCGATCGCGGCGGCGATTGCGGTGCCCGAGCTCACCTTCCAGGCGCGCCGGATTAACGTCGCGAGCTTCCGCGTCGTCGAGGCTTGGCTAGCGGCCAGCGCGCTCTACGTCGCGACCTGCTTCCTGCTCGCGGCGGGTCTGCGCCGGCTCGAGCGCCGCTTCCCGCGGTTCTGAGCATGGAGCAGTTCCTCGCCGAGGTCTGGATCGCGCGCCGGCAACTTTCCGAGGGCATGTTTGCGACGCTCGAGATCTCCGCCGCCGCGATCGCCATCGGCTCCGCCATCGGCCTTGGCGTTGGCGTCGGCCTCTGCTTCGCTCCGAAGCCGCTGCGTCTGCTGCTGCGCGCCTATGTCGACCTCGTGCGCGGGACGCCGGTGCTGGTGTTGATCCTGGCGGCCTTCTACATCCTCGCCGTCATGGGCCTGCCGCTCGGCGCTGCCCAGGCGGGCATCCTCGCGCTGTCGGTGTTCTGCGGCGGGCATCTCGGCGAGATCCTGCGGGGCGCACTGCAGGCGGTACCGCTCACCCAGATCGAGTCCGCCCGTAGCCTTGGCCTCGGCACCTGGCGGCTGCTCGGCCTCGTGCTCCTGCCCCAGGCAATCCGGCAGGTGATCCCCGTCTGGGTCAACACCGCGACCGAAATCGTCAAGGCCTCGACGCTGCTCTCGGTGATCGGCGTGGGCGAGCTGCTCCTCAAGACCCAAGAAGTGATAGGCCGCAACTATCTGACGCTCGAGTTCTATGCGCTGGCGGGCCTCGCATACTTCTTGGTCAACCGCGCCATCCAGGCGGTCGGCCAGTGCGCCGAGCGCCGCTTCGAATCCCCTGACCCTGCAACGAGGGCACCCGCCCATGAGCATCGACCGCATCGGATCGACGGACTGAAGCCAGCGCCCGCGTCCAATCCGGGTTGTGATTGTCGGCCATGTATGGGTGCATCAGGCCATAGGCGAGATCACCAATGAAGGGGCCTGCGGCGCGGCGCCGTGCAGGATGAACATGCTGTCGTGGAACGATTCCGCCGGACCGATGTCGCGCACCTCGAGTTCGATGTCGTCGAAGCGAAGCACCGCGCCGTCCGCGACGACGTCGGTGGGGAACACCCGGTTGGTGGGCCAGGCGTCGCCGAACATCGGGCCCGGCTCGAACGCTTACGGGCGTCTCCTGGCCTGGCTCTCACTGGTTTGCTTGACCTGCGCGGGAATCGCCAATATTCGTTCCCTTACGGAATTAATGGAGATGCCGAGTTGAGGGTCTTTCGCATCTCGCGGCAATTCTCCCTGCGCTCCGTAATGGAGTCGATCCTGCAGGGCGGGCCAATCTCGCGGGCGTCGATTGCCAAACAGACCGGCCTTTCTAAACAGACGATTTCCGAGATCGTGCGGCACCTCGAAGCAGAGGGTTGGGTTGCTGAGACGGGCCGGACCGGTGGGCACGTCGGCCGGACGGCGGTGACCTACGAGATAGTCCCCGACGCCGCCTATATCGCCGCCGTGGATCTGGGTGGCACCCAGGTCCACATCGGCATCTCCAACCTGACCGGAAACGTGGTGGCCGAGGCAGCGGAGCCGACCGACCGGCGGGGCGGCTTCGATGTGGTCCACCAGATTGCACGGATGGGCCTCGAGCTGGCAGGGAGGAGCGGGTTCGCTAAGGAGCGTCTGCGGCTGGCGGTTGTCGGCGTTCCCGGGGCGCCGCAGATGGACACGGGGCGCGTGCTGATGGCGCCTAACATTCCCGGCTTCGACACGATGGACGTGGCCGCCGCGCTCGAGGCCGCGCTCGGCTTTGGCGTGATCCTGGAGAACGACGTCAATCTCGCGGTTCAGGGCGAAGCCTGGCAAGGCGCGGGACAGGGCCTCGACGACCTCGCGTTTGTGGCTCTTGGAACGGGGATCGGCAGCGGCATGATCCTCGCGGGCGAGCTCGTTCATGGCGCTGACAACGCCGCAGGCGAGATGGGATTTCTTCCCTTTGGCGCCGATCCCTTCGAGCGAGAGTCGCTTCGCGCCGGAGCCTTCGAGCGCCAGGTCGCTTCCGCAGGCATCCGCAGGCGCTATGCCGCTCACTCGGGCGAAGAGTTGGAAGTGCCAGAGATCTTCGCGCTCGCCACTGCCGGCGATGCGGCAGCGGGAGAGGTGCTGGACGAGACCGCCCGCCTGCTGGCGCGTGGGATCGTGTGCCATCTGCGCCCTGGCCAACCCCTCGAAGGTGATCCTCGGCGGCTCGATCGGCTGCCGGCCCGAGCTGATCGAACGGGTGCGCGCCGTGCTGCCGCGCTGTTTTCCGGCCCCGGTGACGGTCGAGCCCAGCCAGCTCGGGGCGCGGGCGGCGCTGGTCGGCGCGGCGGCGATCGGGCTCAACCAGCTGCACAACGCGCTCTTCGGGGCCGAGGCGCCCGGCGGGCGCATCTCGTTGCCGCCGGCGCCGCTGCGCCGGGTCGCGCCGTGATCGCCGCGCTGCATGACCGCCTGCTTGGCGCGCTCGATCGCGACGATGCGCTGGCGCTGCTGCGGGGCGCGATCGGCCAGGAGAGCATCACCGGCCACGAGGCGGGTTTCGCCGGGTTCCTTGGCGAGGAGATGCGCGAGCGCGGGCTGTCGGGCGTCGAGACCGCCGAGTTCCTGCCCGGCAGGCCGAACGTCTGGGGCGAGCGCCGGGGTGCGGGCGGCGGCAGGCGGCTGCTCTTCGTCGGTCATAGCGATACCGTGCACGTGGAGGGCTGGCGCGAGCATTGGGCGGGCACCGCGCGAGAGTCGCCCTTCGCGGCGCCGATCGTGGACGGCGCGGTCTGGGGGCGGGGCGCGGGCGACCTCAAGGCCGGGATCTGCGCGAGCCTTGCCGCGCTCGGGGTGCTCGACCGGGCGGGCGTCCGGCTCGCGGGCGATGTCGGCTTCGCCTTCGTCGGCGACGAGGAGAGCGGCCAGCCCGGCAGCGGCGTCTCGGCCGGGGTGAAGGATCTGGTGGCGCGGATCGCGTCCGGCGCGATCGCGCGGCCGGATTTCGTCGTCTATGTCGAGCCGACGCGGCTGGCGATCTATCCGGCGCAGATCGGCTTTTTCATCGCGGACATCACCGTGATCGGCAAGTCGGCCTATTTCGGGGTGCCCGAGCTCGGCCATGACGCGCTGAAGGCGGCGCATGGCGTGCTGGCAGCACTCTGGAAGCATTCCGACGCGGTTGCGGCGCGGGCCGAGCATCCGCTGGTCGGGCGGGGGTTCCTGCTCGTCACCGGCATCGAGGGCGGCGGCTTCATCGCGGTGCCGGAGCGCTGCCGCTTCTCGCTGATCCGCAAGCTCTTGCCGGGCGAGGCGCTCGACGCCGCCGCGGCGGAGCTCGAGGCGGTGGTGCGGGGCGCGATCCGGGATCCCGGAGATCCGGGTGGAGATCGCCTATCCGGCAGGCCGCGACCATGCGCTCGGCGGCTCGGGCGCCGAGACGGATGCCGACACGCCGGAGATCGGGCTCCTCGCCGAGGCGGTCGCGGCGGCGATGCCCGGGCGCGGCGGGATCGAGGGCGCGCCCTTCTGGTCGGAGATGCCGTTCTTCACCGGGCGGCTCGGCGTGCCGGCGGTCTATTGCGCGCCGGGGGACATCCGCAACTGCCATACCTTCGAGGAGCATGTGGAGATCGAGGAGTATTTCGCGGGGGTGCTCGCCTTCGCGACCTTCATCGCCCGCTACTGCGGCGTCGCCCCAGACTGACGGACCAGAAAAGCAGGGAGAGAGTTGAAATGCGAATCAATATGATAGCCGGTGCGGCGCTGGCGGCGCTGTCGCTCCTCGCCGCGGGGTTGGCCGCCGCGCAGACGGTCGGGCCGAACGGCGAGAGCGCGACGCCGTCCTCGACCGTCACGCTGAGCGATGCCGACATCGCGGCGCTTCAGGGCAAGGGCCACAAGGCGGCGCTGCTCTGGCACACCTCGTCGGACTTCGTGAACGCGGTCAGCGCGGGCGCGACCGACGAGTTCAAGAAGGCCGGCATCGAGGTGGTGGTGACGACCGACGCCGGCTTCGACGCGGCGAAGCAGCGGTCGGATATCGAGACGGCGCTGGCCGCCGGCCCGGACGTGATCCTGGCGCTGCCGCTCGATCCGGTGACCTCGGCCGAGGCGTTCAAGGAGGCGGCGGGGTCGGGCGTGAAGCTGGTGTTCCTGTCGAACGTGCCGGCGGGCTACAAGCAGGGCACCGACTATGCGGCGATCGTCACCGACGATCTTTTCCAGATGGGCAAGCAGGCGGCTGACGTGCTGGCCAAGGCGATCGGCGGCAAGGGCAATGTCGGCTGGATCTTCCACGACGCCACCTATTATGTGACCAACCAGCGCGACAACGCCTTCAAGACCACGATCGAGAAGGACTATCCCGACATCAAGATCACCGCCGAGCAGGGCATCTCCGATCCGGCCCGCGCCGAGGAGCTGGCGAGCGCGATGCTGCTGCAGCATCCGGATCTCGCCGGGATCTACGTGACCTGGGCCGAGCCGGCCGACGGCGTGCTGGCGGCGCTGCGCGCGGCGGGGAACACCACGACCAAGGTGGTGACGCTCGATCTCTCCGAGCCGGTGGCGCTCGACATGGTCAAGGGCGGCAACGTCATCGGCATCGTGGCGGACGAGGCCTATGAGCTCGGGCGGGCGATGGCGGCGACCGGGATGAAGGCGCTGGTCGGCGAGCCGAGCCCGCCGTTCATCGTGGCGCCGGCGCTGACGGTGACCAAGGAGAACGTCGCGGCCGGCTGGCAGCAGTCGCTGCATCGCGACGCGCCGCAGTCGGTGCTCGACGCGGCCAAGTAGCTATCAGCCCCGGGGGAAAACATCATGACCAATGCAGCCATGCTGACGGCTCTCCTGGCCGCCTCGCTCCTCGCGGGGCCGGTGGGTGCGGTCGAGGGCATCACCACCGGGCCGAACGGCGAGAGCGCGACGCCGGCCGCCAGCATGACGCTGACCCCCGAGGAAGCGGCGAAGATCAAGGCCGGCGGCTACACCGCCGCCCTGGTCTGGCACGAGATGAGCGAATACACCCGCGCGGTCGATGCCGGGGCGCGCGACGAGTTCGCGCGTCTCGGCATCGCGGTGGTGGCGCAGACCGACGCCGGCTTCGACGCCTCGCGTCAGCAGGCGGATGTCGAGACGGTGATGGCGAAGAAGCCGTCGATCATCCTGTCGCTGCCGGTCGATCCGCCGACCGCCGCCGCGGTCTACAAGCCGGCGCTCGACGCCGGCGTGAAGCTGGCCTTCGTGGACAATTCTCCGGCCGGCTATCAGCAGGGCCGCGACTATGCCGCGGTGGTGTCGGACGATCTCTTCAGCATGGGCAAGAACGCGGCGGACGCCATGGCGGCGGCGCTGGGGGAGAAGGGGCGGCTGGGCTACATCTACCACGACGCCGACTTCTACGTGACCAACCAGCGCGACGGCGCCTTCAAGGCGACGATCGAGGCGGACTATCCGGACATGCAGATCGTCGCCGAGGCCGGGATGGCCGACCCGTCGCGCAGCGAGGAGATCGCGACCGCGATGCTGACGCAGCATCCCGATCTCGACGGCATCTACGTCACCTGGGCCGAGCCGGCGTTGAGCGTGCTCGCGGCGCTGAAAGCTGCAGGCAACAGCCACACCAAGATCGTGACGCTGGATCTGAACGAGCCCGCGGCACTCGACATGGTATCGGGCGGGAACGTCGCGGCGCTGGTCGCCGACGAGGCCTACGCCATCGGCCAGACCGCCGCGCGCGCTGCCGCCGCGAGCCTGATCGGCAAGGGCGCCGCGCCTTTCCTCGTTGTGGACTTGCTCGCGGTCACCAAGGACAATATCGCCGAAGGCTGGATGCAGTCGCTGCACAGTCCGGCGCCGGCCAGCGTGCTCGACGCGGCGAAATAGGGTCGCGCCGGGGAGGCCGCCGGATGTCCACATCCAAGTCGGCGGTCGCGGGAATCGACCTGCAGCAGTATGTCGTCTATCTCGGCTTCCTCGCGATCTTCCTGTTCTTCGCCGTGGTGCTTCGCGACAGCGGCTTTCTGACGCTGCGCAACGTCTCCAACATCGTGCTGCAGACGGCACCGGTGACGGTGATGGCGATCGGCCTCGTCTTCGTGCTGTCGGCCGGCGAGATCGACCTTTCGATCGGGTCGACCGTCGCCGTGGCGGCGCTCTCGGCGGCGGTGGCGCTGAACGCCTACGGGCTGGTTGCAGGCGTAGCCGCCGGGCTCGGGGCCGGGCTGTTGATCGGCGCGATCAACGGGGCGCTGGTGGCCTATGTGCGGATGCCGTCGTTCCTGGTGACGCTGGCGACGCTCGGCCTCTTCGCCGGGGTCGCGCGGTCGCTGACCGATCTGCGCTCGATCCCGGTGACCGACGCGGCCTTCACCGGCTTCTTCGGATCGGGCAGGGTCTTCGGCGTGCCGTCGCTGGTGATCTGGACGGTGGTGGCGATCGGCATCGGCCACGTCGTCTATCGCGAGACGCGCTTCGGGGCGCATGTGCTGGCGACCGGAGACAACGCCCGGGCGGCGCTGGTCTCCGGCATTCGGGTGCCGCGGATACGGCTGGCGGTGCTGATGCTGAGCGGCGGGATGGCGGGGCTCGCCGGGCTGCTCTATGCCGGGCGGCTGCAGGCGGCGAAATACACGCTGGGCGAGACCGACCTGATGACGGTGATCGCCGCCACCATCGTCGGCGGGACGCTGCTCAATGGCGGCAAGGGCTCGATCATCGGGGCGCTGGTCGGCTCGCTGATGATGGGGATGCTCAACAACGGGCTGATCCTGATGGGGCTCTCGGTTTCGGACCAGATGATCGTGCGGGGCCTCATCATCCTGGTGGCGGTGGCGCTGTCGCTGCGCGAGAAGACGAGCTGAGGAGCGCGCGATGTTTCTCGAGGTCCTGCGCCGCCGCAATCCCGGGTTCGTCGAGGCGGCGATCGCCCTGCACCGGGAGGGAAGGCTGCCGGCGAATTCCTACGTGCTCGATCTCGACGCGGTGGAGGCGAACGCGCGGGCGCTGCGGGCGGAGGCGGACCGATTCGGGGTCAAGGTCTTCGCCATGACCAAGCAGGTCGGACGATCGAGCGCCTTCTGCCGGGCGGTGCTGCGCGGCGGCATCGAGCGCTCGGTGGCGGTCGATATGGCCTGCGCGCGGGCGACGCATCGCGCCGGGCTGCTGGTCGGCCATCTCGGGCACCTGACCCAGGTGCCACGGGCCGAGGCGGCGGCCGCGGCCGCGGCGTTCCGGCCCGACTACTGGACGGTCTTCAACGAGACCAAGGCGCGCGAGGCCGGCGCCGCGGCCGAGGCTGCGGGTTACGTCCAGCCGCTGCTGGCGCGCATCCGGGCGGAAGGCGACACCTTCTACCGCGGACACGAGGGCGGCTTTGACGCCGCCGAGGTGGCCGCGGTGGCGGATGCGCTGGACGCGGTGCCCGGCGGACGCTTCGCCGGGATCACCACGTTTCCAGCCCTGCTCTTTGACCCCGAGACCCGCAAGGTGAAGCCGACGCCGAACCTCGCTACGCTGGAGAGGGCGGCCGCGGCGCTGGCGCGGGCCGGGCGGAGCGGCATCGAGATCAACGCGCCCGGCACCACCTCGTCGGTGGTGATCGCCGCGCTCGCCGAGGCGGGCGCGACGCAGGTCGAGCCGGGCAACGGGCTGCACGGGACGACGGCGCTGCATGTCTACGAGGACCTGCCGGAGCTGCCGGCGGTGCTCTACCTGACCGAGGTGTCGCATCTCGCGGGCGGCAAGGCCTATTGCTTCGGCGGCGGCTTCTATATCGACCCGATCTTTCCGCCCTACGACGTGAAGGCGATCGTGGCCGATGCCCCAACGACGTCCGCGTCCGCGCTCCGGAGCGTGGAGGTGCCGCCGCCCTCAGCGATTGACTATTACGCGATGATCGATGGCGAGGGGCCGGGGGCGCCGCAGGTCGGCGACACCGTGGTCTTCGGGTTTCGCGGGCAGGCGTTCGTGACACGGGCCTACGTCGTGGGGGTCTCCGGCATTGCGGCCGGCGTGCCGAAGGTCGAGACGATCGAGAACGGCTTCGGCGAAGCCGAAGCCTGGCCGGTCTGAGGCGACGGGTATGATCGGCAGAGGCACCGCCCCGGTGCTGGAGCTCCGGGATATCCGCAAGACCTTCGGCGGCGTGGTGGCGATCGAGAACTTCTCGCTCGACATCCATCCCGGCGAGATCGTCGCGCTGGTCGGCGACAATGGCGCGGGCAAATCGACGCTGATCAAGATCGTCTCCGGGGTGTACCCGCCGACATCGGGGACGATCACCATCGACGGCGAGAGCGTCTCTATGTCGAGCGCGATCATGGCGCGGACGCATGGCGTCGAGGTGGTCTATCAGGACCTGGCGCTCGCCGACCAGCAAACGGTCTACATGAACCTTTTTCTCGGGCGCGAGGTCGTTAGAAACCGCTTCGGCCTCCTCGACCGGTCGCGAATGATCGCCGAAACCGAAAAACTGGTGCGGGAGCTCGATGTGCGCATCCCTTCGCCGCATTCGATCATCCGGGACCTCTCGGGCGGCCAGCGGCAGGGCGTCGCCATCGCGCGCGCGACGCACTGGGCGAGGAAACTGATTCTGCTCGACGAGCCGACCGCGGCGCTTGGTGTCGCGGAGACCGCCAAGGTCGAGGAGATCGTCAGGTCGCTCCGGGCGCGCGACATCGGGGTGCTGCTGATCAGCCACAGCCTTGATCAGGTCTTCCGTCTCTCAGACCGTATCTGCGTGTTGCGTAGGGGAAGCCAGATGGGCGTGCGCGAGACTAGGACAACCGACAAGAACGAGATTGTCGCCATGATCACCGGAGTGAGCTGAGAGAGAGCGCTCTCTGCGCCTAGGGAAGCTTCGCCGCTACCGCCTCTGCGACAGCCATCGCCTGCGGCAGCGCCACCTCTGCCGGTTGCCCGTCCTCTGCGTTGACCGACACGGCCACCATAGGGGGGCCCGCGCCGAAAACAACGAAGGCGCCATGGTCCTGATACTTGTCCTCGGGATCGAACAAGACCGAGAAGGCGCCCTCGCCGAGCCCGTCGACCGGAGTGCGCAGCGAGATCAGATCCTTTTCGGCGCTCGTCAGGAACCCGTCGATGACCTTCGTCGAATCCGCTCCGGTGAGGAGAATGATCTGCCCGTTGCCGAAGCCGCAGACCGTCCCGCCGCCCCAGGGCATCCCCGTCGGATCGGTGTACTCCGTCTTCCCGGTCAGCGCCTGGAACTCGTCCCTACTCATCAGCCCGCAGGCGTCGGTGGGCGCTTGCGCCCAAGCCACGCAAAGCGGCGCCAACAGGAACACCGCAGCCGAGGCCGCCAGCCGTCCCGTACCTAGACCCATCGTCCCCTCCCTCGCAGGCCAGTTCGATCACGACAGCACGGCCTCGGCTCTGGAGCAAGGGACGCGCACGTATGCCCTCCTGGCAGGGCAGCACTAGCGGACGCTGATCCCGTCAGCCGAGCGGGTCGGCGCTCGCCTACCCGCGACGACACCTGGTCGCGATGCTCCGCCGCAAGGAGAGCGCGACCATCGCCCAGATCGTCAAGGCTACCGGTTGGCAGCCCACACGGTGCGCGGCACCTTCGCCGGCGCGCTGAAGAAGAAGCTCGGCCTCACCGTCACCGCCAAGAAGGTCGAGGGCAGGGAGCGTGTCTACCGGCTCGACTGAGAGCGAACGCAAACAATCAAAGGCACTGTCTTCAGCGGCCGGGCGAAAGCTCGGCCGCTCTGTCTTGCGGTGCCCTCGGTTCAGCGTGAAGCGAGACGCGACGCGTCCAACGGTGCTAACCTTTCCCGGTCGGCCGGATCGCCCGGCAGGTCGAGGTCGGCGCCTGGAGCTGGCGGATTGGCCGGTTCCAAGGTCGGGCGATGCTTCTGGGGAGGGCGGAACCATGACAGCCTACAATGTGGTGCGCATGCGGGTGAAGCCGGGGCGGAACGAGGACTATCTCGAGGCGCACCGAGCCATCGACCGTGATACTTTCCCCGGCATGAAGTCTGTCGCCATCATCCAGACCGGCGAACGCGACTTCTGCCTGATTGGCGAGTGGGACAGCATGGACGCGATCGTCGCGGCGCGTCCGAAGATGATCGAAACCCTCGATCGCAGCCGCGAGATGCTGGAGGACCTCGGCGGGGAGCTCGGCGTCACCGACCCGGTCTCCGGCGAAGTGGTCTTAGAAATGCATCGCGAGATGGCCTGATCGATCTACACGCGTCACCGATCGACGGTGGCCAACTCCTGGGAGGGTCTGATGGCAGAAGGCGTCTACAAGATCGTCGAGGTTGTCGGCGTGAGCGAGAAATCCTGGGCGGAGGCGGGACGGAACGCCGTGGAGGCGGCTGCGGGCTCATTGCGCGATCTTCGGGTGGCTGAGGTGACCAAGATGGACATGAAAGTCGAGAACGGGAAAGTCGTGGCGTTCCGCACGCGCGTCTCGCTCTCCTTCAAATACGAGGCCTGATACCGGCCGGAGGCCTGCCCAGTCATTCGCGTGCCTGCAGCGGAGATCGAGGCCGCGGTGATCGACGAGCTCCGCGGCATCTTCCGGCAGCCGGAGATCATGGTCGGCACCTGGCGGGCGGCGCGCGCCAAGCAGGACGACATCACCGATGCCGAGGCGCGCGAGGCGCTGCTGGAGCTCGACCCGCTGTGGGACGAATTGTTCCCGCCGGAGCAGGCGGTATCGGGCAGCTGTCCTGGACGGGGTCGACGTGCAGATGCACGGTGTGGAAGTTCGACTTGCGGCGGAGTCTCGCCGAATTAGTGAAGTGGCTGGTAACCGGAGGCGGCAGCATGAAACGGGCGACCGTCTCGGCCGAGGACGAGCGATCACCGTCCGCATCCTCCGATGACGTTCAGGAAGCGGGCGGGCGGAAGCTGATCGTGACGCCAGACGGAGCCGAGTGGGCGCCGCGGCCGCGCGTCGAGAACGCGATGGTGAAGGCGCTGGCGCGGGCATTCCGGTGGCGGAGGATGTTGGACGGGGCGTGCATGCGACGCTGGATGACCTGGCTCGGGCCAAGGCCGTCGCGCGCGGCCTAACTGAGCCGGGTTCTGCGGCTGACGCTGCTTGCGCCGGATATCGTCGAGGCGATCCTGGATGGGCGGCAATCGGCGGAACGGCAGCTGGATGATCTGCTGGAGGGGTTTCCAGGCGAGTGGCCGGAACAGGTGGGCCTCGATCCGCGGGGAGCAGAATTGAGGGGAATAATAACGCGAAGCGGACATCGCTGGCCCGCTCTCAATAATTCGGATTGCGCGCAACAGCGACCGTTCGGCAGCCATTTGCGGCGGAAAGAGGGGGCCGATGTCACTTGCGATAGCATCGCGCGCTGTGAGCGGGCCTCCAACTGACCACCGTTCGCGCATCGTCCGGATCAGGGACGTGTGACGATACTCGTCGGTGACAATGCTGCGCTCGGGTATCCACGCGGAGATCGCGATGGCCGGCACCCGCTGCCCCGACCGGTTGAAGGTGAACCCCATCTGGCCGACGGGAGCCGCCGGGTCCGGCGGTGGGGCTGGGGGCGGGGCCACGTGATCATAGGTGCCCCCTGCTTCGTCGAAGGCGATCAGCAGTAGGGTGTTGAGCTCGCCCGGGCATGGGCGTCGACGCAACGCAATTCCGGCTGCGATCCGGCTGAGACTTGGCCGGGCAAGTATCAGCGAAACAACTACCGCGAATCGCAGAACATGATATCTTCGTGCCGGGTGGCGTTCGGGCTGAGCATCGTGGGGGCGCGAGGGTTCTTCGCTTTGGATCGGCTGGCTGGCGTCGCCGCCGTGCTGGTGGCGTCCGTGATCGCCGTTCGCGGCGAGACGCCGCTCCGACTCGCCGCCGCCGGCGCTGCTGCGCGATACCGGGCTCTACGCCGACTTCGACGCGCGCACGATCGATCCGAGAACCTCGGCTTTCGCGCCGCAGTATCCGCTCTGGACCGACGGTGCGGCCAAACGCCGCTGGATCTCGCTGCCGCCGAGCACCGCCATCGACGCCTCGGACCCGGAGAACTGGGTGTTCCCGGGGGGCACCCGGTTCTGGAAGGAGTTTGCGTTCGGCGGCCGGCCGGTCGAGACCCGGATGATCGAGCGGCTGGCGGACGGAACCTGGCGCTACGCGGCCTACGCTTGGAGCGCCGACGGGCGCGAGGCGACGCTGGCGCCCGCCACGGGCCTCCGCGGCACCTACGACTTCGGCGGCGGGCGGTCGCATTCGATCCCGAGCGTCGCCGACTGCAAGGTCTGCCACGAGGGGCGGCCGACGCCGATCATAGGCTTCAGCCTGCTGCAGCTCTCGCCCGACCGCGACCCGAACGGGTTGCACGCCGATCCGGCGCCGGCGCCCGGCGTCGACTTGCCCTACCTGGTGCGGGCGGGGCTCATGACCGGCCTGCCGGCCTCGCTGCTGGCGACGCCGCCGCGGATCGAGGCCGCTTCACCGACCGAGCGGGCGGTGCTCGGGTATTTCAACGGCAACTGCGGGCATTGCCACGCCTCGGACGGGAAGCTGCAGAACGTCGGGATCTTCCTGCGCCACATGACCGGCGATCCGGTGGAGGCGGCATATGCCACCACCGTCGGCGTGGCGGTCAAGGACCCGGCGCCCGGCCAGACCCCGGACGCCGTGCTGCGCGTCGACCCCGGCCACCCGGAGCGGAGCGGGCTGGTCCAGCGCATGGCCTCGCGCTGGGCGGCGCTGCAGATGCCGCCCCTCGGCACCGACCTGGTGGACGAGGACGCGCTAGACATGATCTCGGAAGTGGATCGCCGAACTCGACGCATCAAAGACCCAGACTCAACAAGGAGGGACAAGGCAATGAGACGGACGCACATGATGCTGGTGGCGGCAGGGGCGCTCTTCGTGGCGGGGCCGGCGCCGGCCCAGGACGGCGACGTGGCGCAGGGCAAGTACCTGGTCGAAACCTCGGGATGCCACGACTGCCACACGCCGTGGCACATGGGGGCGAACGGACCGGAGCCCGACATGAGCCGGGCCCTTTCCGGCCACCCGCAGGAGATCGTGATCGCGG